>ONCJ01000011.1 GCA_900316295.1 uncultured Prevotella sp.
TAGGCGAACAAAGCCAGAAACACATTGGGTGATTTCATGGTATTTGCAAGATGATAAAAGACGGATAATGGATTTCGTCATAAGATATGATATACAAAATATTACTATGATTAATGGTATTAAATATCTTGACATACAAGTATGAAAATAAACAAGATACTCATATTGGTCATTATTTTTCTGAATAATTATTGTATTGTTCAGGCTCAGTCATTTGAAAAAGATTGGCAGTGGTTAAGATTTGCAGAAACAACTGCTGGCACTGCTAGTTCTGTATATGAAAATGCTTTGCTCAATCTTGTTGCTAATAATCTGAAAGATTCTTTAATGGTTTCGTATTATGATAGTATCGCTACTCGGTTAAACACAATTATTCCACAAATAGAAAACAAATATGGAGTAACATCAATCTGGAACCTAATTGATGCTTGCAGTGTCGTTTTAACTGAAAGTGCACATAATCATATTAGAATAAAGAAACGTAAACATCTCATTAGTTTCCTTAAATCTCTGGAAATGCACTATCATCAAGCTGAAACAAACGAATATATATTTATTGTTGGACTTTCTGATGTATACAGTTATTTAGGCGATTTTAATAAAGCAATATATTGGGGACAAAAGCGTTTTGATTTTGCTAAGAAATCAAATAACTCACATGAATTAGCCGGAGCATATTGTGTCCTAGCAGAATTGTATATAACGCATCAAAAAAACGAAGAATTTGCTAAGTTTCTTAATGAACTCATTGGGGACACAGAAATTTCACATCAAGCCAAGAGAACGATAATTAACCGTTTCTTAGATACAAATTACGAAAAACTATCCGATAGGAACAAGTCTGACATTGCCAAATGTCTATTAGAATTTGATGATATCAGATTTGTGGATTTGAAGATACTTTGTTTTGAAGCGTCAAAACATGGAGACTACTTTATTTTTGACTTTATTGAAAACTCAAATAAATTTTCTGATTTTGGCATCGAAGATAGATTTGAATATTATGAATGGAATTCGACAGGCTTTCATATCAAAAATGATACTAAGCGATGTATTGATTATTTGCTAAAGGCAATATGCTTTGCTGAAAGCAATAATCGAGATGATCTGAATTGGCATCATCATGGAAATGAATCGACCTACAAAACCCATAATTGGTTATGGGTTGCTTACTACTATGAAGAATTATTTGATAAAACAAATGCTTTGCTATTCTATGATAAAAACATAGAAGCCACAAAGAATTATTATGGAGAGAAATCCGCTGTCTATTACACAGAATTAATTTCGCAAGCTAGTCGCTATGATTTGTGGCGTAATGATATAGAAAGAGTCGCATATTATGATAGTCTTGCTGTACAAGTTTCTCAAAAAGTATTCGGAATAGACTCTGAGGAATATGTAAATTCATTATCGGGATATTTATTTTGCTTACGTAGGCAAAATCATTATCTCAAAGCGCTTTCTTTATGTAATGACTATTTCTCTGTGGCTGATTCCACAAATACGTATTCACACAAGATTTATAATCAGGCAGCAATGTGTTATGAATCGTTGGGCATGAATGAAGCCGCGGTAATTTCCTTTATAAAGGCTATTGATAAGACTGATGATAGGAACACGAAATCATCATATGCCGTTAATTTATCATCTCTTTTGGTTGATGACAACAATGTTAAAGTTGCATTGGATTTTGTTGATAAATATAAACCGAAATCAGACAACCCAATTGATCATTATACGTTTTTAAACACAAAAGCTAATATTCTTGCTAATATAGACCGTAATAAAGCATATAAGACTTTCTGTGAGGCAGAACAATATGAAACTTCAAAAAACGTTCAACTTTTGGTTAATCGACAAATAACCCATTATATGGATAAGGCAAAAGTTGCTCCAGATTTACATCTTAGGTTTTCTGCACTTCAACAAGCCTTAAAAATATTTGATAATAATAACACTTCAGACAGCATAATGTATGCTCACATTATAGCGGATATGGCCGATTACTATAATTCGGTGATGGATGTTGAACAGGCAGCTCTATTATATAAACATGCTTCTGATGTATATATTCGAAATAGCAAAGACATTAGTATAGATTTTCTAGATTTATGCGATAGAACTGTAATGTTTGGGTTATCTCATGGATATGACCCTCAATTAGTTTATGCTGCCGAGCAATCCTTGGCTATGAGAAAACAAATGCAGGGAGAAATGAATAACACATATATTTATCGAAGATTTCAATTATTAGATACATATAGCAGATTTGGATATGATGTCAAGGCAGATAGTTTAGCAGAAGTAATAAAATCAACAAAATTGCCCCAAGAGTGCGAACATGAAAGAGATTATTATCTTGGGATTTACGAGCAGTATTCTAGAAAAGATTTAAAGAAAGCTGCCGATTATTACGAAAATTATCTTGCTTCTCCTGAACCATCTATTGCCGGTACGCGTATTTATGGCGACCTCATGGATATATATAAAGAATTAGGGGAATATGGAAAATTCGATAATATCGAAAATAAATATATTGCAACGTGGTATCAGGATGTTGAATCGCAATGGTATCATATAACGGATCAAGAAAGACGTAATTATTTGCAACTTCTAAAAGGGTGGCAGATAAGTTTAGCTAATTATGCCTGTACACAGAATTCCATAGAGAACGCAGCAAATGCTTCACTTTTCTGTAAAGGCCGCTTAACACAAACGACAAAAGCTATTAACGAAGAATTATCTCGTTTGGGAAAAAACAAATATATTACTGAATCTTTAGAAACACATAGTCCGGATACAATCATCGAGGTAAATGATATTCAAATTTCAGAACATATTATAAGTAGGCAGGATTCAATAAATCGAGGGATCATATACAACGATTTGTCTACAAAGAGATTGGCGAACTTAGTCAATAGTAATGTTGCACAGGTAAAGAAAAATCTTCTAAAGGGTGATGTTGGAATTGACTTTGTCAATAATGACACTACTATATATGCTTATGTGATAAGGAAAGACAATCCTGTAGAACTTTACCGTCTTTCTATGACAACAGACTATAAGACCCTAACGCAAGAGTCCTTAAAAGAACTTTCATCCACTATTAAAGGGGCTAAAAGAATATTCTTTTCTCCTTCAGAAAATATGTCTGTTAATCCTATAGAGACGTTTTTCAGAACCAAGTTTCCAAACGTGGAAGTACACCGTGTTCTATCTTTGGGTGATATTCACAAAGGTAATAGTATTGGTATTAAGAATGCTGTAGCCATAGGGAACCCACGATTTAATGATGAGTTAACAACAAAAATTCCACAAAACAGAGGTAATGTTTGGCAACCCTTACCAGGCACAAAGATAGAAATAGATTCAATCTCAAATATGCTCAAAAGAAAAAGCATTACGATTTATTCATATACCGAAAAAGAGGCAACAGAAGCAGTTGTTAAAGAGTTTAATAAAAAGAATATAGATCTTATTCATATTGCAACACATGGTTTCTTTAACTCTGAAAGCAATGAGTCTGGACTTTTGTTTACTGGGGCGAACAGAACTCTAAATGGCGAGCATAATGAAAGCACAGAAGACGGGATTTTAACCTGTGACGAAATAGAAGGCTTACAGTTCCCGAATCTTAAACTCTTAGTTTTATCTGCTTGTGAAACAGGTTTAGGGGAATCCAACATAGATGGAGTTTGGGGACTACAGCGTGCATTTCGTATCGCTGGAGCACAAAATATGATTGTAAGTTTGAAGAAGGTAGATGACGAACTAACCCAAGCTTTTATGATAAGTTTCTATGAATGTCTAACTTCAGGTAAATCCATCTACAAATCATTTTGGGAAGCAATGGATAAGGCAGATGAAGATACACGTAATTCATTTATCCTAATAGAATAAAGATTTTATGAAGAGTTGACCTGCTATATCCTACTCTAAAGAGAAATGGCTTTGTTGTCTCTTGTATTAGTGACAAAGGTGCTACTAAGACAGGGATTGCTAAAGCCTTGAAAATGTTGATATCTCAATGTAAAACTGGCGACATTGTTTATCTACACTTTTCCACTCATGGACAACCTTTCGAGGACGAAAGTGGTGATGAGGATGACGGTTGGGACGAATCTATTGTGCCTGTAGATGCACCTATTGAATATACTAAAGGTAAGTACGAGGGAGAGAACCACTTGATAGATGACGAACTGCATGAGTACTGCACAAGAATTAGAAAGGCAATTGGCACAAAAGGAATGTTATATGTCGTAATTGATGCATGCCATGCAGGGAAGGCTTCCATGGGAATTGAGGATGACGTAATTCGAGGCACGAAAGCAGGTTTTACACGTAGTGGCAGATATTATCGTCCTAATAAAAAGTCGGAGAAGGGGAATTTCTATAACATACCATCCTCACCATCACTCGGAAAAGTAGTTTTTATAGAGGCTTGTAGATCTTATCAAGTCAACAAAGAAATAGTAGAAGGTGGTAAGCACTTTGGTGCTTTATCCTATTATATAAACCGAGTTCTATCTAATCATGAGCTGTCTAAAGACAGCAAATGGATAGGGACGGTGAAAGAAATGATGGAAAAAGATCCTCGATTAATAAATCAAAACTTGGTTATGGAATATAGCAAATAAAAAAAGAGAAAAAGTTTTATTTGATGCTCTTTTTTCTATCGTTTGTTAACCTTTTACTGCTATTTGTCATAGAGATATAGAAACAAATAGCAATTATCGTAAAAAAACAATAGAAGTTATGAAGAGTATTTATCTTACCCCGTTTGTGTTCAGAGCAACACATTATGAAGAGTACAAAGATGGTGTTTGTATAGGCCAACAGAATGTTGACATTAAAATCATCTCTAAAGTGATTAATAATTGTGCCATGTTTCACTTGGAAGGCGACATGCCCATGAAAATAAAACGCAATTTTGGACTACCGGTGTTTGGTGTTGAACGTGGCGACATTCTTGAAGATCGAATTATGTATGGTCGCCTTCCTGATAGCTTTAGTTGGCAAGACCCTACAGATCCGCTTGTCTGTGAAATTTTTGCTAACAAAACATGTATTCGATTTGCCATGCTCAGTCCATTGATGATTATTGAGTTTTCTGGCTACTTCGAGTTGATAGGTGAATAACTCACTCTCAATTACAATAACTTTCCATAAGTATGTAAATCATACGGCGCTAGTAAGATGGTCTGTTGTGAAACACACCATCTTTTTTTTTCGAAAAAAATACGATGAGTTGTTAACCTTTCCATTATTTCTGTCATTAAGGGTAGAAACAAACATTAATAACAATTTAAAAATACAAAGTTATGGAAACAAAGACTCGTTACACAATGGTAAATAAGAGAGGTGAGGAAATCTATCATTCTAACAGCTTCTTAGGTTTTATTGGATCAACAATCCTGGTCTATTTTATGACCTTCTTTGCAATTATGTTCTTTGCAATGATTCTATGCGGAATTGGTTCAATTTTCAGTTAATAATAATCATCTTTATAAACATATGGAAACTTTATTTTTCTTAGTTATTGCAGTATCATTAGCATACGCAGTTGGTTGCTGGGGTAGAACCCGCAAGATTGGTTTTGGATTGGCATTTGTCCTCTCACTAGTAAATTTGCTCGTTGGCATTATTGCCGTAGCATGTTCAAAGAAACTTGAAACAAATGATAAAAAGGAGGAATAAAATATGAAAACAGCAGGTTGGATATTTATCGTGATAGGTGCATTAGCATTCTTGGGCGCAGCATCAAAAGGTCATAGTGTGTTTGGACCCTTGTTCTGGATTGGGATAGGTGGAGTATTAATCTATTTAAAAAGAGAGAAGGAAGAAACCAATGAGAAAAGGACTGCTGTGGAACCTACAGCGCCTAAGCAACCAGAGAAGCCTCAATTAGAAGAAGAGAAGGCTAAAACAAAAAATGTGGAACAATGCACACCGGTAACCTTTGAGCAAAAAGAAGCGGCTCTCTGTTTAATAGCATTCTTTGCTGGTTATAATGACGACTTGACAACTGATGGTGCAGCTTACATGGTTTCATATCAATCAGCCATCTGGTTCGGGATTGGCAATTATAAAGAGACTCTTACGGCAGCCTTACCCAAATATCAAGACGCAGACAAGCTAATAGACACAGTTTTGACCATCAAAGATACAAAATCAAGAGAGTTCATCCTCCTCACTTGCTATGATCTCACCAAGATGTCTGGCAAAGCGGAAGCTTATGAATTCTTATATAACATCGCAAACGATATGGGTTATAATAAGGAAAAGTTTCAAAAATTGATTGACCAATACTCGGATAGGCCATCAATAAACTAACAATTACAATAGAACACTTGTAGCCATAATATAAAGGTAATATTCATAGTTGTAAGATGGGATGGACTGTTGTGAAACACTCCATCCGCTTTTTTGTTAAATTTTGCAAACATCGAACGACATACTGTAACTTTTGGACTTGTTCTGTCATAAAGGGTAGAAACAAAAAAATAATATGGAAAGTTTAAACATTCAAATCGACAAGAACAACGTTGAACAGCAGAAGGCGTTCGACTTGGTAGCAAATACTAACACTTGCCTTTTTATCACAGGTAAGGCCGGTACTGGTAAGACAACGTTCATCAAGCGCATTCAAGAAGAAATCAATAAGAACTTTTTGATACTTGCCCCAACTGGTATTGCTGCTATTGCTGTGGGTGGCCAGACCATGCACTCCTTCTTTGGATTTCCCATGCAAGCGATGGGACCACATACTAGGTTGGACGTATTACCTGAAAAGAAAATGCTTCTTAATGAAATTGATACTATTATCGTTGACGAGGCCTCTATGGTAAGAAGCGATATGGTAGACGGTATGGATAGATATCTGAGGATGGCTTTCAATACAAACATGGCTTTTGGAGGTAAGCAAGTAGTATTTGTTGGCGATTTATTCCAGCTTCCTCCTGTCGTCAAGCAAGGCTCTGCAGATGCTGAGATGCTTCGTGACCTATATGGCCCAGGCCTTCCCTTTTTCTATAAGGCATTTGTTCTGAAAAGAATGAACCTGCCAAAAATCGAGTTTCAAAAGGTCTATCGTCAGAGTGACGAGGATTTCCTCACAATTCTGAACAAGATGCGTAATGGCGAAGTAAAGTCGGAAGATCTGACTCTGCTTAATAAGCATGTAGGCACGGAAGAAAACAACGAAGATTTTTCTGTAACACTCACCTCATTCAACTATATGGCAGAGAAGATAAATGAGCAGAAACTTAATGAGATTGAGGAAGAAGAATTCTTATATCATGCAAATATTCAGGACGATTTCAAGAAAAATGATGCTCCAGTACCAGAAATTCTCAGGTTAAAGGTTGGTGCACAAGTTATCTTCTGTCGTAACAATCCGAATTCAGGCTATATGAATGGAACGATTGCTAAAGTCTCGGCTTTGGAAGAGAACAAGATTCTTGTCAGACTTGAAAACGGAAGCGAAATTGAAGTAAACCAAGTAAGTTGGGAAAATATCCAAAGCCAGTATAATCGAGAGACACGCAAGATGGAATCTACCATAATAGGTTCATTCACACAATATCCGATTAAATTAGCATGGGCTATAACTATCCACAAGTCGCAAGGAATGACTTTCGACCGCATGCATTTTGATCTCTCCAGAGGCACATTTCAGGCAGGTCAAGCATACGTTGCCATCAGCCGTATGCGTTCTTTAGATGGATTGACCTTAAGTCATCCCATTATGCCACATCATATCATGCAGAATCCTGAAGTTCGTGCATTTGCCAATTCCTTCAATGATGCAGTCATGATTGACGATGAAATAGAGATCGGCAAGATGGTATATAAACATCTGGCCAAGAAAGAATATGATTTGGCTGCAAAGGTTTGTTTAGACTTGGTTGTTGCAAAATCAAAACGAAATGACCTGAGAAATGCAGCATTAATTGCCAAGAAAATGTTCGACATAATGCTTGATGACAAGAATATGATGGGACGTACAAAGAAGGTGAAACTCCTTAAAGATTGCAGTATGACATGTAATTTCCTTAATGCAGTTTTCTGTCTGTATGGTAATCGTTATGAAGAGGCTATAGGTTATGCAGATATGGTACTGAGTAGAAAGAATTGTTTGGAGGCGATGTTTGTCAAGGAACGTGCATTGTATGAATTATGTAGATACGACGAGGCTTTTGATATGAACTATCAGATTATCAACACATCTAAGGAGGCTGAGGAGAAGAAAGCCATTGATAAGAAATTGCTCCTTTTTGAGGCAAGGGTTAATGCTCAGATAGGAAATCCCAATATTTCAATTTGCAAACAACTGATTAATATCTGTCCAGAGTGTACTGATGCTTATTGTCTTCTGAGAAAGGAAGCAATAAGGAATGGAAAATCCATCGAAGTGTCTGAGGATGAAGAAAATGCAAGCCTCATGCTATCATTCAATGACTCTAATGTTTCTGACGATGATTTCAGAAAGACACTTATGAAGGCAGATCTTTCTGGCAAGGAATGCTTAAAACTTAGGAGAAGGATTAATAAAATTACGATTTAAATTGTTTGGATCATGAGAAAAAAGATTTTTGTTGTTCTGTTGTTAGTAGTGGTTTTGATCACTAGTGTTGGATGTAATAATGAATCTAATCCAAAAGCTTATCAATTGGATTATTACATGGAGACAATTCAAGGTCATGTAATTATTTCTGCAGTCTGTGTGAAAAGTGATGGGAATGGAACAAGTGTAAGTTCTGTCAACGTTGGTACTACGAGGCAATCTAAAGAAAAGGGGTATTATGGAGAAGAAACAGAGTTTTAAAATATTCGTAGTAATTGTAATCTTTGCAACAGTGATGGTATCATTATACTATGTTCAGGGGGATCCTAGTCATAGTAAAACTCGAGCAGAACTATCAGAAAAGGAAAATATTCCATCTTTATTTGGAATATCAATGCAAGGAGTAGATCAAGATGAGATTATTAAGAATGTGGTAGAAAAAACTGACGAATTTGATTATTTCGGCAATGAAAGAGAAGGAATAAAGCGAGTGTTGTTTTGTGGTGTTCCTTGTGGTCTAAATATTCAATTTGAGCATAAAAATGGGACAACTGTTATTTCACACGTCGTGCTTTTTACTTCGCTTCAGGACAAAGCAACTTTTGACAATCTCAAAAGCTCTATTTCTAAGAAATACGGTAATCCTGATTTAGAAGAATATGAGGGAGGAACTGAGGTAATCGACGGTAGATATTACGGAAAGTGCAGATGGAATAATGGAGAAATAATGCTACGTAATACACATCGTGATGAAGGTGGGTTTCTCGTTTTTTTATATCCAGTCACCAATATGGGACATTCGTCCCGAAAAACTATAACCACTAAATCTGACCTATAGACTATAGTCTGGAGGTCACAGGTTCAAGCCCTGTCTGGGCCACACTAAAAAAGTGAGGAGTTACGCATTTAGCGCAACTCCTTTTCTTTATTTTGCAAATGGTCTCGTTTTTCTCTCTTATCTTACTACTACTTTCTTGCCATTCTGTATATAGATGCCGTTGGGCAGATGGGTATTTGGCGATGTGCCATTTGCGATTTTCCTGCCCGAGAGGTCGTAGATGGTGTTATCGTTCCCGTTGGCGCTGACGTTATCGTTGAGGTTATTGATACCCGTAGGTTCTTCCACGGATTTTCTTTAACCTCTAACCTTTATTTCTCTCACAGATTTGTACAGATTTACACAGATTTTCTGTGGCTATCCGTGAAATCTGTGTGAGAATAATGTTTTCATGCCCCTTTCTTTGTGCCTTTAAAAAGAATATGTATATTTGCAGAGGAAAAACTAAATATTAGAAGAAATGAAATAATTAGAAATTCTAACTGTTTTCTCTATGAAGATTCTTGGGAACATCATCTGGGTAGTGTTTGGCGGTCTGGAAATGGCAGTGGCATATTTTTGCATTGGTCTCTTGCTGATGATAACGATCATTGGCATACCTGCAAGCACCCCATCAAGTACCCCCGCAAGTACCCCATCAAGTGCTGGTGTTCCATTCACCACCGACAATGAGAATATTTTGCGGTTGGTCAAAGCTATTGGTCATCGTCAGCTCTCCGTAAAGGAGATGCTTGCTGCCGTTGGTCTGAAAGACCGAATGAATTTTATGGAGTATTCTCTTACCCCGGCAATGACCGAAGGCTTTGTCTGCTTACTATATCCAGACAAGCCCAAACATCCAAGGCAAAAGTATTTGCTTACCGTCAAGGGCTTTGCACTCTACAATGAGTTGACTAAGGATGCAAGCAAGTGAAGTCGGACACTGGGGAGTGATAGTGTTATAACAAAAAAAAGGATTATAGGATATGAAAAGGGTAATTTATTTAATGGTTGGCTTGGTGATGACGGCATGGATGCTGGTGGGCTGTGCCTCGACGGAGGGACTGGCATCGAGGGCTGCGGAGAAGAAGAGGAAGGTCTTGGCGGCGCTGGACGCACAGGACTATAAGATTGAGGTACAGATGATGTATCCACCGAGGGGTATGGCGAGGAATGTGACGTACGGCTACTCACTGGAGGTGAGGAACGACTCGCTGATATCCTACCTGCCCTACTTTGGCAGGGCGTATGACGTGCCATACGGTGGGGGCAAGGGGCTGAACTTCTCTGCTCGCATAACCAGCTATCAGGAATATGCGGGCAAGAAAGGTCAACACAAAATAGAGATTGGCACGGAGAACGAGGAGGACAAGTACCTGTACTACGTGGAGGTGTTTGAGAATGGTAATGCTACCATCGACGTGATGGCTCAGAAGAGGGAGCGCATCAGCTACTCGGGGGTGATGTCTATTCCACCCTCACGTTGACAGACCCCGAGAGTGTGCCGTCGACGGTGCGTACGTTGATGGTAAAGGGCTCGGAGCCAGCACCCCGTCTAACGATGAGCACCACTCTGCCGCTGAAGAGGCGCATGCGGGGCTGGGTGAAGGACTCCAGCGATGTGGCATCGCCATTGCATACAGCCTTGAACTCTCCGTTGCCTGTGACATCAAACTCCAGTTGGTCGTCGGCTGTAGGTACAAAATTGCCGTTTTCATCGACCATTGAAACATCAATAAAGACAAGGTCGCCCTCGATGGGTTCCACCTCGAAACGGAACTTCGCAGGCTTTCCTGCAGTACGTATGGTCTGTTCGTCCGCCTTTTTCCCGTCCTTATCGTATGCCACCACACGTATCTCACCTGGCTCATATACCACATCATTCCAACGCAGACGGTAGCGGTCGAGAAGTGCGATGCGAGAGTCTGCATCAGAAGAAGCATCGGGATTGCAGAGGATGTCCTTTGCGTTGATGTTCTTACGGAGTCGTCCCTGACTCTTTCCGTTGACGAAGAGCTCAGCCTCGGGATAGTCTGTATAGACGAAGACGGGTGTCACCTGTCCTTCACGTCCTGGCCATGTCCAGTGGGGCAGCATGTGGAGGGTGTGGTCCTGTTTGTTCCATTGCGAACGATAGAGCCAGTAACGGTCCTTGGGTAGTCCGGCAAGGTCGCAGATACCGAAGTAGCTGGAGCGCGACGGCCAGTATTCATCGTATGGTGTCGGTTCGCCCAGATAGTCGAAGCCCGTCCACACAAACTGTCCTATGGTCCAGGGTCTGTCGTCCATCATGAGGAAGTCGTCATCTGGCAGATTGCTCCACGGACACCACTCCACATCGTACGACGAGCACTGTCCGTCGGCAGTTGTCAACGCTGTGGGGTCGTAGTTGGGCGAATAGGAAGCAAACTGAGAGTTGTCGGAGAGCTTCACGGGAAACTTATACACACCACGAGAGCTGACGGTGCTTGCCGTCTCGCTGCCGAGAAGGAAGCCCTTAGGCAGCTGAGTAATGTTGTTGTCATACTTATGTACACGGTAGTTGAAGCCTGGCACATCCATCACCTGTGCAAAGCCCGACTTCAGTGCATCATCGGCACGGTCCATGCCCTGAGTCACAGGGCGTGTAGGGTCGAGCTGATGGATAAGGTCCTGCAGATGGCGAGCCCAGTAGACACCCTCATTGGCATCCCACTGCTCAGGTATCTCATTGCCTATCGACCACATCACTATCGAGGGGTGGTTGCGATGGTTGAGCACGAGGTTGGTAATGTCCTTGTCAGCCCACTCCTTGAAGAAGCACGCATAGCCGTTCTTGCACTTAGGATATATCCACATATCGAACGACTCCGCCATGACCATCATACCCATAGAGTCGCATATCTCCATCTGCATGGTCGACGGCATGTTGTGGGCAGTACGGATGGCATCACATCCCATATCCTTCAGTATGCGTATCTGGCGGATGAGAGCCGACTTGTCGATGGCAGCGCCCAGCGGTCCGAGGTCGTGGTGCAGACAAACGCCCTTAATCTTTCGGCTCACGCCATTGAGCTCGAAGCCCCGTTCCTTAGAGACGCTGACGGTACGCAGTCCGACGTTGATGGTCTTCTCGTCGAGTATTTTGCCCTTGTACCACAGTGAAGCCTTGAGCCTGTACAGATAAGGATGCTCAGGCGACCACAACTTGGCATGAGCAACGCCAAAAGTGGTGCCAGCCCTGTTGTCGTGCATAGGAGTGTCGGCAGGTGATATTTGCGACAGCACCTTGCCGTTGGCATCCATCAGTTCCAACCCTACGGTAGCACCAGGCAGATGGTTTGCCACAGGCACCTCTACCTTCATCCATGCCACATCGTTCCTACCGTCGTGTATCTTTGTCGTCTCATATCGTATGCCCCAGTCATCGATACGAGGGACATTGGCGTTCTCGTTGACATTATATACAATGAGCGTCACAGGGCGATAGAGACCAGCACCAGGATACCACCGTGAGCTCTCCTCCAAGTTCCTCAGGTCCACCTCCACGAGGTTCGCACCCTCCTTTACGTATGGTGTGATGTCCACACGAAAGGCATTATATCCATACTTCCACTCGCCAGCCACCGTGCCGTTAACTTTGACAACAGGCTCCGCCATAGCACCGTCGAACAGCAGTTCGGCATAGCCCACAGCCGTTGGCAACTCGATGGTGGTGCGGTAGTGTCCCTCACCAATCCACGGCAGGGCACCAGAGCGGCCGCTCTTCTCCGTAGCCTCCGTCTCGCCATTCTGTTCTATTGCCACACGTTGCAAGTCCCATTTCTTATCAAACGGTCCACTGATGGCCCAGTCGTGCGGTACGGTAACCTGTTCCCACGACTTTCCATCATGCGAAAACTCCCATGTTTTCAGATTCTCAACCCGTCTTTGCGCCATAACGAGCAGCGAGCAAAGAGTCGCCGCAAGTAAAAGTTTAAGTCTCATTGTAAGTTAGTCTTTAAGTTATTCTTTGGCGACAAAAGTACAAAATAATTATGAAAACGAGGAAATCCAATCGTTACATTTTTACATTACCCCAAGTCTTTGTTCGTCATAGCACATACACAGCTGTCGCTCCATACGTTCTCAGCCGTTTCTACCATATCATCCAGACAACAATCCCGTCGAAAGATATCTCCATCTCCAGACGCAACTCGCTCTTCTTCGCCTCGCACAAACTATCGTACTCATTGCCTTGAATGTTTACCAAGGCGTGGTATTAGGAATACCACTATGCGGTACTCTCGCTACCACGCTTTGGTTGTCTCGTAACCACGCACTGATTGTTCTGTTTCCATACATTGGTTATATAGCAACCACGCACGGGTCCTTTCGCTCGGGATAAAAAATAAACTTGTTTATTTTGTTCTCCGCTCGGTTTTCACTACCTTTACATAATGTACTTTCGCTCGGAAATGAAAAGAAAAACTTGTTTTCCTTTTGCATTTCCCTCGCTTAATCGTACCTTTAGATAAGGTAGGATGCACCTCGGGATAAAAAATAAACTTGTTTATTTTGTTCTCCGCTCGGTTTTCACTAACCTTTAGATAAGGTACTTCCGCTCGGGAATAAAAATAAATAAATTTATTTTGTATTCCGCTCGCTTAATCGTACCTTTGTCCCCATGCAAGAGGATTTTGATATCAGACAGGAGAGACTGTCTAAATCGGAACAGGACTTCGAGAACGCTCTTAGACCGTTGAAATTTTCTGATTTCAGCGGACAACATAAGGTGGTGGAGAACCTGGAGGTGTTCGTGGAGGCGGCGAAATATCGCGGCGAACCGCTGGACCACACGCTGCTGCACGGTCCACCAGGACTGGGTAAGACGACGCTGAGCAACATCATCGCCAGCGAACTGGGTGTGGGATTTAAGATTACCAGCGGACCGGTGCTGGACAAGCCTGGCGACCTGGCGGGCATACTGACCTCGCTGGAGCCTAACGATGTGCTGTTCATCGACGAGATACACCGCCTGTCGCCCGTGGTGGAGGAGTATCTGTACTCTGCCATGGAGGACTACAGGATAGACATCATGATAGACAAGGGACCGTCGGCACGGTCGATACAGATTGACCTGAACCCGTTCACGCTGGTGGGGGCGACGACACGCAGCGGACTGCTGACGGCGCCTCTGCGTGCCCGCTTCGGCATAAACCTGCACCTGGAATACTATGACCCTGAGACGCTGGCTCGCATCATACGCCGTAGTGCGGGCATACTGCGTGTGCCTATCAGCGAGGAG
This sequence comes from uncultured Prevotella sp., assembly GCA_900316295.1. Taxonomy (GTDB): domain Bacteria; phylum Bacteroidota; class Bacteroidia; order Bacteroidales; family Bacteroidaceae; genus Prevotella. Next base: position 14,653 of record ONCJ01000011.1, read on the forward strand.
GCAGCGGGGGAGATAGCGCGTCGCAGTCGTGGAACGCCCCGTATAGCGAATGCGCTGCTACGTCGTGTGCGCGACTTCGCACAGGTGAAGGGCGACGGACGCATCGACCTGGACATAGCGCGACTGTCGCTCCAGTCGCTGAACATTGACCAGTACGGGCTGGACGAGATAGACAACAAGATATTGCTGACTATCATCGACAAGTTCCGTGGCGGACCTGTGGGCGTGACGACCATCGCCACTGCCATCGGTGAGGACAGCGGTACGCTGGAGGAGGTGTACGAGCCGTACCTGATCATGGAGGGATTTGTCAAGCGAACGCCACGTGGACGTATGGCTACTGCGCTGGCATACGAGCACCTGGGCAGAAATCCGTATGCGGGAAATGTTGTGCAACCTGATTTGTTTGGATAGATATGAAGGCAGTTTTTACAGGAAGTTTCGACCCATACACTATCGGTCATGACGACATCGTGAGACGTGCACTGGCTCTGTTTGACACGATTGTCATCGGGGTGGTAGAGGGCAACGTACATAAGTCGCACAGCAGGAGCGCCGAGGAGCGCAGGGCTGCCATAGAGAAGGTGTATGCCAATGAGCCTCGGGTGGAGGTGAAGATATACCGTGACCTGGCAGTGGACTTTGCCCGAAGGGAGGGTACGCCATTTATCGTCAAGGGTGTGCGCTCGGTGAAGGACTTTGAATACGAGCGTGAGATGGCTGAGATGAACCGCCGACTCGACGGTACGGAGACCATACTCTTGCTTGCCGACCCCTCGCTGGCGCATATCAGCTCGAGCACGGTGCGCGAACTGCAACACTACGGAAGGGATGTGACAAAATATTTGGCAAAATGATAACATACAACACTGACGGGGTGAGGATGCCTGCCATAAAGAGACGAGAGACGACGGCATGGATAAGGCGCGTGGCGGCTACCTACGGAAGAAAGGTGGGCGACGTGGGATATATGTTTGTCAATGACGAGAAGATACTGGAGGTGAACAACGAATACCTGGGTCACGACTATTATACAGACATCATCACCTTCGACTATGACGAGGGCGACACCATCAACGGCGACCTGGTCATCTCGCTCGACACGGTGCGTACCAATGCCGAGAAGTTTGGCAAGGACTATGACGAGGAGCTACACCGTGTCATCATCCACGGCATACTGCACCTCTGCGGCATCAACGACAAGGGTCCTGGCGAACGGGAGATAATGGAGGCTGCCGAGAACAGGGCGCTGGCGCTACTTTCTGAATAAATCCTTCTCTTTCAGGAACACCACCTTACCATACTTGCTCAGCTCCTTGAGGTTGAGCTTCTTCTTGTTGCCCACGATACAGAGGGCACGATGGCTGGCATTAGCCTTGATATGCGACTCGTAGAAACGGCGCATGTCGTCTGCGGTGGCTTTGCGCAGCAGCTCTGACCAGCCCGTCTTGCTGTCTTCTGTATACCCCTGGCGACGCTGGGCGGCTATCTCCGCACCTATCTCACGGAACGAGGGGAACTCATTGTATATCTCGTTGACACACTCCTGACGCGCCGTAAGGAAGTTTTTCTCGTCCATCGGCATGTCTCTCAGCAGAGAGTCGACGAGCGAGATGGCGCCCATCGTCTTGTCGGCTTGTGTACCTACGATGGTGATCTGTGCCAGAGGAGAAGAGGCATGACGTTTCAAAGAACGTGACATTATACGACTGCCTGTGGAATATGCCATCGAACGGAACTCCCTTACCTCCTGGAACATCACCGACGACATGCCGCCACCTAAGTACTGGTCGAAGAGGGTGGCAGGGATGCGTTCCTGAACGGTGGTGAGCGGACTGACCTGTTCGTAGGTAAAGAAGAGTGTCTGACGCGCGTCGGGCTTATTGAACACATAGACCACGGGCGAACTATATGGCATAGGATCGTAGCTATAGTCTACGTATGCCTGCCTGCTTTGCTCCACGGGTAGGGTGTTGCCGACTATTGCCCGCACCTCGTCGTTGCTGAGCGAGCCGCTGTATATTATGTCACAGGCGCTGCTCGTCACCTTTCTGAAGGCATCTATCATAGCGTCACCTCCCATCGCCTTCACCTCCTTGGCTGTAGTACGATGCAGGGTGCTGGCTCTGTTGCCGTAAGCCGCATACTCCAACATTGCCTTCAGCACGTCGGTATTGCTCTCGGTGAGCGACTTCTCGTTGGTCTTGGCACCGTCCACCACCTTCTTGACCGACTTTTCGTCAGCCTTCATATTGCCGATGAAATGGGATATAAGCTGCATGGTGGGCTTGAAATTCTTGTCGATACCTGTGACTTCGAGCGAGAATGACGACTTGTCTACACTGAAGCTCATGTCGGCACCAAGCGTCTGCAGCGCATTGCCCAGCTGTTGTCGGGTGAGCGAGTCGGTACCGATATTGTTCAGCAGAGCGTCTACCGCGTCGAGACGTGGGTCTGCCAGAGTGCCGCGATTCCACTTCACCGACAAGTTGAACAACTCGTTGACAGGGTTCTTCACCGTATATAGCACAGCCTCATCGCCCAGCTTACTGATGGAGGCATCCTTGTCAAAGTCGATGAGTCGTGGCGAAACCTCCCTCACAGGGATCTGCGCCAGCTGCTTGGCATACTCCGACTCCTGTCCGCGGTTTGCTGGCACCACGGGCTTATAGCCTGGCTGTGTGAGGCGGTCCTTAGGGTACTTGCCGTATTTCTTAGAGAACCTGACGAAGGGAGCACTGAGATAGCGCTTGGCGACGGCTGTCACATCATCCTTAGTAACGCTGTTGACTGCCTCTACATTTTCGATATATTCCCTCCAGCTATGTCCGCTGCTCATCACCTCCACCATCGTCATGGCTCTCTCCTCAATGGTCTCCAGGCTGCGTGCATTCTCTCGGTATATCTCTTGCTTCTGCACAAGCAGAGACTCATCGCTGAAGTCGCCCGCCATCAGTCGCTGTACCTGCTGGAGACTTGCCGCCTCAGCCTTGGCGGTCTTTGCCAGCAGGTTGGGTATGACTATCATCGCCGCCGCACCAGCATCGTTAAGGCTAAACGTAGTGGCAGCAGACATGAGCATCTTACCCTCGTTGGTCAGCGAGTCGAGCATGCCAGCCTTGCCGTTAGACAGCATCTGCAGCGCCACCTTCAGCGCGTTGGCATCCTTGTCATAGTCGGTTGGAGCCTTGAACACCAGAGCCTCAGCACTGACAAGCGGTATTGGTAGTTTCACCTCGACGGTGCGTTCGGCAGTAATGTCAGGCAGCGGAGACACGCCTCGTACTGGTTTTACGCCTTTCGGGAGTCTGCCGAAAGTCTTCTCCAGGAGTGGCGTGATGGTCTCTGCGTCGAAGTCGCCACACAAGACCAAGCCCATATTGCTACCGACATAGTATTTCTCATAGAAAGCCTTCATGTCAGATAGCTTCGGATTCTTCAGGTTCTCCGTACTTCCGATGACAGGATAGGCGTAAGGCTGGGTACCAAACAACTCGGCAGTAACCTTCTCCAGTGCCGTCGACATGATGTTGTCTGAATACAGGTTTTTCTCCTCGTATACCGTTTCAAGCTCGCCCTGGAAGAGGCGGAACACAGGATTTACAAACCTGTCACTGTTGAGTCGACACCATTGTTCGATATACTGTGGCGTGAAGACATTGTGATAGAAGGTGAAGTCGTACGAAGTACCCGCATTCAGGCTGCTGCCGCCATAACGGGATATGAGCGTGTTGAACTCATTAGGAATGGCATAGTCGGCTGCTTTCTGGCTCAACAGGTTGATGTCCTGTTGTATCTTGGCACGCTTTGCATCGTCGGTGGTGGCAGCCAGCAGGTCATAGCAAGCCGCAATAGAGTCGAGCCATGGCTTTTCCTTGGCATAGTCTACCGTACCTATCTCCTGTGTACCCTTGAACATGATATGCTCGAAGTAGTGGGCGATACCTGTATTGGGGCAGTCCTTGGCACCAGCATTCACCACCACAGCACCAAACACCTTCGGCTGGGAGTGGTCTTCGTTGAGCCATACGGTCATACCATTGCTCAGGGTCAACTCGCGTACTTTCAACATACCAACATTCTGGGCATTGATACCAATCACCATCAGCAACAATGCCAATACAAAACAAGCTCTTCTCATACAATAATCAATATAAATTTCAATACAAATAGAACATCCGTTCCATCATCTGCCACTTCTCGTCAGAGGTAGCGTCCTTTGCACAGTTCTGGAACATCGCCATATACTCCTCCCACTCCTGCTGTCGAGGCAGCTTGGCAAGGCGTGCCATCGCCGTGTCCCAGTCGAAGTCGAGCGGAGTCTCTACTATCATAAACAGCCGTGTGCCAAGGATGTATATCTCCATCTCGAGTATTCCCACCGACCGTATGCCGTCAATGATTTCCTGCCATGCTTCGCCCTCACTGTGGCGTCGCCTATATTCTGCTATCAGCTCGGGGTTGTCGCGCAGGTCCATCGTCTGGCAGTAGCGCTTCACGGGCTGTGAGAATGGTCTTACCTTATATCCCTCGGTCATTCCTTCACCTCCCAAACGTCATTGGTCTCAAGGAGTTCCTCAAAGGTGTGGTATGGCTTCTTCGCCTTCAGTTCCTCTATCTGCTCGCTGACAGACTCGTCGTATGTAGGAGCCTCTACGTCGCGGATCACTCCCAGTGCGATAGGGAAACCTGCCTCATTGTCCATCATGGCAAGCTTCAGCTGCAGTGTGTTGTCCTGACAATGGGCATCGTGTACGAGGATGTCGTCTATGGTGACACCATTCTCACCAATCTTCACAACCTTCAGACCAAATCCCTCCTGCATAATACCATATTCGTTATTCTCACCGAACAGCAGAGGCTCACCATGGCGCACGTAGATGGCGTTTTTCCTTCTGCCCTCTTTAGTATATATAGGGTCGTAGGCACCGTTGTTAAAGATGACACAGTGCTGCAGGATTTCGCACACTGCCGCACCCTTATGATGATAAGCCGCCTTGAGTATCTCCACAGTCTCGTTGCCGTCGTTGGCTACAGAGCGAGCAAAGAAGTTGCCACGTGCACCGAAGCACAGCTCTGCCGGACGGAACGGATCCTCCACCGTACCATAAGGACTCGACTTGCTGACGAAGCCACGAGGCGACGTAGGGCTATACTGTCCCTTGGTGAGTCCGTAGATGCGGTTGTTCAGGAGTATCATGTTCAGGTCGATATTCCTGCGCATGGCATGTATGAAATGGTTACCACCGATAGCCAGTCCGTCACCGTCGCCACTCACCTGCCATACTGCAAGTTTAGGGTTTGCCACCTTCGTACCGGTAGCTATCGCCGCAGCCCTGCCGTGTATTGTCTGCATGGCGTATGTGTTCATGTAGTATGGCAGTCTGCTGCTACATCCTATGCCCGAGATCACTGCTGTCTCGTATGGAGGCACACCAATCTCAGCCATCGCCTTGTGCAGGGATGCCAAGAAGAAATGGTCGCCACAACCAGGACACCACCGTGGCTGTCCTTTCTTGAAGTCGGATGCTGAAAAAGTCGTATTCATGGTCTTAATCATTTTCTAATAGTTTGAGGAATGTGGAGGTGAGCTCTCCCGTCTGGAACGGTTGGCCTTTCACCTGATTGAACTTATATGGTTTGAATCCGTCGACACGTATGCGCAGGTAGGCAGCCAGCTGACCGAGGTTCTGCTCTGCCACCACCACCTTCTTGTACCTCAGCAGCACATCCTTGGTGTTGCGGGGCAGAGGGTTGATGTACTGGAACTGTGCCAGCGCCACCTTGTGACCCTGCTTTCGCAGCTCCTCCATGGCTGAATATAGATGGCCGTAGGTACTGCCAAAGCCAACGATGAGCAGGTCGGCATCGTCCTTGTCGCCCTCTACTTCCAGATCAGGTACGGGTATCTTCTGCACCTTTGAGTAGCGCAGGCGGTCCATCTTGTCGTGGTTCTCCGGTTCGGTGGAAATGGCTCCCGTCTCACCGTCCTTCTCCAGTCCGCCGAGGATATGTGTGAATCCCTCCTGACCAGGCACTGCCCAGTAGCGTACGTCGTCATCGTCGCGCTTGTAGGGGGTATACTTGTATTTCTGTTCTGCCGGTGCATAGTGCGGATGGATGTCTGGCAGCTCGTCCATCTTTGGCAGTCGCCATGCTGCCGAACCATTGGCTATGAAGGCATCGGTGAGCAGTATCACGGGTGTCATGTGCTCCAAGGCTATCTTGCAAGCCATATATGCCGCGTCGAAGCAGTTGGTAGGACTCGTGGCTGCAATCACTGGCATCGGGCTCTCGCCGTTTCTGCCATAGAGAGCCTGCAGCAAGTCGGTCTGCTCGCTCTTCGTAGGCAGTCCTGTCGACGGACCACCGCGCTGTACGTCGATGACTACCAGTGGCAACTCGTCGATGACGGCAAGGTTGATGGCCTCCGACTTCAGACAGAGTCCTGGTCCTGATGTCGATGTCACTCCCAATGCACCTGCGAAGGCAGCTCCCACGGCACTGGCACAACCCGAGATCTCATCCTCACACTGTACGGTGATCACCCCGCACGACTTATGTTTAGCCAACTCATGGAGTATGTCTGTAGCTGGTGTTATGGGGTAAGAGCCCAGATACAGCTTCAGTCCAGCCTTCTCTGCGGCTGCGATTAGTCCATAGGCTGTGGCTTTGTTGCCAGTAATGTCCATGTATCTGCCTGCCACCTTCTCCTTGGTCTCTATGCGATATGTGGCTGGTGTGCTCGAGTGTGTGTTCTCACCATAGTTGTATCCTGCGTTCACCACCTTGATATTAGCCTCTGCCAGTTGTGGCTTCCTGGCGAATTTCTCACGTAGGAAGTTCTCTACCAGCGAGAGATCACGGTTGAAGAGCCAGCACACCAGTCCCAGTGCGAACATGTTCCTGCACTTCAGTATGGACTTGTTGTCCATGCCACTGTCTGCCAGGCAGTCCTTCACCATCTTTGTTATCGGGCAAGCCACCACCCTGTCGGGGTCGATGCCCATCTCCAGGAGATAGTCGTCGGAGTCAAACTGCGCCTTCTTCAGGTCGTTGGGACCGAAGGAGTCGGTGTCGATGATGATGGTAGCCTGTGGCTTGGCATATCGATACTGTGTCTTCAGCGCTGCCGCATTCATAGCCACGAGCACGTCACACCGGTCGCCAGGCGTATATACCTTGCCTGCTCCTATGTGCACCTGAAATCCGCTCACTCCTGTCAGCGAGCCTTGCGGGGCACGTATGTCAGCCGGATAGTCGGGAAATGTCGAAATACCGTTGCCCACTGTGGCTGAGACGGTAGAGAAAATGTTGCCAGCAAGCTGCATGCCGTCGCCGGAGTCGCCGGAGAAGCGCACCACTACTTGCTCTAATTCTTTTACTTCCATTGTTTTAGTATTATTATGTTCTAACTTTTAACCTCTAATAATCAAACAGGCTACCTCCGAAGAACTCCCTCAGCAGACTGTTATGGGGCATATACTGGTAGTCTATCGGTGTGAAGTAGCGCAGAAACTTCCTCAGCCTGTATGCCTCCGAGTATTCGGGACAGTTCTCAGGCACCTGCTCCAACAGCGGTTCAGCCTGCTGACGTATCACTGCCAGCTCGTAGATCATAGCCGTGTTGAATACCGCGTCGGCATTCTCCTGATATGGGAATATCCATTTGTTCTCGCCCCTCTTCACGCTGGGCCATCGGTGTATTGTGTCCAGTGCCGAACAGCCACGGTACTTGTAGTCGCGTATGATGCGGCGTAGCAGGCGGTTGTCGGTGGTTGAGATATAGTTATGATAGTCGAGGAGGATTGTCGTCAGCGCCGAGGCATAGAGCTTGTACTTCATCTGGGCGGGTATCTGGGCAGTAAGCTCTGGGTTCAGGGCGTGTATGCCTTCCACCACGAGCACGTCGCCAGGGTTCAGACGCAGCCGCTTGCCACTCATCACCGACCGTCCTGTAGGGAAGTCATAGCGTGGCATCTCCACCTCCTCACCCCTGAAGAGTTTCTCTAAGTGTTCGTTCAGTAGAGGCAGGTTGAGTGAGTACAGACTCTCATAGTCATACTCTCCCTTCTCGTCCCTGGGAGTCTTCTCCCTGTCTACAAAGTAGTCGTCCAAGGATATGGGTATCGGTCTCAGACCGTTGATCACCATCTGAATGGATAGGCGCTTGCTGGTGGTGGTCTTTCCGCTTGACGACGGACCTGCGATCAGTACCAACCTAACGTCCTTCTTGCTGGCTATCTCGTTGGCTATCTCTGCCAGTCGCTTCTCCTGCAGGGCCTCGGAGATGTTCATCACGTCTACGGCATGACCTTCCTTGACTGCCGTGTTGAAGTCGCCCACAGTGTTGATGCCGAGGATATACTGCCAGCGATGATGCTCCTTAAAGATGCCGAACAACTTGTCCTGATGGACCATCTCGCCCAGTACCTGCGGATTCTGCTTGGAGGGGATGCGCAGGAGGGCTCCCTCGTAATATGGATCCAGGCCGAACATGCTGAGCTGACTGGTGTCGGTGAGCAGCGCACCGTAATAGTAGTCTACGTAGTCGTCTATCTGGTAGTATGTGGTATATAGCGAACCTACACTCTCGAGCAGTTTCACCTTTGCCATGTCACCCTTCTCACGAAACATAGCGATAGCTTCCTCCGTTGGCACCTCATGACGACGTATAGGCATCTTGGCGTCGATGATCTCCTGCATCCTCTGGCGTATCCTCACCACTCCTTCTGCCGATACCGGCACCGAGCTCCTGTATTCGTTTTCCGAAAACCGCCCCTTAGCCTTCACGCTCTCACCCACATTGTCCTTGAATATCCTGATATCACAGTAGTATCCGTTGCTCACGGGGATGTCTATTATGGCGATGCTCTCAGGAAAGATGTCATGAACAGCCTTGCACAACACGAAGAACAGCGTGCGGGAGTACACTCTCCTGCCCGACGGGTCGGTGATGTCGATAAACTCCACCTGTTTGTTCTTATACAGTCGGTAGTGCATGCCCTCAGTCTTGTTGTTCACCTTGGCAGCCACTGGTGGCAGATGATATTTCCTGTCCGCACTCTCAAGCGGACGGTCCATCGCCTCGTAAGCCTCCCACAGTTTACTACCCATGAGCACCTGGTGCTTCTTACCGTCGTTCTTACACCTTATAGTTACAGTATTCGCCATGTCTTGTTCTCCTTTGTGAAAAAGCCGCTACAAAAATACGAAATATATTTGAACCAACCATACAATAAGTCTAATTTTACTCCATTTGCGAAAACTACATTGTTCCATGTTGACCTTCGGTCGACCTCTGTCACATCTCGGTATAGCTCATGCAAGGATGGCTCTGCTCTCGCTGCTCCATCGGCTCACCGTTCAACGTTCTTCATGAAGTATCTCCCTTGCCTGCTCTATGATGGCAGTGAGCTCGTCTACGGTCTCCGCCCTGAGCATGGCGATGCGCGTCTGGCGGAAGTCGGGTATGCCCTTGAAGATAGGTGTCGAGGCGAGGTGGCGGCGGGTATGAATGATGCCACGCCGTTCGTCGATGCGCTCCACGTTGATACGGAGGAGCTCGAGCAGCAGGTCTATCTTCTGGTCAGTGGTGAGAGGTGAAAGGCTACGGGTAGGCGACCCTTGTAGCTCTGGAATGGGCTGAGGTCTGTGAGGTGCTATCTCCTGGAATATCCATGGTGCGCCAAACGTGGCGCGCCCCACCATGACGGCGTCCACCCCGTACTCGCCGAACGCCCTGTCCACGTCTTCACGCGTCCTGATGTCGCCATTGCCTATGATGGGTATGTGTATGCGCGGGTTGCGCCGTACTTCGCCTATAAGCGTCCAGTCTGCATCGCCGGTATACATCTGTGAGCGTGTCCTGCCGTGTATGGTCAGTGCCTGTATGCCGCAGTCCTGCAGCTGTTCTGCCAGCTGGGTGATAATGAGGTTGTTCTGGTCCCATCCCAGTCGGGTCTTCACTGTGACGGGTGTACTGACCGCCCTGACCACCTGGCGTGTGATGTCAAGCATCAGCGGTATGTTGCGCAGCATACCGGCACCGGCACCCTTACCTGCCACTTTCTTCACGGGACATCCGAAGTTGAGGTCGATGACGTCTGGCCGCGCCTGCTCCACTATGCGTGCCGCCTCCACCATCGCCTCGGTGTCACGCCCGTATATCTGTATACCAACTGGTCGCTCCTCGTCGCTGATGGTCAGCTTGTCGATGGTGGACTTGACATCCCTCACCAGTGCCTCAGCCGATACGAACTCTGTATACACCATTGCCGCACCAAAGCGCTTACAGAGGTGGCGGAAGCCTATGTCGGTGACGTCCTCCATGGGTGCGAGGAATAGTGGGCGTTCGCCAAAGTCTATTGTTCCTATTTTCATAGTTGCGAATTATCGTTAGGGTCTTTAAGGTCCTTAAGGTCATATCAACAAATGGTACATCCCTCCTGCGAGGGGACGGATGACGCCCTTCATCTCCAAGGTGAAGAGGAGGGCAGAGAGCTGGGCTACGGGAAGCGAGGTCTGCGTGGAAAGCTGGCTGAGCGACAGGTCGTTGATGTGGCTGAGGGCATCGACTATGAGTTGTTCGTCACTCGTAAGGTCGGGGAAGAGCTGCCGCTCTATACCCTGCTGACGTACCTGAGCAAGCTGACGATCACTCTCCCACCCCATGGCGCGGACCATGTCGGCAGCCGATGTGATGAGCATTGCCCCGTTGTCGCGTATCAGATTATTACATCCCTCAGAATACTGGGCCCCTACCGGACCAGGAAAGGCGAAGACGTCACGATGGTAGGACTGGGCTATCCGTGCCGTGATGAGTCCGCCACCCCTGTGAGCACTCTCCACCAGTATGCATGCGTCTGACAAGCCTGCAACGATACGGTTGCGCTGGATGAAGTTGCGCTTGTCGGCATTGGTCTGGGACATATACTCAGTAAGCAGTCCGCCCTGGTCCACCATCTGTCGGGCTGTTTCACGATGCTGGTGGGGATAGAGGTCGTCGAGTCCGTGGGCGAGTACGCCTACCGTATCGATTCCACAGGCGAGGGCCTCCCGATGGGCACAGATGTCGACACCGTAAGCCAGTCCGCTGACGATGAGCACGTCGGGACACATCTCCCGCAACTCATGACAGAAGCGTCGGATGAGGTCCTTGCCGTAAGTGGTGGCATGGCGCGTACCGACGATGTTGATGACACGTCGACGGTTGAGGTCGGCATTACCCAGATAGTACAGCATCAGCGGAGCGTCGTCACACTCTCGTAGTCGCTGAGGGTAGTCGTCATCGCCGAAACACAACGGACGGATATGGTGGCGACGGATGAACTCAAGTTCGGCTTCCGCCCGTTTCATTGGCTCATCGAGTCCCTGCAACGCCTCCACCAGTCGCGGATGGGCATGAGGCAGGATGTCGCGTAAATGATGACGATGGTCTATCACAGCCGTAGCTGACCCCATCTGGTGATAGAGCTCGGCAATACCCGCTATGCCGAAGTAGTTGATGCGTGAGAGCACTATCGTGTAGAGTATCTCGTTGTCCATAGTTAAATCAACGTTCAACGTTCTCAATATACGGTGCAAACGCCTCGTCATACTCGGGGCTGTTGCTCAGCCGTCCGTTGACGAGACACACCAGTTCGACACTGGCACGTAGACACAACTGCTCGTCAGAGGCACGGAAGATGCTCTGGTCGAAGATGTAGCGTATGCCTTCCTTGCGCAGGTTGAGCCGTGAGACGAACTCGTCGTCACAACGCAGCGGAGTCTTGTACTGCAGGTTCATACGTGCCACTACAGCGTCGATACCTTGCTCGTGGAGTTTAGCAAAGCTCACCCCAATACTTTTCAGGAACAGGTGGCGCGTATGTTCAAGATAGTGCAGGTAGTTGGCATTGTTGACAATACCCTCGATGTCGCACTCATAGTCGCGCACCTCAATACGTGTTTCGAAGATGTATTTTTTCATTTTACAATATGTCTACTTTGACCATCGGTTCAACGTTTCATATATTCATACCCAATACGGCATCTGAGGCACTCCTTGCGGTCGCAGTATGCCGTCTTTAACTGGATGAGAGCCTGACTGTCGCCGGCAGAGTTGACGGGCAGTCCACACTGCTGCCACATCCTAACGATTGTGTTGTCCTCAGCCTTGAGCTGTTCCAGAAAGTCGAAGGCACGGTCGCAGAGTCGTTCATCGCTCTTGTGCCTGCCGTAGGCAAAGAGTACCGGTACGACGGTGTTGATCATGATGATATTGAGCGAAGCTGCGGTGAGTTCCTTACTGCCTTGCGTGCTCGACGTGCCAAACGCATAGTGGGTTTCCCAGTAGGGTGTCACTTGTATGCGCAGGAGCTGCTGTACCTCCTTGATGGTGGCACAGCTGATGACGTCAGAGAGTCGGGTGCGTCGCTGATAGTACAGATTGACAAGCTGGGAGATGCGTATGTAAGGGAAGTTGTGGGGGCGCAGACGAAGGAACCGCCACTGGCGGTAGTCGATGGCACGATAGTCGCGTCCGTCGTCCGAAGGCTCCGACAATCTGAACTTATGGCACAGATACTGGTATTCTGACTTCAGACGGAGGAAATAGTCGTCGGAGAGTGCCGCCTGGCGATGGTGGTCGGGCATGGACGAGGCATCGAGCAGACCCGCCTGACCCATGAAGAGCGCCTCTATCTGGAAGAGATCGTCACGATGATGGGCTGCTGCCGACAGTGGAAGATGGCGTGCCCACTGCTCGAAGGCATCACTGTTGATACCAAACCCGAAACTGCGTGCCAGGGTGATGAAATAGGCTGACTCCCAGTCGCCATTACAATCATTGGCACGTCGTTTGATGTCGATGGTCTTACGCTCTAGTCGCTCGGTCTCAAGGGCACTCATCCATGAGTGTATGGTGAGACGTGTCAGATCTGGTATGATACGATGGCATGGCGGATACTTGTCAGCGGCAAGCAGTTCCTCGTAGTTGGCACGCACGCTGTCGGGCACAGGCAGGCACAGCTGAGGGAGGAATCTACCGTCGAGGGTCTGTACATCGCGGTCAATCTCACCGACCACATGGAGCACCACATTATTATACTGGGCGTCATGTTCGTGACCATGCAGGTACCAGTCTGACGACCGGTCGTGTATCTCGACATTGCCTATCCACTCTGTGCCGTTGATGACAACCTTAGCATTGAAGAAGTCGGGACCTGCATTGTGATTGTGCAGACCTGGGTCGACCACCTCTACACGGTGGCCGTCGCTGTCGGTCATCTCGCTGAGTGGAAATAACTTATGCTTCCATACGTAGTGTAGCAGTTGCTCCATATAGCTGTCTTCATGCTTTTGTCTTGCAAAATTATACATTTTGTTTGGTAGAACCAAGAGAAATTCATATATTTGTGGCGAAAAGTGTGAGTTTCTATATGTTTTACATCTAATACCGAGAACAGTATGATTAGACGTTACTCCTTATTGACGATTGCACTGATGTGTGCCGTCATTGTTTCAGCCGACCCCGTCAGCAAGAGTGTCGCAAGACAGATAGCCAAGAATTTCCTGCAAGGACAGGGAAAGACCGTCAAGGGTGAGCCAGCTCGTGCTCCACGTATGAAGGTGGATGGACGCCTCAACGAGACCGCAGCCTATTATGTGTTCAACAGCTCCGACAACGAGGGCTTTGTCATCGTCAGCGGTGACGACCAGACCGAGCAGGTGCTGGGCTACTCCATGAATGGAGCCTTCGACGAGGACAACATGCCCGAGAACCTTCGTGAGTGGTTACAGGGCTATGCCGAGCAGATAGAACTGATTGCCGCGGGCAAGGCCGTTCCTGCCCGTGTACCTATCCATAGTGAGAGCATCGGTACGAGGATGACTACCACGTGGAATCAAGGTTATCCCTATAATGCCTCCTGCAACTTCGATAACACCCGGTGTGCTACGGGATGTACCGCCACCGCCGTTGCCCAGGTGATGTACTGGAACCGATGGCCGCAAAGTGCTACAACGGCAATACCAGGATATACCACCAGGACGTATGGCTATGAGATAAGTGGTATAACGGCAACCACTTTCGACTGGGACAATATGATAGATAGTTATGCTGATAGTTACACCTCTGCACAAGCAATAGCTGTTGCCAGACTGATGCGCTGTGTTGGTCAGAGTGTGGAAATGGATTATGGCCCCAGTTCGGGAGCCGGCTTCGGCAAGGTGATTTATGCTCTTGCCCACTACTTCGACTACTCTCCCGATGTCACCTACGAGAAGGCTTCGTCATATACCATCACTCAGTGGGACAACATGATCTATACCGAACTGCAGCAACGTCCCGTAGTCTATGAGGGCTACTCCACCGGTGGCGGTCACGCCTTCGTTATCGACGGCTACGACAGCAGTAATGGTTTGTATTACGTCAACTGGGGCTGGGGCGGCGGAAGCAACGGCTGGTACCGACTACGCGTGATGGATGCTACTGGTACCGGCATCGGTGGCAGCTCCACCAGCGACGGCTATGCCAACAATCAGGGAGCCATCTTCGGCATAAGACCCAACAACGGCTCTGCTGCCGCCACGAATCGCTATCTCAAGGGACAGCAGAGTCTCTTTGTGAGATATTCCGACAGTGCGCCCTGTGGTACGATGTATTCCTACATATACAATCCGTACAGTGAGAACCTGCATTTCGACTATGGCTTAGCAAAACTCAACGGCGCAGGTGACATACAGGAGGTATTCGACATTGCTGAGGATGTAGAATTGGGCAATGACAGAAACTACTCCATAGGCTATATTCCCGACCCCAACTACGGCATGGAGGCGGGCAACACCTATAAGTTTGCCTTCGTGAGCCGTGAGGCGGGCGGCACCGAGTGGCACAAGGCCTTCGCCGACAACAAATACTTTGAGGTGCGCTTCACTACCTACGACGACTATGAGATAATCCTCCATCCACTACAAGATCTGCAGAGCATGGATGTTTATGTAGCTGGAGAGAACCGAGTCAACAGCACCTCCACCTTCAATGTGAATCTGCTGAACAATGGCGAAGACTTCGACAACACCGTGTATGTACTTGCCAAGAAACCTGGCAACGAAGAGTACGAGTCCATAGGCCGACTGGGCTTTGTCCTGGAAGCCGGCGATGGAGGCGACGTGTCCTTCCCCCTCACACCAGACCAAGTTGGCACCTACTACCTGCGCCTTGCCTACGACAGTGAGGGCACAAATGTCATTGCCGAAACATCTGTGGAGATAGAGAAAGCCAAGTTCGATGCCATTGGACTAACATACGGCTATGATGGGGATAACCTGAACATAGAATACGAGAACAATAACGACCAGACATACAGTAATTATGTCATAATAATGCTTTATACGGTTGAAAACGGAAGATTGTCAACACACCTTGGACAGTTTAATGAGGAGCCTACTATAGACCCCAACACCTCCCAGATAGTTTCCTATTCGGTAGATCCGTTAAGCCCCGGTGACTATTGTGCAATAATATATTACGACCCAGATTTCACCCAGGCATGGAATATGTCAGTACTGAAGTACCTCTACTTCACCGTCGACAGTGAGGGTAAGGCTACGGTGGATATCCAGCATGTCAGCAGCGAAAATACTCAAGAGGCAATACTCAACAACCCAGATGGTATCTACGACCTACAGGGAAGAAGACTCAACGGCAAACCAAGTCGGGGCGGACTCTATATCCAAAATGGAAAGAAGGTTGTAGTGAGGTAAGCCCCTGGTTGCGACAAGCAAGTACTGAGAGCTAAGAGGATGTGCCTATTGGTACACCCTCTTCTCTTATGCAGGGTTACAATTTGTAGCATCAAGGGGAACATTTTGTACAACATCCTGAAATTCAGCAAGAAATATTTGGTGGAAACTTGAGGTCCTTATTACTTTTGCAGCGGAAACAATAACCCCAAACATCAAGTATTAACCAATAATAATCTAACCAAACCACTATGAAAAAGATTTTGTTTTTAGCAGTTAGTTTTTTTATGACGCTGGCAGGAAGCGCAGCAACCAGAACAATCTGGACAGGAAGTTTCAGTTCGGGCGATTGGGGTGCTGCCTTCCAGCCGCTTGAGGCAACCCTCTTCGAGGGCGTTGAGGTAGGCAACTACGTGGTATTCATCGCTACCACACAGAGCGACTCGCAGATACAGATCGCTCCCTATGACACCAGCCAGCCGGCTCTGGTGGAGTACGACACATTCAATAATAAGTATCGCCTGAAGGTGACCTCCGACAACCTCTCAACCATACAGGGCGGATTGCAGGTGAAGGGTCGCAACTTCACTCTTACCGAGGTGCAGATAGAAGAAGCAAGTGGCTCAGGAGGCGAGAACAACAACGGCAATGAGGGTGAGAACTACAGTGGTATCACTCCTCTGGGAACCGTTATCTGGGAAGGCAACTTCGAGACTGGTACGGAGTGGGAGGCATATATGTCGCTGCCAGCCGAGCGCTTTGCTGACGTGAAGGCAAACGGCTACCTGGTGTTCCAGGGTTACTGCACGGGCGACTATGCTCACATACAGTTGGCTAATCCTTCGATGACAAAGTATATCACCGAGAACCAGTACAAAGTGGATCTGTTCAACAACACCTTCTACCTGAAGCTTACCCCTGCCGTGATGGAGATTCTGGCAGAAGGTCTCGCCGTGAAGGGCGAGCGTATGGTGCTCAACATCATCTCTTATATACCACCTATTAGCAGCAACGAAGACCATGTGAAAGGCTTCCATACCAGTGGTGCAAAACTGCTCGATGCCAACGACAAGGAGTTTGTGATGCGCGGTGTGAACTACTCCTACGCATGGCAGCAAGGCCACGAGGAGAGTGTGCTCGCCGCTGCCAAGCGTCAGGGCTGCAACGCTGTGCGCATACAGGTGGCTGACGGCACCAAGTGGCCTGCCACGAGCGATGTGGAGCTGAATCGTCTCATCGAGTTGTGCGAGCATAATAAACTAATATGTGTGTTCAACGTTCAGGACGAGCTGGGTGTAACCGACGTGGATGCTCTCTTGAAGGCAGCACGCTACTGGGCAGGCATGGCACATGTGCTGAAAGGACATGAGAACACAGTGATAGTAAACATTGAGAACGAATGGCCCAGTGGCAAGGACGACGACCTGTGGGCAAGCGGCAACATACAGGCAATACCCATCCTTCGCGAAGCTGGTATCAAGAACACCATCATGATAGATGCCAACGACTGGGGTCAGTATGCCGAGAGCATCTGGGTGCGTGGTGCCGACGTGCTTGCCGCCGACGAACTCAGCAACACCATGTTCTCCGTCCACTTCTACGAGTATGCCAGCTGGGAGAATCCCTCGGCAGGTACGGGTAGCAAGGTGAAGAACACCATCGACAACTGCCTGTCTATCGGAGCACCTCTGTGTGTGGGAGAGTTTGGCTACAAGCAACACGGGAGGTCCCGTAGACTACGAGACGGTGAAGCAATACTGCACGGAGAAGAATGTCGGCTACTTCGGATGGTCGTGGACTGGCAATGGCGGAGGAGTGGAGTTTCTCGACATGTTCTCAGGATATGACGACAGCGAGATGCTCACTAATGGCGAGTGCGTGTTCAATGGCGAATATGGCATCAAGGCCACATCGAAGGAGTGCTCTATATACGACACGGTAAACACAGCCATCACTCAGCCATCCTCTACAGACACAGGGTCCCTACAGGTGGTCGGCAAGACCTATTACACCCTGTCGGGCATGCACGGCACAGTGAAGGTGACGAAACAGATACGATAACAGAAAGCAAATTCCATAAAGTTTTACATGTGTATGGCTGTCGGAAGTCGCGAGATTTCTGGCAGTCATATTTTTTTGTGCCCTATCCTTTTTTCTGCTTCCGATTTTTTATATACCTTTGCAGGCAAACAAACTGTTATTCAAAATACCATTCTGTATAGACCTTATGCTGCCATTCGTCGTCATCCTCCTCTCGCTTCTACTCCATGCCACAGGTATGCAGGCACAAGGCATAGCCAGCACGCCACCGCAGATAGAGCACATCGACACACGTAGCTACACCGTACACAGCATCTTCAAGGACCGTGACGGAGTGGTGTGGCTCGGCACGGAACGAGGACTCATCACCTATTCGCAACTCTTCGTCTCTACCAGCTATGCCTACGTGCGCCATCCGGAGATGCAGGATATCATTGACAGGATAAGTCAGGACAACGCAGGTCGCCTATGGCTCGCCACTCAGGCCAACCGTTATATGTGCTACAACCCAGCCGACAACAGCCTGATAAACGATGTCGACAACTATTTTATGCAACTTGGCATAGGGGTGGAGAATAGTATGCGAGTGTCTGTCGACGGCGGTGGGCGCCTGTGGATATACAACAACAAGGCACTCTGGGTACACGATCCCCAGACCCGACACACCCAGAAGATAGTCTTACTGTCGCCCAACGAACCCGTCCTCGCAGTGTCGGCAGAGGGGCATGAGACCATAGTGATAACCCCGTCGCACATCATCACCGTCAGTCAGACCACCATTCAGGCACGTCTGCTTGCCAACAACGTCAGGGAGTTTCCGTTCGGCGAGTGCAAGCTGATGCTCCATGCTAATGGCGACGTATGGCTGGCAACGGCGAGCCAGCTGTACAGATACCATCGTGCCACGAAGACGTGGACCACCTATACCGAGCAGATGTTCGACATCATTGGTCTCTCCCAGCACACCAATGGCACCGTGTATGTAGCTACTACCAACTGCGGACTGTTCCTTTTCGATGCCGAGGGTAACGAGACGGGACATATTCAGCAATCGTTTGGCTCGCAGGGCGGACTGAAGTCGAGCCATCTCAACTATGCCTATTTCGACCGGTCTGCCAACCAGCTATGGATAGTGTATGGCAAACAGGGTATGTCGGTGATGTCGCAGCCCATAGACGGCATGCGCCTATTCAAGCCGACACCCACCGCACAGCACGCCTATCCCGATGATGTCCTTGCCTTCACTCAGGCAGACGAGGGCTCCGTATGGATAGGTACCGAGGATCATGGAGCATATACCATGAACCTTGAGAGTGACACACGGCATCAGCCGCAGTCCGACCATAACGGCAAGACCGTGGTAGCATTGTTTACCGACTCCCATCATCGTCGATGGACGGGTCTCTATCGGCAAGGACTCCATTGCAGCGACGGGCGTAGTTTCTTTGCCGGCAAGTCGCCATTCCGCATCATCGAGGGTGGCGACGGCAGGATATATGTAACTCTCGTGGGCGACGGCATCTGGGTGATAGACCCCACTACGGGGCAGAGTCGCCAGATACCCACCGAGAATCCCTGGATTATGGACTTCGCCATCAGGAACAACACGCTCTATGCCGCCTCACCCTCGTATGTCTATCAGATTGACACTCGCACCTTCAGCAACAAGATGGTGCCTGCTTCGCAGATGAAGGACGACGGGTTTCGTGCAGGCAATAAAGCCCTGTTGCTCGACAGCAGGGGGTGGCTGTGGCTTGTGAGCTATAAGAACTTCTCCGACATTAACGTCTACGACACGCGCCGAGGACGCACGTTTGTTGTCGATGGCACACGCCACTATCGTGTCAACTCACTGATAGAGGACAATGGAGGCGAGGTGTGGCTTGGTACCGACCGCGGACTATTACGCATACGAGTCACCGATGAGAAGACGCCACGCTTTGACACATACTGCTTCCAAGGCAGTCCTTCAGAAACAGACAAATTCTACAACGAGCGAGCTGCCCTGCGTCTTGCCGACGGTCGTCTGCTATTCGGTACCGCCGACGGTGTACAGATGGTATCGCCTGATTTGCTCGAGAAGAGCCATCACGCAGCCGACAAGCGATGCCCCTTGATTATCTCGATGCTATCGGTCAATGGAGAGAGCGTCTCGCCTGGTCAGCAGATAGACGGCAAGGTGATGTATAGTCAGGACCTTACCGCACTGCGGCAACTCAACCTGCGATACAACGAGAACAACCTGTATTTCACCGTGTCGCCAAAAGACTTCTCCGCCGACGTGTCGAGCACATTCTACTATCAGCTGCAAGGACTCAACGACACTTGGCTACCAATGGAGATGTACGGCATAACACTATCTAACATACCGGCGGGAACCTACCACCTGCGCATCAGGGAACAGCATGCCGGCGATGAGAGCTTCAACGACTACGACATGCTCACCATCAGCGTGGCCACCCACCCCCTGCTATCTGTATGGGCATATATGGTCTATGCGCTCCTGTTGGCTGTGGCGACAGCTTTGCTCTACCGCTACTTCCGCGACCGCTATAGATATAATGTACAGATGCGCGAGATGAAGATGCGAGCGGCTCAGGAGGCGAAGATCAACGAGATGAAGATTAGCTTCTTCACCAATATTAGCCACGACCTGCGCACACCGCTAACGCTCATCATCACACCCGTGGAGGAGATGATGAACACCGCGAAGGACAAGGTGCAGCGCGACACACTCGGTATAGTGTATGCCAACGCCCGACGACTCTACCAACTCGTCAATCAGATACTCGACTTCCGAAAGATTGAGAACACCCAGCTCACCCTGGACGAGTCGTTCAATGACATCGTAAGTTTCCTGACTCAGAGGGTGAGGGCCTTCGAGTATGCTGCCAAACAAAACGACATAGCTCTGCACATAGACAGCGATACGGAGAACTGTGAGATAAGCTTTGACAAGGACAAGATAGGGAAGGCGATAGACAACCTGCTGTCTAATGCGTTCAAGTTTACGCCCAAGGGCGGAAGCGTGTCGATAAAGATCTCTACACAGCCAGAAAGCATCGCCATCTCCGTTGCCGATACGGGCATAGGAATCTCTGAAGCCGACCGCAGTCATATCTTCGAAAGGTTCTATGTGTCAAAACGAAACTCCGACCGAGGCATCGACAGTACGGGCATCGGACTGCACATCGTGAAGGAATATGTGGAGCTGCATGGCGGAAAGATAAGCGTAGCAGACAACACTCCCAAGGGCACCGTGTTCACCATCATCCTGCCTATAGTGGCAGCTTCAACGAGAACGTCAACGAAAAATATCCCCACTCCTCACTCCTCACCCCTCACTCCTCGAAAGTCCTCAACCCTTCTTGTGGTGGAAGACAACCCCGACCTGCTCAGTTATATGTGTAGGATGCTGGGGCGCGACTATACCGTATGTCAGGCAACCGATGGCCGACAGGCATTAGACGTGCTGCAAGGTACCGACGTAGACCTTATCATCAGCGATGTGATGATGGAGGGGATGGATGGTCTGGAGCTGTGCCGCACCCTGAAGTCGGACATCACCACCAGCCACATCCCTGTGATCCTGCTCACCGCCCGTGCCCTTGCCAGCGATGAGTTGGAGGGCTTGCAGACTGGTGCCGACGACTATATAGTAAAACCTTTCCACCTCGACATACTGCGCCAGCGCATCATCAATCTTCTGGAAAGGACACGGCGCGCACAGGAGCGGTTCAGCAAGGAGCCGCAGATAGAGCCATCGGAAGTAACCGTGACCACCCTCGACGAGGAATTCCTTGCCAAGGCAATACAGGTGGTTGAGGAACATATCGACGAACCCTCGTTCTCGGTGGACGACCTTAGTGAGCAGATGTTCATGCACCGTACCAATTTCTACCGTAAGATACAGTTCATCACGGGCAAGACCCCTGCCCAGTTCATACGCCTCCTACGACTGAAGCGAGCCCGCCAACTGCTCAGCCGAGGCAACGTGCTCGTGTCGCAGGTAGCCTTCCAGGTAGGTTTCAACAGTCCGAAGAAATTTGCCCGATACTTCAAAGAGGAGTTCGGACAGTACCCAAGCGAGTACGCTAAGTCGATGGAATCGACTAATCCCATCGATAAGAACGACAACCTGTAACCACCCCTTGTCCCACTTCGTAATCCAATTCTTACCCCTTTTTTACCCTCATCCGCACCGTTTTATCATGCAATTACGCCAATTTTATAAAGTAATATAATATATATTACCGACCAATATAATATATATTACTTTACAATTCGGGCCGTTTTGCAACAAAAAGGAGCCCATTTCGCATGACGAAATGGGCTCCTTTCCATTACATTTTCTATTCTTTCTTCCTTTTAACCTATACGTTGGACCCCATTGGCTCTAATCCCAAAAGTCACAAGAGTCCCACAGGTACCACTCGCAGGTGAACCCTTTGGCATCGTTGATGTCTATTTCTGTTTCGCCTCCGTAATTACCAATGTCCTCGTTGGATACATTGATGTTTTGACCATTGCCACCATCGATATTGAAGTTGTTGTTTATCTGGTTCTGATTCAGCGAGAAGTCCAGAAGTGGCAGGTGGGTTTCTGTGATGATGGTTGTCGTAACCGGTTTGATATATGTCTTTCTCATTGTTATCCTCCTTTCTTATCTTATTGCAATCTTTTTACCGTCCATGATATAGATTCCCTTGGGCAATCCTGTGATGCCGTTGGTACTTACGCATTGTCCGCTGAGGCTGAACACCTTTCCGCTGGATTGTGCTACTGGTCTGAATGAGGTTTTGATGTCGGTTGTCTCCGACTCTGCCTTCTCCGTCTCTATGATTTCTCCGAAGAGCATGCTTATGCCCTTGGCATTGGTGCTACCGTCAGATACCTGTTGTTCTCCTGCAGTAGCCAGATCGATAAGTGCCTTGGAGAACTCTAAATAGCCAAGTCCATACTTCAGTTTTACGGTCTTACCTTCACCGATAGGCGAGAGTACTCCTTGATAGAAGTAGTAGTTCTGCGCTCCTTCTGTGCTACCCCTCTGGGTGATTGATGTCCGCTCGTTTACGTCGCCTTCTTCGTCGGGGTTATAGTATTCCACCACATCTGTCTGGTTCTCATTCCTTATGTTGAAGACGGGAGCCGTGGATATGAAGTACATGTAGGCGTTATCGTACGTAGCCTTCTCAGTGTCATCCAGCACGTAGTTGTTGTTTTCATCCTTCTGAATCTTAAAGTCAGTGAGAAGTTGGTTATATTTATTGTTGTCGTCAGTGCTCAACTTATCCAAATATGTTTTAACATCATTATCCACTGATATGTTATATGTGAAGTTGTTTGAGCGGAACTTATAGCTCTTGAAGTCGCGCACATCGGCACGCAGGTCGCTCACCGTGAAGTCGCTCTCGTCTGTTGCCGTTCCATCTCGATATTTATTGTTCTTTTCTCCGTCGAGGTGGATGATGTAAGGATAGTTGGCACGCACGTTCTTTACCTTAAAACCATTCCAGCCGCTACTGCTGTTGTCGGCTTCTCTTTCGTAAGTTGTATTGTCTTTGCGGTCGTATATAGCATCCACAAAAGCGATGGTTGCAACGGTTGAGCCTTTTATGCCGATGGTGCTGTCACCGCTCTTGTTTGGCTCCAGTTTCTTGGTAACAGTAGAGCTACCGCCAATCTCACAAATCATGGCGTTCTTGCCGAAGGTGGCGTGGAATTGTTCTGGTGTGAGGTTATATGGCAGGGTGATGGGCTTCCAGTAGCTTGCGCTGAGGCTGTGGTTGAACTCTGCGTAGCCGCGAACGTATTTGGCAGTCTGCGAACCTACCAGTTCCACCTTGGTGATATTCTTGTCCGAGTCAAGTTTCATACCGTTCAGCGTTACATCGGAGAGCATTCCTTGCTTGGTACCATTGTCCGAGTCCCCGTCATTGTCTATTATATCATTATTCTTAGAATCATTAAAATAGGCGATTACATCGGACATCGGGAAGGTTGCAGTATAGCTGCCGTCGAACTTGATATGGTTGTAATATTCATTGTTTCCATCACGACGGCGAGTGTAATAGGCGTGGCAGTTTTTTTCGTTTATAGTTACGGCATCGGTGTTGTCCATTGCTTTTAGGTAACTTCCATTACCGCCAGCCTCAGAGAATGTCACCCTGACGATGTTGTTCTTTGTGTTGTCGATGGAGCGTCCGAAATTGCCATTGCCATCGCCTGCCTTTCGGAAGTAATCGCCAGGAACAGTGGCTGTAGTGTCTGCGGTTTGACTATATGTACTAACAACCTCTCCGTCCGTCCATGCCTCGCAGCTCTCGTTTGCGGTAATCACGTATGCTCCTGCGAATGTGTATCCGATGCCGTTCACGCGAAGTCCGTCATCTATAGTAGAGCTATTGAGCATAGTTTTCAACGCATCGTTGATGGTGATGTCGATGTATTTCCAGTCGGCAATGCTGAACTTATCAGCACCAGTCATTATCTCATGCCAGTCGCTACCCGTTTTCAGACAAGCGTAGGAAGCAACGGAGGTTCCTCTGAGAAGTATGCGCAGAACGTTGCCAGCAGTTACGTTGTTACCCTTGATAACAACGCCGCGAGCACTCCAGTTGTTCATGGTCTCGTTACCCTCATAATTCAGTTCGGAATATGTAACACCTTTGTGGATTAGGTAGTTTTGCTCCTCCTCGGATGGAGCAGTATAATATACACTCGATATGGTAAAGTTCTTTCCCTGAATCTGGATATTCTCGTTTTTCTCAATGTGTGTGGTATAGTCGCTTGGAACGGTGAAGGTGAAATAGTCATTGAAGTTTTTTTCGCCACCATGATCTTGTTCAGAATATCCTCCGTGTGTGATGTAGGTGCCATTAGAATATTGTATCTTTATCTGTGCGTCGGTTCCCTTATCGCATACAACAGTAATCTTTCCGCCAGCGGTTACCGTTGTACTTGATGACGGAGTGATATTAACCGTCTTATCCCAGTTATCGCTATTCATTGCCACATCCCCGTATTGTCCCCACCAGTCGGTCTTATTTGCAGAGTATTGATAACCGCCGACAGGCGCATCAACGGTTTCGCCGTCTCTTATTATCGTTATGCGATACAAATTATAATACTGACCTTTTATATAAAAATCATTTTCTTTAAACCAGGATGCTTTGTTGTTTGTAGTATTTGTAGTATAGGTGTAGGTACTGGTGAAATTATCTGCTTCCACAAGCTTGTCGCCAACATTTGTTCCCGTGCCATGAGCTATCTGAATCTGCGCACCAGTTTTTGTCTCGTAGGCATAGAACTTCACCTTGTCGCCATCCTGAAGGTAGGCAAACAAGTCCTTGGATACTTCCAGCTTTTGTGTCCAACTACCACCTGAGCAGTCGAAGTATCCTTGCCATACCGTTTTCTCCCATGCTAAAACGTTCAGTGTTCCCATCAATGCCACGATGGACAATAGAAATAATCTCTTCATAAGGTAATTACAAAATGTTAGTATTGTGTATTATTAGTTGTCTGTTTATTGCTAAGTGCGATGCAAAGGTATGTATTTTTAGTAAATAGATGAAGAAAAAATAGATAAAAATGGATATGTAGTACGAATGGTACCCCCGATTGCGACAAAACGAACATATGGAAATGTTGTAATAGTGGGTAATTCCCTTTTTAATTGTTAATTATCTGTGGCCGATGGCGAATTATCAAAGGAAAAGTAGTACTTTTGCGGCGATTTAAATACAGAGATTATGAAAATAGCATTGATAGGCTACGGCAAGATGGGCAAGATGATAGAGAAGATTGCCCGCGAAAGAGGTCATGAGATAGTGAGCATCATCGACATTGACAACCAAGAAGACTTTGAAAGCGAGGCATTTGCATCGGCTGACGTGGCAATAGAGTTCACTGCTCCGCAGGCTGCCTACGGCAACTACCTCAGGGCGTTCCAGAAGAACGTGAAGGTGGTGAGCGGCTCTACGGGATGGATGAAGGACCACGGCGACGACGTGAAGCGTATGTGCGAGGAGGGACAAACGCTGTTCTGGGCTTCCAACTTCTCTATCGGAGTAGCGATATTCTCGGCAGTAAACCGATACCTGGCAAAGATCATGAACCAGTTTCCACAATACGACGTGGAGATGGAGGAGACCCATCATGTGCATAAGCTCGACCATCCCAGCGGAACAGCCATCACACTGGCTGAACAGATAGTGGAGAACATCGACCGCAAGGAGGCTTGGGCTGAGGATACTACCGACCCCAAGATGTTGCGCATAGACCATATACGCCGAGGAGAAGTGGCAGGAATACATACCATACGCTACGACTCGCCTGCCGACATTATCACCATCACCCACGACGCCCACTCGCGTCAGGGCTTTGCACTGGGTGCGGTGCTCGCAGCAGAGTACACTAACGACCATTCGGGACTGCTCACCATAAGTGATATGTTTAAGTTCTAAAAAAAGATGATTGATAAAGAAAAAGCAAAACTTAACCCCAAATGGCAGTGGACCAAGTTCGTCTTCGTCCTCGTATGCTACCTGCTGTTCCTCTACTGGGTGAAAAGCTGGTGGGGACTGCTGGTGATACCATTCATATACGATGTATATATCACCAAGAAAATAAAATGGCAATGGTGGAAGGATGCCGAGAGACCCGTGCGTTTCGTGATGTCATGGATTGACGCTCTGGTGTTTGCTCTCGTAGCAGTATACTTCATCAACCTGTTCTTCTTCCAGAACTACGTCATTCCGTCGAGCTCGCTCGAGAAGTCTCTGCTCACGGGCGACTACCTGTTCGTGTCAAAGGTGAGCTATGGTCCGCGCATACCACAGACTCCACTCACCATGCCACTGACCCAACACACCATGCCACTCTTCAACTGCAAGTCGTATATCGAATGGCCACAGTGGGACTACCGACGTGTGAAGGGATTGGGCAAGGTGGAACTCAACGACATCGTGGTGTTCAACTACCCTGCCGGCGACACCATCCTTACTGCTGACCGCTATCAGGCTCAAGACTATTATAAACAGGTATATGACATAGGTGAGGCCCTGTACGGACAACAACACCCGGAAATCAATCTCTCGGAGATGACCATCGAAGAGCAGCGTGAATTCTATACATCGGCATATTCCATAGGAAGAAAATATATCATGGATGACCAGGCGGAGTTTGGTGTAATAGACTCAAGACCCACCGACCGCCGGGAAAACTATGTGAAACGATGTGTGGGACTGCCAGGACAGACTCTGCAGATAAAAGAAAAGATAGTATATCTGGACGGCAAAGCCAACAAGGAGCCCGACAACGTTCAGTACACATACTTCGTAAAATTGAAAAACACGTCGGCAAGCGAATTGTTCGGGGCTAAATACGACGACCTGCGCAAGGAACTGGGCATCAGCGAGGAGGACGTGACGAGCCTGTCACGACTGCACGGATACGACTTGGAACAAGGCAACATTCTCAACCCCACCATACTACAGCAGTTTGACGGCTACATGCCGCTCACCAAGAGGGCTGCCGCAGAGCTTAAGAAGAGAGGCGTAGTGTCAGCCATACGCATGGTGACCGACAAAGACCTGTTCTCCGACTTCGTCTATCCGCTCAATGCCTTCACAGGATGGACCCGCGACAACTTCGGTCCGCTGTGGATTCCCAAGAAGGGAGCATCTGTCAAGCTGACATTGGAGAACCTGCCAGCATACGAACGACCCATACGAGTATATGAGGGCAATGACCTGCAGGTGAAGAACGGAAAGATATTCATCAATGGTAAGCAGACCAACGAATACACATTCAAGCTGGACTACTACTGGATGATGGGCGACAACAGGCACAACTCTGCCGACTCACGCTACTGGGGCTTCGTACCCGAAGACCACATCGTAGGCAAACCGCTGTTCATCTGGTGGTCGTCTGACCCCGACCGCGGTGGACTGGGAGGTGTGCGCTGGAGCCGACTCTTCTCCTGGGTGGACAATATCAAGTGAGGAATATGCTCCTGAGTACGACATATTTCGGTCCTATACAGTGGTATCAGAAGGTGAACAGGGCTGAGAGGGTGTGGATAGAAGCCCATGAGTCGTTCATCAAACAGACCTATCGCAACCGATGTGTCATAGCCACTACCAACGGTACGCAGATACTCTCGGTACCAGTAAATCACGACGAGGGCAGAGGAATACGCCAGATACGTATCTCAAACCATGGCAACTGGCGACACCTGCACTGGAACGCACTGGCATCAGCCTACGGCAAGAGCCCCTTCTTCGACTACTACGAGGATGACCTGCGCCCGTTTTTCGAACAGGAATGGGAATACCTGTTCGACTTCAACCTCGCCATCATACACAAGATGCTTGAGTTGCTGGATGTGAGAAGGGATATAATGCTCACTGAGGAATACAGTCCATCATCATCGCCTGATGACTTCCATCCACAACGCTACTGGCAGGTATACCAGCAGAAGCACGGATTTATTCCGAATCTGAGTATCCTCGACCTGCTATTCAACATGGGAAATGAAGCAATATACTACTTGTAAGAAAGACAAAAGAATACTTTCAGTCAAACAACAGACTACGTTTAGGAAAGAAACAAACCACTTATGAGAAAAGTAATAGGCATAGGAGAAACGGTACTGGACATCATCTTCAGGGATGACAGCCCGATAGCCGCCTTACCTGGGGGGTCAACGTATAATGCGATGATCTCATTAGGTCGCTCTGGCGTGGATTGTACATTCATCAGCGAGGTGGGCGACGACCGTGTGGGCGACCGCATCGTGAAGTTTCTGCAAGAGAATGGTGTCGACAGCCAATGCGTATGCCGCTTTAGAGGTACCAAGTCACCACTTTCATTGGCATTCCTCAATGACAAAAACGATGCCGAATACATCTTCTACAAAGACCATCCCAACGACCAACTCGATTTTGAATATCCACAGATTTCGCCCGATGACATCGTACTTTTTGGCTCTTTCTATGCTGTCAACCCAGTGATACGCCATCAGGTGAGCGAACTACTCAGACGAGCACGTCAGGCAGGTGCGATAATATACTATGACGTCAACTTCCGTCCCTCACACCAGAACGAGGTGGTGAAGATAAGACCACAGCTCTTAGAGAACTTTGAATATGCCGACATCGTCAGGGGAAGCAACGAGGACTTCCACGTTCTCTTTGGTAAAGACAGTGCCGACGAGGTATACAACGACGAACTGGCTTTCTACTGCAAGACACTCATATACACTCAGGGGGCAGACCCCGTGGAAGTGAGATGGTGCAAGAACAATAGTACGCGCCGGCAGGAAGACGACTCTACATCAAGCCAACAATTCCCAGTAGCCAGCACAAACACCGTGAGCACCATCGGCGCTGGCGACAACTTTAATGCTGGCTTCATCTTCGGACTGATAAGCGAAGGCATAAGCCGACACGACATAGAGCAGGGACTGTCTGCCCAGCAGTGGAGCCGCCTCATCAAGTCAGCACAAGCCTTCTCTGCCGACTGCTGCAAGGACATATACAACTATGTGTCAGTGGAGTTCGGAAAAGAACGGAGAGAACAGACAAAATAACGGAATAACTATATTACGAAATATCGAGGTTTCGAGAAAACGACATAAAGACATAAAGACAAAACAACAATAACTATGATTGAGATTAAAAACAAAGTCTACTATGTAGGCGTCAACGACCGCAACAAGTCATTGTTTGAGGGACTATGGCCCCTCCCCAACGGAGTATCCTACAACTCATATCTTATTGACGACGACAAGGTGGTGCTCGTTGACACCGTCGAGGTGGACTTCTTCACACAGTTTATCGAGAACATCAAGGAGGTGATTGGTGAGCGACCAATAGACTACCTCGTAGTTAACCACATGGAACCCGACCATAGCGGCTCTATTGCCCTACTCCAGAAGTACTATCCCGACATCAAGATAATAGGCAACAAGAAGACGTTCGGCATGCTCGAAGGATTTTACGGATTGACGGAGAACCTCGTAGAGGTAAAAAACGGCGATTTCATCGAAACAGGCAGCCACACGCTGACCTTCGTTCTCACGCCGATGGTACACTGGCCAGAGACGATGGTGACACTCGACACTACCGACAACATACTCTTCTCGGGCGATGCCTTCGGATGTTTTGGTGCACTTAATGGTGGTATCATCGACGAAGAGATCAATTGTGACACGTTCTGGCTCGAGATGGTACGATATTACAGCAATATCGTAGGCAAATATGGTGTGCCTGTACAGAATGCGCTGAAGAAACTCGCAGGCGTACAGATAGACTATATCTGTGCCACCCACGGTCCAGTATGGCATCAGTATATCAGCAAGGTGATAGACATGTACGACCGTATGTCGCGCTATGAGACCGAGGAAGGGCTCGTCATCTGCTACGGTACCATGTATGGCAACACCGAGCGGATGGCAGAACAGATAGCCCGTGCCGCATCACAGGCAGGTATCAAGAATATTGTCATGTATAATGTATCAAAGACCCACCACTCGTATATCATCCGCGACGTGTTCCGCTACAAGGGACTTATCGTTGGTGCTCCTACGTATAATGCCGGACTCTATCACGAGATGGACGTTCTGCTCAACGAGCTTGCCAACAAGGACATTAAGAACCACCTGATAGGATGGTTTGGCTCACACTGCTGGGCAAGCAAGGCTGTGGCAGAGATACAAAAGCTCAACGACGAACGGCTGAAATTTGAGCCCGTAGGTACGCCTGTGGATATGAAGCAGGCTCTCACGGCAGAGACCAAGGAGCAGTGTGCCGCCCTGGGCAAGGCTATGGCAATGAAACTGAAAGAAGGCCTTATTGAGGGCTAACTCCTATCGTTTTACATCGCAAAAAGGCTCTTTTAGGACGCAAAAAAGGCCTTTTTGAGACGCAAGGAGACCTTTTTAGAACACAAGGAGGTCGTTATTACAGGAAAGCAAAGAGCTGAGAGGTTGTTTCTCTCAGCTCTCTTTTTGTATGATCTCCTTGATATCGTCTAACGTGTTGGCAACCAGCAGGTGTTGTCTCAGGCCGTCTCTTATCACTCCCCTGCCCTCCAGGTCGTCTATCATGGCGAGCAATGAGTTCCAGAAGCCTTTCATATTATAGAGTATCACCTTTTTCTGGTGATAGCCAATGGATGATGCTGCCAATACGGTGAACACCTCGTCGAGTGTGCCTATGCCTCCTGGCAGGGCTATGTTGATGTCGCTCTGCGCCACCATCAGCGACTTTCGGTCGTCGAGGTTGTCGCAGGGGATGTGTATGTCCACGTAGTCAGACTTCCGTCCTCTATGCTCCACTATCAGTGGTATGACGCCGATAGTTCTTCCACCAGCATCATGAGCAGATTTCGCCACGCACTCCATCAGTCCCATGTCGCATCCTCCGAACACCACCGTGTGTCCATTTTCACCAAGCCATCGGCCTAATTCCTCCGTCTTCTTGAAGAAGTCAGGGTCGATATTGCTGTTGGCTGAACAATAAATAGCTACTTTCATGGGGGCAAAGATAGTGAATAGTCAGGAAAAAGCATTACCTTTGCACCCGAAATAATTTCATTTACACATTATTATATTTAAGTTATCTTGAAGACATTTGAAGAACTTGGTGTCTGCGAGGAGATTCGTCGCGCCATCGAAGAGTTAGGATTTGTACAGCCAATGCCTGTACAGGAGGAAGTGATACCATATCTGTTGGGAAACAGGAACGATGTCATTGCATTGGCACAGACAGGAACCGGTAAGACTGCGGCCTTCGGCATACCTTTGCTGCAACGCATCGATACCACGAGTAAGAATACCCAAGCCATAGTGCTCAGCCCTACGCGTGAGCTCTGCCTGCAGATTGCCAGCGATATGAAGGATTTTGCCAAGTATCTGCCAGGCATTCATATTGAGGCTGTCTATGGCGGTGCCAATATAGTACCTCAGATGAAGGCTCTGCGCAAGGGTGTGCAGATTATAGTAGCTACACCAGGTCGACTCATCGACCTCATGCATCGTGGAGTGGCAAAGCTCGATGATGTTTCTAATGTGGTGCTCGATGAGGCTGACGAGATGCTCACAATGGGTTTCTCTGATAGCATCAATGAGATACTCGGTGGTGTTCCTGATGAGCGTAACACGCTACTTTTCTCTGCCACTATGAGCAAAGAGATAGAACGCATAGCCAAGGGCTATCTGCGCGACCATAAAGAGATTGTCGTTGGTAGTAGGAATGAGGGCGCCGAACATGTCAATCATATCTACTACCTCGTGCATGCCAAGGATAAGTACCTTGCGCTGAAGCGCATCGTTGACTATTATCCGAAGATCTATGCCATCATCTTCTGCCGTACTAAGATAGAGACGCAGGAGATTGCCGATAAGCTCATACGCGACGGATACAACGCCGAGTCCTTGCATGGTGACCTTAGCCAGGCACAGCGTGACCTCACCATGCAGAAGTTTCGTTCCCACCTTACCCAACTGCTCGTTGCCACCGATGTGGCAGCACGCGGACTTGATGTCGACGATCTAACCCATGTTATCAACTACGGATTGCCCGATGACATCGAGAACTACACCCATCG
Organism: uncultured Prevotella sp.; assembly: GCA_900316295.1. GTDB lineage: Bacteria > Bacteroidota > Bacteroidia > Bacteroidales > Bacteroidaceae > Prevotella. Next base: position 47,035 of record ONCJ01000011.1, read on the forward strand.
TAGCGGTCGTACTGGTCGTGCGGGCAAAAAGGGTACCTCCATCTCCATTATACACACCCGTGAGAAGCACAAGGTGAAGCGCATTGAGAAGGAGATTGGTAAGGAATTTGTCGATGGAACCCTGCCTACGCCACAGGAGATATGTACCAAGCAGCTATATAAAACCATCGACCAGATAGGCAAGATAGATGTCGATGAGGAACAGATTGCTCCTTTCATGGAGGATATCACGCGCAACTTCGAATACTACGACAAGGAAGACATAGTAAAGAAGATAGTGAGTCTAACCTTCGGTCGCTTTCTTTCATACTATGCCGACGCACCGGAGATAGAGAAACCTGCTTCGGGGGCAAGGAGCAAGGAGCAAGGGGCAAGAGGCAAGGAAAAGGGGGCAAAGAGCAAGGAGCAGGGGACAAGAGGCAGAAAGACTGGTCCTCGCAAGCCCGAGAAAGGCTATCAGCGTTTGTTTGTCAACCTCGGTAAGGCCGACGGCTTCTATCCTGGCGAGGTGATGCAGTTTATCAATAAGAACGTTGGTGGCAGGGTGCAGGTAGGTCATATCGACCTGCTCGACAAGATATCATATATAGAGGTTCCAACAGATCAGGCTGAGGCGGTGAAGCGAGGTCTCGATGGTGCAAGCTATAAAAGGCGTACCGTGCGATGCAACGATGCTGATAGCAGAGAGCAGGGGGCAAGGAGCAAGGATCAGAGAGTGGGTGGCAGGAATGCCAAGGCAGCCAAGCGACGTGCCATGTTCGAAGATGAGCGTCCTGCTCGTCAGACCAAATTCAAAAAGGATGACTGGATGAAGTTCCTTAATCCCGACCGCATAGACCTCAAAGGCGATGAGCCCGATTTCAGCGAAGATGGATGGGCTCGCAGAAGACCAAAAAAGGAATAAGTTTCGCAAATGCGAAACTTATTCCTTTATATCAGCTTCCTGTAGAAATTACATGTCAGGAAGGTTGAACTTCTTTTGCATCTCAGCCTGGAAAGCCTTGTCGTCAGAGAGCTTCTTTGCTACAGGGTTTGCCTCAACGATCTTGTTGAACTCATCCATAGCCTCTTCCAGACCTTTGTATTCCTTCTCCTTTTTCTCAACTTCAGCCATCATCTCCAGGGCAGCCTTTGCCTGCTCTTCCTCAGAAGCGTTCTCCAGAGCCTTCTGCTTTGCTTCCATGTCTCTGAATACCTGGAACATTGGATCCAGACCAGTGAACATGTCCTCGAAGGCAGCCTTCCACTGTGCCTCGTCCCAGTTAGCGCCTTCAGCCTTTGCCTTAGCGATTACTTCCTTCACGTCAACTTTCTTAGCAGGAGCCTCTGCCTTTACTTCCTCAGTGGCTGTAGAGTCAGCTGCTGCTCCAGCCTTAGCGTTGTTACCACACGACATCATTCCCAATCCCAGGCAGAATGCCAGTGATATAAAAAACATTTTCTTCATGATAAAATAGATTTTTGGTTAATAAAATTGGGTTATCGCTGCGAAAGTACGACAAATATTTCATACCTGCAAGCGATAACCCATTTTTTTTGACATTTGTATATATAGGACTACTTGGCGTCAATCTCCTGTAACAGCCGGTCGGCATGACCCCACTTGTCCATCATATAGAGTACAAACCGGATATCAACACCGATGCATCTCGCGAGCACCTTGTCAAATAGGATGTCGCTGGCGAGCGAGTCCCAGTTGCCGTCGAAGGCCAGTCCTATGAGTCGTCCCTGTCCGTCGAACATCGGTGATCCGCTATTACCGCCTGTGATATCGTTGTTGGTAATGAAGCAAAGCTGCATCTTGCCCGTCTCCTTGTCCTGATACTTTCCGAAGTCCTTGGCCGACATCAGCTCGTGCATGATAGGCTCTGCGAAGTATTCCGCATTCTTGTCTGCCTGTTTCATCTTCTCCACGAGGCTCTCGGCAGTGGTATAGTAGCCCGATGGCTTGCCTCCGATCATCACGTCGCGCACCTGTCCGTAGGAGAGTCGCATGGTGAAGTTGGCATCCGAATAGTGAGGCTGGTCTTGCTCCATGCGCAGTTTGGCAGCACAGAGTTTCTTCTCCTGCTCCTCTATCTGCTGTGTAGTAGTCTGGAAGTTGCCCACGCCGATGACTGCATAGATCGACATGAGGTCTATTCCTAATGCCACTCCTGGGTCTTTGAGATATTTCTTTGTGTTGTTGAAGTAAAATTTCTGTCCTTTCTTCAGCACCTTCGACTTCTTATACAGCCAATCCACGTAGCGTCGGTAGTCGCCACCAAACTTCTCCTTGACGGTCTTGACAACTTCCGGCTGATATGTCTCAGGCACGTTCAAAGCATAGTTCCTGAGCATGGCGGCCGTCATCTCCTTGTCGAGCTCAAGGTTCCACTTGTCGCTGTTGTCCTCGAACTCCACATACTGCTTCATAGGCTTGTCCTGAGGACCCTTTGCCTCCATACCCATATTCATCTTGATAGCACGACGTATCATCTCCGATGTCTTCCAGAACGACTCTATCCAGTAGTTCAGAGTCTTGTATTCCTCAGCCCTGTTGCTATACAGCTGCTTCAGTGTGTCGAGTTCTACGGCGTATCGTGGGTCAGTATTATTGTTATCCTTAAGCCACTGGGCTATGCGCGCCTCGTATTCCGCCTTCTGACGTATCAGTCCGATGCTGTCGATACACTTGTTCATGCCGATAGAGTTCTTCCAGTAGTTAGAGCTACTGGCAAAAGTATTCTCGTATTGAATGCGTGTCTTCTCGCTCTGCGCCATGTATCGCTTCATGATTTCAAGCTTGATGTCGCGCACCTGCACACGTGTGGTGTTCTCGATGTTGCGCATCTCCTCGATGCCGTAGGACGACATATACCGGTTGGTGCTGCCCGGGTAACCCACGGTCATGGCGAAGTCACCGTCCTTATATCCCTGCAACGATACAGGAGCCCAGCTCTGCGGATGATATGGCACGTTGTCCTTAGAGTATTCAGCAGGTCCGTTGGTCTTCGGATCAGCATAGATACGGAACACCGAGAAGTCGCACGTCTGTCGTGGCCACATCCAGTTATCGGTCTCGCCGCCATACTTGCCCATCGACTTCGGTACAGTGAATACCAGTCGTACGTCGCGGAAGTCCTGATAGGTGGTGGCGTAGTATTTGTTGCCCTCATAGAAGGGGTCTATACTTACGTGCAGAGTGGAGTCTTTCTGTTTGGCTTCGGTAGTCATAGCGTTGGTCAGCGAGTCGATGATAGCCTCCACCTCATCTGAGGACTTGCCCTCGATGAGCGCATTCACCTGCTCGGTGATGTCCTGCTGCTCACGCATGAAGGATACGAACATGTCCTCATTGGGCAGTTCCTCATCGAAAGTCTTGGCATAGAACCCGTTGAGCATGTAGTCATGCTCCACCGTGGAGTGCTTGTTAATAGCCGAAAAACCACAATGGTGGTTGGTGAACACAAGTCCGTCGGGCGACACCACCACTCCCGAACAATAGCCACTGAAGTTGACCACTGCGTTCTTTATGGCATTGTCACTATGGTACAGGTTCTCATATGGCAGTTGGAATCCCTCAGCCACCATCTGCTTATACACGGTGGAGTCGAGATTATACATTGTCCACATGCCCTCATCAGCCTTTACGGGCAAAAGGGCAAGAAAGCAAAGGGGTAAGAATAAAATAATTTTCTTCATTGTATTGTTGTTGTTTCGTTATTTTCTTTTCAATCTCGCTACTATCCTGTCTACCGGCAAGTCCTTAACCACCACAACCGCCATAAATGCTACGATGAGAAGCGTGTTGACAATGAGTGCCGCCCAAACGGGCAGTTGCGGACAGAGACGCGTCATCACCACATATATTATAAATGTAAGGACGACATACATCGCCATCTCCTTTATAGGATAGTCTATGGGATAATATTTCTGTCCTACCAGATAGGACAGCACCATGGCTGTCATGTATCCCGCAAAACCTCCCCACGCACAAGCTGTATAGCCGTAACGAGGTACGAAGACCACATTGACAGCTATCAGTACCATACAGCCCACACCCGAGAACACGGCTCCCCAGATGGTCTTGTCAATGAGCTTGTACCAGAACGACAGATTGAAATATACTCCCATCATTATCTCGGCAGCCATCACTATGGGCACCACCTTGAGTCCTCCCCAGTAGTCACGACCGATGATATACTTCAGTATGTCCATATAGCCCACTACGGCAAGGAACGCCAGCAGGGTGAAGATGAGGAAGAACTTCATCGCCACAGCATAGTAGTCCTTCGAGTCCTTGTCCTTTGCCTTGCCAAACACTATCGGCTCGTAGGCATAGCGAAACGCCTGCGTTATCATCGCCATGATCATGGCTATCTTGAATACCGCCCCGTAGATGGCGAGTTGCTCCTTCATGTCGTCGCCAGGATAGAGATAGGGGAACAGCATCTTGTCGGCAGTCTGATTGAGTATGCCGGCAATGCCCAGTATGAGTATGGGCCAGCTGTACGAGAGCATCCTCCTGAGCAGTGACGCGTCGAATCCATGGCGAAATCCTTGGAGTTCTTTCCAGAAGAAAATGGTGATCAGCGAGGTACATACAAGGTTAATGACGAATGCTGCACGCGCATCATGACCATCCATACCTATATAGTATACGCAGTTGAGCAGGATGTTCATAAATATGAACAACAGCTTTAGCGCGGCAAACTTCAGCGGTTTCTTCTGGTAGCGCAGGTAGGCAAACGGTATGCACTGGAAGGCGTCGATGGCAACACATGTAAACATGCAGGCAATATACTCTGGATGGTCAGCATAGCCCATAATGCCAGACAGCGGCCGTAGGAACAACATGACCAGCACTACAAACAACGTCGAGGTGGCAGCCACCGACCACAGGGTGGTGGAATACACCTGCTCGGCGCGTTCGCCCTGCTTGTTGGCATAACGGAAGAAGGTGGTCTCCATGCCGTAGGTGAGCAATACCAGCAACAGCGCCACGTAGGCATACACATTGGTGATAACCCCGTACTCGCCGCTCGCTGCCGTCATCTTCATCGTATACAGCGGCACCAGCAGATAGTTGAGGAATCTGCCAATGATGCTACTAAGTCCATATATAGCCGTGTCCTTGGCCAGTGATTTAAGATTTGCCATCGTTATTTGTGTACTTCACGATTTTTTTGTGTGTGCAAAGGTACGTAATAACGAACTAATCGCAAAAGGAAATTTTGCATTTCTTGCCAAGCAAGACTCATCAAAACATCTCCCTAACCTATTCTGCATTAAAATTAAGTACTATTTTTTTTGGATTATTACCATTTTTTTTTACTTTTGCAGACACAAATCACAAACTCTTATGTCTATTTGGATTATTTTCAAGCTCATCGGCTCACTAGCATTGCTGATGTTCGGTATGAAGTCGATGAGTGAGGCCCTGCAGAAGATGGCGGGCTCCCACCTGAGACACGTCTTGGGTGCAATGACTACTAACAGGTTTACGGGACTCCTTACGGGTATGTTTGTCACTGCGGCGGTACAGTCGTCTACGGCAACGACGGTGATGACTGTGTCATTTGTCAATGCCGGACTGCTGACGCTGGCACAAGCCATATCGGTAATCATGGGAGCCAACATCGGTACGACGCTGACGGCATGGATCATGTCGGCAGGCTTCTCGTTCAACATTGCCGACTTCGTATACCCAGCGTTCTTCATCGCCATTATACTGATATACAGCAAGAAGAAACGATACATAGGCGACTTCCTGTTTGGTATCTCGTTCATGTTTCTTGGACTGGGCACACTTCGACAGACAGGCATCGACATGCATCTGGGCGACAACCAGGCAGTATTAGACTTCTTCGCCTCGTTCGATCCCGACAGCTACATCACCACACTGGTGTTCCTACTGCTCGGTGGCATACTGACCTTCTGCGTGCAGTCGTCAGCAGCAGTGATGGCTATAACGATGATCCTCTGTTCGAGTGGCGTACTGCCGATATATCAGGGTATCGCTCTGGTGATGGGCGAGAATATCGGTACCACCGTGACTTCCAACCTGGCAGCAATGACCGCTAACACGCAAGCACGGCGAGCGGCGTTTGCCCACATGTTCTTCAACCTGTTCGGCGTATGCTGGATGTTGCTTGTCTTCAAGCCATTTGTTGACATGTGTTGCGGATTCGTGGGCTATGATGTCGACATGCAGAAAGAGGTGGTAGGCAATGCCGAATTCCTCAAGAACGCCGCCAAGCTGTCGTTCGTACTGGCAGCCTTCCATACAGCCTTCAACCTTGCCAACACATCCATCCTTATCTGGTTCATACCACAGATAGAGAAGATAGTATGCCGAGTGATAAAAACAAAGAAGAGCGAGGGCGAGGAAGAGGAGTTCCGCCTCCACTTTATTACAGCTGGCTTCATGAAGACGCCTGAACTCTCGGTGCTTGAAGCCCAGAAGGAGATACAACAGTTTGCTGTACGTATACAGAGAATGTTCGGAATGGTACGCGAGCTGGTACACGAGAAGAACGAGGGTACCTTTGTCAAGGAGTTCTCACGCATAGAGAAATATGAGGGCATCAGTGACAACATGGAGATAGAGATTGCCAAATATCTCGAAGAGGTCAGCGACGCCCACCTGTCAGACGAGACTAAGGGCAAGATACGTGCCATGCTGCGCGAGATAAGCGAGATAGAGAGTATCGGCGACTCGTGCTATAACATCGCAAGAACACTCAACCGACGCATCAAGGGCAAGGAAGATTTCACCGAGCTACAGTATGACCACATGCACCAAATGATGGAGCTCACCGATCAAGCCCTGAGCCAGATGAACTCCATACTGGTGAACTATCGTGAGCAGAACGACGTCAACCGCTCATTCAACATCGAAAACGAAATCAACAACTTCCGCAACCAGCTGAAGTCGCAGAACATCAACGATATTGATGACCATAAGTACACCTACGCCATCGGTACGATGTATATGGACATCATCAACGAATGTGAGAAGCTGGGCGACTATGTCGTCAATGTTGTCGAAGCTCGTATGGGTACAAAGCAAAGAGGAGCATAAAAAACATAAAAGCAAAACACGCAAAAACGAGAGGAGCCTCAGTCGAGGCTCCTCTCTTTTATATGCTTGTCGAGTTTTTTAATATCTCTCTATTACGTTACTGATACCCTCCATGATAACCATATCAGTATCACCTATTTCATAAGCAGAAGGGTGGCGGATCTCACATCCCGCCATCTTTACTACTGCACCGAGATGGAACAACTTGCCCTTGTTGTCTTCCCAACGACAGGAGTTGAAACGCACATTCTCACAGTCGCCGTCAACATTGACCAACGTGAACTCACGACAACGCAGGAACTGGCAGTTGTCGAACAGGAGGTTATGGGTGTCATGCACCTCCATGATACCATATGAGCAGTCGCGAATGGTGGTTTTCTCAAACGTCAGGTCCCTTACAGCACGTGTCTCCAGTCCATACGTACCACAGCCATACAGGTCGCAGCCCTTCACATCTATTCCCTCAGAGTCCTCAAACAGCAGTACGCCACCCTCACAATAGCCCTCCTCTGTATGTCCTATGGTGAGATTTTCTATCGTGACGAGCGAGCATTTGTAGAAGTTCAGCACGTTGGCATAACGCGGTTCCACCACTATATAGCAGTCACCCGACCCACGTATGGTGAGGTTGTCTACATTGATCAATTCCAGCTGTCTGCCGTCGTTGCGTTCGCAAGCCACGATAGCCTGTTCGGTACCCTTGCGCAAGGCATGATAGTCTTCCCTCACATATCTACCATCATAGCTAAAGAAGCCATCCTCCCTAAGAACCTTCGTGAGGTTGAGCACCGTTCCTGGCTTCAGTATCACCGTACGATTGCTCCCTAATGCCGAAATAAACTCGTATTCGTTGCTTACCTCTATGATCTGATCCTCACTACTGCCCATCTCGCCATCCGTTGCAAAGAGTCCTACCGCCTGCGCATATGCCATCATGTCGAGGTTTACTCGCTCAATAATGTTCTTCTTCTCTTTCTTCTGAACCTTGTTAATCATCTTCTGCAGCACTTCCGGATGTATCTGGCTGAGGAACTTCTGGTTCATCACCCATGAGCTGACCACGTTCACCGGATTCTGTTCGTTCTCCATGAACCGTTGTTTCTTAGCCAAGTCAGAGAGTTTGTCGGTAGTCAATACCAGTACCTGTCCTACGGAATGTTCCTCGGGATAGAACTCCAGAAACTTCATGCCCGACTGGTTGACATAGTGCACTCTGCTTCCAAACAAACAACCGTATGGAGCCACATCATTGGTATGTGCTTTTATGAGCTTATATTCGCCAGGAGTCTTGCCCACCTTTTGCAGTTTGATAACAGCATTGTCGCCCTCACTGTCCTTACCATTAAGGTATATCCCCTTGTCTACTATCGACACCACATACCTCATCTGTCCGTCCCAGAACACATCGTTCTGTCGGATCACCTGTGCCTGAGCCTCAACGAAGGCGCACATACACATCACTACCGATACTAATAATTGCTTTCTCATAGGTTTTTGAGTTTTTAGTTAACTAAAATATTTCTTTTTATCTAAATCTTTACAAATACTCCATCAGTATGTCCCAGACGGCTATGATGTGGCAAACGGAGCCCGCAAGCACAAAGAAATGGAACACCGAGTGCATGAATTTACGCTTGTTGAGCGAGTAGAACACAGCTCCGGTGATGTATGCCACACCCTCGGCGATGATCCATACCACCGCCGCCGTACTCACCGAGTCGACAAGGGGCTTAAAGGCTACGAGCACACTAAGTCCCATACCGATAAAGCAGAGGGTCTCCAGATTGCTATGGTCCTTCAGTTGGCGGAACGCCATCACCGTACCCACTATGGCGCATAGCCACACAAAGGCGAACAGCGACCAGCCCCAGTAGCCTTGCTCGCGCAGTGCCACAAGTGTGATGGGCGAATAGCTGCCGGCGATATGCCAGTAGATGGCAGCATGATCCCACCGTCGGAGTCGTTCTTTCCATACCGAGCGTGCCGAGAGTGCATGATACCACGTGGAAGCGACATACGACATCAGCATACCGAAGAGATAGAGCGACACACCAAATGTCGCCCACCCATTGCCTCGGGTGGCACACCATATTATAAATAATGTGCCGACGACCGCTGCCAGCACTATCCCGCCAGCATGCGACCACGAGTTCCACAGCTCTTCCTTGTGACTAAAATATATCTTCCATTTCATAGTAACGATTGCAAAGATAGCATTTTTTCAAAAAAAAAGAGAGAATTATTCGTTTAATTCGTGGATTTCGTGGTTGCATGAGTATAAAGAAAGAATAATTCGTGGTAGTAGGACTCGTCAGAATCCTACGGCGCGACGTTGGCGCAGCTCTACGGTCTGCGTATTGAACTTACGCATCGCCGCCTCCACGTCTTCCACTTCTATCCGCTGATAGGTGTCTCGTGTGAAGGCGTGAGGCATACTTACGAGCCGGTCTGCCATCGCAGGGATGATGCCGTTGTTGACAAACTGCTCCACCCATCGGGCGTTACTGAAGTTCTTGGAGTGCTGCTTCACCATGCTGTCAATGCTCCACCTCAGCTTTTCGCGCGCCTGCTCCGACAGCACGTACTCGTCTTTTTGGAACTGCAGGTCGGCTATCTCCATCAGTTCGTCGGTGGTATAGTCGGCAAAACGGAATTTATTAGGAAATCTTCCTACGAGTCCCGGGTTCATCGACATCAGCTTGTCCATCTCCTTCTCATATCCGGCAAACACTATCAGCATGTCGGGGTCTTTCTGACTGAGCACCGTCAGCAAACATTCTACGGCATGCCTGCCGAAATCTCGGTCGTCGTCTGAGCCATATAGGGTGTAAGCCTCATCTATGAAGAGAACGTTGCCACGTGCCTCTTGCAGTATCTGCTGCATGTTGTTCTCGGTGTCACCGATGTACTGTCCCACGATGCGAGGACGGTCTACGGCTATCACCTCACCCTTAGAGAGCAGTCCCAACGAGTGGTAGATGCGTCCGAGCATACGAGCGACGGTGGTCTTGCCCGTCCCCGGGTTGCCTGTGAAGATGGCGTGATGTACGGTAGCAGACTTGGCTGGCAGCCCCAACTGTCGGCGCTGGGCAAAGAAGCGCATGCGGTTGGCAAGTGTGGCGATGTCGTTCTTTATCTCTTTCAGACCAATCATCGCCTGCAGGTCAGCCATCGCCCGCTCGTATTCGTCGCCGCTGTCTTCGTTGGCAAAGTCGTCGATGTCTTCGGGTTGCACCTTACTGATGTCATACTGCAATGTGATTTGCATTCCGGAGATACATCGTGTGGTGTACGCCTCAGCCATTTTCGTGACAATTTTCTCCATTTCATCGTCACCCCAGCGGGTTGCCTTACCACTCTTATATGCTCTGCTGAACATCTTTTGTGCCTTCACCACGGCTGCGTCAGAGAGCGTCAGGTTGTGACGACTACAGCTACGCAGGAAGAGCTGCATCAGGTCTTTGTCGTCAAACTCCTCCACCACCATCCTGTTCTTTGGCTGGAAATAGTCGGTGAGCGACGGGTTCTGGTCGAGCAGTTCATCGAGTTTCTGCCTCGTCCCCATCAGTATGATACTGTAGCTCTCCGAGCGCAGGTATCGTGCCAACGTCATCAGCACGCTCTTGCCTCCCTTTCTCAGCAGAGCACCGACGTTGTGTAGCAGCAAGGTGTACTCTATCCGTTCGTTAGGGTCCTGGCGGTCGTATTCCTCGGGGTCGAAATCTCTTTTTAACACGCCGCTCGTCCCGTAGCTGTTGCTAAGATCGGTAGCGTCGAGACATAGCATATTACAGTCTACCGACTTATACCTCCCGGGGAAATGAGCCGCCCAGCTGAGTAGTTCGCCCAACCATGAGAGCCTGAGATTGTCTCTCGTCTCTATCATATAGTGTCGGCACAACTGTAGCTCGCTCTCGCCATAGAGGTCTCTCTGCCCGTTGAGCGTGGTCTCATGGATGCGTCGCATCATCATCGTCGTCACCTGTCGCAAACCAGGATAGCGGTATATCTCCATATATTGAGATATGCTGCAGAAGAAGTATTCCAGCAGTTCGTCCTCATCGCTCATACATTCACATAGTGCACAGCTCACGGGAGTGAAGTTGTGGCGGTCGTCCAGCTGCCAGTTGATGAGCACAACCGTACTCTTGGCGTATCTGACCAGCATCACATACCTGCCCGCATACCACACGCTCTCGCCTTTCAGCTCCATCTTCAGTCGCCGCAGCGTCCGCATCGTATCTTTCTCGTCGGTGATAAGGCTCGACCACCCCACTACCTGATGTCTGTCGTCGAGCATCAGTATCTTACACCGTTCGTCCTTCAGTATTGTTGTCGCAAGAGTCAGAGTCACATTCAGATTGCTAATAAAACACACATCATCCGCATCAATATCTTTCCTCTTCGGTTCTATCTTGATGTTTCTCAGAATAGTACCGTCGAAGAGTCTGTAATTGTCTTTTTGCTTTGTCATAAAAAATCAACTTCTTTAACTTCTTTAAATCCCTTAACTTCTTTAACTTCTTAAAAACAGAGATACAGGCTCTGACGACACACCATGAATGGGTCGTCTGCCTGGCATAGTCGGTTAAACAATCAAACAAAACAAATCTGAATGTGAACTCCTATCCACACCAATATATGTATCAATATGTCAAAGAACACTGACCTCACCATCGGGGATTACCCCGACAGCATCGTAGCCGTCACGAGACACTATCGCCTACGTCGCGTGCTTCCAAAACATTTCTTCTGTCAGTCTTCTTTGTTCTCATATATTAGTGGGAAGTTTAGTGGTTTGGGGTGTGAAACGTTGAGTAAAAAGGTAGATGTGAGAGAATAGTATTTATCTGTTTACAATATCATAGTTCGAAATGGGGCTGCAAAGATAATTCTTTTTCTCATACCGCCAAACTTTTTCCCGACTTTTTTCATGTAGCCCCGTTTTTTCTGAACGAAAAGAACATAGACACACCTGTCGGACGAACACAGGAATGTCCCAAGTACACACCTTAAAAGACGGATTCTTTCTAATCGGCGAGGATGAAGTCGAGCTGGCGCTTCTCGAGGTTGGTGCGCACCACCTCTATGCGTATGGGGTCGCCAAGCTGGTAGCGGTGGTGGCGACGACGGCCTATGAGACAGTAGTTCTTCTCGTCGAAGTCGTAATAGTCGTTGCCCAGGTCGCGCATCATGATCATACCCTCGCAGTGGTTCTCGTCTATCTCGCAATAGATACCGTAGGAGGTGATGCCCGAGATGTGGGCGTCATAGACGTTGCCTATCTTGTCTTCCATAAACTCCACCATCTTATACTTGATAGACTCACGCTCGGCATTCTGGGCTATCTGCTCCATGTCAGATGAGTGCTCGCACAAGTCCTCGTACTTGTTACGGTTGGCTGACTTGCCTCCCTGCTGGTAGTGGGTGAGCAGTCTGTGGACCATCGTGTCGGGATAGCGGCGGATGGGCGACGTGAAGTGGGTGTAGTAGTCGAATGCCAGTCCGAAGTGGCCTATGTTGTGTGTAGAGTATTTGGCTTTCATCATCGTGCGCAGAGCTACCTTGTGGATGAGCTTCTCCTCCCTTGAGCCCTGACTCTCGGTGATGAGTTGGTTCATGCTGCGAGCTGTCGCACCCTTGGTGCTCGACGACTTCAGCTTGTAGCCAAACCTAGCCACGAAGGTGCGCAGGTCTTCAAACTTCTGCGGGTCGGGGTTGTCGTGTACACGATAGGGCAAGGTCTTGCCTCCACCCTCGCCAGGCTTGCCTTTTGCTCCCTTAGTTTTCTTCACCTTACCCACGCTCTCCGCAACGGTACGGTTGGCGAGCAACATGAACTCCTCGATGAGTTTGTTGGCATCCTTGGACACCTTGAAGTAGCATCGGGTAGGATGTCCCTTCTCGTCGATGTCGAACTTCATCTCCTCTGAATCGAAGTCGATGGCTCCATTCTTATACCTCTTCTTACGCAGCTCCTTAGCCAAGGCATCGAGTGTACATATCTCTTCGGCGTATTCACCGATGAAGGGGTGAGAGGAACTTGAAACATTTTGCGTTGATTGCTTAGCATTGAACGCTGGACGAAGAGCAGGTGCAGGCTCGCCCTTTCCGTCGACGACTCCGTTTTGCTCGAGCAGGGCTTGTGCCTCCTCGTAGGCATAGCGACGGTTGCTACGTATGATAGTGTGGACTATGCGATAGCTCTTCACGTTAGCTTCATTGTCCAAAACGAAGATGACACTATAGCACAGCTTATCCTCATCGGGACGTAACGAACATACATAATTACAGAGGTGTTCTGGAAGCATCGGTATGGTACGGTCGACGAGATATACGGATGTTGCTCGCTTCTGCGCCTCACGGTCGATGATGTCGCCCTCCTTGACATAGTGCGACACGTCGGCAATGTGGACTCCCACCTCATAAAGTTGAGGTGAGAGTATGCGTATTGACAATGCGTCGTCGAAGTCCTTGGCATCATGAGGGTCGATGGTACAAGTCCACACGTCGCGGAAGTCCTCCCGCTCGGCTACGTCTTGTGGTGTTATCTCGCCCGTAATCTTCTTTGCAGCCTCTTCCACCTCCTTCGGATAGCGGTAGGGCAGTCCGTACTTGGCGAGTATGGCATGCATCTCGGTGGTGTTGTCGCCAGCCTGACCAAGGATGTCTATCACCTCACCTATGATGCGCTGCGAGTCTTTCGAGGGCCACGATATCACCCTGACCAGAGCCTTGTCGCCCGTCTTTCCTCCCTTCAGTTTCTTTAGCGGGATGATGATATCGCTGGAGAAGATGTTGCTGTCGAGGTTGAGGAATGCTATCTCGGGATCTACCTCGAGATTACCTACAAACGTATCTTTCTCGTGGGAGAGTATCTCGGTGACCATCGCCTCCTTGATATGATTGCGACGCCGAGCCATCATGGTCACACGCACACGGTCGCCATTCATAGCCCACATGGAGTTGCGTTCGGAGACGAAGATGGGCAGGTCGCTGCCGTCGGGGATGAACGAGTTCTTACCATTGGTCTTCCTGACGAAACGTCCCTCGAGCACCTGTCCGTCGGTATTCAGCCGGTAGGCATTATCAGCCACCTTGGTGAGGAAGTCGTCCCAAGCCATCTCCTCCATCACATCGATGGCAAGCATCTTCAGCGGATGGGTGTTGAGACGTAGCTCCTTGAATATCTGTTTGAAACTGAAAGTCACACCTGCATGTTGCTGGAAAAAGCCAGAGAGCAACTCTTCCATCTGTGCTTTGTTATGGTATTTTCCACCCTTTCGTAGTCTCCCCGCATTCTTAGAATTCTTACTTGTTGCCATAGCTTTTTAGTTGTTTTTGTTGTAGGTACGACAAAAGTAATGAATTATTTTGTACTTTTGCAAGCGAAAAGCGACTTTTTTTTATAATGAAAAGAATTCTGATAACAGGAGCAAGCGGTTTCATCGGCAGTTTCATCGTCGAGGAGGCTCTCCGCCAAGGCATGGAGACATGGGCAGCTGTGAGGTCTTCCAGCTCGAGGGCATACCTCAACGACCAACGAATCAACTTCATAGAACTGGACCTCAGCGACGAGCAGCGACTCACAGAGCAACTCAAGGACCACCAGTTCGACTATGTCGTTCATGCTGCCGGCGTGACAAAATGTATCAACAAGGATGACTTCCGACGGGTGAATACCGAGGGGACACGACACCTGGTAGCTGCCCTGAGGGCGCTTCGGATGCCGATAGAGCGATTTGTGTTCCTGAGCAGCCTCAGCGTGATGGGGGCTATACGCGAACAACAACCATATACCGAGATCAGAGAAGACGACACGCCACAGCCGAATACAGCATACGGCAAGAGTAAGCTGGAGGCGGAAGAGACCTTGAAAGCGAGGAGTGAGGAGCAATTTCCTTATGTGATACTGCGACCGACAGGCGTGTATGGCCCCAGGGAGAAGGACTATTTCATCATGGCAAAGAGCATTAAGGGACATAGCGACTTCGCCGTGGGATATAAACCGCAGGACATCACCTTCGTCTATGTCAAGGATGTGGTACAAGCTGTCTTCCTTGCCTTAGATCACGGCAAGACGGGACGCGCCTATTTTCTGAGCGATGGAAAGGTGTATCGCAGCGCCACCTTCAGCAACCTGATACGCCGAGAATTGGGCAACCCGTGGTGGATACGCATCACCGCACCGATATGGATACTACGAATAGTAACTGCCGTAGGCGACATCATCGGCAGGCTGAGCGGAAAGGCTATCGCACTGAACAACGACAAATACCATATCCTGAGACAACGCAACTGGCGCTGTGACATACAACCTGCAATCGACGAACTGGGATACAAGCCGCAATACGACTTGGAACGAGGGGTCAGGGAGACCATCGCATGGTATAAGAAGGAGGGGTGGATTTAGTTTTTAGTTTTTGGTTTTTAGTTTTTAGTTTTTGGAAAGAGTGAAGGAATTATTTAAGATAGAGAAGAATCCTAAGAAGGGACTGCTGGCTGCGGAGTGGGCAATGATGGCATATCTTGTATTCACCCTGCTGATGGCATTATTGCTGTCAACAAAGCTACCCAATCCCGAGATGATAATATGGGGACGAGCTAAAATAATATTCATGACAGCCGCACTATGGCTGGTATACAGGATTGTACCCTGCCGCTTCACCCGACTGGTGCGCATCGGAGCACAGATGGGACTATTGGCTTGGTGGTATCCAGACACCTACGAGTTCAACCGTATATTCCCCAACCTCGACCATGTCTTCGCAGCATGGGAGCAAGACCTCTTCGGATGCCAGCCGGCAATAGTGTTCTCACAGTCGGTGACGAGTGCCGTGGTGAGCGAACTGTTCGACCTTGGCTATTGGGCATACTACTACATGATAGCCCTGGTGGTAGTATACTACTTCGGGTGGCGCTATCACGAGTTTGAAAGAGCCGCATTCATAGTCCTCGCGGCATTCTTCATCTACTATCTTGTGTTCATCTTCATACCAGTAACAGGACCAACCTTCTACTACAAAGCAGCAGGACTGAAGAACATCATGGCAGGAGTCTTCCCTAACGTACATGACTACTTCAACTTCCATCAAGACTGTCTGCCTGCACCAGGCTATCAGGACGGAGTGTTCTATCATCTCGTAGAGGGAGCCAAGGCTGCCGGAGAAAGACCCACCGCCGCATTCCCCAGTTCGCACATAGGCATCTCCACCATCATTATGTGGCTGCTCATCCATGCTCGCAACTGGCGACTGATGTGGATACTCATGCCATTATATATATGCCTGTGTTGTGCCACAGTATACATACAAGCCCACTATCTCGTCGACGCCATTGGCGGACTGATAAGTGGCACGCTGCTATACTTCATCCTGCTCTTCTGCTCGAAGAATATGGTGACATCAACAAATACAAAGAAAAAAAGACGATAACAAAGAAAAGACTATGAAGAAACTATATATCGAGACCTACGGATGCCAAATGAACGTGGCTGACTCTGAGGTGGTAGCCTCAATAATGAAGATGGCTGGCTACGACGTATGTGACACTGCAGAAGACGCTGATGCCATCTTCCTGAACACATGCTCAGTACGCGACAATGCCGAACAGAAGATATTTCATCGCTTAGAGGCGCTCAACAACCTAAAGAACAAAAGGAAAACCACGCCACCACTCATCATCGGAGTATTAGGCTGCATGGCAGAACGAGTGAAGGAAGACCTGCTGGAGAACCACCACTGCGACCTCGTGGCAGGACCAGACGCATACCTCACCCTGCCCGACCTGATAGCACAGGCAGAGACGGGACACAAAGCCATCAACATCGAACTCTCAACCACTGAGACATACAAGGACGTAGTGCCACAACGACTACACGGAGCACGACTGGGCGGATTTGTGAGCATCATGCGAGGCTGTAACAACTTCTGCCATTACTGTATCGTACCATACACCAGAGGCAGAGAGCGCAGCCGTAGCGTGGAGAGCATACTGCGCGAAGTGGCTGACCTGAGAGACCGAGGCTATAAGGAAGTGACCCTGCTGGGACAGAATGTCAACTCGTATATGGACAAGACTGGTACCACGTTCCCCCAACTCCTGCGTATGGTTGCCGAGACTGCTCCCAACATGAGAGTGCGCTTCACCACATCACACCCGAAGGACATGAGCGACGAGACACTACACGTGATTGCCGATGTGCCAAACATCTGCAAACAGATACACCTGCCAGTACAGAGTGGCTCCGACAAGATACTGAAGCTCATGAACCGTAAATATACCCGTGAGTGGTATCTCGACCGCGTGGCAGCCATCCGTCGCATCATCCCCGACTGCGGACTTTCGACCGACATCTTCGTGGGATATCACGATGAAACCGAAGAAGATCACCAGATGAGCCTCGACCTAATGAGAGAAGTGGGATATGACTCAGCCTTCATGTTCAAATACTCGGAGCGTCCAGGCACCTACGCCTCAAAGCACCTACCCGACAACGTACCGGAAGACGTGAAGATACGCCGTCTCAACGAGCTCATCGCTCTGCAGACAGAGATGTCAGCAATAGCCAACAAGCGTGATGAAGGCAAAGAGTTTGATGTTCTCATAGAGAACTTCAGCAAGCGTAGCCGCGAACAGCTGTGCGGTCGCACCGAACAAGGCAAGATGGTAGTCTTCGACAAAGGCACCCACCATATCGGAGAGATCGTTCGTGTGAGAATTACCGGTTCCACCAGCGCCACACTCTTCGGAGAGTGTGAGTGAAAAAGTGAAAAGTGAAAAGTGAAATATTCTCTATTTTGCAAAAAAATCGCCTATATATAAATATGAATGCGCGATACTAATTCCACCCCATATTGAAAATTTAATCTTTATGTTATTTCACTTTTCACTTTTTCACTTTTTCACCCATACACATTTTTATGCAAATGGAATATCTATTTATTATGAATAAATATCCTTTTTATTTTAGCCCGAATTTGTAAACAATTCAGAAAACATTCACTCCGAAGAGGAATTACCTGAAATAATGTTTGCAACCCCATAATATGCTTCGTATCTTTGCAAAGTGAAAGACGGAAAGCCCCCTCTCCAATCCTCCTCGACGAGGGAACAGCACAGATAGGAATCAGCTGCAGATGAGAAAAAATGAAAAAGGGACGGTTCCCCGTTCACATGGTGAGGGGGTTGGGTGCTACAATTAAGGATTTAAAATGAAAAATGAAAAAAGTTAGTGTTATCGTTAGAGTTATTGTTTTTTATTTGTACCTTTGCAAAAATTAATGAAGGAATTCCTACAAGTATTACGTCGGTTTGTACCGCCATACAAGAAGTTTCTTGTATTGTCTGTATTGTTCAATATCCTCTCTGCGATACTGAACATCTTCTCTTTTGCGGCTCTCATACCTCTGCTGAACATCCTGTTCCAGACTGAAGACTCCATGAGGCAAGTGGAATATATACCATGGACGCTTGACAACATCAAGGATGTGGCTAACAACAACATGAACTACTTCGTTCAGAACATGGTAATAGAATGGGGTGCCACAACCACGCTGCTGCTCATAGGACTCTTTCTGGCGTTCATGACATTCCTGAAGACTGGTGCGTATTTCCTGTCATCGGCAACGATCATCCCTATACGTACGGGCGTGGTAAGGGATATTCGCAACCAACTGTATCAGAAAATCACATCGCTCTCACTGGGCTTCTTCTCCGAAGAACGTAAGGGTGACATCATCGCCCGTATGAGCGGTGACGTACAGGAGATAGAAAACAGTATCATGTCGAGCCTCGACATGCTGTTCAAGAACCCTATTCTCATAATAACCTACTTCACCACACTGCTCATCATCAGTTGGCAGCTTACTCTGTTCACCATCTTCTTCGTACCGATATTCGGATGGTTCATGGGTATCATCGGCAGGAAACTGAAAGCAAAGTCCGTGGCTGCACAGGGACTGTGGAGCGACACCATGAGCCAGGTGGAAGAGACTCTGGGCGGACTGCGTATCATCAAGGCTTTCTGTGCTGAGGAGAAGATGAACGAACGCTTTGACAAGGTAAACTCGGAGTTCCGCAACAACATCATGAAGGTGAACATCCGCCAGCAGCTCGCCCACCCCATGAGTGAGTTCCTCGGCACGGTGATGATCGTCATCGTGTTATGGTTTGGCGGTATTCTGGTGCTCAACAACCAGACCATCACTGGTCCTACGTTCATCTACTATCTCGTAATACTCTACTCTATCATCCAACCTCTGAAGGAATTCTCCAAGGCTGGGTATAACATACCGAAGGGACTGGCGTCCATGGAGCGTGTGGACAAGATATTGATGGCAGAGATAGACATCAAAGACCCTGAGAATCCGAAGCCACTACCAACCTTCGAGCATGAGATAGAGTTCAGACACGTATGGTTCGGATATAAGGCAAGGAGCAACTCCAACGGCAACAAGATTGAGAATGCACCGATAGAATGGGTACTCAAGGACATCAATCTGGTGATACCAAAGGGTAAGACCATCGCCCTGGTGGGACAAAGTGGTAGCGGAAAGTCGACTCTCGTAGACCTGATCCCACGATATTACGATGTGCAAAAGGGCGAGGTGCTCATCGACGGTATCAACGTAAAGGACCTCGGGGTACACGACCTGCGCAAACTCATAGGCAATGTCAACCAGGAGGCGATACTCTTCAACGACAACTTCTACAACAACATCACCTTCGGAGTGGAGAATGCCACACAGGAGGACGTGGAGCGTGCCGCAAAGATAGCCAATGCCCACGACTTCATCCAGCATAGCGACCACGGATATGACACAAACATCGGAGACAGAGGTAGCCGACTGAGTGGAGGACAACGCCAGCGTGTGAGCATAGCACGTGCCATCCTGAAGAACCCGCCAATACTCATCCTCGACGAGGCGACATCGGCACTCGACACCGAGAGCGAACGACTGGTACAGGATGCACTGGAGCATCTGATGAAGACGCGCACCACCATTGCCATCGCCCACCGCCTGTCAACTATCAAGAACTCCAACGAGATATGTGTACTACACGAGGGACAGATAGTGGAACGAGGCACACACGACGAGCTAATGGCATCCGATGGATACTATAAGAAACTTCACGACATGCAGGCGTGATACATGGAACGAGGAACATTGAACTATGAACCATGCACTGTGAACTATGAACTATGCACTGTGAACTATGAACTATAAACTCCTATATCCCCTTTTCTATCTTCTGTCCCTACTTCCATTTTGGGCACTCTACCTCTTGTCCGACTTCGCATATCTCATTATCTACAAGATGGTAGGCTATAGGACAAGGGTCGTGCGCAATAATCTGCGTACGTCTTTCCCTGAGAAGAACGATGAGGAACTCAAGACGATAGAGAGGAAGTTCTACCACTGGCTGTGCGACTATTTCCTTGAGGCACTGAAGCTACTGAGCATCAGCAAGAAAGAACTCGACCGCCGCTTTATCATGACCAATCCTGAGGTCATCACCGACTGCTTCAAGGAGGGACAGAACGTAGCAGCTATACTTGGCCACTACTGTAACTGGGAATGGCTGTCAAGAGTGGGCAAGGACTTTTATAAAGACAACGAGAACATTGACGACAAGTGGAAGGTGGGACTGATCTATCATCCACTATACAGTAAGGTGTTCAACCAACTGCTCATCGACATACGCACCTGTGAGTCGAGCGTCACTGTTCCAAAGAACGACATTCTGCGCCAGCTGCTCACATTCAAGCGTGAAGGCATAATGTCAATATTCGGATATATCTCTGACCAGGCACCGAAATGGGAGAACATCCACCTGTGGCTACCATTCCTAAACCACGACACACCTGTCTTTACTGGCGGCGAACGTATCATGCGAAAGATGAACGATGCCATCTTCTACGTGGAGATGGGGCGTCCCAAGCGTGGCTACTACACATGTACCTATCACCTCATCACAAAAGAGCCCAACAGCCTGCCCGAGCATGAGATCACCCGACGCTTCTTCCAGATGCTGGAAAAGACCATACAGCAGAACCCAGAATACTATCTGTGGAGCCATAACCGTTGGAAACGTACTCACGAAGAATATAACCGCAGGTTCGGAATAACTGAATAATGGTGGTAATCGACTCTAAATACAAATCCATATCAGCACAACTCAAAAGCATTCCAGATGTTTTTGGGCAAGGCGAACTGATATTCAACGGAAGAAACCAAATACGAAAATTCTGTATCGACGGACAAGTTGTCGTGGTGAAAAGATATAAGCGCCATGACTACCTGAAAAGTATTATATACACATTCTTCCGTAAGAACAAGGCAAGACGATCGTATGAAAATGCCCAGGAACTGCAGAAAAGAGGATACGACACGCCACAACCCATCGCCTATTGGGAAGACCGAAGTTGCGGACTCATCAGACAGGTGTACTATGCCTGCGAATATACTGACGCACAACCTATCCGTCCGCAACTCATCGACCAAGAGCCGTTCGACGAACCATTAGCCACAGCATACGCCCACTTCGTGGCATCGCTCCATGAACACGGCATCCTGCATCGCGACCTGAACCCGACTAATGTGCTATATTCGAGGAGTGAGGAGTCCTACCACTTCCAGCTCATCGATATCAATCGTATGCGTTTCTTCGAAGGTGAGGTCCCGAAGGCTGAATGTATGGAGAATCTAACCCTCTTCTGGTGGCTCACAGATGTCTATCGCTTCGTACTGCGAGAATATGCCACCATACGTAGGTGGACAGATGAAGACATACAGCAAGCCATATACGTCAAGGAACGTCACGACCGCCGATGGATTCGACGAAAAAACTTCACCGCAATATTCAAACACAAAAAACTGAAAACATCATGAAGTACTACATCGAGATAGGAACTATCAATAAGGCTAAGGAAGATATCGACGAGATATGTCGACGCGAAGGCTTCGTCAACCTCACCCGCAAGAACTTTGGCAGCGGTGGTGTGGGCAGGTTTATGACCAAGATGGTCAGTGTATGCCGCATACTGACAACACTCCACAAGGGCGACATCCTGTTTCTGCAGTATCCCATGAAGAAGTTCTATAAGATGGCTTGCACCTTCGCTCAGTGTAAGGGTGCCAAGGTGGTGACCATAATCCACGACCTCGGGGCTTTCCGCCGCCATAAGCTGACACCCGAGCAGGAGAACCGACGCCTCGCAAAGACCGACTTCCTCATCGTTCACAACCCCACCATGCGCGACTACCTGCTGGAGCACGGCTTCAAGGGCGGCATCCACTGCCTGCAGATATTCGACTATCTGTCTGACAAGACGGCTTCGACATACACTAAGGACACTGACACATGGCAAGTGGTATATGCTGGCAACCTGGGCAAATGGCGCAACGAGTTCCTATATAAACTCGACCAATGCATTGACGGTTGGGAAATGGATCTCTATGGCAAAGGATTCGAGGAGAGCGAAAATCACTGTGACCGTCTCCATTATCATGGGTTCATCGCCTCCGACGATTTTATCTCTAACGTCAAAGCCGACTTCGGACTGGTATGGGATGGCGATTCCATCGACGCATGCACAGGTGCTTGGGGCGAATACCTAAAGATCAACAACCCACATAAGACGTCATTCTATCTGCGTGCAGGCATACCCGTCATCGTATGGAGCCAGGCAGCTATGGCACCCTTTGTCCGTGACAACCATTTAGGACTCGTTGTCGACACCATCGAAGACATTGGCAGACAGCTAAGGACCCTCACAACAGATCAATACCAACAAATAAGAGAGAATGCTGCCGCCATTGCCCTGCGCTTGGCTGACGGACACTACGTCAAAGAGGGTATGCGAGCTGCTGACAAATATTTGCAATAACACCCATAACCATATTACGTCATTGTATACATGAAAAAAATACTCCTGCTAAACCGAGACCCGTGGCTCACCTTCCGTCAACTGAAAAACACAGACGGCATCACTGATGACGGCAAGTTCCAGTTTTTCATCAATGACATGAACTGCCAGCCGGACTTCGCTGTCGTGAAGGGTAAGGGTATCATCGACACAGTAGAACTGCCCGTGCCAAAGAGTCGTACACTCCTGCTCACAGGCGAGCCCTATGATGTACTGGAATATCCTCGTGGCTATTGCAGCCAGTTTGGTACGGTATTGGCATGCAACGATAAGATAAAGGCAGATGAAGGCACTCGCATCATCCACACCCCAGCCATGCTCTCGTGGTTTGTCGGAGCTGTGATGGACGGCTCGGGACAATATCGGTTTACCATGAACAACGAGGACTTACGACAGGCACACCCTAAGAAGAGCAAACTGATATCGGTCATCACCAGCCGTAAGGCATTCACACAAGGACATGTAGACCGTCTCCGCTTCATCGAAAAGCTACAGAACCGATATGGCGACAAGGTAGACATCTATGGTAGTGGTTTCAGTCGTTTCGACGACAAATGGGATGTCTTGGCTCCATACAAGTACCACATCGCAATAGAGAACTCATGCGTTGACTACTACTGGACCGAGAAACTGGCAGACTGCTTCCTTGCAGAGACTTTCCCCCTGTATCATGGATGTACTAATGTTGGCGACTACTTCCCACGCCAAAGCTACGAACCCATCGACATACGCAACTTTGACGAAGCCGCACGCATTATCGACAGCGTTATAGAGCAAGACCGATACACAGAATCATACGATGCCATTAAGGATGCCAAAGAGAACGTACTGGGCAAATATAACATCTTTAACTATGTCGCAGATGTTTGCAGCAGTCTCCATGACGACGGCAGCAAGGGTACGACAACCGTCAGCCCCGCCAGCAAGTTCTTCTCTGCCCATAACCTCTATCTCTATACCATAGGACGCAACTACTACAAACTAAAGAACCGTTTTGGACTATGACCATCGGCATTATCATATCCACATACAACAACCCAGCATGGCTCGAGAAGACGCTATGGAGCTATATGGTCCAGCGTCGTAAGGCCGATGAGATAGTCATCGCCGATGACGGTTCGCGCGAAGACACCCGACAGATGATAGAAAAGTACAAGGAGTTGTTGCCGATAAAGCACGTTTGGCATGAAGACAAGGGTTTTCGTAAGACAAAGATTCTCAACGAGGCACTACGAGTAGCCACCAGCAACTACCTCATCTTCACTGATCAGGACTGTGTGGCACGTCCCGACTTCATCGCCACTCATGAGCGGTACGCAGAAGAAGGGTTCCTTCTCTCTGGAGGCTATTTCAAACTGCCGATGGACATCAGCAAGCGTCTGACACGGGACGACATCCAGAGCGGCAGAGCATTCCGCCTCGAATGGCTGCGCCGACAGGGACTGAGCCTCAACTTCAAGTGTACGAAACTCGTACAGCGACGAAGGTTTGCCTGGCTGATGAACCATATCACCCCCACCCATGCTACATGGAACGGAATGAACAGCTCTGGCTGGCGTAAGGACATCCTTGCCGTCAATGGATTTGACGAACGCATGCAGTATGGAGGTGAGGACCGTGAGATGGGCGAGCGCCTCTTCAACATGGGCATACGCAGCAAACAGATACGCTACTCAGCCATCATCCTACACCTTGACCACGGTCGCCCGTATGTCAACCAGGAAGCGTGGGATCTGAACAATAAAATACGAAAGGAGACAAGACAAAGCCATCGCATACGGACGGAGTATGGGATTGAGGTGTGAGTTTTTAGTTTTTAGTTTTTGGTTTTTAGTTTTTAGTTTTTGGTTTTTAGAACGTTCAATGTTCTACGTATTATACTCCTTGTACGGCATTTCCAAATTCATGTAATGTATATTATGCTGGAACTCTGTTCCCGCTGGTGGCGGAGTCATATAGTCACCATACATGTGTGAGAGCAGATAGTCATACTGCTCAACTCCCATCAGCGTACGGTCCTCAAACGGATACGGCGTCGGGGTGCCATAAACCTCGCGTGGCACCACGCTGCGCAGTCCGTCGTCAAAGCACAACACCTGACGGCTCTCATAGAAGTCATATTTCGTGAGCATCCTGCGTATGCGCTTCTGTATACCTTCTACGGTGAATAGCTTATGACACAACAGCGGTATCCACGAGCTTACTCCATGACCGTGTCGATAGGGATCACGGCATGTGAAATATAGTAGTTTGCAAAGGTATTTATAATGCATAAAGCGCAACCGCCTGCGCCATCTGCTGTCGGGCATACCGTCGACAGGGAACACGTCGACATACACTCCTCCGACATGTCCCAGATGGGCTCGCTCGATGAGTGTCGTTCTTGAGTCTTGTATCTTTCCGAAGGGATGCGGATAGTTGCTGTCGTTCTCTGCACACACCATCTCATAGTGCTCGGGCAGCCACTCGGAGGCATGCTCTATAAGGCGGTCGTAGTCACGATGGGGCATACAGATGTCGGCATCGTCGTCCCACGGAATGAAACCCTTATGGCGCACAGCACCGAGCATAGTACCAGCGATGATATAATAAGTAAGATTATGCTTTTTGCATGTCTCGTCTATCGCCGTCAATATGTCGAGCATCTTCCCGTGTATCTCTTTTATGTCGTAGTCTGCCATCACTATAGTTTATTTACGATATTCTCCTCAGCGTATGCCAGGTCGTCGGCATCATCTATCTCATACCAAGCCACATCTTTTGCGTTGAGTACAAACACAGGACTGACGTTCTGCGACATCCATAGGAGCTGGTACTCATATCCGAGCTTCGGTTTCTCGTCGACTATCTTGGCATACTCGCTGCACATTGTCTTATAGAATGCTGATGACAACTTATGTATTCCTACCAGTTCGCCAGCAGCTTGGACCTCTTCTTTTACCGTAGAACAGCGTGTAAGGGTTCCGTCATCATCATGCTCCACATAGTACTGATCCTGAAACTTGGTCACGGGGGTGATGAGCATGATGTCCTTGTGGGTGTCTTCCAAAAGATGGGTTATAGCATTACGACTGAAGATAATGTCTGACTCCAGCAGCAGGAAGTCGTCATCGCCTATAGCTTCCCTACTATTATATAGCGTATACATGCTATTGGTCTCGGCATATCGTGGGCTGAACACCGTCTCTACCTGCGGGTACTGCTCCGCCAGTCGCTCATACCACTCACGATGGTAGCCCGTACCGATGATGATACGCTTTATTCCACACTCTATGAGAGTCTCTATCGAGCGTATCACCATCGCCTTACCGCCAACTTCGATAAATCCCTTAGGCATGGTCTCGGTCATACTACCAAACCGGCTGCCCAGTCCGGCTGCCATGATGACGGCAGTGGTAGTCCCACCCCCTAACCTTTGGGGAGTAGATGGTTTCGGAGAGGGAGTATTAGTCATTGTACACTACTTTTATGTTATACTTCTCCAATGCCTCTTTCAGCACCACGAAGAAAGCCTCGATATCCTTCACATCAATGGCTCCAAGCGAGCATAGTCGGAAGGTATCGGTAGTGGAGATCTTGCCTGGATAAATCGTAAAGCCATGATCATAGCAATAGTCATGTACCTTGTCAAAATCCCAGTTCTCATCGTCAGGGTATTTCACCGATACTACCAGTCCCGACTGTATCTCCCTACGTATCACGTCCCTGAAACCCAGCTCTGCGAGTCCTTTGTGAATAGCCTCAAACACCCGACGATGGCGTGCAAACTTCTCCGTCTCTCCCTCAGCCCAATACTCTTTCAGAGCCTGTATGGTGGAATAGATTGTCTGAACGGGTGGTGTGAAATGCATCTGTCCTGTCTTCTCGAAATAGTCGTATTGCAGATACAGATTACAATAATACGAACGTTTAGGATAGTCCTTCGACTCACGAATGATGTCCTCCCTACCAATGACAAACGACAGTCCTGTCATCGCCATCAGTCCTTTCTGTGCAGATGCCATGCAGAAGTCTACGTTATCCTTTACAACGTCCAGCGGAATCATGCCCAGCGATGATGTGGTGTCGCATACGAAGATGGCATCATGTTCGTGTGCCATCCTACCAATCTCCCTGATGGGGTTGAGCACACCCGTACCTGTCTCGTGGTGGGTGGTATACACCAGTGCTACGTCAGGGTTCTCGTCCAATGTACGTTCCACATCCTTCAGGTCTGGCACATCATATACTGACGACTTCAGATCGATATGTGGCATACCATAATATTGGCATATCTCGACAGCACGTGTGCTGTACGCTCCGTTGTTGACGACCAGTATCTTCTTTCCTGCTGGTAGCAGCGAGTTCAGGCAGATGTCTATATTTATCGTTCCCGAACCAGTAAAGAGTACTGATGTATATCGTTCGTCGCCATGTACCACTCTGACGAGATCTTCTCTGAGTCCCTTCATCATGTTGGCAAACTCCTTCTCACGCGGGCAGATATCTGGTACCACCTGCGCCATCTTCACTGTATCGGTAGTAGTCGCAGGACCAGGATTCAATAATATATTTCTCTTTATTTCCATTTCAATTTTTTAATTCTTCAAAAACTCCATCAGAGCCTCCTTGTTCTCTATCGGGGTGGTAGTAGGGCGTCCCAAGTCCTTACGGTTACCCTTATGTACACATATCTGCAGGAGCACCGGACCCTCCATGTCCTTAACCTCACTGAGCACACCCAGCAGGTCGTCCATAGTGCTCACGCTGAACGCAGCCTTATATCCCACAGACAGGGCAATCTCTGGTAGGTCGATAGAGAGTCCTACTGTAGGCTGTCCACCCACCGAGTCATGAGCTCCGTTGTTGAATACCACGTGTATGTAGTTTGCGGCGGGTTTTGATCCTACTATTGCCATCGAGCCCATGTGCATGATGCTCGCACCGTCGCCGTCAAAACACCATACTCGTCGGTCGGTCTTCTCCATAGCGATGCCGAGCGCTATCTGACTGGCATGTCCCATCGAGCCCACCGTCAGGAAGTCACGCTCATGTCCTTCACCCTTTGCTGCACGATATTCGAAAAGTTCACGACTGATCATGCCCGTTGTCGACACTATCACGTCCTTCTCGCCCAGTGCGGCAGCCACCGTCTGAATAGCTTCCTCACGAGCCAGTGGCAGAGAGTTGTCATTGGCGTTATCGTTGGTCACCTTCTCAAAAGTATCTTTTTCTATCACCAGTGCATACACCTCCTTGGTTTTTCTCATGTGGTCCACAGCCTTGGCAATCTGCTCGGCTGCCTCGCCCTCATCCTTGCTGAGCACCTCGTAGGGTATCTCCATCGTGTCCAACAGCGACAGTGTCACCCTACCCTGCTTTACGTGTTGCGGTTCGTCGTGTACTCCTGGCCGTCCACGCCAGCCAATCACCAATAGTACAGGTATGTTATACACTTCTTTATCAGTCAGCGAAGCCAGCGGATTGATGATGTTGCCCTCGCCAGAGTTCTGCATATACACCACAGGTATCTCTCCTGTAGCCAGATAGTGACCCGCAGCCAGTCCCATCGCACCGCCCTCATTGGCAGCAATGATGTTATGACGTTCGTCAGCATTTGCCGTGATATATGCACATAAGTTTTTCAGCAGCGAGTCGGGCACACCTGCATAGAAGTCTATGCCATACTGTGCCAGTGTATTGTAAAAAAAGTCAGGTCTTATCATTATTCTATTCTTTAATTTTCCCTCTCTCCCTACTTCGTTCCAGGTATCAGTTCGAGTATCTGCTTTATCGGCATACAGATGGGGTTAGCCTCCAGCGAACGCTCGTTCTCGAGAATAGTCTCGGCACACTTCTGCATGGCAGGATAGGCGGCACGTAGCATGTGGTTGGCATATATCACGATGTTCACGCCCCACTCCTTGAGCTCATCCTCCTTGACGTGGTTGTATGTTGTCGGCACCACCACGATAGGTACGGCAGGATGCTTCTCACGGAATCGAATACAGAAATCCTTTATGTCCTCACCCGACTTCTCCTTACTGTGTATCATGATGCCGTCTGCGCCAGCCTCTACGTATGCAAAGGTACGCTCCAGCGCATCCTCTACAGGTTTGCCAGCTATCAGACTCTCACAACGGGCAATGATCATAAAGTCTTTGGTCACCTGTGCCTCCTTACCCACACGTATCTTATGGCAGAAGCCCTCTATGGTGTCCTGTGTCTGTATGGCGTCGGTCCCGAAGAGCGAGTTCTTCTTCAGTCCCACCTTGTCTTCGATGATTATTGCCGAGATGCCGTTACGCTCCAGTGTGCGTACGGTGAACTGGAAGTGTTCTGGTTTGCCACCCGTGTCACCGTCATATATGATAGGCTTCGTGGTACATTCCAGAATGTTTGTCAAGTCCTGCATACGAGTGGTGAGGTCCACCGCCTCGATGTCCGGTTTTCCCTTAGAGGTAGAGTCGGTCAGTGAGCTCGACCACATGCCGTCGAATGAGTTGGTCTTCAGTCCCTTCTCCACCACCGTGTTCTCCACTATCAGTCCGCTCAGTCCGTCATGCACTTCCATAATCCTTACGATGGGTTTGGCTGCGATGAGTCGTCTGAGGGTTTTCAGTCTCACGTCGGGAGTAGTGCCTATAGCCTTTATCTCTTTGTCGAGCGACGACGAGTTGATACCTTTGGTATATGGTATCTCTATCACCTCGCCTCCCAGTTCTCTCATCACCTCTATCACCTCAGCTCTGAGCTCCTGTTCGCTACCCTCTTTCCAGTCGTCACCGTGGATGATATAGTCGGGTTTGTATTTTCGCAGGTTAGGCACATAGCTCCACTCGTCTTGTGCCACCACCTGTGCCACACCCTGAATATGTTCCACCACATTCTTCCTCTGTTCGTATGTCATATATGGCAGACGACGATGCGACGCTATAGCCTTGTCAGTAAACAGTCCTATCATCACGTCGCCATACTTAGCGCCCTCCGTGATGATGTTGATAAGTCCTGGGTGCATGATGTCACCTATCATACCCAGATAAACAGTCTTTTTCATATACAATTTATTTTGTGGTGACAAAGGTAATGAAAACCGAGCGCAGAACAAAATAAACGTGTTTATTTTTTATGCCGAGGTGCATCTTACCTTATTTAAAGGTACGATTAAGTGAGGACAATGCAAAAGGAAAATTTATTTTTCTTTTCATTGTCGAGCGAAAGTACCTTCGACGAAGTCAAAGGTAATGAAAACCGAGCGCAGAACAAAATAAACGTGTTTATTTTTTATGCCGAGGTGCATCTTACCTTATCTAGAGGTACGATAAAACGAGTGAAAAACAATTTTTTTTGCAAATTATTTGGAGGTAATAAAATTATTACTTATTTTTGTGCCAAAAGAAGAGACATCATGCCGACAATATTTATATTATTTGGATACAGGTTCATGTTTTATGCTAATGACCATACTCCTATCCACGTACATGTAGTGAAGGCTGGCAACAAAGCAAAATATAATATTTTCCCCATAGAACTTGTTGAAAATAATGGTTTCAAAACACAAGAATTAAAACTTATAGAATCTATTATCGAGGAAAACGTAGAGACGATAGCCCGGCACTGGAACTTATTTTTCAATAACAACAAATAAAAATTGGGAGGAGATACTATGAAGGTTGAAAAAATTTGGCTTACAGACACAGCGGTATGGATACGTACGGACGATGGCAGAGAAGCGTGCGAACTGTTTAAAGACTACCCAAGACTTAGGTATGCTACAACAGAAATGAGGAACAGATATGAAGCTGATGACTTCGGACTGCACTGGCCTGACATTGATGAAGACCTAAGTTTTGAAGGATTCTTCAATAAGAAACAAGTAACAGAACTCTATCAGTTGTTTATGGAACATCCTGAACTCAACGTTTCTGCCATAGCACGTCGCATCGGAATAAAACAGAGTTTGATGGCTCAATATATCAGTGGACATAAGACCCCCAGTAAAGAGAGACTCTCCATTATATATGACACCCTTCGCGCTGTAGGAAAAGAACTTATGGCTGTTTAGGTGGCAAGAAATCTGAGAGACCACTCTTTACCCTAATTATACCCTGCGAATTGTTTGAAGATCGAAGGCTCTGGTTATGTCTGCGCATCTCCGAATCAGACTTGCTTGGCACTTCCCTATGATAAAGGTGATATTCCACACAACTAAACTTTACAAAACGCTTACGCACACCAAGTCTGCAAATGCGAGCTGTGAGATCTATATCCTCACTTCCATATCCCACCATTCCATTATCATAACCGTTGACTGCATAAAGGTCTGCTCGCCAAAAAGAAAGGTTACATCCCCTATCCATTCCGTTTTGTTTGTATTTATACAACAGAGGGGTCAACCATGGTAAACGCAAAGTATTCAGCCTACGCGTTACTCCTTTCGTCCACCAATATATTCTTCTGAAATCTCCTTGACAAAGCGTATCTGTAAAAGTACGAGTCAATTTTCCTCGACTTCCGCTGAGATAGAATCCATGACACGCATGCCTTAGGTGGTCTTCTATAAAATGTCGTTCCATTATTATATCACCATCAATCTGTATGATATAATCTGACGTACATACTGCAAAAGCACGATTCATAATCATGGCTCTACGGTATCCTTTATCTTCGTGCCATACATGCTTTATTGGACATGGAAGAACATGTCTCATTTCTTCTATCACATCACGTGTGGTTTCTCGTGAACCGTCATCGGCTATTACTATCTCGGTGGGAATAATCGTCTGCTTGGATGCACTGATTAAAACCAATCGGAGCGCATTCTCCCAATTATATGTACATAAAACAAGACTTGTAGTTACATTTTTCATATATACACTTATTTTAGAAAAATAGAACTATTTTTAGAGCTCAAGTTTAAAAAGGATTTTATGTTTCTTGCCATATCGTTGCCAGAACTTCCGGCGTTCGTTCACTGCAAAAGCAAGCGATTCTTCAACATTGAATCCCCGACAACGAGCATACTCCTCGATCATCATTATGAAGAATCTTTTTGGGCCCCATAGTCGTCTGAAGTTCAGCAGTCCACGCTCTTGACTTACTGGACCGAAACGAAATCTATTGATGTCGACAAGTGAAAAAAGAAATTTACCATCAGAGGTTTTTCTATATAGTATATTGCCTGGTGAATAGTCAGCATGTAGCAAGTCCTTTTCATGAAGGTTTGCCGTGAATTGTGCGAAGCAGACTGCAAGATCTTCGTATGTTCCTTCTGGTGCATTGCCCACATCAAACATCCTATGTTCGTATGGACAATAAAGGCTAATAAAATAGCTATATCCAAGTATTCCACAATGGCGTTCTTCAATATAAGCTATTGGCTCTGGTGTTTCTATGCCTTTGTCTATCAAGCGCTGCGGGTAGATAAAAGCACGTTTTCCCTTAGGCTTCCTGATTCCTGATGAATATACATACCGATTTATACCTTTGGGTATTCGATAGCGTTTCACATTTAGCATAGTGCCGTCAGGAGCCTTGATGTTCTTAACTATATTACGGTCTTCATATATCGTCGTTCCTATGTCTTCAAAGACAAGTGGAATCTGATTAACGAAACCCTCTAAATGCTCAAACTCTGGATTGATAAATATCCCTCTCTTCATTGCTTTTATTATTTAGGTGAATTAGCACATGAAGATGCATAAGGCAAAAGCACAAAAGAGTGGCATGACACCATCCTTATGCGCTTTACCTAAGGGGCGAGCTTGAGAATCGGAACCCCTGCATAACATATAAGAATGCGCCACGCCAAAACGTGTGCACAGCTATCGTCATGCAGAGGACCATGCAAAGGCTCTCCCCTTATTGCAATTATGTCGTACTTATTCCAAAAAAGGTTCTCAAGCTACTTCGGTAAAGCGCGAAATAAAAGCTGTTGCATCTAAGTTGTTCGGGAATTTCTCCTCCCAAACTATGCAAAGATATGATGTTTTTTTTGATTACGCAAGAAACAAAGATATTTTTTTTGGTAGTTGTGTTTTTATTGTTATCTTTGCCATATAATTTTTATTCATTGATAGCGAAGTTGACGAACTCTATACAATTTCTTATAGTTTTCTCCTTCCTCTCCATAACAGCAGGAGCACAGGAGTTTACTGCGGAAAAGAAGGAGAGGGTGGTGGCTGTCGAGCAGTTTATCAATCCCGCGCCAGCGGTACCATCATGCCACGCATCCACGATTGTCGAACTACAGAATGGCGATCTCCTTGCGGCATGGTTTGCTGGTGAGTATGAGGGCCATCCTGACGTAAAGATATGGATGTCACGCCGAGCCAAGGGAACCACCTCGTGGAGTCAACCCGTAGTAGTGGCGGATGGTTTTATAGGCAATGAACATCGGGCATGCTACAACCCAGTACTCTTCCAGATGCCAGATGGTGAAGTGCTGCTGTTCTATAAGATAGGTCGCTTCGTACAGGACTGGTCGGGATGGCTGGTGCGCTCACGCGATGGCGGACTGTCGTGGTCGACGAAAGAGCCACTGCCGCAGGGCTTTCTCGGACCAGTGAAGAACAAGCCCTTCCTCGCTGACGGCTATCTGCTATGTCCGTCGAGCACCGAGAAGGGAGGTTGGAAGATTCACTTCGAACGCTACGACCTTGATGCCTATGGTCACTTCCCCGACTCCACACAGATAGCCTCTCATGCCACGATGGTTGGTCCGATAGCTGCGGAGATGGCACACAAGACCTTCGAACCAGACTCTCTCTCACCGATAGGATGCATCCAGCCATCCATTCTCCGTCTTGCCGACGGCAGACTACAGGTGCTTTGTCGTACGCAGAACGGCAGACTCGCCACCAGCTATAGCAGTGACAACGGACGGTCATGGAGCACTGTCACCCTGACCTCTTTGCCGAACAACAATTCCGGTACTGACGCCATCACTCTCCTCGACGGGCGCCATCTGCTGGTATACAACCCCACAGCCACACCCCTTGGCGAGCATAACGCCCCTCGCACACCTCTCTGTGTAGCCATCAGCGATGATGCCATCCATTGGCACCATCTACTCACTCTCGAGGACAGTCCCATCAGCGAATACTCCTACCCCGCCGTAATACAGGGTCGTGACGGCACCATCCACATCACTTATACATGGCGACGCGAACTGATAAGGTATGCGTCTATTCGTATTCCATAGCTTCTCTTTGTCCTCTCAGCACCGCCAATGCATTCAGTGCGAGAGCCTCCATCTCGTCCTCGCCAGGGTAGCAATGTATTGGAGCCATGAAGTCGATACGTCGGCGCAGTTCCTTGACAACATATTGCGATCGTGCCAGTCCTCCCGTTATCAGTATGGCATCAATCTTTCCGCACAGCACTGCGCCCTCCGCGGCGATAGCCTTTGCCGTGTGATATATCATCGCGTCCACTATCAGTTTTGCGTGTTCGTCGCCCTGTTGTATCCGTATCTCTATCTCCTTCATGTCGTTAGTACCCAGATGGGCTATCAGTCCCGCCTCGCCAGCGACACGTCTCAGCAGCTGGGCCTCTGTATATCGTCCGCTGAAACAAAGTCGGATGAGGTCAGAAGCCGGCAGTGAGCCTGCCCTCTCTGGCGAGAAAGGTCCCTCACCTCCCAGCGCATTGTTGGCATCTACTGCCTTTCCGTGCTCATGTGCAGCAACAGATATGCCGCCACCCAGATGGCATACTATCAGGTTCAGATCCTCATATTCCCTACCTATCTCATTGGCATATCGTCGGGCTATGGCTCGTTGGTTCAGAGCGTGCCATATACATATACGTTGTATCAGAGGCGTACCGCAGATACGGGCATAGTCGTTGAGCTCGTCCACCACCCCTGGGTCAGCAATAAACGACCTGCAATGGGGTATTTCCCGTGCTATCTCGTACGCTATGAGACATCCCAGGTCACAGGCGTGCTTGTGTATGGCGTTCTTGGTGTCCACCAACATTTTTTCGTTTATCTCATACACTCCTCCTGCAAGAGGCTTCGCCAGTCCGCCCCGTCCTATCACCGCATCAAACTCAAAAGGAACATTCATTCGTTTGAGTTCGTTGACGACAAGTTGTTTGCGAAAGTCATGCTGATCCGTAATATCATCAAACTGCTTCAGTTCATCCACCGAGTGTTCGATATTTCTCAACAACATTGGCTTTGCATCTTCATACACAGCTATCTTTGTTGACGTAGAGCCTGGATTGATTACAAGAATGAACATGTTTTTAGGTTTTAGTTTTTAGTTTTTAATTCAAGTTTCGCATTCGCTCAACTTTTTGGAGTTAAGGGAGTTAAAGAAGTTAAAGAAGTTAAAGCCGATAGTCTTTTTCCTTGAATATTCCCTATAGGAGTAGAGATTTAAGAAGTAAAACATTTGTCCTTAACTTGCCCTGAAGCACTCCTGCCGTCTCCACGCCGAGGAAGAGCGTTATCGACTTATAGAACACGTTGGCAGCCTCGATGTCCGGGAATATCAGTGCGTCGGCATCACCGTTGACAGGCGACTCTATGCCCTTGATGCGCATACTCTCTGGGCTCACCGACGTCTTTAGGTCCAACGGACCGTCAATCACACATTCGCCAAACTCGCCCCTCTCAGCCATGCTGACGATCTCCTTATATCCCAGTGTAAAAGGAAAATATTTCTCGTTCACCTTCTCCGTACAGTGTATCAACGAAATCTTCGGTTTTTCTATGCCAAGAGCATGACATACATACACCATATATCGTATCTGCTGTATGCGCTGTTCCTGCGAGGGATAAGGTATGACGGCAGAGTCAGAGAAGAACAGCAGTTTGTCATATTCTGGCAGTTTTGCGGCAGTGATATGCGTCAGTACATTACCCTTCGGTAGTATGCCTGTCTTCTTGTCCAGCACCACATGCAGCAGATTGTCAGTATTTATCAGTCCCTTCATGAGTATGTCTGCCTGTCTCTCTCTCACCATCCTCACACTGATCCTCGCAGCCTCATCACGGTCGTCACTGTCCACGAAAGCGATGTGCTCAGCATATCTCATCAGTCGTGTGTTAGCCTCCACTTCCTTTCGGCATCCGACAAAGACAGCATCGATAAATCCCACCTCCAGCGCTCTTATCACCGATTCCTGCGAATACTGGTCCTCAGCCCACACTATCGCCACACGCTTACGTCCACCACGCTGAGCGAGGTGCACCACCATATCTTCAAAACTCCTTATCGTCTCCATTTCCTACCACGAATGTTTTTATCTTACGCAGACCATCTGTAAACCGTAAACTAAAAACTCCTTAAGAATTTACCTTCTTCTTCAGTCTCCTCCACATCGACCGTCGGTAGTCTCTCTGCACCTCCGGTAGCACCTCCTTGTAGCTACGTTCGGTATCAAACACCACCTCTCCGTGCATGCTCGGAGCCTGTATAGGCGTCATATAGTCATCGCCGAAGCTCACCCTTAGGAACGCATCCCATCCCTTCGGTGCCGGCACCATCAGGTTCTCAAACGGCAGCATCACCGTCTCCTCGAAGATGCTCTTGTCCCACAGTTTATCCTCGCCCAGCGACGTCAGTTCGCCCACCTTCGTGTGCGGCATCCTTGCCAGAGCCCTCATCTCCTCCTCTGCCTTCTCATATATTGTCGTCCAGCCCATCTTCTTCACCATCCATCGTGCCTTCAACTTACGGAACACGAGCGTCAGTCTGCCCGACGTTATACAGTGAGTATTCTTTGCCTTCAGTAGTTTCAGTATCTTCAGGCACCGTTTCCTGTGTTCATGCACCACCTGTCTGTCGTCTGGTGCCGCATCCAGAGGGAAGATGTCGATGAAGATACCCTGGTTGAACGGTTGGTAGCAGTCCGACGGACGTATCGCCGCCGTGTCGCTTCTCCTGAACTGCGCATGTCCTCGGTGGTAGTCCGTGTCACTGTATGCCGTCTGTAGGAAGTAAGGCTCCTCCAGCCCCTCATTACCTATCCTGCACATGCGGTCATAGTCCTCACGCGGCATCGCCAAGTCCACATCGTCATCCCACGGGATAAAGCCCTTGTGACGCACCGCACCCAACAGAGTGCCACCCTCGACCCAGCACCTCAGTCCATGCCTCTCACAATACTGCAAGAACACCCGCAGCAAGTCCAGCTCCACAGCCCATATATCTTTCAATTCAGCCATAATCTCTGAAAGAACTAAAAAACCCATAAATCCATCACCCTCTCCACTATCGGAGCCATGTCATAGTATTTATATTCCGCCAGTCTGCCCCCGAAGATCACATTCTTTTCCTGCGCAGCCAGAGCTCTATACTGCTCCGCCAGGCTGTTGTTCCGTTCGTCGTTCACCGGATAGTACGGTTCCATGCCAGGTTTCCACTCCGTAGAGAACTCCCTCGACACCACCGTCTTCGGGTTGTCATACACCTCCTGTCCGAACATCTCGAAATGTTTATGCTCTATCACCCTTGTGTATGGCACCTCCTTGTCCGTATAGTTCACCACGGCGTTGCCCTGATAGTTAGCCATGTCCAGCGTTTCCTGTTTGAAGCTCACCGTCCTATACTCCAGCATACCATATCGATAGCCAAAGTACTCATCTATCTTACCAGTGAACACCACCTTCTCGGCCTTCGCCTCCCACAGTTCCCTGTCGTCAAAGAAGTCGATGCCCGTGCGCACATCAGCACCCTCCAGCATACGGTCTATCAGTTTGTTATATCCCCCTATCGGAATACCCTGATACTTGTCATTGAAGTAGTTGTTGTCATACACCAGTCTCACTGGCAGTCGTCTGATGATAAACGCGGGCAAGTCCTTACAGCTCCTCCCCCACTGTTTCTCCGTATACCCTTTTATCAGTCGTTCATATATATCCCTGCCTATGAGCGTCAGAGCCTGTTCCTCCAGGTTACGCGGCTCGCTGACCCCCTCTCTGCGCATCGCTTCCATCGCCTCCCTGCGTTGCTCCTCTATCTTAGCCTGTGCCTCCTCCGGCGTCCTCACGCCCCACATCTGGTAGAACGTGTTCATATTGAACGGCAGGTTGTACATCCGTCCCTTATAGTTAGCCACTGGTGAGTTTGTATATCTGTTAAACTCCACTATCGAGTTCACAAAGTCCCACACCTTCTTGTTCGACGTATGGAAGATATGCGCCCCATACTTATGTACGTTTATCCCCTCCACGTTCTCACAGTACAGGTTACCACCCACGTGTTCACGTTTGTCTATCACCAGGCATCGCTTACCCTGCTTCGTAGCAAGATAGGCAAAGGTGCTGCCATACAGTCCCGCACCCACTATCAGATAATCATATTTCTTCATACAAAAGCCAAAATTACTATTTTCTGCCGATACCACAAAAGAAAAACCCATTTTTCTTTTCTTTTACGACTGGTAGCATCTTCTTAATACTCGCTACATTCATATAAGCTACGTTAGACCTCGAACGCTGTAAAGTCTACAAATAGACCCGATGAAATCGGAGAAAAACAGAGGTGTGTAATTTTTGTGTATTTTTTTAGTCTCTTTTTCTTGGCAAAACGTCCAGAACATACTACCTTTGCGAAATTTATTTCTAGTTATTAACTAATAATTAACCATTATGAAAAGAATTTTTCTCATTACACTATTTATTACTTGCATCATCACACTACATGCCCAGAATGAGCCTAACATGAAATTTGGAAAGCCTGCTGACTGGGAGATGAATATGACGAGCTATGCCGATGACCCAGACGCAACGGCTGTCGTTCTGTGCAGAACAGAAGACGTAAGATACGTATTTGTCAATCAGGACGTTCAGGTGTTCTATGACATCAAACTACGTATCAAGGTCCTAAAGGACGAGGGAAAGGAATACGCTACCATGGAAATCCCATACTTTCACCGAGACGACAATATGTCGTATAAGGAAGACATCACAGGACTAAAAGCAACAGCCTATAACATGACCAACGGCAAGGTGGAAAAAACCAAGATGCCTGGATCAATGGTCTTTGACGAAAGGGTGGACAAAGACTATATGGTAAAGAAAATCACTGTTCCGCAGGTAAAGGCTGGCACCGTATTCGAGGTTCAATATACCAAAGAGAGTGGCTTATATTACCGTATTGATACGTGGTATGCCCAGTGCGACATCCCAGTGTTATACACCAGCTACGAGATGAATATTCCAAAGTATTTCCGTTTTGATATTGACCAGACAGGACAACAAAAGATGCAGAACAACTACGAGCGTGTGAATATGACCATTCATATGGGCAACAGTGTAGAACAAACCGAAGGCGACAAATACACATTCATCGGCCAACATCTGCCAGCACTGAAGTCAGACGACTATATATGGTCTAAGTACGATTATTGTAATAAGGTATTTGCCGAGCTGCGTGGCTATGAGTTCCCTGGAGCCATGTACAAATACTTCACGTCAAGCTGGGAGGAGATAGACAAGCTGCTGCTCAAAGATGAGGACTTTGGTGGCAGACTTCGTCGGGCTAATCCGCTAAAAGAAGAACTCATAGCAAGCGGAGCCATTGACGCTACAGACGTAAACGACAAGGTTGCAAAGGCCTTCACAGCACTGAGACAACGTCTGCGCTGGGATGGCAAATACAAGTTGTATGGTCGCAGCTCGCACAACATTCTAAAGGATGGTACAGGATCAAATGCCGACCTTAACTTCGTTCTGATAAACATGCTGGAGGACGCAGGAGTGCAGGCATTCCCCGTAGTGATGAGCAGTCGTGACAACGGCAGACTGCCATACACCCACCCGTCAATAAAAGCCCTCAACACCTTTGTGGTAGGTTTTATGGCTAACGACACTACCATATCATATATTGACGCATCATCAGAAGACGGGTTTATCAATGTGCTGCCCGCCAATCTGCTGGTCGACAGAGCACGTGCCATACAAAGGAAGAAAGACGGCTTCTGGGTCAACCTTCAGAATCTGCCAATCTCCCGTAAAGCCATCTCCATCGAAGCATCCCTGAACACCGATGGCACAGTAGACGGTACCATCACCACCCGTTTTGCAGGCAATGCCGCATCCAGCCAGCGTAAGTCATTCAGAGAAGCCAAGGATAGCACCGCCTTTGTCAACAAAGTAGCTGACAAATACGCCATCAACATATCATCATATCACATGGACGGACGCACCGACTTCTCCAATCAGATCAGGGAGACAATAGACTTCACCATGTCATGCGATGCCACATCAGACATGATATACGTCAATCCCTCAATACTGTCACTGATGAAAAAACCACTTTTCACCGACGAGACACGACTCTTTCCCGTAGAGTTCCCATATCAGGAGATGACCATTCTGTCCTCCCAACTCACCATCCCCGAAGGATACACCGTAGAGGAATTACCCGAGAACGTAAGGATGAAAAACGAGGACGGCACTATCGGCCTTATTCTCTCCTACCAGATAAAAGACAACACCATTACGAGCCAACTGCGTTTTACACTGAAAAGAAT
Organism: uncultured Prevotella sp.; assembly: GCA_900316295.1. Classification (GTDB taxonomy): domain Bacteria; phylum Bacteroidota; class Bacteroidia; order Bacteroidales; family Bacteroidaceae; genus Prevotella. Next base: position 87,501 of record ONCJ01000011.1, read on the forward strand.
ACTTTTTGGAGTCCACGAGTACGAAGAACTCAAACAGTTCTTCGACGCTATGGTACAAAAATGTAACAGTATGGCAGTGCTCAAAAAAGTGAAATAGTATGAAGCATATACACATCATCTTGTTTGTCCTGACGCTATCCGTCCTCCCCCTCTCGGCACAAGAGCCGATAGCAGTACTCACGACCTCGTCGACATGCGTCACATGCACCAATGCCACTACTATGACATGCACCGAACAAAGAGTGTGGCGCATCAATGACGAACGAGGCAAGAAATATGCCAATACCGTGATACAGCTCGATGACAACACCCAGCTGACATCCTTCTCCATGACGATATACGATGGCAATGGCAACAAACTGCGAAAGATAAAAAAAGACGACCTGCAGAAAACGGAGTATTCAAGTCATCTGGCATCAGACGCCTACTATCTATACACCGACTTCACCCCTCCCGTCTATCCCGTCATCGTCAGCATGGAGACAGAAGAACGTTTTACAGGAGGTTTCACTTCCTTCCCCACCTTCTTCCCCCAACAGAGCAGAGAGGTCGAAGTCAAAGATTCATACTACAGACTTACCATACCCGCATCGATGACATGCCGTATTGCCCAGAAAAACACCAGTCTCGACGTGAGCCAGCACACCAATGAGAAGGGACAGAAAGTATACGAGGTGAGCGCCACCAACATACCAGCCCAACGCCAAGAATCCTATACGGAAAAATGGAGCGAGCAGGCACCCAGAATATACTTTGCACCAGAACATTTCGAATACCTTGGCACATCAGGTACCCTCACCACATGGCAAGACTACGGCAAATGGCAATGGAGCATGATAGCCAATCAACGATCACTACCTGAAGCAGCCAAGCAGAGAGTCCATCAGCTGACAGATACCTGTACCACCATTCGTTCCAAGGTGTCTGCGCTCTACCATCTGCTTGGCGAGACCACCCGTTATGTCAGCATCCAGCTGGGCATCGGCGGCCTACGTCCTTTCCCTGCAGAATTTGTATGGAAGACTGGTTTCGGCGACTGCAAAGCCCTCACCAACTATATGTGTGCCCTACTCGAAGAAGCAGGTGTACAAGCTCAATACACCATTATCAGCACCGAAAACCAGCATGTCCTCCCCCACTTTCCCGCAGGCAACTACTTCAACCATGTCATCTGTGCTGTCCCTCAGCAATCTGACACGCTGTGGATCGAATGTACCAACCCCACACTCCCATTAGGCTATGTCCATGAAGACATCGCCAACCACCATGCCGTAATGATCAGTCCCGAAGGAGGCACCTTGGTCACCCTCCCAAATTATTCTGACAGTCAGAACCGTCAAGTGAGCAAAGCCGACATCACGCTCTCTGCCGACGGATCAGCCTCCATCAGCATGCGCCAGCGGTCATATCTGAAACAATATGAAGACATGCTCCCCGTGGTACACTCCAACCAGCAAGAACAACGCAACGCCCTTGCCCATACTCTTAAGATTCCAGGAATACACATCCAAGAGATGACCATCCATGACATAAAAGACGACTACGCCATCCCCTTCACCGACACAGAAGCCACGATGACCGCCGACAGCTATGCTACAGGTTCCCTCCAACGCCTCTTCGTACCAATATGTCCCTTCCATCAGGGCTACACTTCCCTGAATTCTAAAGAGCCACGTACCAACGACATTACTGTAGACTATGGCTATCACGACACCGACACCATCACCATCACCATTCCCGAAGGCTACACCATTGAGGCAATGCCATCGAATACAGACATACAGAGCGACTTCGGCACATTCACCTCAACCATCACCCTGCATGACAACGTCATCACCGTCATCAACCAACTACTCATGCGTAACGGAACCTATGGCAAAGAGAAATATGACGAGCTATGCACATTCCGCAATGCAGCGATACGCCAATATCGTCAAAAGGTCATTTTACGCAAGTCACAGCCCTGACCCTCAGAACCTCCACTTCACCTGCACCTCTGCCTCTGTCATGCTCGAGTGGTCTATCCTCTGTAGTCCCTCTGAGATATGATCACGGTCAAAATACTTCGTGGTGCCGAGCTTGAGGATGGTGAGGAGGTGGGAGGAGAGAGAGGCACGTAGCATAAACGCATAACGTATTCCCTTGCCATAAAAAGAGGGGAAACTAAAGGTGTTAAGTAGATTCTTCTCATAGGTATAGATGCGCGAGTTGTAACCATCGGTATGAAAATAACCAATGTTTGCATGACACTGTAACAGAGTGCGGAAGCTATACCCTACAGACTGACTCACCATCCACCCCATCTCGCTCGTCTTATATCTGTCATGGACGACATCAGCCTGAGTCCCTAACAACCATCGGGCACCCTTCCATGCTACTGCCAGCCTGCCTCGTTGGGTAATATCGGCTATGAGGGCTGACTTATCGTCATTGTTTTTCTCTTTCGATTTAATACGATAACGCCCCATGATGGTAAGCGATCCTCTTGAGTAAGTTGCCGAAAGCTGATTGTCCCATACTGTCGACGACGCTCCTACGCCATAACGTTCGAATGGAAAGTGCACAATGTCTGTATACCCTGACAAGAGAAGATGCTTGCCTACCTGCCATTGTGCTCCGAGATAGAGCCCATTCTCATTCTGAACATCACCACCCTCACTGAAAGTTCTGCCATAAATAGTAGTGTACTTTTCCGAGAAATAGCGCTGCACCGCAACAAGCGAAAACTCCGATGACAATTGCCAGTTAATGTTATTTATGGTAGCCATAGCATGATTATCGCTCAATGCCGTCTCGCCAAAGATGGAAAAGCGGGGACGCATGAACCCATAGTCTGCGCTTACGTTCCAGAAGCTGTCACCGACAGGTCGGTGTAGTCGGTAGCGCTGGGATTGGGATACATTATTTGGATCGGCTATTGGCTTCAGTTGGCGGTTGAAATGAGTATACACACCGCTCACTCCAACGTGCCACTCCTTGTGACGAAAGCTGATATTTGCTCCTGTTGCCAGCTGTCGGGTGTTGTTCTTCTTTGCCATTTCGAGCGGAGTACGATGGTAGCCGTCTGTAAGGATAGTCTGTACTGAACGGTTATCCTTACTTAGAGTAGCATCAATGGAGCGGTAAGAGAAAAATCCAGTGAGGTCGAGTCCGCGTACCAGTTCCACCGTTGCGGCAGCTCCTTGCAGATAGCGGGCACTCGATCGCGAGCTGTACCCACGCAACATATTTGCGCTTCTACCAAGGGATGATAGCGTCATGTTCTTACCAAACCCCAAATCGGTGTTCATCACCAGTCCCATACCCATCTTCATACGGTAGCGACCTGCCACGAAGGATTTCAGCCTTCCAAGTTTCTTTACCTGGACATAGAATGAATAGTGGTCGTAACCCGCTCCATTGCCGTCGGTGAAGAATGGTTCACCGGCATCCTGCGCACCTATAAAACCCACCTTTAAGTATTCGCCATAGTTGAAAGTGTACTTCAATGAGTGGCGGTAGGGATAGCCCAGGTATCCGTTCTTGTCGCCACGACGCTCATAGAATGGTATTTTTCCTGTTGCCAAGAACTCATGCTTACCATATTTGGCGATGGTCGACAGCTTGGGAAAACCCTTCTTCTCATCCTCTTTCACGTAGACAAAGAATGTGAGCAGCTGGCGGTGTACGTAGTCAAGCGATTCTATCAGAGACAACTCGTTCAGGGTGCGCATGCCGTCATATTTGTATACATAGTCTATTATCTCCTCTATCTGTTGTTCTGACAGGAATGTTATCTGTTCAAGGTCTTCTCTCGTAGCACTATTCAGGTCTATTGGATTTGCTTCCAGATCGGTCAACACCTCCATCAGCTGCTCTGCGTCTGCTGACTCTATTTGCTCTATATCAAATATCTCATGTAGTAGCGGCTCCCACTCTGCCTGCTGGGCATGGACAGGGATGGAGGCAAGTAGGAAGAACAGGCTCAGCCATACGTGTTTCATATCCTAATGATGTTTAACTTTTACAAAAGTAATATATTATTATGGAACGCACTGCGAGGGATGTGGTTTTTTTTCATACTTTTGCTGACGATATGCATATACGACCGTTTTTTACGACTACCCTGATCTGCCTGTGCTGCACCGCCATGGCGCAAAACAAGCAGGGGACACTGCCCGAAGACAGGGAGGTGGACATGGATAACCCGACGTTTGTACCGATGGTGAAGATTGGTAAGGCGGCATGGGAGGGGGACTCGATAATGTATGTGCAGACAAACAACGTGTATGTGTTCCCACAGAAGACTTTCAAGAACGCTAAGGAGAGACAGCAGTACTCACGACTGGTGTATAACGTGAAGAAGGTGTTGCCGATAGCTAAGGAGGCGAGGGTGATGCTGCTGGAGACATACGAGTACCTGCAGACGCTGCCGAACAAGAAGGCGAAGGACGAACACATGAAACTGGTGGAGAAGGACATCAAGGAGCGGTATACGCCAAGGATGAAGAAGCTGTCGCTGACACAAGGCAAGCTGCTGATAAAACTGATATACCGTGAGTGTAACTCGTCGGCATATAGCACGATAAAGGCATTCCTCGGACCAGTACGCGCGGGCTTCTATCAGGCATTCGCCTGGACATTCGGAGCCAGCCTGGCAAAGGGGTACGACCCGAACGGCATCGACGCAGAAACGGAAAAGGTGGTACTACAGGTGGAAGCAGGACAGCTGTAATCCGTAATTGTCAATTATCAATTACCAACGCCTTCAGTACGATGTCGTCGTTCTCATTCCAACAACGGAAGAACTCGTTGGTGCCCCAGAGGTCACGAGCTACTTGTGCCTTCAGACTCTTTCGCAGATATGGTAGGGTGCGACTGAGCTCATCGTCATCCTTGGGTTGGATTTTTTGTTTTGTACCTTCGGTACGGATGGATTCGACGAGAGTCTCTGGGACCTGGTATTTTTGCTCGAATTCATCGAAGGTTTTATATTGCTTCTTTAGTTGCTTGCGGTTGTTGTCCACGTAGCGCAGGAGCTGATTGATGATGATGCTCTTGGCGTTGAGCTGACGATGGTAGCGAGTGTAACGCATGGTGTCGAGAGGTACGAACTCGTCGGGCATGATGCCGCCACCACCGTAGACGGGACGGTGGCGCTTGAGGGTGTAGACGAGGAGGGAGTCGGCAAAGTGGATGCTGTCACGACAGGTGAGCTCGCCATGACGCAGGCGCCGCTCTATGTCTTGCTGATAGTCTTTGAGGTCGCCCTTGGTATATGGCTTCTGTATGCAACGACCTGAGGGAGTGTAGTAGTGAGCCACGGTGAGGCGCATCTCGGAACCGTCGGGCAGCTCGATGGGGCGCTGGACAAGTCCCTTGCCAAAGGAGCGACGACCCACGATGGTGCCGCGGTCATGGTCTTGTATGGCTCCGGCGACAATCTCGGAGGCTGACGCAGAGTATTCGTTGAGGAGGACGGTGACGGGGAGCTGGCGCAGACGACCGTCGCCACGGGCTCGGTATTCGTAGCGGCGCACGGCACGACCATCGGTGTATACTATCATGTCGCCATCGTCGAGAAACTCATTAGCTATCTGGACAGCACTCTCGAGGTAGCCCCCACCATTGTCTTGGAGGTCGAGGATGAGTCGGCGCATGCCCTGACCACTGAGGGAGTCTACGGCGTGCATGAACTCATCATAGGTCTTGGCTCCGAAATTCTCGAAACGGACATAGCCCACCTCGGGACGTATCATATAGGCGGCGGTGAGGGAGAGGACGGGAATGCGGTCGCGCTTGACGATGAAGGTGAGAGGAGAAGACACTCCACGACGTACTACGCCGAGGCGCACCTTGGTACCTTTCTTACCACGGAGACGCTTCATAATCTCGGAGCGCTCCATCTTCACTCCGGCAATGGCGGTGTCGTTGACGGTGACGATGCGGTCGCCGGCGATAATTCCAACCTTCTCGGAGGGTCCACCGAGGATGGGCTGTATGACTACGAGGGTGTCCTCAAGCATATTGAACTGTACGCCGATGCCTTCGAAGTCGCCCTGCAGGGGTTCGCGCATGGCCTTAGTCTCACGGGCATTGGTATAGGAGGAGTGAGGGTCGAGCTTCTCAAGCATACCACGGATGGCATCTTCAGCCAACCGAGCCTCATCGACGGAGTCGACATACAGGTTGGTTATCGCCATCTCAGCTACCTGCAACTTCCTAAGGGGGGAGTCGCCACCCAGGTTGAGACGTATCTGCGCACCTGCCGTCAGGGCTCCCGTCATCATCATCACCACCAAGAGAGTCAGAGCCCTCATACCTTTGTCTATATTCATCATTTGTTTCATCCTTATGTTTGTGCAAAGGTATTGACATTATCTCTTCGCAGCAAATTATTAGCTGAAAAAATGAGTAAACACGAGAAAGAAAACATGTCACGAAGGTTGTCTTGCTGCTAAAATTATTCTTCTTGTCATAAAAACGAATATACCCCAAAGTTGAAAGGTACAAATAAGTGCAATTTGCGAATTGAAAAAGGTAGGGAAAAGAAAGGATGAGGTAACACTTTGAGGCAAAAAGAGGATTTCTTAGGCAGCTTTTATTCTTTTTCTTCAAAAAAGTTTGGCTATTCTAAATAAAAGCAGTACCTTTGTGCCACGAGAACCCGCCAAGCCTCTTCACAATGCTTAAATCGGCGGGTCGTTTTGTTTTATTATGGCACATTATACAAAGACATACTCATCACCAGCTCA
>ONCJ01000058.1 GCA_900316295.1 uncultured Prevotella sp.
CCGCTCATCTCATAATAGTAGATAGGTGTTGCCCAGCAGATGACATCAGCCTTCAGCACCTTGGCCATGATGTCGTTCACGTCATCCTTGATGACGCAACGCCCCAGTTTTTGACAAGCCATGCAACCTTTGCAGAACTGGATATTCTTGCCCGCTAAGGAGACCTTCTCCACTTCGTTTCCTGTAGCTTTGACACCTTCTATAAACTGCTCAGCGAGCATGTCGCTGTTTGAACCATGACGCAGGCTCGTTGATATGACAATTACTTTTTTCATATTCGTATTATTTCAGTTCGCTAAATTGGAATTTATATCCATATACCCTACAATATCTTCTTCATACTCCAACTAGCCATGACTAGTCTTCCCGAATATCGTCCGCTGCGCACAATGGTTCATGTCTCTGATGGCCTTTATCCGCTCTCCTTACAATATGCTATTAGAGCAAAGGTACTTCTTTTATTAGGAACGACCAAACTTTTTTAGGAAATAATAAACACGGGTATGAAAATATCTACGCTCAAAACTTGCAGCGTAAGGTCACGAAGTACCCCCTACTCACGTATACGTGGTGTACATATTTGTTTTTACAAGCCTTGCGAACGTTTCTTTATTTAGAATTACTTTTGTACTTTTGCAGCAAAACAAAAAGGATATGACAAAAGAGAACCATATTTTGGATATTTTCGGACCTATAGAGGACCAGACGCAGGGCATCATCAAGGTGATTGGTGTTGGTGGTGGCGGATGTAATGCCGTACGCAATATGTATAACGAGGGCGTGGAGGGTGTGACATACGCAGTATGTAATACTGACAGTCAATCGCTGGCGGGGTCGCCAGTACCGGTGAAGATGCTGTTGGGCGAGACGGGTTTGGGCGCAGGAGCCAACCCCGAACTGGGGAAGAGAGAGGCAGAGACAAATATCGACGACATACGCCGACTACTGTCTGACGAAACCCGTATGGTATTCGTCACGGCTGGTATGGGTGGCGGCACTGGCACGGGAGCGGCTCCCGTGATTGCTGGTGTGGCTAAGGAGATGGGACTGCTGACAGTAGGTGTTGTGACCATACCTTTTTACTTTGAGAAGAAACGTAAGATCATCAAGGCTCTGAAGGGTGTGGACGAGATGAGAAAGAATGTAGACGCACTACTCATCGTCAACAACGAACGCCTATGTGACGTATATGCTGACTCGGAAATCTCGATAAAGGAGGCTTTCAAGCGCGCTGACAATATTCTCACGGATGCAGTGAAGGGTATATCCGAACTTATCACTACCCATAGTGACGGAAGCATCAACCTGGACTTCAGAGATGTGGAGAGTACTATGAGAGACGGAGGAGGCTCTATTATGGCTATGGGACGTGCCAGTGGTAGCAGACGTGTGGAGAAGGCTATCGTCGACGCCCTGGACTCTCCCCTGCTCTATGGTAACGACATAGGTAAGGCCCGGCGCATCCTTTTCAACATTTATGCCAGCGACTCTCACCCCATCGTGGTACGCGAGATGCAAGAGATAGACGAGTTCTTCGACCAGCTCGACCCAAACATCGACTTGATATGGGGTACTGCCACAGACAATGAGTTGGGAGAGGACGCTAAGGTGACTATCCTCGCTACTGGTCTGGAAGATACTTTCAAGGAAAAGCCCACAGACAATATTCGTAATGATGAAGGATTCTATGAAGACTTGATACCACAACTGTATAAACCGGAGAAGTCTAAGCCTGTGTCGGAGGAATTAACGCAGGAGCCAGCATTTGCAATCGAGGTGGCTCCGGAGCCCGAACCTGCGGTGGAGGACGAAGAGGACGTGGAGTCTTTAGACAAAGATACGGAGCGACGTGATGGCGAGGCCCCTGCTCCCAAGGGGCAAGACTCTAACATTATAGACAGATGGAAAGCTTGGCTAAAGAATCTGATGATCGACGAAAACGAATGACACTTTCCCACACAGACATAGAAAATCTTGCGAAGCAACTGCAACTGCTTGTCAGGACACTAAGAACGGCTGGACGCAACGACTTGTTGTTGCAAGCTATTGGTGCGCCAGTACTCGAGGAGCTAAGGCTTGAGGCTGCAAAGGTGCGACTCAGTCGTATGCGAATTACTAAGGACTACCATATCTTCCTCACCGACTACGCCAACCGAGAGGTAATACTCAATCCGGTACACAAGGCTGTCTACCTGCTCTTCCTAAGACACAGCGAGGGCATAGAGTTCAAATTCCTTAGCAACTATCGTGACGAGCTGCTCGACCTATACCTCTCCACAGCCCGTAACATGGACAAAAAGGCTATTATAGAGAGTGTGGACATGCTGATAAATCCACTCAACAACTCCATCAACGAGAAGTGTTCGCGCATAAAGAAGACTTTCACATCGATGATGGACGACTATGCCGCGTCATATTACTATATCAGCGGACATACCCGACGCCATATCAATGGCTCCTCGCGTATCTGGTATGAGCGCCTGAAGATTATCACCCTGCCACGTGAGCTGGTGGAATGGGAATAGTCACTATCATATCCATAAAAGCAGGTGGGCGATGGCAAACCCGAGATAGGTACCTATGGCGTAGCCAAAGAGCCCTACGGCAATGCCTGGACCTATCTTCATATCCTTCCTTTTACGTCACAAAGATACAAAACAACTATGTAAATAACAAAAATAAAGTAAATGTATAGTTGTATACAACGAATATATCGTATATTTGCATACATATAACCAAAC
>ONCJ01000007.1 GCA_900316295.1 uncultured Prevotella sp.
GCCTCATCATTAAACTTGGTGGCGATGTATAGACACTCAGTCTTGGTCAAGGAGTAGCAGGGGCGAAGCTCCCCCTTTTTGTCTCGGTATTCAACCAGCTGAAATTTCAGCCCGTTAACTTTCTCCCATGCTGGCTCCATATTTCTGATAGCTTGCATCACGTTCTTGTGTTGTTTACCAGTCACCACTGCGAGATCTGCTGGACAGACACTCGGTCTTGGTCAGTGAGTAGCAAGGTAATGTACGACCAGTAGGGTCCTTGTATGTACTGAGCTGAAATTTCAGCCCAGATACTTTCTCCCATGCTGGCTCCATGTTTCTATGGCGTACAAGTAAATACAAGAAAATACAAGTCCTGCACAAGTTTTTGTACAAGTTTGCACAAGTTTTTGGGCAGCGAATATTTATTGATGTTGGAGCGTCCAACGTCCAACGTCCAATAAATCTTGTTTTAGCAAAAATTACTATATATATAATAATGTTCGCGCGATATTATTCTACACGCTTACACGTTATGCTGAATAAAAAATTCGGTTTTATTTTCCAAAACGCCGATTAGATTTTCTTTTGCGTTTTGTAAACATTTCGGAAAATTTTCCTCCGCCATCAAAAATACCCGAACTTTCCCTTGCAAACCCCACCCCTGATGTTGTACCTTTGCAATAGCAATAGATGCTATGGCGATTGTGGGCTGCGGCTCAGCATAGCTCGAGCGAGTCTCGGCTCTACATTCGCACTTGCACCACAATTGCATCAGCAATGTGAGAACAAAGCGTAGCCTACCCCCAACCCCTCCCAAAGGGAGGGGGGCTCTACCCCTTCGGGGGTTAGGGTACGGCAAAAGAGAAAGGCTAATTGAGGTTCACCTCTCTGGATAGTAGACAGGAGTCAGCTGCAGATGACGAACGAATACTCCAGAATGGCGCCAACAAATGAGTGGGCACACATCCTCAATAAGCTGAACGAGAGAACTAACTAATTATTAACTAACTTAAAAAATGGCCCTAAACCTCCAGCAAGCAGCAGTAACCCACGTGAGTGGCAGGGCTCCCTCCCCTTGGGAGGGCTGGGGGTGGGCTCCTAACTAAAAAATGGCCCTAAAACCTCCAGCAAGCAGCAGTAACGTCCTAACTGACAAACGTAGCACAGAAATATGGAAATCGATCGTTATTTCTTCTGATATACTTTCAGCGGTTTGCGTGCTGACGAACGAATACTCAGCACGATCAGTTTGCGAGTGTTATATCGAAAAATGATGGTGAACCCCATCTGATAGAAGAACCTAACGTCAGGTCGTGTGGAAGGGCTGCTTGCTGTGGGTGTTTGGGCAAGCCGTTGCAAATCTTCAAGAAGGCAGTGCAACAGCCGGCGGCTGTACTTGTCCGAACCGTTACGCTCGTCATAGAACGTCAGAATCTTATGCAACTGCTTGGTGCTGCGCAGACTGAATTCAATGGTTAGAGCCATCGGGAGAACATGGTTTTAAATTCTGACATTGAAACCACCTCGCCACGCTCCACCTCGGCTATCTCCTGCTCTATATCAGGTGTCACTTGTAGCACGCCATCCACGGTGTGGGCGTATTCCACATCGTCGGGAATGACAGATTCCTCGTATGCGTAGGCCACGTCAGCAACGGGCTCCTGAGCGGTCAGGCAACTGCCGTCTTCTTCCGTGATGGGATATGGTTTGCTCTCTTTCATCGTCAATGCAGTTTTTATGCTACAAAAATACGATAAAAATATGAGACCACCAAACCTTTCTCAATTTTTCTGTGCCACGATGTCAAAGAACGCTTCTTTTAATATATCGCTATTCAAATACTTGTCGTAATATGGCTTGTTTCAAGGCGTCGCACTCCTGAGAAATCTTTTTGTAGTTCGCTTGCAGGCGGTCAACCTTAGATTTGAGGGAGTCGAGAGTGGCGACGATGGATTGCTGCTCGGAGAGAGGAGGAAATGACAAAACAAAAATCATAGGGAAGAGGTTTTTGATTCCTTTCTTATAATCACACTATCTGACACTATTTGTTCAGTTTATATATTAGCGAGTATGGAAGTCCCTATGATTTTTCTAATTGTACCGAATTCGATACAATTAGGAATGCTGCAGGAAGCACGTATGCTCAACGCCCTTTTGGGCACGGCAGGCATGCAGAGCTGCGGAATGTTGTAAGCGTCCACCGTCCACCCGTCCAATAATAGTTTAATAAAGATGTTTTCTTGCATTTTAAGTTTATTTGAGATGAAAAATCGCACTTAAATCGTAAAATTATATGTTTTTCGCTTGTTTTCAGTTGTGTGGGAGTTCACGAACTTTTTGAGATTGGTTGCTGACTATCTAGAAAATCAAATGCCAATTGGAGTATGCTGTTTGGCGTTACCCTTTTAACCAGAGGATATCAGTAAGGGATAGTCTGTGTTGTGTCAATCTGCCTAAAAAGAGTTAAAAGAGCGCCATGTTTTAGAATATATTTTCTAATTTAGAAAATTATTTCGATTTTTATTAGTATATTTGCAGCAGTTATTTGAAGTTATCATATGGAACAAAAGAATTTGAATAGGCTACGGGTGATTATTGCCGAAAAGAACCTAACCAACAAGTGGTTATCTGAGCAACTTGGAGTTGGTCAGGCAACGGTTTCAAAATGGGTACAGAACAACGCTCAACCCAATCTTGAAATGTTGATTAAGATATCAAAACTACTCAATGTCGATATCAATGAACTTATTCGATCTGAGGAAGTACAAATTGACGTGCAAAATTAATGTTCTAATATTGAATCCCGATGGACAACAAACAATATAACGCTCTTTTCTCTTTCATTTGGAATATTGCCAACGATGTATTGGTACATGCTTTTGAGAAGGGAGATTACAAAAAGATCATCCTGCCGTTCATGGTGCTTCGTCGTATCGACGTGCTCCTTGAACCGACTAAGGCTGCCGTGCTCCAGAAGAAGGAGTTTTGCGACAGCCATAACCTTGTTGATTATACTCCGTTCCTCACTCAGGTGACAGGTTATCCGTTCTACAACACTTCTGCGTTTACGATGAAGACTCTGAAGAATGAGATAGACCCACAACGCTTGAAGATGAATATCATTGAGTACTTCAATGGTTTCTCGCAGGACGTGCAGGACATTATCGACAAGTTTAAACTCCGTCAGCAGGTAGATAACCTCACAGAGGCAGGTCGCCTTGGTTCGCTCTTGGAGAAGTTCACCGATGAAAATATCAACCTCTCTGTGAAGCCTGTCATGGAGGAAGTGACAGAGAAGGATGGCACAAAGAAGATGGTAGAACGTCTGCCTGGACTCGACAACCACACCATGGGAACCATCTTTGAAGAGCTGCTCCGTAAGTTCAATGAGGAAAACAATGTGACCGAAGCCGGTGAGCACTTTACGCCTCGTGACTATGTGCGTCTGCTCGGACAGTTGGCTATTGTACCAATCAAAGACAAACTGGCCGATAACACCTACACGATTTATGATGGCGCATGTGGTACTGGTGGAATATTGACGATTGCCCAAGAAGAGATTGAGCGCATTGCCAAGGAAACGGGCAAGCGTGTCCGTACAAGTATCTTCGGTCAGGAATTGCAGCCTGATACATACGCCACCTGCAAGGCAGACCTTATGATTTCAGGCAATATCAATAAGTTTACTTATCGTCTTGGTACAGTTGACCATCAGTATATTGCCTTCGGTTCGACTATCAGTCAGGATGGCCATGCTGGCGAAAAGTTTGACTTCTGCATCTCGAATCCCCCATTCGGTACTCCATGGAAGGAAGACCTGAAGAACTGGGGCATTGGTGACAAGAAAGAGATAACTGATCCACGCTTCTTTGATGGAGTGACGAGTTTCATTCCAGACATTGGCGACTGTCAGATGCTCTTCCTTGCCAACAATGTAAGCCGAATGAAAGACACTCCACTCGGCACTCGCATTGTGGAAGTGCATAACGGGAGTTCGTTGTTCACAGGTAATGCTGGTGGTGGCGAGAGCAACCTGCGCAAGTATATCATTGAGAATGACTTGTTGGAGGCTATTGTGGCTATGCCAGAAAAAGACTTCTATAACACGGGCATCTCAACATACATTTGGATTATAACCAATCGTAAAGAGGAGCGTCGCAAGGGTTTTGTACAACTCATTGATGCCTCAAATATCTGTACACCACTTCGTAAGAACCTTGGCGAGAAGAACTGTGAAACAGCAGAGGATGACCGAAAGCACATCCTTCAGTTGCTGATGGACTTCAAGGAAACGCCTGAAAGCAAGATTTTCAAGAACGAAGAGTTTGGCTATTGGCAGGTGCCCGTCATGCGCCCTAAGCGTGACGATGAGGGCAACATCATCCTGAAGAAGGGCAAGCCACAGATGGTCTGTGTGAAGAAAGAGTCAGAGCAGATACCTTTGTTGTACCCTGGTGGCATTGCAGCCTTCTATGAGAATGAGGTGAAGCCCTACGATGAGGAAGCAGAATTTGGTGAACCTATCATCGGATATGAGCTCTCCTTTACCAAGTATTTCTACAAGCCTGTTCAGCTCCGTACGCTCGATGAGATTATGGCAGAGGTGAATATCCTTGAATCAGAAACCGATGGCCTCTGGGCTGAAATATTGAAGTAGGAAGACAACAGGCAAAGCATCGTTAGCAGAAAGAATGATATGACAAGTAAGAGATCCATACGATTCTATAAAGACCATATAGTACGTGCTGTATGGGACGATGAGAACAATCATTGGTGGTTCTCCGTCCTCGATATCGTAGGTGCCATCAATGAGCAGGATGACCATGAGAAAAACCGCAACTATTGGAAGTATCTGAAAGCCAAGTTGCGTAAAGAACACAGTGAGTTGGTTAGTGACACTACCCAACTGAAACTGACAGCTCTTGACGGCAAGAAGTACAACACCGACGTTATCAGTCAGGCGGGTGTGGAAGAGCTCGCAAAATCTATTCATAACCAGCAGGCTATGGCCTTTCTGGATTGGTTTAAATATAGCGAAAATACTATTGATGGACAAAGCCGAAAGAAAGCCTATACGCTATGGGAGAGCAATCTTGTGGCCGATAAAGACGTGGGCAAGGTAAAGTCACTGCAGCAAATCCATGCCTTTCTTTTCGGGGGACTTTACGACTTTGCAGGTAAGATTCGTACCAAAACCATTGCAAAAGGCAATACCCTGTTCTGCCTGGCTGAACATCTGCATAGTTATCTGAAGACAGTCGAGGCAATGCCGGAAACCACCTTCGATGAGATTGTGGAAAAGTATGTAGAGATGAACGCTGCTCATCCGTTTATGGAGGGTAACGGGCGCAGCACTCGCATTTGGCTGGACCTGATTTTCAAGAAACGACTGAAAATGTGCGTAGACTGGAGTAAGATAGACAAACGCGAATACCTAAATGCGATGATAGCAACCCATACGTCAGATAACAGCAAGATTCACGCATTGCTAAAGCAGGCTTTGACCGATCGCATCGATGATCGCGAGATGTTTATGAAGGGTATTGATTATTCATACTATTACGAACAGGAGGACTAAGCGTATGGAGAGATATAGCGAATATAAAGATAGTGGAGTACAATGGCTTGGAGAGATTCCGGGGCATTGGAGATGTGTACTAATACATCGTCTATTTAACATCAAAGCCGGTGGAGATGTAAAACCTGATTTTTTCTCTGATAAAAAAGACGACAGTCATCCTTATCCTGTATATACAAATACAAAATCTGCTAATGATATTTATGCTTATACAAGTTTAGCAACATGCCCAGGAAATTCAATAACTGTAACGGGGCGTGGAGAGGTTGGACATGCTATCTATCGAGAAAAACCATATGATGCAATAATTCGCCTACTCTCATTAAGTCCTAAAAACACAAATATTGTCTGTAAATTTTATGCATACTTCATTGATACCGTGATACCATTCACAAGTGATAGTGCAGCTATAGGTCAATTATCTGCAATTCAAATCAAGGCGAAACATGTAACTCTTCCTTCTCTCTCCGAGCAGCACTCCATTGTATCTTACCTTGATGACAAGTGTGGGAAGATAGACAAGATGCTTGAAGGGAAACAGAAACAAATTGAACTGTTGGCAGAAATGAAGCAACGCATCATTGCTGATGCTGTCACTCGTGGGCTGAATCCTGATGTCAAGATGAAAGCAACCAACATCCCTTGGTTGCCCGAGATTCCTGAGCATTGGGAGTTAAGGAAAATGAAATATTTATTTAGAGAAAGGAGCGAGAAAAATCATCCGACAGAGCCAATGCTTTCAGCAACACAGACACATGGTGTTATTCTGCAATCAAAATATAGTGGTCGTGTAGTTGTCGTCAATACTGGTTTCGAAGGTCTTAAACTCGTTAAGGTTGGAGATTTTGTAATTCATCTTCGTTCTTTTCAGGGAGGTATAGAATTAGCATATGATCAAGGTATCATAAGTTCTGCTTATACTATATTGTCCTTGAATGATTCTACACAATCAGATTATTTCAGATATTTGTTTAAGAGTATTCCTTTTATAGATTTGCTCAAAACATGTGTCACAGGAATTCGTGAGGGTCAAAATATAAATTATGCCAAGTTAAAGCAAAATAGAATTCCACTCCCTCCATTAGATGAGCAACGGTCCATCGTCTCGTACATCACCGACAAGACAGCCAAGATTGACACCCTCACCGGCAAGCTCCAGCAAGAGATAGAGTCCATCAAAGAATACAAGCAGCGTCTCATCAGCGACGTTGTAACAGGTCAAATCAAAGTATGTTAAGCAACATGGAAGATTACAATGACTACATAATAGCAAAAAGGGAATACGAGGTATTTTCAGATGGCGGCTACACCATTATCAAAACGGAACCCAACGAACAACATCTGGTACGATTGATTGCTGAAGAAGGCGGTGTGGTTTCAACCGACTATTTGTGTTATCTTTCAGGCAGTGCTCATCGAATACCTTTGTTCCGCGAAAAGCAGCTAGCACCTAGTATAGAAATGGGTTATGTCACGACCATTGAGGAAAATGGCAAAGAATATTGCATTCTGACGGAAATGGGGACTGAACTGTATAAAGCTATCAGTACCCAAGAAACGGCAGGTAGTACCCAAGAAACGGCAGGTAGTACCCAAGAAATGTTGAGTAAAAGAGCCAATAAGTTTGGGAAAGGGTTGGGCTAACTTATAAGAATAATTAAAATGCCATTATTATGACAGAATTACTGGTGTTTGACAACCGTATTGAAATCATCAATCCAGGATGTTTGCCTGATGGGCAAACACTTGAAGAAATAATGATGGGCAATTCTGACCCAAGAAATCCACAGTTGGCATTGTTTGGTTCAAAGACCATGCCATATAGAGGCTTGGGTTCCGGAATACCACGTGTTATGGCAACAGGCTGTGATGTAGAACTGATCAATCGTCCAGACGGAAATCAGTTTGTGGCGCGTGTGTGGCGAACTACCCCAAAGGACGAAACTACTACCCAAAAGGCTAATGAAAGCCTCTTGGAAGCTACCCGAAAGGATGACGTAACTACCCAAAAGCAAGACAGGACTACCCAAAAGCCTCTGAATGCTACCCAAAAAGAAATAATCAACTACTTGAAAGAGCATCCGAGAGCAACAAGACTGGAAATTGCCGAGGCTTTAGGTGATATTACAGAAGACGGCGTAAAATTCAATATCGGAAAACTGCAACAACACGGCATTCTGAAACGTGAAGGTGGAAGAAAGATCGGTACATGGGTAGTTATAGACAACGACAATTAAAGAATAGAGCTATGGACACATCAGAAACAGGACTTGAAAAGATAATCGTCGATTGGCTCGTGCAGCATAATGGCTATGAGCAAGAGACTCCACATGCTTTCAACAAGGACTTCGCTCTTGTTGACAAGTGGGTGGAACGATTCGTTACAGAAACTCAGCCTGAAAAGGTTGAGCAGTCAATGTGTTTCAAATCCCCAAGTGAGCGACTGAAATTCTTCACTCGTCTTAGTAACGAGATAACTAAGCGTGGCGTGACAGATGTACTGCGCAAGGGATATAAGTTCAACGGCTCGACCTTTGACCTGTACTATCCGTTGCCGTCAGAACTGAACCCAAGTGCAAAAGTTGCCTACGGACATAACATCTTCGGAGTTATCCGTCAGGTGATGTATTCTAAGGTGAACACCAACGAGATAGACTTTGTGGTGTTCATCAATGGTTTGCCACTTGCCACCTTTGAGCTGAAGAACAACTACACAGGGCAGACCTACGAGAATGCCATCATGCAGTATCGTACAGACCGTGACCCGAAGGAACTGCTGTTGCAGAAGAAACGTTGCGCCGTTCACTTTGCACTGGATGACTGCCAAGTATGGATGTGTACTGCTTTGGAAGGAAAAGATTCATGGTTCCTTCCGTTCAACTGCGGTGTGAATGGCGGTGCCGGCAATCCTGTCATCGAGGGCGACACCATGACCTCGTATCTGTGGAAGGACATATTGACGAAACCAACGCTCTCGAATATCATTGAGAACTTTGCACAGGTGATAACAAGTGAAGACAAGAAGACGCATAAGGTGAAAGAAACGGTCATCTGGCCTCGCTATCACCAGTTGGATGCCGTCAGGTCATTGCTCCATGTCACAAAGATATCACCTATAGGCAGAAGGTTCCTCATTCAGCATAGTGCAGGAAGTGGCAAGTCGAACTCCATCACCTGGCTTGCCTATCAACTTGTCACCTTGCTTCAACCCAATCAGGAGCCATTCTTTGATAGCATTATCGTGGTGACTGACCGTGTAAACCTCGACAAGCAGATACGCGATAACATCAATGCCTTCCAGCGTCTGAGCAATCTCGTGGGATGGGCAGACAAGTCTGGGACATTGCGTGAACTGTTGACTGGCGGCAAGAAGATAATCATCTCTACCATCTTCAAGTTCTCGTTCATCCTTGATGAAATAGGCAGTTCGTTGAAAGACAAGCGTTTTGCCATCATTATTGACGAGGCACACAGCAGCCAGAACGGTTCGCTGTCGGCAAACCTTGCAACAGGAATCTCAGGAAATGCAGCACCCGTCATACCTTTGAGCACTGGCTTTATATCTGAGGAAGGTGGCTATCCAGTGATGGCTGCGGAAGGCATAGACGACACCTATGGTGAGCCAGAAGACATTGAGGACAAGATTCACCGGATCATAAAGGGAAGGAAGATGGCAAAGAATGCCAACTACTATGCTTTTACCGCAACACCCAAGAACAAGACCTTGGAAATGTTCGGTGATAAAGTTGAGCGCATTGGTGAAGAACCTTTGTACATTCCATTCCATGAATATACCATGAAGCAAGCCATCGAGGAGGGTTTCATCCTTGACGTGCTTAAAAACTATACACCTTATTCTTCTTATTATCGTGTACTGAAGGCAGTTGAAGACGATCCTGAATACGATAAGAAGAAAGCACTAGGCAAGATTCGCTCTTACGTGGAACGTCAGCCGGAAACGATTGAGAAGAAGGCAGAAATCATCGTTGAGCACTTCTGCAAGAAGGTGTATATGAAGATTGGAGGTCATGCTCGTGCCATGGTAATAACCAGCAGTATCGAACGTGCTATAGAATTCTACAAAGTGATAACTCGTATGCTTGAAGAGCGCAACAGTCCATTCAAGGCTATTGTGGCATTCACAGATAAGGTGATAGACGGCAAGGTCGTTACTGAAGCGGAACTTAATGGCTTCCCATCCGCCGAGATAGAACAGCGCATCGAGCAAGAACCCTACCGTTTCCTGATTGTGGCCGATAAGTTCCAGACAGGTTACGACCAACCTTTGTTGCACACGATGTATGTGGATAAGCAGATCAGCGACCTGAAGGCTGTGCAGACCCTTTCACGTCTTAATCGTTGTCACCCCAAAAAGCAGGACACTTTTGTGCTTGACTTTGCCAATGACCCAGAGATGATTCGTCAGGCATTCCAGCGATACTACAAGACAACTATCCTTGAAGGCGAGTCGGATGTCAACAAACTTAATGACCTTACTGAAACCATTGAGGGCTTCAACTTCTACACCCAGAACGACATTGATACCGTGGCAACTCTCAAGTTGACGGGTACAGACGAAGACCGTCCGAAGATAGACGCTGTTATTGATGCCGTTGTCGTGCGCTTCAAGGAAGAATTGAATGAGGATGAACAGATTAAGTGCAAGAGTGCTATTAAGAATTTCAACCGCTGCTACCCGTACTTCTCTGCTATCATGCCCTACGAGAGCCCGGAATGGGAGAAGCAATTTGTCTACTATTCGCTTCTAGTCAAGAAATTGCCAAAGCTTAAGATTGACGACAATACAGATGGACTACTTGACAACATTGACTTCGACAAATATCGCATAGTCAAAGAAGAAGAACGGTCTATTGCGCTCGAAAATGAGGACACTTCCGTCAAACCTATTCCTGTTGGGACTGGTGGTGGTAAGCCACAGCCAGAGATGGATGCTCTGTCAAGCATTGTGAAGGACTTCAACGACATTTATGGCAACATCGAATGGAAAAACCGTGATGAAGTACAACGACAGATAGAGGAACTTCCAGCTCGTATTGCCACCAGCGTTGATTTCGTCAATGCCGTCCGCAATGGCGACAAGCAAGTGGCACAGATAACCTTCAATGATGACATCATTAACATCGTAGCAGGAATGCTTGAAGAGAAGACAGAGTTCGTGCAAACGTACTTTGCCAACCAAGACTTCCAAAACTTTGTGAATGCAAGAGTGTTTCAGGCCGCGGTGAGTCGGCTGTCAGGACAAAGAATATGAAGAAAAAACTTTTAAACAAATAAAACAAGACCACAGATTATGGCAAGGCATAAAATCATAGGTTTTTGATTCCTTTCTTATAATCACACTATCTGACACTATTTGTTCAGTTTATATATTAGCGAGTATGGAAGTCCCTGTGATTCCAAGCGTCCAACGTCCAACGTCCAATAAAACTAAAAAAATAGCAATCGAAATTATGATTTGGTTTTTGTTCGGCTTTGCGAAAAAAGTTTGGGTTTTAGTGTGTGTTTTTCTATATTTTCCGTATATTTGCACATTATTATATAATAAAAATACTATAGTTGTCCCTATGATTCTGGAAGCTCGTCGTACGAAGATGACAGAGCTCATAAAGCAGTACTATTATAGTTTATGAATTCGCAAAAGTAATAGGCCTATGAAATCAGCAGATAAAAACAAAGAGGTTGATACTGAAAAGGGTATTCTTACTCTCGAGGTAGATAGTGAAGTAATTAGCAAGGTCCGCACTGGTGAGATTACGCACCTTATCGCTCAGATTGATGAGAATAATCAAAATATGATCCTTGAGAACATTGACGGGAATCTGGTATTGGTTATTGATGAGATGCCGACAACTTTCCACGGGTGTTATCTGTATAATAATGGTGAATTCCCATATGCTATTAAAGATGAATTGGATTGTATATTGTTGAAAAGCGTCGAAGAGGAATGCTTTACGCGTATTATCAGTGTAGATACAGAGCCGGGCACTCGTTTCAATTACCAAGGTGTCGGCGAGCCCATTAAAGAAGATCCCAATGGTGACAGTTGTATTTGGGAGGTCTATTTCGAAGTGGTGCCTGTTCCAGAAAAGTCGAAGACATATCTGATGCGTTGGAATCCCTCAATCAGTTCCTTCACAGAGAAGGATTATGAGGAATGCGTGAATAATATGGTACATGGCATGTTCCGTATGAATTGGAGCATCTATGAATGGGAAGAGGCTCGAAGGGGTGACATGTTCTTTATGATGCGTGTCGGTGATGATAAAGCAGGCATCGTATTCCTCGGACAATTTATCACTGACCCATATCCGGGTGACGACTGGGCAGGCTCTACAAAGCGGAGAATGTATGTGGATATGGTCTGCATGAACCCAGTAGAACCAGGTGTGAAGCCTCGCATCTCGCTTGAAAAGCTACAGGAATCTATACCTACCGTTGATTGGTCGAAAGGACACTCTGGCGTTCTTCTTTCGGAGGAAGTGGTTACAACACTGGATATACTTTGTGAGGAAGAATGGCAATGAACTCAAAAATCTGTCCCTATGATTCCAAGCGTCCAACGTCCAACGTCCAATAAAACTAAAAAAATAGCAATCGAAATTATGATTTGGTTTTTGTTCGGCTTTGCGTAAAAAATTTGGGTTTTAGTGCGTGTTTTTCTATATTTTCCGTATATTTGCACATTATTATATAATAAAAATACTGTATTTAAGAATATCACCGACCGAAACAATAGATATGAAAACCATAAAAATCATACTTCTGCTTTTGCTTTTTTGTGCAAATATTGGTGCACAAAGGGTAGAGGATGGGTATTTTATATACGAAGACGATAGTCGTTCTGCAATAGTTGGACTGACTGAGTCTGGGATTGCTTATGTAAGGACCAACAAGGAACTTACTATTCCTGCAGGAGTGACAGCTGTAAGACAAGGCGCTTTTTCAAATTTTTCGTCAAACGGTGCCGTGTTGAACACGCTGATTGTTGAGGGTAATCCTTATTTTGAGAAGGCTGATGGAAGTAGGTCGAGCTCCTTGGACGAAAACGGCGACACATCAGACGGTATACAGAGTAACATCACGACGATACAGATGGGAAGCAACATGTCTCAGAAGAACATGCGAGCCCTCCTGTTGTGCTTGGAGAGCAGACACAGTCTGGGGAATGTAGAGATTAGTGGTGGCAATGTGAGTTCTGTCAAATGGACGGATGATTCTATAAAGGCTGTATTGACCAGCGAAGTGTCAGTAGATTTGCCTGCTACGATGGTTGGCAGTCAGGTGTTTGGCGACGCTAAGGTCTACGGAATATTTACAAGCAACTACGACTATTCCACCATGTGCGTCGGAGCTACGTTCGTAGACAAGGACGACGGCTCCAACTACCTGTTCTATATCCCTACCGAAACGGTGGAAGGCGAAAAGAAAGCCCGATTCCATCGTGTTCATTATATCAATGCCAACCAAGGCATCCTGCTACATCGCGAAAGCAGTACCGCCGACCGTGCACGTCTGTTGCGTATTGACGATGTGGACGGTTTGGAAGGGACAGCCGCTACTATATACAAGGCCGATAAAGACAATTATGAAAATAACATGCTTCAGGGCAGCGTGAATCCTCAGACGATTGGTGCGACCGATGGGGAATATACCAATATGGTGCTATATAATGGTGCTTTCGTGCCCACCTCGGGTGGAACGCTGGGGGCAAACAAGGCATACCTGCGTATTCCGACATCCTATCTCGGTGGAGGCGCATCGGGAGCGAAGGTGTTCATGGCGTTCGATAGCGATGTTACGGGCATAGTGTCTGCGCAGCCAACCGACGAGAGGAATGGCGATGCCGTCTATGACCTGCAGGGACGCAAGGTGGCGGAAGGCAGTCCGTCGTTAGCCACAAGCAAGACATTGCCAAGGGGAATATATATCCGCAACGGCAAAAAGATAGCAAGAAAATAGATCATAGAGAGATGAAGAAATCATATATTATGCCAGAAAGCCATACCGTCACGATAGGCAGACTTATGCAAAGTGATCCGACGGGCGAGACAACCGACCTGCCCGTCACCAGCGCAGAGCCGATAGACGCCTCCATGGGACAAGCCAAACCGATGGACTCTGATGATTTCAGTTTTGAAGAGAATGATATACAATGGTCAGATACTGTAATCGATTGGAAAAATGTCAGATTTAAGTTGTAAGAAAAGGAACATAAAAAACAGCATACTATGAAACACTCTAAAACCTTCTTTCATTTAACATCATTACCCAAGGCGTGGACTATGCTGCTTGTAATGATGTTGTCGACACAAGTTACTAAGGTGCATGCAGCCGACTGGATGCACAGAGCCGACAAGTTCTATATGAGCAATTATGCTGACCATGTCACATTTAACGTGTTCGTTTGCGACCTTGACAGAAGTAATACATACGCCAAGAAGGGTGGTATCTATGCTACGAGCGGTAGCGAGAAGGTATGGATTATGGACCTGTGCTACAAGGAGGAGGGAAGCGACGATAATCCTTTTGGTAAGGTTAATGCACGCTATTGCATAGGCGAGGCGCGTGCTTGGTTTACCAACGGTTATGGTCAGGCAGAACAGAAGATAGAGTTTGGTGGCAAGGATTTCCTTATTCAGAAGTGGGGTGATGACAACCACTATTGTACACCTGCCATAGATTACTACTATCAGGCATCGATGGCTGGCAAGACTTGGACGTTCTACTATGAGTACGAACACAACGATGGAGGTAAATACACTATGACCTTAGGAACTGCAACACTGAGCAGCACCCTCGGCTTGTCGCATTTCAACACGAAGGACTATAGCTATGAGCGTACCCGACCGGACAAAATAAAGTTTACTGTGCCCGCTTTGCCCGATGATATCGCCAGCAAACTGAACGAGGTACATATCCGTGAGGGTAAGTATAAAGTGACGTTCATTTACACCAAGCAGAACAACACAAAGGTTGAGACAACGACAACTCTTGACTGCGAGAAAGGCAATAAGAAGAGTTACGATATAGATATACCTGAAGAGGTGGGCAACCCGAAGCGGATTGACTTGGTTGTTGAGGCAACCGATGGACTCAAAGATTCCAGAAACTACTATTGGAAGGATACCTATACGTATAAAACAAGTGAGGTGTTCAAGGTAGTACCAATCCCAAATTCACTCTCTGCCGAGTTCCGTCAGTTTGACAAAGCAGCCGACTTGTCGTGGAACGCATATCCATCGTCAAACAATACCTACCTGGAGTGCATACCATATGTGTATCGGGTGGAGACCGACAAGAATGGTGAACCTCTTAATGGCTCATGGAACCAAAGGGGAAAGCTGGAGAATGCTGGGACGAACCAGGCTCAAAGTTATCGTGACAACGGCGTTCAGCAGGAGACTTTCTACAAATATTTGGTGCTCAATGTGCCTAAAGACTGGATAGGCAACGGCATCAACGAGTCGTCGCTCAGTCATCCCGATGAAGCGCTGTTGAAGAAACTGGGTAGTGTGGAGTCGGAAGTGATAAACACCAAACCCGCAGTGAGCATCTATGACTTTAAGCAAGATACGACCGTAACGGATAAGGTGAAACTCATGTGGCAGTATTCACGCATCCCTGTAACGAGTTCTACGGCAAAGTTCTATGTGTTGAGGAAAACAGATGCCGATGGCGAGTGGGCTGAGTATGGAAATGTTACGGGTGACGCAGAGCCGAAAGCAGGTACGATATTGACGTTTACCGATAGTGAGCTGCCCAATCTGAGTACTCGTTACCAATACAAGATCCGCCTGTCTATCAATGATGGCAAGACTATATTCGAGAGTGATCCTATCACAGCCGGGTTGCTTAGTGGCTCTAAGGTGAATACCTTCGAGGCAACTAAGGGAACACATGAGAGTACGGTTCGTTTGTCTTGGACTGCCAAGCAGGTGGGTACCGATAATACCACATATGTCATCTCGCGCCGATATGTAGGCAGCGAGAGCGACTTCATTCGTATCAATACTACCAGTGGAAGGTCGGAGATATATACATATGAGGACAATACCGTGCAGCCAGGCTACTACTATGAGTATAAGATAGAGGCATATAACGAAAACTCCTTACAGAACACGCTTAGCGATGCTGGTTTCTGTCAGGCACGTGGTGTAATCTCAGGACGTGTTACCTTCGGAACAGGTTCGGCAGTAGAGGACGTTCGTCTGTCTTTACGTCCTTCTAACACTGGTGACGACAACACCGTAAAGGGCTACTCGCTGCGTGTTGACGGTGCATCTACAGGTGTCGCATGGGATGCCGACAGTACCGCAAAGGCGAAAGTCTTTGGCGATGACAAGGACTATAGTGTCCAGATGTTTATCCGACCCGACAAAGGGCTGAGTGATGGAGCTGTCATCGGCGAGATACCAGGCTTGGGGCAACTCGTAGTAGAAAATTCAAGTAATGGTGAATACAAGTTGTATTGTAAGAAAGACTTCGTATGTCATGCAAAATCTGAAACATGCATTCGTGGCGTCGATAATTTCCGAGCAATTTACATGACACTCGAAAACTCAAACAGAGTGTATGGAGAGGATACTGTATATTGTCAGGCAAATGCCCAAGCTATAATGAATAAATGGAGAAGCGAGGGCTATGTGTACAGCAGACGAGTATCTGCTTCTTGGACAGGTAATTCTGACGATTTGCTATATCTGTACCACAAGTCTGTTGAAAAGGTCATAACAATCAACGGTGATATAGAATGCAAATATTATGATTTAGGCATCAACATTCAGCCTGATATCTATTCTGTACTTACCATTCAGAAAGGGCAAAACGGTGTGACGGTGAGTGTCAACGATAGCACGTCGACGACGATGACCTATGTAAAAACAGTTGAAGTTGGTAATCCTTTTGAGGAACATGTGTGTACGAAAGATGATCTTACTTTATACAATGGAAGGTATGTAACGTTTGAAGGAACTTTGATGAAGTCGCTCCAGGCAACAGAATGGTTCTGGCATGGATATGAGGGCAACATAGAATCAACGGATATGACGAGAACGGTAGACTATTCAATGCCCTATGACGCTGCAAACAAGATGAGATTCTCTGTAGGTGGTGCTCACAATATAGCCGAAACGGAAGCATTCAAAGGTAACATCACGGAAGTACGTGTATGGAATCATTTGCTGACAGAGAAGGAGAAAACCAACTATTACGATCGCGTGCTCAACGGTCGTGAGTCGGGCTTGGCTCTCTACTGGCCGATGGATGAGGGCTTGGACCGTTATGTGTTTGATGCTTCCTATGCCAACGACGTACCTAACGGCCGCCATGCTACTGTTGGTAACAACATCAGCAGTTCGACCATTATTCCTGTAGATAACCAGTTGTCTCGTTATGCAGTCACCAATGAGAATGGAGAATATATCATCCGAGGCATCCCGTTCGTAGGGTCGGGTTCTACCTACACAATACTTCCAACACGAGGCATACATGAGTTCTCGCCACAGTCGCGTAACGGATTCATCGGAAACGGCAATCTTACACTTAATAGCTATGACTTCACCGATATATCTTCGTTCCCATTGCGTGGCAAGGTGACTTATCTGAACACCAATATCCCTGCCGATAGCATACAGTTTAAGATTGATGGCAATA
The DNA here is from genome assembly GCA_900316295.1 of uncultured Prevotella sp. Lineage (GTDB taxonomy): Bacteria > Bacteroidota > Bacteroidia > Bacteroidales > Bacteroidaceae > Prevotella. The sequence continues at coordinate 17,234 of ONCJ01000007.1, forward strand.
TTGTTCAAACCAAGGATGGCATGGTGGTTACAGATGCCAATGGTAAGTATGAGATTTCGGTTCCAATCGGTAATCACCTGGTTGAGGCTTATAAGGATGGTCACCGACTGACTTCATTCCCTCTCGATGGCTCGACCTACGAGTTCAAACGTGCAGAGATTGCCAACTTTGTCGATTCTACATTGGTAAATGTTACAGGACGTATCAACGGAGGTTTCTCCGATATGAACGAACCTGTGGGATTTCATCGCAGTGTGAACCGAATAGGTAAGGCTACCATTAAACTCAGTCTGGGTAAGGAGTCGCAATGTTCGTTCAACTATATAGTTGATGAACACGGTGACGGAAACTACGGAACACAGAACATTCCTGTACGGAGTGCTTCCGACAGCATTCATAGTACAGGTTATCGTGCAGCCCTCAAGGACGACAATACCGACACATACTATGTATATATAACAACCGATGAGAAGACCGGAGAGTTCTCAGCTCTGCTTCCTCCGCTTAAGTATAAGGTTGAGAGCATTAAGTTTGAGGGTGGAACCGATTATGACGGTCTTCCCATCTTTGCTCAGAACCTTCCTATGCTCGACGCTACCAATACGATAGATAGCAAGATGAAGGTTGACTCTGTAGAGATCGACGGAAAGACATCGAAGTACAAGTATGTCACCAAGATGATTCGTCAGCATCGTGCCAACCCGACTATCACCGTAGAACAGGCTGGAACAAAGAATGGAGCGTTTGGTGAGACGAAGATACCTGTTCGTACAAATGCCAACACTATTGACTCGCTTGTGGTTCTTACCTATGATGACAAGAACTATAACTATATGTTCGGACATCCTATCTTCCGTCAGAACCAGCTCTATGAACTTGAAATTGGAGTGTCGGAGAACTACAAGAACCTTGATAGTGGTGAAGAGTATCAGGAGATACCACGAGATGCTGTTGTCTCCATCATGAACGATGCAAGTATCCTGACGTCAGTATTGGCAGGAAAGACCACAATCGACGGTGTGGAATATGAGGCTGGTACGGAATGGAATACACCCAATATATATGCGGTACCAAACGAGAAGGGAAAGATTACCTATCAGTTCAAGGGCGGATGGCCTAATCGTGCGGAAGGACACTTGCGAAATATGAGTATAGGTGTTCAGGTCGACGGTCGCACTACTATGTGGAATGCACCCGACTCACAGGGAGATGCTCTCGATATGATTCTCTTGGGAAGTCTGCCTACAGGTTCCAACTTCATGACACAAGGCCCTGATAAGGTTGACTATATCATCCGTCGTCCGCCGGGATCAACTTCTGTGGCCTCGCTGGAGAAGACCACCATTACCTCCTATGGAACATCTACAACCACCATACATGACAAGAACTTCGGTGGTGGAGCCTACGTCAGTTTGGCTCCTTCGTGGGAGTCCTATATCGGAACGGGTAACGGATTCATCTCCATCATGGAGCACTCCCATCTCTATGTCGTATCCAATACCACAAACACGCGTGTTGATGGTCATAAAGATACCGACTACGAGAGTGATAAGGATACCTATACTTTTACGGAGAAGACATCAACGCCCAACCAGATGATTTTCAGCGAGACGCTGGGCGACTTCCGTCCGGAGTCGGGCGACACATACATCGGACGTTCCACTAACCTTACCTTCTCGAATGCATATATCATTGATATCTTCCAGCAGAGCGACGGCACATACAAGCTCGACGAGAAGACAGGTGTGGCTGTGAGTGAGTCGTATAAAACACAGTTCTCTTACACCCAAGAGTACATCCAAGACTACCTCATACCGAACTGGAAGGCACTCATCAAAGATCGGCTGATACATGTTGAGGGTAACCACTGGGATAAGAATAACCCCAATCTGGTAAAGGTGCCGGGCGAAATTAGGTACTATACCAGTTATAAAGAAGGTGATTCTGAGTTTGGACACCTCAATGGCGACCGCGACTTCTGGAAAAACAAATACGAAGAACGTGGCGGCTGGCCAAGTTATATTATAATAAACGGAACAGACAGTGCTGTCGTCGATGAGGTGGAGTTCGCTGCTAACCAGATCAATTCCTGGGAGGCAAAGATGAGTCAGAACGAAGCTGACAAGTTGGAAGCCTTCGGTGATTCAAAACAACTGATTGACAACTATTCCATCAGCGGTGGAACGAGCTACAACCAGACCACTAAGTCGGAACACACGCGCAGCGTTTCTGTCAAGGATGACACCTATTATAATATCAACGATGACGTGAAGTTCGGTCTGCTGTTCAATAATCTCGGTGCATACGGCATCATGACCTGGGCGACGAAACATTCTGAAGAGACGGCAAGAGATACCACTAATACCAAAGCAACAACAGTTGCATGGACCTTGAGCGACAGCGATCCACGCACAGCTCTTTCGGTGGATGTATATAAGTCGCCACAGGGATGGGGACCAATCTTCCGTACACGTGGTGGACAGACCGTAAACCCATACGAGGGAGAAACCCGCACACTCTACTACGATAAGGATACAAAACTCAATGAGGCTACCATGAAGGTAGAGAACCCACAACTGAGAATTGATGGTAATCCTCTGCAGACAGGTGTACCTACAGGCGGTGAAGCCCGGTTTACGTTACAACTGAAGAACAATAGTGAGACGAATAGCATGTGTACATACCTGTTGCAAGTTGTCGAAGGTTCCAATCCTAACGGAGCGAGCCTCTATATTGATGGCTCTGTTCTGAGCAGTGGGGCTGCTGGAAGAAAGGTGGTGCTCTCAGGCAACGAGACGTTGACCAAGACCCTTGTCGTAAAGCAAGGCGACAAGAGCATAATAGACTATAAAGATATCAAGCTCATACTGAGGTCGGAGAAAGACCGAAGCATCTTCAGCGAAGAGGTATCGTTGCGTGTTCAGTTCGTACCAGCCTCGGCACATGTAGATCTGAGTGTTGACCACACCGTGCTTAATCAGACTGCAAAGAGAGAGCATGGCGGAATTGTTGCAAAGATGTATAATCTCGATCGCCAGGATGCTGGCTTGCAAGGCATCCGACTGCGCTATCGTCGCAAGGGTACGGATACATGGAACCTTGTAAAACAATGGACAACTATTGAGGAACTGCTTCCTCAGAACTATGAAGTGATGCCTGATGGCAGTGAACTTAAGGATAGCGTTATCTTTACCGAAGACGGAGTGTATGAGTTGCAGGCTCAGACCTTTGGTAAGTATGGCCAGGATGATGTGACCTACGAGAGCGAGATTATCGAGATCACTCAGGATACACATGGTCCAAGGATACTCGGTATGCCGAGTCCTGAGAATGGTCAGTTGACCTACACGAACCGAAACGACATGCATATACGCTTCAACGAGGTTCTCAATGGTAATGCACTTAGCAAGAGCGATAACTTCCGTATAGAAGGCGAAATGAACAATGTTGTCTTTGGCGAATCGCCATATCCCGATGTAGCAGTTCAGCTAAATGGCAGCCGTATTGAGACCGAAGCCCAATATGATCTGACCAATAGCAACTATGCATTCGATATGTGGTTCTACCGTCAGGGTGATGGTACTATCCTCAGTATAGGAACCGAGAACAACCTGCTTTCTCTCTCTACACAAAACGACGGTGAGCTCCGTGCTCGCATTGGTGGTGAGGAGGATGTCTATGACACTGGTGTTCAACTGCCGAAGGAGAAGTGGGTTTATATGGCATTGGACTACAAACGAAAGGCCTCTGCTTCCGAGGACAATAGGATTACGATGCTCTTTGCTACCGCCAATGATAAGAATCCGATATATGTTGGACAAGATATGCCAGCTAAGGACCTTAATGGTCACGGTAAACTAAGCGTAGGTGGCGACGGTATGGTAGGAATGGTATCTAAGTTGTCAATCTGGAACTCAGACATCACAGCTACAGAACTTTATGAGTCGCGTAACAAGCGAAGAGCTGCATACACTCCTGGCCTTGTAGGCTATTGGGAGATGAATGAGGGTCACGGAATTGTACTGACCGACCGTGCCCGTTCGCGTAATATGCACATGGAGAGCGAAAGCTGGTATATCAATAATGAGAATCGTGGAGCTAAGCTTGATGGAAAAGCTCCGTTAAGGATCGATATCTCGACTTTCAACCCAGCCAAGACCGACAATTATGCCATCGAGTTCTGGTTCCGTGGAGAAAAGCCATGCGGAATGTTCAACCAGACGTTGCTGTCTGTGGTCAACAATTTTGTCATTGGCTTCGTGGGAACAGTGCAGGGCGACCAGCTCTTACTCAGGAAGATTGAACACAGCCACACAGAGGCTGGTACCGAGATAGAGACGGTTAAGGAAGAGTATGTCCTCAGCAGTAAGGATTATAAGGATGGCAACTGGCATCATTTCGCCCTTAATGTACGTCGTGGAACAAGTGCCATAGCATATATCGACGGTGAGGCTGTGAAGGTGATTCCAGAAGACAACATCCCAGGTCTCTCAGGCAAGTGGATGCTTTTCGGAGGTGAGGAACTTATGGATGTTAAGTCAGGAAATGAATATGCTTTCTCCTATAATCACTTCACCGGCGACATCGATGAAATCCGTATCTGGAGTGCAGCCCTTGACGGACAGGTAATCAAGGATCGTATGTATGATCGTCTCGACAAGAGTTATGCAGGATTGGTGGGCTACTTCCCAATGGAGTCAATACACCGCAACGAGCAGGGCACAGTGACCACCACCTTCTCCAAAGAGAACTTTGGTGAGACAGATTCGCGATTAGCAATAGCAGGTGAATTGACTCCGAGCGTCAACGCACCAGCCCTGTTGCCAGGTTCTTCAAGTATGCGAATGGATGACTCGCAGTTTGACTTCACCGCTTCTAATGATGAAATATATTTCTCGTTCCCAGACAGTTCGCTGCCATTGATGGACAACAACGACTTTACTGTAACGGTGAAGTACATAAAGGATGAGCACGGTAATAATTCCGAGACGGTGTCTTGGATGTTCCATGCCGACTTTGCCGCTGTCGATTGGGAACGTCCCGACGGCTCTGATTATTATATCGAGATAAATAAGGATTGGGACAAGGATGTCACCTTCTGGCATGGTATTGTTAATCCAACAGGCACTCCGCAGGCCTTCGAGATTACCGGACTGCCTACATGGCTGACAGCCGAAAAGACGGTAGGTGTCGTAAGCAGCAATATGACATATCTCAAGTTTAATGTCGCTCCAACTCTCTCAGTAGGTAGACATACAGAGTACCTCTACTTAACGGACCGCCTCGGCATACAGCGAGTAATGAAGCTGGTCGTTATCGTTAAGGGCGACGAGCCTAAGTGGAGCGTAGATCCAAATCTCTATGAGAGCAATATGACTCTCACGGGACAGGTGTATATCGGTGATAAGATATGCGAATACACTGATACGAAGATAGCCGCATTCGATGAGATGGGCTTCTGTCGTGGCGTTGCCTCACCAGCCTATGTCTCTTCACGTGATGCCTACTATGTGGATATGATAGTCTATGGTGCCTCGGCTACCTCCCTGAGCACTGGTGAGCGTACGTTGAACATGAAGATGTATGATGCTTCTACTGGTAAGACCTACCCAGTGGTATTCGTAACTATGCCAGATGGTACTACAGGAACAACGTTTACGTATGCTCCTGATGCAAACCTTGGCTCTTACGATTCTCCAGTTGTTTTCCGCTCAACAGAAGATATACTGCAGAAGATGACGCTGCCGTCAGGATGGTCATGGGTATCTATCTACGTCAATCCGACATCGACAGCCATCGCCGATGTGCTGCCAAAGAGCAAGTCGGAGTTGAAGAAGTATCTCAACATCAAGAGCAAGACACAGTATGCCACAACCAAGAGCGACGGAAGTGCTGTGCTTGGTGAGCTCACCGACATCGTACCGGGCAATATGTATAAGATACAGCTTTCTACATCCAGCAACTTCGATGTCTATGGAACAGTGATCGATGTGACCAACACACCGCAGGATATCTATCCGGGCTTCAACTGGATTGGCTCACTCTCTGGTTTGGTAATGTCACCCGAGGAAGCCTTTGCCGACCTCGAACCAGAGAAGGGCGACAGAGTAAAGAATCGTTCTACTTATGCAGAGTATAATGGTAAGGGCGTCTGGGAGGGAACCCTGAAGAATATTGTACCAGGTGAGGGCTATATCTATCAGTCTAAGGCTTCTGCCAAAAAGACGTTCCATTATCCACGACTCAATAGTGGTAGTGCATCGTTTGCTAAGGCGTACCTGCCAGAAACAACAGGAACGACACACTTCACACCTGTCGATGACCATAAGTATCCTGACAACATGAATGTCACAGCAGTGATAGAAAAGGATGGAGAACGCATGACAAACGCCGAGATCGGTGCATTCGTGAATGGCGAGTGTCGCGGAGCTGTGACTTACAACAATGGATATTACTTCTTGACTATTATGGGCTCAGCTTCGGATGATATCAATAACAACATTGAGTTGCGTGCGTTCATTGAAGGTCAGGAGTATACCATCGACAACACACTGCCGTTTATCAGCGATGCATCCTACGGCAGTCTTGACGAACCATACGTCCTAACCATTAGTACTACTGGTATTCGCAACTATGACGATACTGGTGTGGGTGACGATGATGACGATTGGTACACGTTGCAAGGCTACAAGATAGGTCGCAAGCCTGTCGTGCCTGGTGTATACATTCATCATGGTAAGAAAGTTACAGTTAAATATCCTAATAAGTAATTGATGGAAATAATATTATATGTGATATTAGGCGTTGCTTTAGGTTTTGCGATAGTATATGTATGGCTGTCGGGCAGACTCTCCCATGCCCGACAGGAACTTGCCGTAAAGCAATCGCAACTGGAGCAGGAACGTGAGAATGCTCGCCAGAAACTGTCTGATGCATTAACTCATGCGGAGGAGATGCGTGAGGAGATGCGGAAACAACAAGAGGCAAAGAATCGTCTGGTGCAGGAGGAAATACGCAACATGGCGACGCAGATGCTTAAAGAGAGCAAGTCGGAACTGAACAAAGAGAATCGTGAACGACTCGACGACCTACTCACCCCCTTGAGGGAGCGGATGGAGGCTTTCCAAAAGGCTGTGTCGGATAACAGCAAGGAGGGTGTCCAGAATAAAACCGAGATAAAGACTGCTTTCGAGGAGGCGATGAAGAAGCTACACGACGAGCAGGAACGAACAGTGCGTGAGCTCAAAGAACAGACCGAGCGTATTGGTAATGATGCTGCATCGCTCACACAGGCACTCAAAGGCGACTCCAAAACACAAGGCGACTGGGGCGAGATGATTCTCGATAAGACCCTTGAGGACTGTGGGTTGATTAAGGATGAGCAGTATTTGCTGCAGCAAACATACAAGGATGAGAATGGTAACATATTCCGTCCTGATGCAGTGATACAGTTTCCTAACAGTGAGACAGCTGTCATTGACTCCAAAGTGTCGCTCACTGCCTATCAGGAGGCTGTACGCGCCGAGGATCCAGCCGAACGCGACCGTTGGCTGAGGGAGCATGTGCAGAGTGTTAAGGCTCATATCAACGAATTGGCGGATAAAAACTATGATCGACTCGTACCCAACTGTATCGGTTATGTGATGATGTTCATACCCTACGAGAGTGGATATTCTGCAGCTATAAAGACTGATCCCTCGCTGCTGCAGTATGCCTATAAGCGCCATATCATCATGCTCTCGCCATCCAATCTGCTGATGGCATTGCAACTGATTCATACTATGTGGCAGAACTTTCGTATGAATAAGAACGTGGAGGAGATATTGCGTCAGTCGAACGATCTGTACGACAAGTTCGTGACCTTTGCCGAGACATTCGTCAAAATAGAAACTGACATACAGCGTATACAGAAGGATTTCGACACAGCCAAGGGACAACTTAATGAGGGTAAGGGTAATATAGTGCGCAGACTCGACAACCTGAAAACGCTAGGCATTACTCCGAAGAAGCATATACCAATGAATTAGAAACAATAAGACAGACTATGAATATCAATCAACGACGAACCATCAGGAAATACTCCGATCGTGAAGTTTCGGAAGAATTGCTGAATAAACTGCTCAGCGACTCTATGCGTACTCCCACAATGGGCAACCTACAACTATATTCGGTCATCGTGACACGCGACGAGGCTATGAAGCAGCGCTTGGCTCCTGCCCATTTCAATCAGTCTATGGTGACGGATGCTCCTGTAGTGCTCACCATCTGTGCCGACTTCCGCCGTACAAGCATTTGGGCAGAAAACAGGAAGGCGACTCCTGGCTATGACAACCTGTTGTCGTTCTTCAATGCAAGTACTGACGCTCTGTTGTTCTGCCAGACCTTCACCAATCTGGCTGAAGAGGCAGGATTGGGTACATGCTTCCTTGGCACTACTATCTATATGCCACAGATGATTATCGACACCCTTCAACTACCATCATTGGTGTTCCCCGTGGCTACTCTCACCGTGGGATGGCCTGACGAGAATCCTCCTCTGAGTGATCGTCTGCCGTTGGAGGCTATCATACACCAGGAGACCTATCATGATTACACCCCCGCAGATATAGACGACCATTATAAAGCAAAGGAACAACTTGAGGAGAATCGACATTTCGTAGAAGTGAACAATAAGGAAACACTTGCGCAGGTGTTCACCGATTGCAGATATACCAAGCGAGATAATGAGGCGATGTCAGCAGGGATGATTGAGGCCCTGAAGAGACAGGGATTTCTTTAAATGAAAAAACTGATGAAACAACACCACTTGGAAATAAGTGATGAGCAGTCGCTTGCTAATGCTGGCGTACATGTGACAGCTATCCGATTGCTCGTTTGGCGAGAGATAAGACATCGTCTTGACGAGGCGTTCAGCCTTAATGACGTTGAGGCTCTATTGCCTACAATCGATCGTTCCACTCTGTTTCGTACGCTCACATGCCTTCGTGATGCCCATCTGCTGCATAATATTGACGACGGTAGTGGCTCGCAGAAGTATTGTATATGCCACCACGACGACACTCGTCAATGTATGGGACATGTCCACCTCACATGCCGCATTTGTCATCACACCTACTGTCTCAACGATGTGCGTATACCAGGTGTGGCTCTGCCGGCAGGTTTCCAACCGGAAGAGACGGAGTATATCGTGAGGGGTGTTTGCTCGAAATGTCAATCTGAGGTGAATGTTGAAAGGTGAGATGGCTTTGTCGAAGTTACTTTCGTTCGACAATGAAAAGAAAAAACGAGTTTTCCTTTTGCATTGTCCTCACTTAATCGTACCTTTGGCTTTGCCGAAGGTACTTGCGCTCGGGAATAAAAATAAATGAATTTATTTTGTATTCCGCTCGCTTAATCGTACCTTTGCACCCACACCTCAATAAAATATATATAGATATGGCTGACAATAATAAAAACTGGAGCGTAGGTGCTGGCGCCGACGCACAGGTAATCGAAGTACGACCACGCGAACTGGAGTGTGATGTCGTACGATTCCAGAATAACAAGGAGAAATGGGTGGCATTCGTTGGACTCATTGACGGACGACCATACGAGATATTTACTGGTCTGCAAGACGATGAGGAGGGTATTGTACTGCCGAAAACTGTGACGAAAGGTAAGATTATCAAGCAAACTAACGAAGACGGAACCCATAGATATGACTTCCAGTTCGAGAATAAACGTGGCTATAAGACCACTGTGGAGGGTCTGTCCGAGAAGTTTAACCCCGAATATTGGAACTACGCAAAACTTATCTCTGGTGTACTTCGCTATCGTATGCCGATAGAAAATGTCATCAAACTCGTGGCTTCACTATCGTTAAAGGACGAGAGCATCAATACCTGGAAAACGGGTGTGGAGCGAGCTTTGAAGAAGTATGTTAACGGTGGCGATGATGCTGCCAATGCCACAGACGATGCTGACGAGTAGTTATGTGTTTCTGAAGGGGCTGCGCTTTCATTCCTATCACGGAGTATTAGAGCAGGAGCGAGTAGTCGGCAACGACTATCTTGTGGATGTTCGACTCGCTGTGAGAATCGATAAGGCGATGGAGAGCGACCGACTCGAGGATACGATTAACTATGCTGAGATACACCATCTCATAAAAAAAGAGATGGTCCAACCGTCACAACTGATAGAGCATGTGGCAGGCAGGATATCCCAAAGGCTCTTTGACAGATACGCAGTGGTGACAGGTGTAGACCTGAGGATAACCAAGTTAAACCCGCCAATGGGTGCAGATTGCGAGGGAGCGGGGGTGGAAGTTCACCTGACAAGAGAAACACCTGCGAACAGTTCTTGCTGTTGACGGCATATATGTCACCCCGTAAACACACAATAAAATAAACAATGATACGACGAATATACCTAATACTCATCGCAACTATTTTAGTGATTGGCGCAAATGCCGCTGACAAGCGATTTACTCTCGTGATTGATGCCGGTCACGGTGGTCACGATGCTGGCGCTATAGGTCAGCTGACCAAGGAAAAAATAATCAACCTCAACGTAGCACTCGCATTCGGACAACTGGTGGAGCAGAGATGTCCAGACGTCAGAGTAGTCTATACTCGTAGGACGGATGTGTTCATTCCGCTGAAGGAGCGTGCCAATATTGCTAACAAAGCTGGTGCCGACCTCTTTGTCTCTGTCCATACTAATGCCTTGCCTGCAGGTAGGATAGCTCGCGGCTTCGAGGTATATACTCTTGGTATGCACCGAGCTAAGGACAATCTTGACGTAGCTATGCGCGAGAACTCCGTGATCTCCATGGAACAAGACTATAAGCAGAAATATCAGGGATTCAATCCTCGTTCGTCTGAGAGCTATATCATGTTCGAGTTTATGCAGAGCGCTAACATGGAGAAGAGCGTTGAGTTGGCTAAATACATCCAACGATCGGTTTGTGGCAGCGTGGGTAGAAACGATATGGGAGTGCATCAGGCAGGCTTTCTCGTACTTCGAGAGACGTCTATGCCCAGCTGTCTTATCGAACTTGGATTTATAACCACACCTGATGAGGAGCGATTCCTCGACTCTGATGACGGAGTGCAGTCTATGGCAAGAGCTATCTTCAAAGGTTTCGAACAGTATAAGAACCGCTATAGCACCAAGGTCGTTGTGCCCTATGCCGCACCTAAGGATCAGAGCTTCCAGAACATGGGCCATGTGTTGCCACAGAACATCAATGTTGACAACAATAACAAGATAAAAGCTAAGCAGACAACATCCAAGAAACATAAAGAGAAAGAAGAAAAGGCTAAGCCTGTGACACCATTACAACAACCAACGGCAAAGCCAGCTCAGACCACCAAGGCTGAGACTGACTCTAAACCAACAACTACAGGCAGAGGCATCGTGTTTAAGGTACAGATCTTTGCGCTTAACCGTTCGCTACGCCCAGGTAGTCAGCAGTTTAAGGGTCATAAAGACGTAGATTCGTATCGTGACGGTAACGTATTCAAATACACTATCGGCTCAACATCCAACTACAACGATATCGTCAAGCTAAGGAAATCGCTCAGCGAGGATTTCCCCGAGTCATTTATCATAGCCTTTAAGGACGGACAACGAATAGATATAAACACAGCCATAACAGAATCTAGGAAGAAATGAAGAAAGAAATTAAAATAGCACTCGTAGCTATAGCTGGCATCATGATAATGTTCTTTGGAATGACATTCCTCAAGGGACTGAGTCTTTTCTCTAATGGTACGACGTATATAATGAAGTTCAATGACATCAGCGGACTCTCAACCTCCAGTCCTGTCTATGCCAATGGCTATAAGGTTGGCACCATCAAGAACATCAACTACAACTACGATAAAGTGGGCGACATACAGGTTGAGGCCAGCATCGACGACAATATGACTATACCCGAGGGTACGCGAGCCGAGATCTCAAGCGACCTTCTGGGCAACGTACAGGTAAAACTCCTCCTTGCCAACTCAGGTAAGGCTCTCAGTCCTGGCGGTTTCATTGACGGTCGGATAGACAACGGAGCCATGGGCGAACTGAAAAACATGATACCGTACATTCAGGAGATGTTACCAAAACTTGACTCCATCCTCACCAGTGTCAATACGTTGCTTGCCGATCCTACCATTGCCGCATCGGTGCATAACGTCAACCGTATCACCTCCGACCTCACCACGTCAACCCAGCTACTCAATAATATGCTTGCACAGCTCAATCGTGAAGTACCCGCCCTTTCGAACAAGGCAGGCAATGTGCTTGATGGAGCATCGGCTACGATGCTTGCAGCCAATGGCATGATAGCCAACATCAATGGTAAGATGGACAGCGTGGATATAGCAAAGACTATGTCCAAGGTGGAGCAAACTCTTGCCAATGTTCAGGAACTCTCAGACAAACTGAACAGCAAAGAGGGCTCGCTCGGTATGCTCATGAACGATAAGGGACTATACAACAATCTCTCCAATGCTGCGGCAAGCTTTGACTCGCTGGTGACCAACATCAAGGCCCAGCCTAAAAGATATGTCCATTTCTCTGTGTTTGGAAAAAAATAAAAGAGTATATCTATTTAGATTTAGTACAAATAGTGACTTAATGTTCCACACTTTAGACAATAGTTGTAATCAAGGATAAATCAACAACTTCTAACATCTGGGTCAAATGTTTCACTATATTGGTGTAAATGCATGCTGAAAAAAAGTAAACATTTTGATTTTCAGAAACTTGGAAATATGCAAATCGGGGTTTTAATAGATTTACTCCGAATAATAATGGAAAGCCCTATATATAGGGCATTTGGGCGATGTTGGTAAATAATTGCAAAAAATATGCATTGTTTTAATAATGAAAAAATTTTTACCTTTGCAAAGTTGAAACGTGTAACTAACTAAAAACCGTATGAACACAAACCCACAGGCACTCTGGCAACAATGTCTCTCGTTAATTAGAGACAACGTCACAGAGCAGCAGTACAAAACATGGTTTAGCCCCATCGCCTTCGAGAGCTACAGCGAGCCTTCGAAGACGTTGCTCTTGCAGGTACCGAGCCCGTTCGTCTACGAGTACCTTGAGGAGAACTATGTTGACTTGCTGAGCAGGGTTCTCACGCGTGTATATGGAAAAGGTACGCGACTGACGTACCGTGTTGTTACCGACAAGACCAACAATATCTCGCAGGATTTGGCTGTCGACCCAGTGGAGAGCATTGACACGCTGCGTCAGACCAACAGAGCCAACCAGTCGCCCACGGTCATCGATGCTGCACCTCTTGAGGATATAGACTCACGACTCGACATCCATAAGTCGTTTGCTACATTCATTGAGGGCGACAGCAATAAGCTGCCACGCTCTATCGGACTGTCAATAGCTGAGCATCCTAATACTACACAGTTCAACCCGATGTTCATCTATGGTCCGTCGGGATGCGGCAAGACCCATCTTATCAATGCCATCGGTCTCCGCACCAAGCAGCTCTATCCACAGAAACGAGTGCTCTATATCAGTGCGCGCCTCTTCCAGGTACAGTATACTAATGCTGTACTTCAGAATACTACTAACGACTTGATAATGTTCTATCAGTCTATCGACGTGCTTATCGTCGACGATGTTCAGGAGTGGATGAGCGCTGCCAAGACACAGGATACATTCTTCCATATCTTCAATCACCTGTTCCTTAATGGCAAACGTATCATTCTCGCATCCGACCGCCCTCCAGTCGACCTGAAGGGTATGAAGGAGCGTCTGCTCACACGTTTTGCTTGCGGCCTGATTGCTGAGTTGGAACGACCTAATGTCCAGCTTTGTGTAGACATTCTGAACAGTAAGATACGCCGTGACGGATTGAAGATACCTGCTGACGTGGTACAATATATCGCCACTACAGCCAACGGAAGCGTCAGAAGTCTGCAGGGCGTCATTGACAGTCTCATGGCTTATAGCATCGTATACAATAGCAATATTGACATGCGACTGGCAGAGCGAGTGATCAAGCGAGCCGTCGATGTTGATGATAAACCACTCACCGTCGACGATATCATGGATACTGTATGCAGGCATTTCAATGTTTCGCCATCTGCTGTGTCGTCACGTAGCCGCAAGCGCGAGCTTGTAATGGCTCGTCAGGTGTCTATGTATCTTGCTCAGAAATACACCAAGATGCCTGCATCACGTATTGGCAAGCTTGTTGGTGGCAGAGACCATTCTACCGTCATCCACAGTTGTTCGCAGGTAGAGCAGCGCCTCAAGGCAGACAAGGCTTTCGACATGGAGATTACTTCTATTGAAGACTCTTTCAAGCTGAAAACCAAATAACACTTTTCCATATTTTGTTAATGCCTGTAGTTAGAATAGCAGGTTTTCTTCGTTGAGAAGTACGATGCGTTGATTCTTCAGCGATGCCTGAACGTTGATGAGTCGCTGGTTGGAGCTACCTCGAAAGAGGAGGTCGGGGTTACGAAGTGTCTGGATGAACGGTCCGTCGACGAGTACGTCGAGCTGTTCGAGTAGTGCCAGTCGGGTAGGGTTGTGTAGGATTTGCTCGTAGGTATAACCCGTGAAGCACCAAATGTCCTTGTCTGTCTCTTGCCTTATGGCGCGTGCCAGTTCCGTAAACCCTTCTGCTTGATACATGGGGTCGCCGCCACTGAAGGTGACATTAGCCCAAGGGTCGGACTTGATGATGTCCATAATTTCACGAGTAGACATCAGATGCCCGTTGTTGATGTCCCACGACTGAGGGTTCTGACAGCCTGGGCAGGCGTGATGACAACCGGCACAATAGATAGAGGTCCTGAATCCAGGACCATCTACCATTGTGTCTTCTATGATGTCTAATACTGAGAGCATCCTAGTTTTGAGTTGTTTCCCCTTAATCTTGATCGAAGAGACTCTTTCCACCGATATGGGTTACACGGTCGTTGAGCTCACACAACTTTCCGTGGTTCCACCGGTCGGTAGTACCTACGAGGTAGCCAGTGATGCGCTGTAGCTTATCGATGTTGGTACTACCACACTTCGGACATACCTCCAGTTTCGGATCAGCGTT
This sequence comes from uncultured Prevotella sp., assembly GCA_900316295.1. Classification (GTDB taxonomy): domain Bacteria; phylum Bacteroidota; class Bacteroidia; order Bacteroidales; family Bacteroidaceae; genus Prevotella. The sequence goes on from ONCJ01000007.1 coordinate 32,292, forward strand.
TTCATAGCCGCAGTCGAGACAGCGGTTGCGGTTGTGGTTGACGCTGCCGTAACCCATGTTCAGCTTATCCATCATGTCTACAACGCTCATGATGACCTGTGGGTTGTGGGTGGCGTCGCCGTCTATCTCTACATAGAAGATGTGGCCACCACGCGTAAGGTCGTGGTATGGAGCCTCCACCTCTGCCTTGTGGCGTGCCGAGCATTTGTAGTATACGGGCACATGGTTGGAGTTGGTGTAGTAGTCGCGGTCGGTGATGCCTGTCAGTATGCCGAAATCTTTGCGGTCTTTCTTCGTGAACTTACCTGCCAGTCCTTCAGCTGGTGTGGCGAGGACGCTATAGTTGTGATGATAACGCTCGCAGAACTCATTCACTCTGTCACGCATGTAGGTGATGATCTTCAGTCCGAGCTGCTGGCTCTCTTCCGACTCACCGTGATGCTTGCCCGTGAGGGCTACGAGACATTCAGCAAGTCCGATGAAGCCTATACCCAGTGTTCCCTGGTTGATGACAGACTCGATGGTGTCGTTGGGTCCGAGTTTGTCGGCACCAATCCATAGAGAACGCATGAGCAGTGGGAACTGCTTTGCATAGGCGGTCTTCTGGAACTGGTATCTCTCGTCGAGCTGTTTGGCTGTCACCTCCAACATGTTGTCCAACTTAGCCATGAACTGGGCAATACGCGCCTCCTTGTCCTCAATGTCCATGCACTCTATGGCCAGACGTACTATATTGATGGTGGAGAAGGAGAGGTTGCCCCTGCCGATGCTGGTCTTTGGTCCGAAACGGTTTTCAAATACGCGTGTTCGACACCCCATCGTAGCCACCTCGTGCATGTAGCGCATGGGGTCGTCGGCACGCCACGCATCGTCTTGGTTGAAAGTGGCGTCGAGATTGAGGAAGTTTGGGAAGAAACGACGGGCTGACACCTTGCATGACAGTTGATATAGGTCGAAGTTCGGGTCGTCGGGCAGGTAGTTGACGCCACGCTTCTTTTTCCATATCTGTATTGGGAAGATGGCGGTCTCGCCATTGCCTACGCCCTCATAGGTGGAGAGTAGTATCTCACGCATCACGCAACGGCCCTCGGCTGAGGTGTCGGTGCCATAGTTGATGGATGAGAATACCACCTGATTGCCACCACGTGAGTGGATGGTGTTCATATTGTGTATGAAAGCCTCCATAGCCTGATGTACTCTGCCTACGGTCTTGTTGACCGCATGTTGTAGCACACGCTCGTCGCCTTCGAGTCCGTCGAGTGGCTTCTTGAGATAGTCTACTAATGGCTGGTCGTACAGGTGTTTGTAGTCTTTACCGTTGAGATCTTCCAAAGCCTTGAGCTCCTCGATGAGGCTCATTCTCACATAAGGGGCGAGATAGAAGTCGAAGGCAGGGATGGCTTGTCCACCATGCATCTCGTTCTGGGCGCATTCCATAGAGATACATGCCAGCACGCTGGCTGTCTCTATGCGCTTGGCTGGTCGGCTGGCACCATGACCTGCCACAAATCCGTGGTTCAGAATGTTGTCAAGCGGATGTTGACAACAGGTGAGCGACTTTGTGGGATAGTAGTCTTTGTCGTGGATGTGCAGGTAATTGTGCTCCACAGCGTCACGGCTCTCGTCAGATAGCAGATAGTCGTCAACGAAAGGCTTGGTGGTCTCCGAGGCGAACTTCATCATCATGCCTGCCGGAGTGTCAGCGTTCATGTTGGCATTCTCACGAGTGACGTCATTGTTCTTGATGTTGACAATGTCCAGGAAGATGTCGCGTGTCTTTGCCTTGCGCGCTATGCTGCGTTGGTTGCGGTAGGCAATGTATTTCTGGGCTACATCCTTACGTGAGCTCTTCATAAGCTCTATCTCCACCATGTCCTGTATAGCCTCGACAGTCATCTGGCTCGTACCCTTAGCGGCAATGTGATCGGTAATCTGATAGAGCAGACGCTCGTCTTCGCCCTTGTCGGTGTGGAGCATAGCCTTGCGTATGGCAGCCATGATCTTCTGCTCGTTGAAGCCTACGATGCGTCCGTCTCTTTTTATTACAGTCTGTATCATTATGTTTTGTTGTTTATTAGTGGTGAGTGGATAGATTTCATCCTATTGTTCAATGTTCAACGTTCATTGTTCAACGTCTCGGACACCAAGGCTTTAGTTGCTGGAAGAAGTCGTTACCCTTGTCGTCGACGAGTATGAAGGCAGGGAAGTTCTCTACCTCAATCTTCCATATCGCCTCCATTCCTAATTCGGGATATTCCACACACTCGATAGACTTGATGCTCGACTGTGATAGTACGGCAGCCACACCACCGATTGTGCCGAGATAGAAGCCACCGTGCTTCTTACAAGCATCGGTAACCACCTGCGAGCGGTTCCCTTTGGCTATCATCACCAGTGACGCACCGTTGTCTTGGAACTCGTCAACGTATGGGTCCATACGATTGGCTGTAGTCGGTCCCATAGAGCCACATGGATAGCCCTCAGGGGTCTTGGCGGGTCCTGCGTAGAGGATGGGATAGTCCTTGAAATATTGTGGCATGCCTTCGCCAGCGTCCAGACGTGCCTTCAGCTTAGCATGAGCAATGTCGCGAGCCACGATGATGGTGCCCTTGAGGTTTACTCTCGTAGAGACTGGATACTTGCTCAGCTCCTTGCGTACGGCGTCAATACCCTCATTGAGGTCTATCTCTATGCCAGTAGTACCTTCGCCTGGTTTACGCATATTCTCAGGGATGAGCTCTGTGGGGTTGCTGTCCATCTTCTCCAGCCATATACCGTCACGATTGATCTTCGCCTTGATGTTGCGGTCGGCAGAACAGCTGACGCCCATGCCTATAGGACAACTGGCTCCGTGACGTGGCAGACGGATGACACGTATGTCGTGAGCAAGAGCCTTACCGCCAAACTGTGCGCCTAGTCCAATCTTGTGGGCCTCCTCCAGCAGCTTGTTTTCCAGATCAATGTCTCGGAAGGCACGACCTGTCTCGTCGCCTGTAGTAGGCAGCCCATCGTAATACTTGATGCTTGCCAGCTTCACAGTCAGCAGGTTTTTTTCAGCCGACGTACCACCGATGACAAATGCTATATGATAAGGTGGGCAGGCTGCGGTGCCGAGGCTCTTCATCTTCTCTACGAGGAAGGGCAGAAGCGTGCCTTCGTTCTGGATTGTCGCCTTAGTCATGGGGTAGAAGTAGGTCTTGTTGGCAGAGCCACCACCTTTAGCTACCATCACGAATCGATATTCAGCACCCTCGGTTGCCTCGATGTCAATCTGTGCAGGGAGGTTGCAACGGGTGTTAACCTCATCATACATGTTGAGAGGAGCATTCTGGGAGTAGCGCAGGTTGTCCTGTGTGAAGGTGTTGTAAACACCACGTGAGAGAGCTTCCTCGTCCTCGAAGCCAGTCCATACCTGCTGTCCCTTCTCACCATGAATGATGGCTGTGCCGGTGTCCTGGCAGAAGGGTAGTATGCCCTTGGCTGCTGTCTCAGCGTTGCGCAGGAACTGCAGAGCAACATATTTGTCATTCTCGCTTGCCTCAGGGTCGCTGAGGATGGCGGCTACTTGCTCGTTGTGCTCACGTCGCAGCATGAACTCCACATCGTGGAAGGCTTGCTGAGCGAGAAGTGTCAGAGCCTCCTTGCTTACTTTTACAATCTCTTTGCCCTCAAACTCGGATGTTGTCACGCCTTCTTTCGTAAGAAGACGATACTCGGTCTTGTCCTCACCGAGCTGGAACATTGGTGCGTACTTGAAATCTACTATGTTTGCCATAATGTTTTTATTTTTTGTAAAATCAGTATCCAAAAATCTCTTCTAATGAAACTCTCTTTATTGGAGCTATCTTCTCCAGCGACTGGATGTCGAGCTCCTTCTCGTCACCGAGAATCATATAGCGATATGGCTTGTTTGCCATATTGTCTTGTTCAAACTTGACAATGTCTTGCAGCGTAAGGGACGGAATGCCATTATATATCCGCTCGTTCATGTCGTAGTCGATGCCCAGTTGCTTGGCTGCGATGTAGGCGTTCAGTACACCGTACTTTGTTGTGCGTTGGCTGGCAAGCGACTTCAATGCCGACTCTTTGGCAATCTTGAAGGCTGCCTCGCTCTGCGGAATAGTGTCGAGGATAATGTGGAACTGACGAACACAGTCCATCATCTTATCGTTCTGAGTAATGATGTGTGTCATGTGTGTCTCGGGACGATCCTTCAGCCTTGGACGGTAGTATACAGCGTATGCGTTGTATGCCAGTCCACGAGCCTCGCGCAGTTCTTGGAACACTATGCCATTCATGCCTGTGCCAAAATACTCGTTGAACAATGCTATTGTTGGAGCCTCGTCAGCGTTGAATGGCTTGCCCTCATTGTGATACATTCGCATATATATGTTCTTAGCGTCGTATGGCGCAATCAGGATTTCATTGTTTGGCGTTTCTTGCTCGGTATATGGTGTGCCTTCTGGTACTGCGGCGAGCTTCTTAGGCGTCTTATGGTATTTTGTCACCACCTCAGAGAGTTGCTTCTCGCTGAGCGGACCATAATATAATATTGTATGCTCATAGTTGGAGATGTTCTTCAGCAAATCTAACAGTGCCTGTGGATTGGCAGAGCGTAGCTGTTGCTCAGTCATGTCGTCACGACTGGAGTTGTGCTTGCCGTATACACCATAATTATATAGGTATGTGAAACACGACTGTTGTTCCTGCTTTGCATCCTGACGTGCCTTCATGGTCAGCTCTACATACTGGTCGTATGCCTCCTTGTCAACCTTGGCATTATGTATCAGATCCTCCCATAGTGCGAGCGCTGCAGGCATGTTCTCACTTAGTCCGCTCAGTCGGAAGGTGATGGCATTGGAACCAATAATGATATTGTGGTTACATGCCAGCTTGTAAAACTCCTGTTTCAGTTGAGCTGCGTTGAGCTTGTCGGTTCCAAGATAGTCGATATAGCTTGCTGCCACGTCGTAACGGTTGTCATCCTCGTGACCGAATTCATATCGGAAGGCGAGGTCGAAGAGTCCGTCGGTGGTGTTCTTCTTGTATATCACAGGCAGCTTCTTCTTGGTGGTGGTGAGCGTCAGGTCTTTCTTGAAGTCGAGGAATACGGGTTGTATAGGCTCCACCTCAGCATTCTGTATGTCCTTGACAAACTGGCTCACCTGGTCACGGTTGGTAGGTATCGGTGTGATGGCTGGCTTGTCTATTTTTGCCAATGTGGAGTCAATGCCTTGACGCTTGTACACAATGGCATAGCCATCGTTGAAGAAGCGAGTGGCAAAATCCATCACGTCTTTCTTAGTGAGCTTAGCCTGACGGTCGATAGTCCGTACGGCATCCTTCCATTCTATACCATTGATGAATGCGTCGACATATCTGTCAGCTCGTTGCTCGTTGTTGTCGAGCGATTTGTAATAATTGAGTTTCTTGTTGTTGATGATGCTTGGCAGCAGGTCATCGGAGAAGTTGCCCTTCTTGATGTTGTCGATTTCGCCCAACAGCAGTTGGCGCACATCGTCGAGAGTCTGTCCTTCTTTTGGTGTTCCTGCCATTATGAACATGGTATAGTCTTGCATGGTGCTGCTTCCTGCCCACGACTCCTGTACCTTCATGGTCTGGTTGAGGTTCAGGTCGAGGAGTCCCGCCTTACCATTGCTCAGCATGTCACCAACGATATCGAGGGTGTCATTCTGTAGAGAGCTGGCTTTCTCTGCTCGCCATCCCATCCATAGTGTCTCAGCCTCCTGCCCGATGACGGTGGTGTCCTGTGGCGTGGTGAATGTGAGTAGGGCAGGGAATACGGGCTGGCTGACATCCTTGCCAGGCTTCCAACTGCCGAAATACTTGTTGATGATGGCGATGGTCTTGTCCATATCCATGTCGCCACTCATACATATGGCACAGTTGTTGGGCACATACCACTTATTGAAGTAGTTTTTTATGTTGGTGATGCTGGGATTTTTTAGGTGGTTTTGTGTACCGATGGTGGTCTGCGTACCATATGGGTGAGTAGGGAAGAGCTTTGCCATGAGCGACTGGTACAGCTTGCGGAAGTCTTGTGCTATACCGATGTTGTATTCCTCGTATACAGCCTCCAGCTCAGTATGGAAGCCGCGAATCACCATGTTCTGGAAGCGGTCGGATTGTATTTTAGCCCAGTTTTCTATCTCATTGCTTGGTATGTCCTCAGTATAGCATGTGACGTCATTCGAAGTATATGCGTTAGTGCCCTCAGCTCCGATGGTAGCCATCAGTTTGTCATACTCGTTAGGTATGAAGTACTGGGCAGCGATCTGGCTGATGCTGTCAATCTCATGATACTTCTGCTTGCGTTGTTCAGTGTCGGTGATGAGGCGATACTGTTCATATCGTGCCTGTATTTCGTCGAGCAATGGTGCCTCGGCAGCAGGATTGTTGGTGCCAAATTTATCTGTACCCTTGAACATCAGGTGCTCCAGATAGTGAGCCAGACCCGTGGTTTCTGCAGGATCGTTCTTGCTACCTGTACGAACAGCAATGAAAGTCTGAATACGTGGCTTCTCCTTGTTGACTGACAGGTAGACTTTCAGACCGTTATCCAGCGTGTAGATACGTGTCTGCATGGGGTCGTCCTCCACCGTCTCATAGTGCTGTGCACTCAGAGGTAGGAGTGTGAAAAGGCAAAGGGGTAGAATCAATAGTAATCGTTTCATAAATTCGTAAAATTTGAGTAATTTGTATTCTCTTTTAATCCTCGTAGTCTATCTCGTGATCAAGTTTGGAGATGAAGTCGTCAAACACCTCGGTGTCGACATCCCCCATAGCGTATTCCTTCTCGGCATCCTTGCGTATCTCGGCAATCCATGCGCGACGCGCCTTGATGTAGTCCTGATGGATCAGCTCGATGTCGGCATCGGTAATCTCGCTCAGACCATAGTAGTCAAGAATCATGTTGTACGACCATACCCATTGGTATTCGCGGAAGTGGTCGTGTATCTCGCGGAATCGGTTGTTTACGTCTTGTATCGTTTCCAGCGTACCATCCTTGATATCCTCTATCATACGTAGCTCCTCCGACTCTGGCAGCAGCAGACCCGAAAGGTCGTTCCATTTGCCCAGTCCTACATTTGACTCAGGCTTGCCTAGCCATCCGCCCTTGATGGCACGTTTCAGTACGGCACCCATATATATGCGCAGAGCTATGTCGTAGTATTTGATGCCCTTACGTAGTGACGATGCATTGATGACGTATTCGTGGTAGTTGTATGTCGACACGTTGTCGCCGCTTGCTTGTCTCAGCGCTTCGAGAATCTTCTTTCCCTGAACAATCTCTCCTACGGTGAATGGTGAGAGCCAGTCGAAGTTGATGATACTCTTGCGGCTGCCCTTGGCTCTCTTGTCACGTTTCGGCCATTTCTTGATGTCACGATAGAGTCCTACGGTGGTGATGTTTCTACCTGGTACGAGATACATCGTGTCGCCGTAAGCCATGAGGTAGGCAAATGGCAGGCAACGTGTGTCGGGATGGTGCATCAGCTTGCCAAAACAGACACTGAAGGCGCCGATGGTGGCAGGCATCAGCACATAGGCTCCGCTGGCAGTCTTGGTGCCTCGCTCCAGGGTACCATAGTGCATCGGCCCCATTTTGTAGGCATGGTTTGAGAAATTGGTGTTCGAGCCGGCGTTGTAGAACGAGAACTCGCCACCGATGAGCAGGCTCGACTTGTGATGGCTGGCAGAGAAGGGACCGCAGAAGGCTGCGCATGCCTCACCATTTGCCATGTATGAGTTGGCAAAGAAAAGGCTCGCTTCGGCAGTAAATCCGTTGGTGATTTGGCACGCTTCACCTACGAAGCAGTCTTGCATCTTCACAGAGTTGGTTATCGAACAACCGTTAGAGATGATGGAGTTTTCGCAGATGACACCAGTGCCAATGTACACGCTGGCATCGCCCGAGCTCATGATGGTGCAGTCGCTCAATCGTGATGCACCGCTAATCTCGCAGTCATCCTTAATGACCGTATTGGTAATCTCCTTGGTATTGACAATTTTCACGTTGTTGCCTATGATGCCACGTTCTGGATTGTCGAGCCTGATGTCTTCACTCACCATGCGGTGTATGGCGTCTTTGAGCTGTTTGTCGTTGAAGTGTTTCACCATGAAGGCAGCTATCTGACTGTTCAGCTCGTTGAAGAGTATCACGTTGCCATCGCCCATCTCGTTGAGTACGCTTACCATGTGGCCTTGTCCGTAGGTCGCTCCCTCGGTAGTTTCCAGCGTACATATATTAGATATATAGCAGTCGTTGCCTATGGTGTAGTTGTTGATGTAGTTGCCCACCTTCTCTATCAGGCAGTTGTCGCCTATCGCTACATTGCGCAGGGTGGCATCGTTGATGCCTGCATGCTTGACAAATCCTGTGCTCACTTCTACCTGCTTGTCAAATTGTCCGAGCCTTATCTCGCCATAGAACATCACACGATGGAAGAAGTTGGGCATGAATCCCTCTTTCACCCTTACGTTGTTCCAGTCTTCAGCCCAGCAACTGTTTTGTTTCAGTTCTATAATCTCATCTTGAGTTAGTTGTCTATAAGTGTCCATTATACTTGTATTTTTGTTTGTTTCAAATGTTATGCCTCCTCGACGGGATACGGGAAGTCGTTGTATGGATATTTCTGTACGTGAAGTTCCCTTACCTTCAGGTATAGTGTGTTGCGGAACTCGTCGATATTCTCTTTCTCTCTGGCAGAGATGAAGATGCAGTCGTCGCCCAGTTTTGCCATCCATGTACGTTTCAACTCGTCGAGCGAGATATTTTCCTTAGTTGGTTCGGTCAGGTCGTCGGGCTCTTTCTCTATCCAGGTGTAGTTGTCTATCTTGTTGAAGACAATCATCGATGGCTTTTCGGCACATCCCAAGTCGGCGAGGGTCTTCTCTACTACTTCTATCTGTTCTTCGAAGTCGGGGTGAGAGATGTCCACTACGTGTAGTAGCAGATCGGCCTCACGCACCTCATCGAGTGTTGACTTGAACGACTCCACGAGGTCAGTGGGTAGCTTACGTATAAATCCTACAGTGTCAGCGAGCAGGAAGGGCAGGTTTTCTATGGTGACCTTTCTAACTGTGGTGTCGAGTGTGGCGAAGAGTTTGTTCTCGGCAAAGACTTCACTCTTAGCCATCATGTTCATGATAGTCGACTTGCCCACATTGGTATATCCAACGAGGGCCACACGTATCAGTCGTCCGCGGTTTTTCCTTTGCGTGGTCTTCTGCTTGTCGATTTCTGCCAGTCGTTGTTTCAGCAGGGTGATGCGTTGCAGGATGATGCGTCGGTCCATCTCCAGCTGTGTCTCTCCAGGACCGCGCAGTCCCACGCTTCCCTTGCCTCCACCCGAACCTGATCCGCCACCTTGTCGTTCCAAGTGGGTCCACAATCGTTGCAGTCGAGGCAGCATGTAGCGATGTTGTGCCAGTTCTACCTGTGCCTTGGCGTTGGCGGTCTGTGCTCTCATGGCGAAGATGTCGAGTATGAGCGATGTGCGGTCGAGTATCTTCACCTTCAGGGCGCCCTCGATGTTACGCAGCTGCTTAGCTGAGAGCTCGTCGTCGAAGATTACCATACCCACGGGGTCTTCCTCGTCTTCCTTTTGTTTGATATATCGGCTTATCTCCTCGAGTTTGCCTTTGCCTACGTATGTGATGCTACTTGGTCCGCCCACACGTTGTGTGAAGCGTTTTATGGTAACCGCTCCAGCCGTGTCAGCCAGAAACTCCAGCTCGTCCAGATATTCCTTTGTCTTAGCCTCGTCCTGTTCTTTGGTGATCAGTCCCACCAGTATTGCGGTCTCAGCTTTGGCTTCGGAAATCACAAATTCCTTCATCTACGTCAGTCGTTATGTTTGTCTTATTTCTTTAGTTTCCTATGTTCCATATCTTACCTCTTATTCCTCACTTCTCACCCCTCGTCTCTATGGAAACATATCTTCCACTATTTAGCTGTGCAAATATACACATATTTTTTATAATATGTGTTTTTGGTAGGAATAATTTCTTCATAATATGAAAAGAAAAATGTATAGTGTTGCAAAACAGACAGATGCGAATTATGTTGCCGCAAAAAGCCGATTGCAAATATGTTTGTTGCGGGTTGAAACTGCAAACGATTGCGTAAAAGTTTGCAATTTTTTTTGATTAAAACTTGATTTATGTCAACTTTTAGTTACCTTTGCACCGCAAAACAAAAAAGTTGATGAGTTTTTTCGTATTTACCCGAAAATATAAAGCAAAAAAATTGTGTTTGCATTCGATTTTCAAAGGTATTAACTACATAAGAAACTCAAACTGCTGAAACATTCAAAAACAAGAGGAAATTGGGCTTCGATGTGATATCGGGGCCTTCTTTCATTTTCTCACCTCTCACTTCTCGCTTCTCACCTCTAAGAAGTGAGGATGGGCAACATGCGAAACTTTTTTTACCAAAATGTCTTTGTTTTTTCTACTTTTATGTACTTTTGCATCGGAAAAATTTAAACCCAATATATATGAGACTAATAATTGAACCGAATTATGAGCAGTTGTCAAAATGGGCAGCTAATCATGTGATTGAGAAAATCAATGCCTTCAAGCCAACGGCTGATCGCAAGTTTGTGCTTGGACTGCCTACAGGCTCTTCGCCCGAAGGAATGTATGCAGAACTGGTGAAAGCTAACAAGGAGGGTAGGGTGTCATTCCAGAACGTCCTTACTTTCAATATGGACGAGTATGTCGGTCTGCCAGAAGATCATCCAGAGAGCTACCACTCTTTCATGGCTCGCAACCTCTTCGACCATATCGACTGTCCTAAGGAGAATATTCATATCCTCAACGGTAATGCTAAGGATCTTGATGCAGAGTGTGCTCACTACGAGGAGATGATTTGTGAGGCTGGTGGTATCGACCTCTTCATTGGTGGTATCGGTCCTGATGGACACATCGCCTTCAATGAGCCTTACTCTTCGCTCAGCAGCCGTACACGTGTGAAGACCCTTACCACTGACACTATCATTGCCAACAGCCGTTTCTTCGACAACGATGTCAACAAGGTGCCAAAGCTCGCCCTCACCGTTGGTGTTGGTACCGTGATGGATGCCAAGGAGGTTATGATCCTTGTCAACGGACACCATAAGGCACGTGCTTTGAAGGCTGCTGTAGAAGGTGCCGTCACTCATGAGTGGACCATCTCTGCCCTGCAGACCCACCAGCATGGCATCATCGTAGCTGACGAGCCTGCTACTGACGAGCTGAAAGTGGCTACATACAAGTATTTCAAGGACATAGAGAAGGATAATTTGTAATAGTGAAAAACGTCCTACGTTTTATAAAGAACTGGACTCTTCCAATAGCAATGGGGATAGGTACGCTAGCCTATCTCCTTTTTGCATATACTCCTCAGTTGGAGGATGCAGCAGATTTTTTTGCGCCTGTCTTTGACACCATCCTCCCACTCTTTATGTTCCTCATACTTTTCGTGACTTTCTGCAAGATTGATTTTCGGAAATTACGCCCCGTTATATGGCACTGGTGGCTGGGAGCAGTCCAGGTATTGTTTGTTGGTGTGATGATGGTTGTCGCATTGCTTTTTGGCTTCCAGGGTGACAACCTGATACTGGCAGAAGCCCTACTTACGATTGTTATATGTCCGACAGCCGCTGCCGCTGCTGTTGTCACACAGAAACTCGGTGGGTCGCTGGAGCAGATGACGACCTATACCTTCCTGTCCAATTTTATTACTGCCATGCTCATTCCCGTATGCTTCCCTGTTCTGGAGAAATCGGCACAGGTTACCTTTGCGGCAGCATTCATGAAGATATCCTCTGGCGTGTGTACCGTGTTGTTGGTGCCCATGTTGCTGGCATATATCGTGAAGCACTATATGCACAGGCTTCATCGTCAGATTGTGAGTATTCGTGATCTTGGCTATTACATGTGGGCGTGTTCGCTGATGATTGTCACGGGTACCACCGTCAAGAACATCTGCCACTCCGACAGCTCTGTCCTGTTCCTGCTGCTCATTGCCTTTGCCAGTCTGGTGGTCTGCATAGTACAGTTTGCTGTCGGCAGGCATATTGGTCGCCTCTTTGGCCACAGGGTTGAAGCTGGTCAGGGACTCGGACAGAAGAATACCGCCTTTGCTATCTGGGTAGCTCATGCCTATCTTAATCCTCTTTCCTCCGTAGGCCCCGGCTGCTACATCCTTTGGCAGAACATCATTAACTCCGTGGAAATTTGGAAGTATACAAAAAAACAAGAGTCAAAAGATTAGTCTTGACTCTTGTTCTTGTAGTTCAAGTTTTGTGTTCGCTCAACTTCTTAGCTCTGCCAATTTAGCAACTTCAGAAATTTGAGTTTAGTAACCTATGCTTTCTTTTTAGTTGCCTGAATAAAATATGCGATGAGCAGTATGTAAGCGATGAGTGAGCATACCTGTGACATCGGGTTCTCCAACCAAACTGTGTTGATGAGGTCCACACCACCGAACTTCAGTAGTGCGCTGACCACTCCCATGAGTGCTCCTCCAGCAATGAATCCGCTGGCAATAAGGGTGCCTCGTTCACCACGCTCCTTGTTACGCTGCTCATCCTTGCTGCGTGATGTGACGAACCAGTTGATTGCTCCACCGACAAGCAGTGGCACATTGAGCTGCAGAGGGATGAACATACCCAAGGCAAAGGCAAGGGCGGGAATCTTGCAGCGGTCGAGGACGACAGCGATGAGTGCTCCGATGCCATAGAGAGCCCATGGTGCTCCGGCTCCGTTCATCATCGGCTCGATAACGGCAGCCATGGCGTTGGCCTGTGGTGCCACGAGGTGTCCTTCACGACTGGGGTCGAAACCATAGGTGTCATTGAGTAGCATCATCACTCCGCCCACAGTGGCTGCTGATACCAGCGTGCCGAGAAATTTCCATGACTCTTGTTTCCTCGGGGTCGTGCCCAGCCAGTAGCCTATCTTCAGGTCCGTGATGAACGAACCGGCAACAGATAGTGCCGTACATACCACACTACCCATGATAAGGGCTGCCAGCATGCCACCTGAACCACTCATACCGATGGCTGCCATGACCACTGAGGCAAGGATGAGAGTCATCAGTGTCATGCCTGATACAGGGTTGGAGCCCACAATGGCAATGGCATTGGCTGCTACGGTGGTGAAGAGGAAGGCTATGATAGTTACAAGGAGTATGGCTACAATGGCAAAGAGCAGGTTGTTCATCACCCCGAGCCATAGGAACACGAAGGTGGCGATGACGGCAAGGATGGAAGCTATGCCGATGAACTTGTATGGAAGGTCGGCGGAAACGGTGGCTTCCGAATTCTTAGACACCTCTGTATTATTGGATTTCTCAGCTCCCTTTATTTCTTTGGCAGCCAATCCCACGGCACTCTTGATTACCCCCCATGATTTGATGATGCCGATGATGCCAGCCATGGCGATACCTCCGATGCCGATGCTACGTGCATAGGTGGAGAAAATCTCCTCGGGCGACATCTGTCCTACGGTCATGGTGGCGGTTGACCCACCCACATTGAGTACGGTGTCGTGGAATAGGAGAGACATTCCCGGTACGATGAACCACCACACGGCAAACGAACCGAGACAGATGATAAAGGCATACTTCAGCCCGACAATATAGCCCAGTCCGACGATGGCTGCACCTGTGTCGATCTTGAACACCAGCTTGGTCTTCTCCGCAATGGTCTCGCCAAAGCCTGTCACACGTGAGGTAAACTCACTGTTCCACCATCCTAACGAGGCAACGATGAAGTCGTAGAGTCCGCCCACCAATCCGGCGATGAGCAATGGCTTTGCCTGACTGCCTCCCTTCTCACCGCTGACTAGCACCTGTGTGGTTGCAGTGGCTTCAGGGAAAGGATACTTGCCGTGCATGTCCTTGACAAAGTATTTGCGAAAAGGGATGAGGAAGAGAATGCCGAGAATGCCGCCCAATGCCGATGCCACGAATATCTGTAGGAACGAAGCCGAGAGGGCAGGATCGTGCAGTTTCGACTCGAGTATGTAGATAGCCGGTAGTGTGAAGATGGCTCCAGCCACTACCGCACCCGAGCATGCTCCTATACTCTGTATGATGACATTCTCGCCCAGTGCCTTGTTGCGCTTAGCTGCTGCCGACACTCCCACGGCAATGATGGCGATGGGGATGGCAGCTTCGAACACTTGCCCTACCTTCAGACCAAGGTAGGCAGCGGCAGCAGAAAAGAGTATTGCCATCAGCACGCCCCATATTACTGACCATGCCGTCACTTCAGGATAGCCGTCGCGTGGGTTCATCACGGGTTTGTACTCTTCGCCTTCCTTCAACTCGCGGAAGGCATTTTCTGGTAGGTTGATTTCTGTTTTCATATTTTTATTTATAAATTCGGATGTTTCACACCCTTTCATCTCTTGCCTCTAACTTCTCACCTCGAAGGAAGCGGAGCTTCCGACAATACCGTCAGCACATTTCCCTCTACTCGGAATTTTACATCAATGCCACAGAAGGGCATACCGTAGATGCGTTTAGGGTCGTCGTGGTAGTGAGGCCGTGGATCGAGAGCCAGTGACTCACGCAGAGCCAACAGCTCTTCTGGTGAGAGGGCGGGGAAGTCGCAGTCGTTCATCACTACCTCCAGTCGCTGCCATTCCCGTGAGTCGGTGAAGCCGCCACGAGCATCAGGATGGCTGTCTGTATATGCGATGTATGGTTTGATATCGTAGATAGGAGTACCGTCCATAAGGTCGGCACCAGCCACAATCAGCTCTCCCTTGTCTATCCCAACCAGCCTTACCGACGACAGTCCCAGACCATTGGGACGGAAGGGCGAGCGTGAAGCAAACACCCCTATACGTTCGTTGCCACCAAGTCGTGGCGGACGCACGGTGAGAGAGTGGGAGTGGTTTTTGTTAAATCCCCATATAAGCCAGAGATAGTCGAAACCGTCGATGCCCCGTATCGCCTCCTTGTGCTTGTATTCGGGCATGAAGACGACACGTCCGTGCAGAGTTTTTGTCAGTCCGCTCTGGCGTGGAATACCAAACTTGCTGGTAAATGGCGACTTGAACACCGCAATGGGCTCTATCTCTTGATTCATGTTTTGCAATTTACAGTTTACAGTGGGTGCAAAGGTAAGAAGAATTGCAGAATTGAGAGATTGTAGATATGAATAATGAGGGTTAAAGTATGTAAAGATTTTGCCGACTTAGAATAAAACTACTACCTTCGCATTGAATTTAAGTGTATACTTGCTGAAAAAACGCAAAGAATAAGGAAAAAGTTGAATGTTATCCGTAGAAACTAATGCCACGGTGCGTTTCAAAATAATCTTCCAGAAGCTGTATCCACAGTTGCTGGTCTATGCTATTGGTATTGTCGGTGAGGAAGAAGCCGAGGATGTCGTGGAAGATGTCTTTGCGGAGTTGTGGCGCCGTCGCAACGAGACGGAAATGGGCGACAAGATACAGGCTTTCCTTTACAAATCGGTTTACACCCGAGCACTCAATGTCCTGAAGCATCGTAATGTCACAGCCCATTACCTGTCGCTTGTAGAAGGAATCCAGGAGCAGCGCCAACATTATTTTAATACATCCCATCCTCATCAGAACTTAGAGAACTTGGAGTTGCGGGGACAGATAGAATTAGCTATCGACGAACTGCCCGACAAGTGTCGCGAGGTGTTCAAAATGAGCTATATCGACGGAATGAAAAACAGCGAGATAGCCACTCAGTTGGGCATTTCTGTAAAAACGGTAGAAGCCCATATGTATAAAGCTCTGAAGAGCCTGCGAGAGCGATTGGCTCAGGTGCGTAAAGCAATCTGATGATAACGTTTGCGTGGAAAAATAGTATTCTCTTAGTAAGTGTAAAATGTTATAAGATTGTTATATATATGTTTTCAGGTGAACAATAAATCGACAAAAAGATTGCTTTATGAATGAAAAAACCATAATAAATTATCTCCAAGGACATGCTACGGAAGAGGAAATGGCTCTCGTAGGGGCATGGATTTCTGAGTCCGAGGAAAACGCTCGTCGTTTCTTCGAGATGGAGGAGGTTCACAACATGTTGTTGGCTGATGCTGTGCCGGCTGAGAGAGTCGATGCGGCGTTGGGTAGGATAGTAGGTGAGGATAGCGAGGCTGAGCCTGCCACAGAGCGAATAGGTACGCTCAGGGTGATACGGTCAGTGCTGAAATATGCCGCTGTACTCTTGATAGGAGTGCTGATAGGTGGTGCCTATATA
Source organism: uncultured Prevotella sp. (assembly GCA_900316295.1). Classification (GTDB taxonomy): domain Bacteria; phylum Bacteroidota; class Bacteroidia; order Bacteroidales; family Bacteroidaceae; genus Prevotella. The sequence continues at coordinate 48,550 of ONCJ01000007.1, forward strand.
TATAAAATAGGTGTAGACAAGAAGCCCGTGGAGACCATTATCGCCAAGGCGATAGGTGGCACTCAGGAAATGATGCTTGCCGACGGTACAAAGGTGTGGCTGCACGACGGAGCGTCGCTGCGCTACCCAGAAGCTTTTGATGGCGACCAACGCAAGGTTGGGCTCGATGGTGAGGCTTACTTTGAGGTAGCCAAGGATGCCGAGCATCCGTTCGTTGTCGAGGGCGATGACGTCAATGTCAAGGTTCTTGGAACGAAATTCAACTTCAAGTCGCTCAAAAAGAGACATAACGACGAGGTGGCACTTGTGGAAGGCTCAGTGAATGTCAGCATTCCCGAAACCGAAGAGTCGGTCATCCTCTCGCCAGGTCAGAAAGCCAGTCTCGACACGAAATCGGGTAAGCTGGTTGTCAATCCCATCAATGCCACCCTTGCAGCTGTTTGGCGTGACGACCTTATACCTTTCGAGAATGCTAATCTCAGGGAGATTGGTGATGCGCTGAAGCAGATTTACAACGTAAAGGTGGTGTATGCCAATGGAGTTGATACGATGAAGACTTATTCTGGTGTGATCAGTCGCAAGGATGACGTTGCGTCGGTAATGCGTTTGCTGCAAAACTCCATCCCAATGAGATATACCGTAAAGGGAAATACATTGACAATCCTTCCATAGACGGATATACAATTCGTTCATAAGTTACAATATGTTAGTTATGATGGGTTCGCAGGAGCGGACTCATCTTTTTTTTTTGCCTTTTTTTACCTTTTCCATAGGTGTTTTTTATAAAAAGATTGTTTAATATGTGGAAATTTATTAATTACTAACCAATTCAAACCATGGGAAAAAGAAAAACATTCTCGATTCTCGGGAGTACGCGTGTCGTAAAGATGCTGCTTATCTCTCTGTTTGTCTTTGCTCCGTTTCAGTGGGTTGGTGCGCAGGTGACTCTCAACAAGGGTAATACCACGTTGGGTGCTGTTATCAACCAGATACAGAAACAGACCAAGTACAAGTTCTTCTATGATGATGAGATTGCTGCGACAAAGGTTGCTGTAGTCTCTGTAAAGAATGCTTCTGTTCAGAACGCACTCAACTCGGTGCTGAAGAACCACGACATCACCTATACGATAGAGGACAATGTCGTCTATCTGAAGAAAGGTGTCAAGAAAAGTGTCAAGGCCGCTCCAGCAACAACAGCCCAGCAGGGTGAGCCAAAGAAAGCCATCAAGGGTACCATCCTTGACGAGAACGGTGACCCGATGATCGGTGCTGTCGTAGAGGTGAAAGGTACTAACGACAAGGCTATCACCGATATCGATGGTAACTATACCGTTTATACCAGCGAGCCAAACCCAGTAGTGTCAGTGTCTTACCTCGGCTATAAGACTAAGGAGGTGGCTGTTCGTGGTAATGCTCCTGTTGACATCTCGATGGTGTCCGACGCAAAGGCACTTAATGAGGTTGTCGTTACCGCCCTTGGTATCCGTAAGGAAGCCAAGGCTCTGTCATATAATGTGCAGCAGGTCAACTCTGACGAGATCACTGGTGTCAAGGATGCCAACTTCATGAACGCCCTCGCTGGTAAGGTTGCCGGTGTGCAGATAAGTGTTTCTTCATCAGGTATCGGCGGTGGAGTTCAGGTCGTTATGCGTGGTGCTAAGTCGCTCTCTAAGAGCAATAACGCCCTCTATGTTGTCGATGGTATTCCAATGCCTTCGCTTGAGGGAACTCAGCCAAGCGACTATATGACTGGTATGGGTCAGTCGGGTGACGGTGCAGCCATGATCAACCCCGAGGATATCGAGAGCATGTCAGTACTCTCTGGTGCAGCAGCTTCTGCCCTCTATGGTAGCGAGGCACAAAATGGTGTTATCATGATTAAGACAAAGCGCGGACAAAAGGGTCGCACCTCTCTGTCATATACCAACAACACCTCTTTCTTTTCTCCATTCGTAATGCCAGAGTTCCAGAATACGTATGGTGCAGCCAACGGAGAGTTCCGTAGCTGGGGTGCTAAGATGGGCAAGGCGAGCAGCTATGACCCCGAGGACTTCTTTCAGACGGGCTATAACGTAAGCAATGCCGTAACACTTTCTACAGGTAACGAGAAGAACCAGACCTTCCTTTCACTTGCTTCTACCAATGCCGAGGGTATCGTTGACAACAACAAGCTCGACCGTTACAACTTCGCTATCCGTAACACCAGCAGCATGCTCAACGACAAGTTGACCCTCGACCTCGCAGCAATGTATATGAACGTACGCGAGCAGAACATGATTGCTCAGGGACAGTATATGAACCCAATCGTACCCGTATACCTGATGTCGCCAAGCTACAGCCTCGATACATACAAACTATATGAAATGTATAACGAGAAACGTAACTTCAAGACTCAGTACTGGCCATGGGGCAACCAAGGTATCGCGATGCAGAACCCATACTGGGAGATCAATCGCGACATGTTCGTCAATCACAAGAACCGTTACATGTTCAGCGCTGGCGCTACATACGAGATTATGAAGGGGCTCTCTGTTAGCGGTCGTGCTAAGTTGGACTATACCACAGCTAAGTATGAGACAAAGTATAGCGCTTCTACAGATGCTATCTTTGCAGGCCCTAAGGGTAAGTACGGTCTCGCTCACGAGGACACTCGTCAGATCTATGGCGACTTGATGTTGAACTACGACAAGTATTTCGGCGATTTCTCCCTGAACGGTAACATTGGTGCAAGCATCAAGGATGTACGCTATGACTACAATAGCAATATTGCTGACCTCAACTCTGTGCCAAACCACTTCACAATGCAGCAGGCCAAGATTAGCACAATGGAAGCTTCGCAGGCTGGTTATCACGAGCAGGTTCAGGCAATCTTCGCTACTGCACAAGTTGGATGGCGTAGTGCTCTCTATCTCGACCTTACCAGCCGTATTGACTGGGCATCTGCACTTGCAGGTACAGACAAGAAGTCACTCTACTATCCTTCAGTCGGTGTTAGTGCCATCCTTACCGAGTTGATCCCTGGTCTGAAGAACGAAGTCCTATCTTTCCTCAAGATTCGTGGGTCTTACTCTGAGGTAGGTAATGCTGCACCACGCTTTGTTGCTTACCAGACTCACCCATACGTAAAGGGAATCCCAACTACTCTGACTACCTATCCAAACAGCGACATCAAGCCAGAGCGCACCAAGGGATGGGAGCTTGGTCTTCAGGCAAACCTCTGGAACGACAAGGTCAACTTGAATGTCAGCCTCTATAAGACATCTACATACAACCAGCTCTTCAACCCGGCCCTTGCTCCATCCGCAGGATATAGCTCCATCTATATCAACGGTGGACAGGTTGACAACAAGGGTATCGAGCTTAGTCTCACCCTCAATCAGCCACTCGGACCAGTTGACTGGTCTTCTACCTTCACATACACCCTGAACCGTAACAAGATTAAGAAGCTTCTTGATGCCAGAACTCTGGCCAACGGCTACCCAATAGAGCAGGATCATCTCGACCTGATTAGCATTGGTAGTGCTACAAGAAGACTCGTGCAGGGAGGTACATTGGGTGATATATATGTTACTACTCTTGCACGCGACTACCACGGAAATGTAATTGTTGACTATGTAGAGAACACTGTTAGCCGTGACATGACAGCTGGTCCGCTGGAGGATGGATTTGTATATGCAGGTTCAACCTTACCTAAGTACAATATGGGATGGCGCAACAGCTTTAGCTGGAAGGGAATCACCCTTGGCTGCCTCGTTACGGCTCGCGTAGGTGGTATCGGTGTTTCTATGACACAGGCCCTTATGGACTACTACGGTGTATCCAAGACTACAGCCCAGGCTCGTGACGCTGGTGGCGTTATGATCAATGGCGCAATGGTTCCCGCCGCACAGAAATACTACAGTGTAGTTGGTGCTGGTGTTGGTGAGAACTATGTATACAGTATGACCAACGTGCGCCTTGCTGAACTCTCTCTCGGTTACGATGTGCCCATCTCTCAGTGGGTACCTTGGATTAAGGGACTCAATGTCGCTTTCACAGGACGCAACTTGCTGATGCTCTATTGCAAGGCTCCGTTCGATCCTGAGCAGACCGCTGCGTCTGGTAGTGTGTTCTTCGATGGCCTCGACTACTTCATGCAGCCAAGTCTCCGCAACTTAGGTTTCTCTGTGAAAGTTAACTTCTAATGGAGTAATTGACAATTGATAATTAGACAATTGAAAATTGACAGGAAAATGAAAAAGAATATATTTAAGAAGGTGTCCTCGGTGTTAGCGTTATCATTGACGTTAGCGTTGTCTCTTGCTTCATGCACGGACAAGTATGATGAGTACAATGTCAACCCACACGAGGCAACAAACGAGATGATGACCAGGGACAACCTGCTCGCAGGTGCTTCCCTTGCTCAGATGGAACGTAGCATTTTTACTATTTCATCTGCTGGACGTTACCAAGAGACCGAAATGTTGCAGGGCGATCTGTTCGCAAGCTATTTTGCACCTATTATGACATGGGCATATACTGGTGGCGCTGATAACGACAACTATCGTCTATATACAGACTGGAACAAAGCCCCTTGGGATGATGCTTATACAGATATTATGACTCCTTGGAACATTATCAAGACTGGTTACGAGGACGCTGGCGAAGGCAACTCTCCCGCTCTGGCTATCGCTACAATAGTAAAGGTGTTCGGAATGAGTCGCATCACCGATATGTACGGCCCTATCATCTATAGCAAGTTTGGTACTGGTTTGCAAGTTGCTTTCGATTCCCAAGAGGAGGTGTATAATCAGTTCTTCAAGGAATTGGATGATGCAATTAACATCTTGTCTGTAAGTGAAGGCAGTATACTGGAGGAATATGACCTAATTTATAAAGGCGATATTGCGATGTGGACAAAGTTTGCCAACACCCTGCGCCTGCGTCTTGCAATGCGTATTAGCAATGTCAATGAGAGTAAGGCACGTCAGGAGGCTCAGGCTGCTATAGGCAATGCCCGTGGTCTGCTGTCAAGCGTAGCTGATAATGCCTATCTGCAACAGACTACAAGCCTTGTGTTTAAGAACCCAATCTGGGAGGCTTGCCAGAGCTTCAACGATATGCGCATGAGTGCTACTATGGACTGCTACCTCAATGGATATGCCGACCCACGCCTCTCCAAGTTTTTCCTTCCTAACAATAATGGAGAATATCGTGGAGTTCGTAACGGTATGACAAATCGTAACAAGAGCAGTTATCAGGACGTTAGCTCCAGTGCCAACTATAGTGAGAACGATAATCTGAAGTGGATGGAGTCTTCTGAGGCTTACTTCCTCCTTGCCGAGGCTGCTCTGCGTTGGGGCATGGGCTCACAGAGTGCACAGCAGTATTATGAGGAAGGTATCCGTCAGTCGTTTGCTGCCGTAGGTGCGAGCGATGTTGAGACCTATATAACAGACAACGAGAAATTGCCTTCCACCACTTGGAAAAATCCATCAAACAACCGCAGAGTCAATGTGACAACCTCACAGCTTACCGTGGCATGGGATGAAAGCGCATCACAGAATACAAAAATGGAACGCATCATGATTCAGAAGTGGATAGCCCTGTTCCCAGACGGACAGGAGGCTTGGAGCGAGATTCGTCGTACAGGTTATCCTACTATAGTAGCTATAGAGAGCAATCAGTCTAACGGTGAGGTTGCCAACGGTGAGATTATCAGCCGCTTGAAGTTCCCAAGCTCCGAGAGATCAAATAATACCACGAGCAATATCAAGGAGGCAGAAAGTCTGCTTGGCGGACGCGACGTCGCTGGCACTCGTCTCTGGTGGGATGTCAAGAGATAATGCGTAATGCTTAATGCGTAATTAAAGTGCAAATTTTATACATTAAATAATAATCGAAAATGAAAGCATTCAAATATATTTTAGGACTGATAGCCGTAGGAGGTCTGATGGTTTCGTGCGACACCGACGTGGAGAACAAGACGGTGATCCACCCCAAGACCTATGACCCACAGTATTATGAGAACCTGCGCAACTATAAGAACAGCGACCACTCTATCGCTTTCATGTGGTTTGCCCAGTATGGTGCACAAAACTCTATGGCAGTTCGCTTCACTGGTCTGCCAGACTCTCTTGACATCTGCTCGCTCTGGGGCGGTATTCCTGCTAAGGAGAACAAGCAGATATGGGAAGAGCTCCGCTTCGTCCAGAAGACCAAGGGTACTAAGATGCTCGTAGTAGCCATCACCCGTATCGACGCTGAGACCGACGACAACGAGTTCAAACAGGCTTACAACGAGGCTAAGGCTATGCCAGCTGGTGAGGAGCGTGACGCAGCTATCGACAGGGCTATCGAGATGTATGCTGAGTACTTCCTCGACCAGGTATTCCTCAACGACCTCGACGGCTTCGATGCCGACTTTGAGCCAGAGGGTGACTTCCTCACAGGTAGCTACTTCCGTCACTTCATGGACCATCTGTCTCAGTATATGGGCCCTAATGAGAATATCACCAAGGAGGAGCGCCTCGCCCTGATCAAGGAGCGCTATGGCGACCAGATAGAGTATGACGATGACATCTGCGACAAGCTCTTGTGCGTAGACTCTAACGGTCAGGCTCCAAGCTCGCTCTCTGACATCTGCGACTACTACTTCTATCAGGCTTACGGTGGTGGCACCAACAATGGCGGATGGCCTTGGGAGAAGGTGGTTCTCTGTGAGAACGTAGGTGACAACTGGCAGGGCAAGCTCGAAGGAATGTATCGACAGGCACGCTTCCAGCCTTCTACTGGTCGTAAGGGTGGCTTCGGAGCTTTCTTCGGCCATCGTGACTACAATGTTCATGAGAACAACCCCGAGCCTTACTTCCGCTTCCGTGAGTGCATACAGATACAGAACCCAGCGGTTTATTAATGCGTAATGCTTAATGCGTAATGCGTAATTGAAGAATTGAAAAATTGAAAAATTGATAAGACAATGAAAAAGTATATATTTTTCGCAATGGCTCTCGTACTGGGACTCACCTCTTGCAATGATGGTCCTGATTATGGTGACGCTCTGTTCATCACTGGTACGCTGAGCTCTCCGAATGTGAGATTTGCTGTCGATGGCGAGTCGAGTATGGCTCTCACGGTGTCGTCTACTACCAAGGTGTCTGACGACATAGAGGTGACTCTTACCGTTGACCCCAGCCAGCTTGGCACATATAACACCTCGACAGGTCGTAACAGCGAGCTGCCACCAGCAGGCAGCTACACTCTGAGCCACAATACGGTGACGATCCCCGCTGGTAAGGCGCAGTCTACTCAGGTGCTCGTCACAGCTGATGGCGACCAGCTGCAGGAGGGTGTCTCCTACTGTCTGCCTATCACTATTACTGAGGTGAAGGGTGGTATGAATGCTCTCGGTAGCGCCAAGACCGTATTCCTCACTCTGACAAAGGTTATCGACGTGAAGGCTGCCTACCTCGCACGTACTGGCGGATTTGATATTAAAGGCTTTATGGACTCTGAGGACCATCCAAGTCCAGTGAAGGAGCTCAAGGCTATGACGTTGGAGATGAAGGTGATGCCTGTCAGCTTCCCATACGGACAGGAACGTCAGGCCAATGGTATCAGCTCTCTCTGTGGATGTGAGGAGAACTTCCTCTTCCGCTTCGGCGACGGTGCAGGTAATCCAGTAGACAAGCTCCAGCTCGCAAAGGCTTCTATCGGTAACGCTTTCCACCCCGACAAGAAGGACCACTATGAGGCATGGGCTGAGAATCCATTCCCAACAGGTCAGTGGCTCCACTTCGCTGCCGTATACGATGGCTCATGGTTCCGTGTATACCTCGACGGTGAGCAGATTCAGGCTGTCGAGACCAAGGGTGGTACCATCAACCTCTCTATGGCATACAACGGCAAGAACTGGGAAGACTGCTTCTCTATCGGTCGTTCGGCAGGCTACGCACGCTACTTCAATGGTTGTGTAAGCGAGTGCCGTGTATGGAATGTCGCTCGTACTCAGGCTGAGTTGCAGGACGGTATCTGCTACGTAGACCCAACTTCTGAGGGTCTTGTTGCCTACTGGCGCTTCAATGGCGAGCTGCAGGACGACGGTACCGTACTCGACGAGACTGGTCACGGCTACAATGCTTCTATCTTCGGTAACATTCAGTGGAGAGAGAACAATAAGTGCCCGTGGTAAGACGTTAATATATAGACAAGGTGCATGCGCCAGAACAGACAGGGCGCATGTGCCTTACTTTCAGAAACCATCAACTATTGATATAGAAACCAATACAAATTGATTCAGGAACTATCAACTATTTTTTGATTTCAAACATATCAACTATCTTGATTTCGGGAAGATCAACTATTAAAATAAACAAATCTAAAAAATAATCTTTATGAAACTCAACAAACTATTCATGTTGTTTGGTGGAGTACTCATGACGGGTGCTCTGCTCACAAGTTGTAGCGACGACGATAATAGCTATGACGTCGTTGGTAATGGCAATAACCTCGCATTCTTCGAGGCACAGACTATGAACACGGTATATCCAAGTGAGATGGTAATAACTCCTGCGGGAGCAATCCTGCCCGAAGGTGCCGAAAGCACAGTGGGTAAGGCTATGCAGGTGTTCTTCCAGAGACCTGTAAGCAAGGACACTCGTGTGAAAGTGGCAGCAGACCCCGAAAGCGCACAGAAGTATTTGGCTGCTAATGGTTTGGACTATACTATTGTCCCCGACGAATTTTTCGATTATTCCAAGGCTGAAGTAGTAGTGCCAGCCAACAGTACGAAATCTGAGGATGGCGCTGTTGTAGAGTTCAATGAAGACAAGGTCAACAATCTGGCAAGTACAGAGGTATCCAACTACTTCGCAGCATTCTCCATTGCGGAAATAACTGGCGATGGCAAACCATCATCTAATCGTGGTGTCTACTATGCTCTTATAAAGAATGAGGCGTTGAGCTTTGTCGAGAACAACGTCCAGAAGTTTAGTGTTGTTCATACTCCTTCGGCTGTCGTTGGTTCGGTTAGTGTGGAGATGCCTTATACTTTTAGTGGAAATCTGAATAACACCGCTAAAATCGAACTTGTCAGAGACAACTCGCTCCTTGATGAATACAACGAGACATACGGGGCAGAGGCTAAGCTCATGCCAGAGAATATTCTCAACGAGGAGAATATGAGTGTGACAGTAGCAGAGGGAACATCGACTTCCGAGGACCAAATCAAGATTTCTGCGGAAAATGAGAAACTTGCCAAGTTAGACTTGGCTCAGTACTTAGCACCTTACAGAATTGTTGTCACTCGTGAGGATGGTACCGTGTTCGAGGATGCAGGTAGATACTTCTTGCTCGTTGACTCTAAGGAAGGTACAATCAATGACGACGCAACAGAGATTATCGGTGAGCGAGTAGATTTGTCTGGCTTTACATGTATCAAGGCTGAAAACCTCAACCCAGACGAGTTCAATGGCTTCCAAAATGGATATTGGGCATTCACCGAGAAGAAGGGTTCTGCATCGTTCGTCCTCGACTTTGGCGAGACGCTGAATGTTACAGGTTTCAATATCAGTAGCTATGTGATGCATAGTGCAACCGTATATATCAGTACGGATAATGCTACTTGGAAGGAGTTGGGTAATACGGCTGAACATACTCCTGTCAGGATACCAGGTCAGAGTTGGTGGGATCCTGATCAGACATCATATGTTCTTTACGGACCAATGGCTGCACGCTACATGAAGGTTGAGCTCGACCTTGATACAGAAAACTATAACTGGCAATACAGAGACTGGGGCGACTGGGGATATGAGTACTCAGCTGTCAATAGTATCGATATTTACAGTGAAGGAGAATAAACTCTCAACAAATCATAACATTCATTCAACAAAGCAGGGGTGCGACCGTTTCGGGTCGCACCCCTTGTTTTGTGTTTTCAAAGTGCAAAAAGTGCAGTGTGCAGAAGTGCAATAAGAAAAACAAAAAAGGGCACTTTAGACTGCAAAAAGGGCACGTTTTTATGATCAAAAGGGCACGTCTTTACGAAGAAAAGGGCATGTCTTTACCTCGTCTGACTATTGAATAAACATTTACAAACGCTGAAATCTTAGTTTTTACATCATTTTTGGGTGCGCACACAGAAATAATATTGTAATATTCTTTATTTTTTTTACACAAATTATAGGTGTTTTTATGTTTTAACTTGTTATTATATCAGATGTTATACAATCTAACCAACGTATAATACGTGCGAAAAGTGTTACAAAAGCCGTGCCAAAGGGCTGTTAGACATAGAGGAAAGGCTGTAGTCAAGGCTACTTTACAAAAGTTAATCGGCGCTATATGATAAATAACTTACAAACAAAATACAAAATTACCTAAAACCATTATTATGAAACCAAGAAATCTATTCAATCTGTGTTTCGGACTGCTTGCTTCGGTAGCCCTGCTTACTGGTTGTAGTGACAGTGACAGCTATGATATCAAGGGAAGCAAGGGCAATCTCGCCTTCTTCGAGGCTCCAGCACTGAGCAATCCGTATGTTCAACCCATCTACAGCACTCCTGCTGGAGTTATCGGTGGAGTGGGACAGCCCATGAAGGTGTTCTTCCAGCGTCCTGTAGGCAAGAACACTACCGTCAGCGTGAAGTCCAACGCCGAGGCTGCCCAGAAGTTCCTGGACGACAACGGTATGGATGACTATTTCATCATCCCCGAAGATTTCTTTGACTACAGCATGGCTCAGGCTACCGTGCTGAGCGGCAACTCGGAGTCTACGGACGAGATCTTTGTGATGGTCAAGAATGACAAGGTAGAGACTCTGAGAGAGATGGAGGGCACACCTTTTGCTGCCTTCACCATCGATGAGGTGTCTGGCGACGGCGAGTCTTCCACCAGCCGTAATACCTATTATGCCATAGTGAATGACATCATCGTAGACGACTTGCACTTTGTCTCTGAGGACACAGAGAACTTCGGCATCACATTCACACCTGTAGGCAACTTCGGAAGCGTGGAGATAGACCGCCCATTCGAGTTTGCGGGAACTCTCACACAGGATGTGGAGATAACCCTCACTCAGGGCAATAGTCTGCTCGAGGACGGAGAGCTTCCTCTGCCTGACGGAGTACTCGTCATCGAGAATAATATAGTAACGGCATCTGCTGGTGAGAGTGTTTCGGACGAAAACATCGAGATTTATATCCCCGAGGATAAGTTCACTATGCTGGAGCCAAACAAGACCTATATCGTACCCTTCCGCATCAGCATAGAGCGTGAGGACGGAGTGAGCATCGAGGATGCTGGCGAATACTATATGGTCATCACGACCAGCGAGAGAATCTCTCGCGACCGTGCTACCTCTGCCGACATGGTAGGTTCGCCAATCAGTGCCGATGATATGGCTTCATGGACTGTAACGGCTTCGCAGGGTAGTGCTAACATCAGTAATGTAATCAACCAAGACAATAACGTATGGAGCCGCAACCGCACCTACACCATCGACTTGAAGCAGGAATACAAAGTCAGCGGTCTGCAGATCTACTGCATCTATGCTTCCTACGGTTCGTACTACTGTGCTAACAACATCAAGCTGGAACTCAGTACGGATGGTACCAACTGGATCGACTGTGGTACCGTGACCAACCTGCCGTTGGACAACACATACCAGTACTATGCCCTCTATGGCGGCGTACCGGCAAGGTATATCAGGATGTACTTCGGTGGAAGCAACTACTACGTATATCTCGACCAACTCAGAGTATTTGCGCAATAAAACATAACTTTTTTAGACAACGTGAATAGTTTTCGGGAGTGTGGACGCTTAGGAGTCCATGCTCCCGATGCCTTTTTTACACCAAAATACACTTTTGCACTTTTGCACTTTGCACTTTTTTTTCTACTTTTGCTCCGTCAAATAAGAAAACGGAAGGAAAACGACGATGATACGACACACACATTATTATATACTCCTCGCCCTGCTGCTGCTTCTGACTGGATGTGGCGGAGCAAGCAATAAGCGTAGTGAGGACGTGGAAGAACGGGAGAGCGTGAAGAAACGTATGTCACTTGCTGACTCACTCTATGTCGCCGCAGCCTTCAAGACCGCCAAGCGCTCCACCACCTTCATGCCCAACGACTCCATACACGACTTCGGACTCATAAGCGACAAACATCGCGTGAGCCACCGCTTCACGTTCACCAACAAGGGTACCGACCCCGTAGTCATAGACACCGTGAAGAGCCATTGCGGATGCACCACCTCGAGCTATACACGCCAGCCCGTGATGCCAGGCAAGACGGGAACGGTCATCGTCACCTATGACCCCACCGACCACCAAGGCGGATTCCGCAAGACAGCCACGCTCGTACTCAATGGGGGCGATGAGTATCAGGAAGTGAAGGTAGTGGGAAGAGTGAAGGACAGGTATTAGTTCATAGTTCATAGTTCATAGTTCATAGTGCATAGTTATATATAGTTTGATGTTGTAGGTGAAAATGCGAGTTTTGTTGTTTTATAAGAAAGAAAAACCATAAACCTCATTCCGTACTTGATGCTGAATCTCCGTAAACTATAAACAATAAAATAAAAACCATGAACAAAACCCTGCTATTATTATTCTCGTTGGCGTTCTCGTTATCGTTGTCAACCAATGCCAAAGACACATTACCATATAAGAACAAAGCCTTGCCTGTGGAACAACGTGTAGAGGACTTGCTCAGTAGGATGACTCTCGAGGAGAAGGTGGGACAGACTTTGTGCCTGCTCGGATGGGACAGCTATGATATAGGGGCAAGGAGCAAGGAGCAGGGGACAAGAGGCAAGGTGTCCGTTTCGGAGAAGTTCAAGAAGGAGGTTGATACCCAGCATGTGGGCATGTACTGGGGCACCTATCGTGCTGACCCGTGGACACGCAAGACACTCGCCAACGGACTCACTCCCGAGCTGGCAGCCCTCACAGGCAACGCCATCCAGCGCTATGCTCTCGAAAAGACTCGGCTGGGCATACCCGTGTTCCTCGCAGAGGAGGCTCCCCACGGTCACATGGCTATCGGTACCACCGTCTTTCCTACAGGTATCGGAATGGCTGCCACCTTCGATACCGACCTCATGACGGAGATTGGCGCTACCATCGGCAAGGAGATACGTCTGCAGGGTGGTCATATCAGCTACGGACCAATACTCGACATAGCTCGCGACCCTCGCTGGTCGCGTGTGGAGGAGACGTTGGGCGAAGACCCTGTGCTTACTGCCGAGATGGGAGCAGCGATGGTCAGAGGACTGGGCGGTGGCGACCTGACGAAGCCATATAGCACCATAGCCACACTGAAACACTTCCTCGCCTACGGAGCCACCGAGGGTGGACAGAATGGCAATCCCACATTCATGGGTATGCGCGACCTCACTGAGACCTTCCTCCCTCCATTTAAGAAAGTGACCGATGCGGGTGCACTCTCGGTGATGACCTCGTATAACTCTATGGACGGCACACCTTGTACCTCCAACCGTTATCTGCTCACCGACGTGTTGAAGAAACAGTGGGGATTTCGGGGATTTGTTGTCAGCGACCTGTATAGCATCGACGGCATCTGGGAGACCCACCATGTGGCACCAACCCTGATGGACGCTGGTGTGATGGCGGCAAAGGCTGGTGTGGAGGTAGATCTCGGAGGTAAGGCGTTCTATGAGCTCATCGATGCCGTTCGTCAGGGAAAGATAGCCGAGGGCATTGTCGATGATGCCGTCCGCAAGGTGCTCCGGCTGAAGTTCGAGATGGGACTCTTTGACAATCCATACGTCGACCCCGCAATGGCTCGCAAGGAAGTGCACAACGCTGACGCCATAAGCCTCGCCCTGAGAGCCGCACGTGAGAGCATCACCCTGCTGAAGAACGATAATAAGGTGTTGCCTCTGAGCAAGAACATACGTGTGGCAGTAGTAGGTCCCAATGCAGACAATCGATATAACCAGTTGGGCGACTATACCGCTCCACAACCCGACGAGACCATCAAGACCGTGCTCGACGGCATAAGGTCGAAGTTACCTGCCTCACAGGTGGAATACGTACGAGGATGTGCCATTCGTGACACCACCGAGAGCAACATTCCTGAGGCGGTCAGCGCTGCCCGCAGAGCCGATGTGGTGGTGGCTGTGGTAGGCGGCTCGAGCGCTCGCGACTTTAAGACCGAATATAAGGAGACGGGTGCTGCCATCACTGACAGTAAGACCATCAGCGACATGGAGTGTGGCGAAGGGTTCGACCGTGCCACCCTTGGGCTCCTCGGTCGTCAGAACCAGCTGCTCGAGGCTCTGAAGTCTACAGGCAAACCCCTCGTGGTGGTATATGTGGAAGGCAGACCGATGGAGAAAAACTGGGCTGACGAGAATGCCGACGCTCTGCTCACCGCCTACTATCCAGGCGAACAAGGTGGCAATGCTGTTGCCGACGTGCTCTTTGGTGACTACAACCCTGCCGGCAGACTGTCGGTGTCGGTACCCAGAAGCGTGGGACAGCTACCTGTATACTATAACAAGAAGAACCCTTACGGCCACGACTATGTAGAGACTCCTATCACTCCGCTCTATGCCTTCGGCTACGGACTGAGCTATACCACTTTCGAATATACTGATCTCGAAGTTTCTCCCTCGGGCGATGGAAAGGAGGCTTCCGTCTCCTTCACACTCATCAATACGGGCGATCGGGATGGTGAAGAGGTGGCACAGCTGTACCTCAGAGACGAGGTCGCAAGTGTGGTACAACCCAACCGACAACTGAAGAAATTTTGTAGAATAATGTTAAAAAAAGGAGAGTCGCAAAAAATTTCTTTCACTCTGAATGAAGACGACTTAGCAGTGGTAACCTCTGACCTTCAACGAGTTGTGGAGTCTGGTGAGTTTACGGTAATGGTCGGTTCTGCGTCAAATAACATAAAACTCGAAAAAAAATTCATTTTAGAGTAGGGGTTTTTTCTCGCTTGGATGTTTTATAAATGTTTTTGGGTTAGATGAAACAAATTGGATAACGAAAGTTATTATTGCAATGCGTTTGATCAGTAAGTGTTGTGCCGCCGAAGGGATTCCTTCGGCGGTTTTTTCTTGTATTCCCTACACACTCCTCCATCCTCGAAAATCGCTCCTCCCAACTAAGTACATTTGCCCCGAAAGTTGTTTTATATATGTAGCTGCATTCTGCACTTTCTGCACTTTGCACTTTGCACTTTTTATTTGCAAAACATACATTACTTTTTTATGAGATACAGACTGTTACTAATAGCATGCATCGCAGCATTTACGGGAGTTAAAGCAGAGGATAAGTCTCCTGCCGCAATAGCGCATCAGCACGGGAGCCAGAACCCAGCAGAATGGGTAGACCAGACCATCGGAACAGGTGGTCACGGTCATGTGTTCCTCGGTGCCAATGTGCCATTCGGAATGGTACAGGTCGGTCCCACTCAGGTGACGAAGGGATGGGACTGGTGCTCGGGCTATCACACCAGCGACTCCACACTCATAGGCTTTGGCCACATGCACCTCAGTGGTACTGGTATCGGCGAGCTGGGCGATGTGGCGTTGCTGCCATATATCGCTCATAGCTGCAATCACGGTAATAAGACGTGTAAGAATGCGGCTCGCAAGCTCGAGAAGAGTAAGCACCCAGCCTTCATGCACCAGAACGAACGCATGGAGCCAGGCTACTATTCGGTATACCTGCACGAGCAGGGCATCAACGTCGAGCTGACTGCCACCCAGCATTGTGGTATGCACAGATACACTTTCCCTGCTAATGTCGAAAAACAATCGGTCATGCTCAATCTCAATCAGGGTATCGGCTGGGACAAGATGTCGGAGTGTGGCATGCAACAGGAGAACGCTACCACCATCACGGGCTACCGTTATTCTACAGGTTGGGCAAAGAATCAGCGCATATATTTCGTAGCCGAATTCTCCAAACCCATCACCATTATGAGTCTTGTCGACAGCCTTGCGCAGATAGACGTTCCCAACGATGGTCAGCCGCTATTGGTGAAGGTGGGACTCTCGGCAGTGAGCGAGGACAATGCCAAGATGAACCTCAAAGCCGAAATCCCTGCGTGGGACTTCATGGAGGTTCTCGCCGATGCCCGTCAGCAATGGCAAGACGAGCTCTCGAAGATACAGATCAACACTCGTGACGCTAAGGCTCGCCGAATCTTCTATACCGCCCTTTACCATACGATGACCGCACCCAGCGTGTTCAGTGATGTCAATGGCGACTATCGCGGAGCAGACGACAAAGTGCACCATTCTGATGACAAAACCTATACCACATTCTCCCTCTGGGACACCTATCGGGCAGCCCATCCGCTCATGACACTCATCCATCCCGAGCGTCAGCACGACATCGCTCAGACGCTCGTGAACATATACCACGAGCAGGGTAAGCTACCCATCTGGCACCTCATGGCAAACGAGACCGACTGTATGGTAGGCAATCCAGGCAGCATCGTACTGGCTGACCTCGTGATGAAAGGCTATTATAAAGACACCCGACTGGCACTCGAGGCTATGCGTAAGAGTGACCTCGCCCAGGATCGTGGTCTTCCCCTGCGCAATCAGTATGGATATATACCGTGCGACCTTGACACCACCTATGAGACGGTGGCTAAGGATATGGAATACTCCATCGCTGACGGAGCGGCGCTATTGGTGGCTGAACGCTTCGGTACGAAGGACGATGTGAAGTTCTTTAAGGACCGCAGCGAGGGCTATCGTCGCCACTTCAACGAGAAGACGGGTTTTATGCGCGGAGTGAACAGCAAGGGCGACTTCCGTGAGCCGTTCAACCCGTTCCATTCTGTCCACATGCACGACGACTATACCGAGGGCAACGCTTGGCAGTACACCTGGCTTGTGCCACACGACGTACACGGACTCGTTGACCTCTTCGGTGGTGAGAAACGTTTTACGGAGAAATTCGACTCGCTCTTCATCGCTGAGGGCGACATGGGTGCTGAGGCTTCGGGCGACATCACAGGACTCATCGGTCAGTATGCTCACGGCAATGAGCCCAGCCATCATGTCATATATATGTATAACTACATCGGTCAGCCCTGGAAGGCAGCTCCGCTGCTTCGCAAGGTGTTTAGTGAGATGTATCATGACGGCAAAGACGGACTCTGTGGCAACGAGGACGTAGGACAGATGTCAGCATGGTATATCCTGTCTGCCATCGGACTCTATCAGGTGGAGCCTGCCAGCGGACGATACATCATTGGTTCGCCTCTCTTCGACAAAGCTACTATCAACGTAGGCAACGGAAAGACTTTCACCCTAAAGACCGTCAACAATAGTAAGGAAAATATATACGTCCAGAGTGCTACCCTCAACGGCAAACGATACACACGCTCGTATATCGACTTCAAAGACATACGCAATGGTGGCACACTCGAACTGACAATGGGACCAAAACCGTCAGACTTCGGAACAAAAAAGAAAGACAGACCGTAAGGACGAGGACTTGTCGGAATACCGAAGATCCCGACATCCCGTCATCCTGAAACAACAAGAAACAATAATGAAAAAATAAAATAAAAACACAATGAAAATTCAAGGAAATGCCCTTCCCAACATACCTTGGGAAGAAAGACCAGAAGGATGTAAGAACGTGATGTGGCGATTCTCACAAAACCCCATCATACCTCGTGACCTGTTGCCCGACTCCAACAGTATCTTCAATAGTGCAGTGGTGCCTTTCGGAGACGGCTTCGCGGGTGTGTTCCGTTGCGACGACACCAACCGCCGCATGACCCTCCACGCTGGTTTCAGCAAGGACGCCATCCACTGGAATATCAACGAGGAGACCATCCGCTTCGACTGCGACGACAAGGAGGTGGGCGAATGGGTATATGGCTACGACCCACGTGTGGCATTCATCGACGACCGCTATTATGTGACGTGGTGTAACGGTTATCATGGACCTACCATCGGAGTGGCGTGGACCAAGGACTTCAAGACGTTCCATCAGTTGGAGAATGCCTTCCTGCCATACAACCGTAACGGTGTGATGTTCCCTAAGAAAATCAATGGTCGCTTTGCTATGCTTAGTCGTCCAAGCGACACGGGACATACCGCCTTTGGCGACATCTTCTATAGCGAGTCGCCCGACATGGAGTTCTGGGGTCACCATCGTCACGTGATGGCACCAGCAGCCTTCGAGGTGAGTGCCTGGCAGTGTATGAAGATAGGTGCAGGACCTGTGCCCATCGAGACCTCTGAGGGCTGGCTCCTGTTCTATCATGGTGTGCTGCGCTCATGCAACGGCTATGTATATAGCTTTGGTTCTGCCTTGCTCGATCTCGAACAGCCTTGGAAGGTGATAGCCCGTAGCGGTCCCTACCTGTTGTCGCCACAGACCCCATACGAGTGTATGGGCGACGTACCCAACGTCTGCTTCCCCTGTGCCTCGCTCCACGACCCAGAGACGGGTAGGGTAGCGGTGTATTATGGATGTGCCGACACCGTGACAGGACTGGCATTTGGATATATACCCGAGATAATCGAATTTACGAAGAAAACGAATATCTTATAAAAAAGGCAGTTCGCAAGAAATGATATCTCGAAAGAACTAAAAAACTCATAACTAAAAACTCATAAATAGAAATGGACTTGGATTTATCCTCAAAAATGGACTTCACACACATCAACGACCGTGACTTGCGTCGCGAGGTGATAGGATTGTGTGAGAAGACGGGGAAGCCGCTGCTCAAGCTCCTCTCGTCGGATTATGTTAACAACGGATTAGAGCATCTCCTGAAACAATACGGTTCGGCAGGATTTGTCAACATCAGGGTGTTCAACGACCTGCAACATACCATCACAGGATGGCCTGGCGGCAAACCTAATGCTGACGATACCTACCGACCAGAGCGTGCCCATCCGTTCCCAAAGCGTGTGCTGGTGTTCTCGCCCCATCCCGATGATGATGTCATCTCGATGGGTGGCACCATACGTCGATTGGTTCAACAGGGTCACGGCGTACACATTGCATACGAGACGTCAGGCAACATAGCAGTAGGCGACGAGGAGGTGACTCGCTTCATGCACTTTGTCAACGGATTCAACCAGCTCTTGGGTGAGAACGCTGACGAGAATATCAAGAAGAAATATAAGGAGATAAAGCAGTTCCTAAAGTACAAGCGTGAGGGTGATGTCGACAGCATGGACGTGCGTACGGTGAAGAAGCTCATCCGTCGTGGTGAGGCTCGTACCGCATGCACATACAACCAGATACCTAACGACCATGTCCACTTCCTCGACCTGCCGTTCTATGAGAGCGGAAAGATTGAGAAGCTGCCGATGACCGAGGAGGATGTGCGTATCATTCGTGATCTGATACACGAGATAAAGCCACATCAGATATATGCCGCAGGCGACCTTGCCGACCCACACGGAACGCATAAGAAGTGTACTGACGCAGTGCTTGCTGCCTTCAACGAGGAGCGACTGGCTGGCGAGAAGTGGACGGAAAGCTGCCGTATCTGGCTCTATCGTGGTGCATGGGCAGAGTGGGATCTCTGGGATATCGAGATGTGTGTGCCGATGAGCCCTGAGGAACTGTTGGCTAAACGTGACTCCATTCTGAAACATCAGAGCCAGATGGAGAGCGCACCATTCCTCGGTGACGACAAACGACTCTTCTGGCAGCGCGCTGAAGACCGCAACCGCGATACTGCTCAACGCTACGACAGCCTCGGCCTTGCTTGCTATGAGGCAATGGAGGCGTTCGTGGAATATCGGTTTGATAAAATTTAAGGAGGTGAGTAATCCTCACCTCCTTACTTCTTACCTCCTTATTACTCATTCTCCACTTGTTCCACCCTTGGCTTCGGAGCCGTGATAGGAGCTGGAGCAGGCTCGGATGGAGTAGTAGTGGTCTCTGACGATGGGGTTGTGGAGTTGTCTGTCGAACTTGCACCTTCCGTGCTCGACTTCTTGTCCTCATCGTCTTCTGTTTTCTCTACAGGTTTCTTTCTTATACTGTTGAGTATCTTCTCTGCCTCACGTTTCTCTGCTCTCCGTATGGAGTCACGCTTGGCTGTATCGGGCACGAGCGTGTCAAACTTCACCGTATTCTTGTCGGCAAGTGTACTGTCGGGCTCTATCGCTGTACGCGTATACTCAGGGTCGTTCCTGTGGTACAGATATGTGGCGATACCATAGGCGATGACCACCACGAGCCCCACCGCAATGAATATCATCATGCCTCGTCCGAGCTGAGGCTCGTCGTGAGAGCCACCTTTCGTCTGTTCTCGCTCATTTGCAGAACTGAAGCTCTCGCTTCGACTCTGCTCACTCTCATTCGCAGAGTCCCCGTTATTTACAGGAGCCCCGCAGTTAGGACAAAAGCGACTCTTAGTGTCGTGTATCTCAGTATTACATTCGGGACATCTCATACTATGAAGTTTTTATTGTTCGCCTGCAAAGGTAGTAAATTGTTTTTAGTTTTTAGTTTTTAGTTTTTAGTTTTTCACTTTTCACTTTTCACTTTTTCACATTTTCACAACCGCTGTCCATCCTCCACCTGGTGCAAGGTGTATGCTGAGTTTCTCATTTGCTCCTACCGTCTTAGTTGTATGCTTATAGTCGGTAGCCTCCCGGTGGGCATTGCGTCCGTCGGCAAAGATGTTGGCAGTAAGCGTGGTGACTGGAGACTGGCGGGTGATGGCTGACAGATCGATGGTGATGTCGCGTTCCTTCCAGTTCGTCATCGCCGCTATATACCATGTGTCACCTTTGCGCTTTGCCAAAGCGATATATTCTCCTATCTCGCCTCCGAGTGCTATGGTCTCGTCGAAAGTTGTTGGTATCTGACTGATGAAGTCGGTACATTCCTGTTCCTTCTCATACTTCGTAGGGCTGTCGGCAAGCATCTGTAGTGGAGCGTTGAAGATGGTGTACATCGCCATCTGGTGCACTCTGGTGCCCTGACTCATGGGATGGTCGTTGTTGCCGAAGAACTGGTCGCGCGTGGCGTTGCTCATCGCTCCTGGCGTGTAGTCCATCGGACCAGCCAGCATCCTGAGGTATGGTGCCGTCACGTCATATCGAGGCTGGTCGTGCAGCGGTCCGTTGCCCACTCTCGGTTCCCATTTCGAGTTCTCCAGTCCCTTCACTCCCTCGAAGTTCAGGATGTTGGGATAGGCATGTTGTATTCCGAAGGGTTTCAGCCCGTGCAGGTCGAGCAGCAGGTGATGGCGTGCCGCACATTCAGCCACCTCGTAGGCTGAGCTTATTGCAATCTGGTCGTCGCGGTCGAAGAAGTCCACCTTGAAGCCTGCTATCCCCATCTGTGCATAGTGGTCCATAACCTTGTCCATATACTCTCGGCTTGCCCCTTCGTATCCTTGCTTCTTCGCTCCCTCACATACACCTATCATATTTCTCCAGCTCGACCATAGTATGATGCCTATGCCTCGTTCCTTGGCGTATGCGATGAGTGCCGGCAGGTCCATCTTGTCGCTCAGCTCCATCAGCGACTCAGGTGAGCTCCATCCCTCGTCGATGATGATATACTCCAGATTGTTTTTCCTGGCGAAGTCGATGAAGTATTTATATGTATTGGTATTGATGCCAGCCTCGAAGTCCACACCCGTGAGGTTGAGGTTGTTCCACCAGTCCCATGCCACCTTGCCCGGCTTTATCCATGAGGTGTCCTTGATGCGGCACTCTGGTGCCAGTCTTTGTGCTATGTCGCAGTTGAGCAGTTCGCTGTCGTTGCTGGTCACAACTACTGCTCTCCAGGGGAACTCACGAGCCTTGTCCACTATGGCTATGTAGTCGGCACGTTTCGTAGGCATGATGTTCAGCCTGCTAAATCCGCCTATCTCCGTCTCCGTGGGGTAGGGTGGGAATGCTGCCATCAGAGCGTTGTCGTTGTTCTTGTCACGCATAAGGTACATGCCGGGATAGTCTTCCACGCCAGCATCCATTATTACCGCCTTCTTGCCGTCGGGCAGAGATACTGCCAGCGGACTGATGGCGAGAGAGTCCTGATACATCTTCGAGAGAGCCACCTCGTCGTAGTACGACTCGAAGGAGTAGCACCATCGCTCACCTCCACGGTTGTCGTTCACGTATGGCACAAACGCCTTGTAGTCGGCTTCGAAGTTGAAGAAACTGTTCTCCTTCTGCACCTTGAAGTCCTTTTTTTTCGTCTCAAAACGATATGCTGCTGCGTCGTTATAGGCTCTGAACACCACGTTGTAGTCGCCACATCTGAGGGTCAGCTCGTTGTAGGGAGCCTTTCCCATTCCTTTGGAAGGGGTCGAGGGGTAGGCCTTCTTCACCTCCATTCCCAGTCCCATGTCGCCAGCATCAGTCTCCATCCATAGTCCCGAAGGCATCAGCACGGTGGTGCCTTCGTGAGTGATGGCCCATGTCAGCACCTGTTCCGTCTCTATAGAGACAGCCAGTTTGCCGTCGGGCGAAGTCAACTTGTATTCCTCAGCATTCGCTGTCATGCATGAAAGCACGATAGCCAGTGTAATTAGAAGTGTTCTCATATTTGTTTTTAGTTGTGTTTAGGAAAAGATGCTGCAAAGATAGTAAATAGTTCATAGTTCATAGTTTTTTTGTTTTTAGTTTTTAGTTTTTTGTTTTTAGTTTTTTGTTTTTAGAGATTCCGCATCAAATGTGGGATAATCTTTTACACAAAAATTACACAAAAAGGACAGGCCCTTTTGTGTAATTTCAATTCATAATTCTTAATTTTTAATTTTTTCAATTCCTAAACACCAGTCCGTCGCCGAACGAGTCGATGATGATTGGCTTGTCGTGTGTCACCTTCTCAGCCAGCAGTTGCTTCGACAGGTCGTTCAGTACATGATGTTGTATGGCTCGTTTCACGGGTCGTGCACCAAACTCGGGGTCGTAGCCCTCCTGTGCCAGGAAGTCTATGGCTTGCGGTGTCACCTCCAGAGTGAAGCCCTGCGGCTCCAGCATCTTTCTTACGCGGTCGAGTTGCAGGCGTACCACCTCGCCAATCTCGTCCTTTGTGAGTTGTTGGAATGTGATGATCTCGTCTATACGATTCAGGAACTCCGGTCGCATCGTCGCCCTGAGCTGCTCCCTTGTGGCGTTGCTCGTCATGATGATGATGGTGTTCTTGAAGTTGGCTGTACGTCCCTTGTTGTCGGTCAGCCTGCCGTCGTCGAGCACCTGCAGCAGTATGTTGAACACATCGGGATGGGCTTTCTCTATCTCGTCGAAGAGCACCACCGAGTAGGGCTTTCTCCTTACCGCCTCGGTCAGCTGTCCGCCCTCGTCGTAACCCACGTAGCCCGGAGGCGCTCCGATGAGTCGTGACACGCTGTATTTCTCCTGATACTCGCTCATGTCGATACGTGTCATCATCGTCTCGTCATTGAATAGGTATTCCGCCAAAGCCTTTGCCAGCTCCGTCTTGCCCACGCCTGTCGTACCGAGGAAGATGAATGATGCTATCGGTCGTTTCGGGTCCTGCAGACCGGCACGGCTGCGCCTTACTGCATCGCTCACCGCCGTGATGGCGTCGTTCTGACCTATCACCCGTTTGTGGAGCTCCTCCTCCAGGTGCAGCAACTTGTCTTTCTCGCTCTGCATCATTCGGGTTACTGGTATTCCCGTCCATCGGCTCACCACCTCGGCTATGTCGTCGGCAGTCACCTCCTCGCGCACCAGTCGGCTCTCAGTCGCACCCGACTTCTCCGCCAGTTCCTGTTGTATGCGCCTGATGTTCTCCTCCAGAGCCTGCAGGTTGCCATATCGTATCTCTGCCACTCGTTGGTAGTTGCCCTCACGTTCGGCTCGCTCAGCCTCAAATTTCAGTTGCTCCATCTGCTGCTTGTCCTGCTGAATCTTGTTCACCAGTTCCTTCTCGCCCTCCCATTTGGCTCTGAAGGTGTGCTCTTGTTCACGCAGCTCGGCAATCTCTTTGTCCAATTGTGCCAGCTTCGGCTTGTCGTCCTCGCGTTTTATCGCCTCGCGTTCTATCTCCAGTTGTGCCAGCTTACGCGTTATCTCGTCCAGCTCCTCCGGCACGCTGTCACGCTCCATCCTCAGCTTTGCTGCCGCCTCGTCCATCAGGTCTATCGCCTTGTCGGGCAGGAAACGGTCGGAGATGTATCTCTCCGAGAGCTTCACGGCAGCGATGCAGGCATCATCCTGTATACGTACCTTGTGATGGTTCTCGTATCTCTCTTTCAGACCTCTCAGTATGGAGATGGCGCTCAGCTCGTCAGGCTCGTCCACCATCACCGTCTGGAACCTTCGCTCCAGCGCCTTGTCCTTCTCAAAGTATTTCTGGTATTCGTTCAGCGTCGTGGCACCTATGGCACGCAGCTCGCCACGAGCCAGCGCAGGCTTCAGGATGTTGGCAGCATCCATCGCACCCTCGCCGCCGCCGGCACCCACCAGCGTGTGTATCTCGTCGATGAACAGTATGATGTTGCCGTTGCTCTGGGTCACCTCCTTGACTACGCTCTTCAGTCGCTCCTCGAACTCACCCTTGTATTTAGCTCCAGCCACCAGCTGTCCCATGTCGAGCGAGTAGAGCTGCTTGTCCTTCAGGTTCTCCGGCACGTCGCCCCTGACGATACGTCCAGCCAAGCCCTCCACGATGGCAGTCTTACCCGTACCCGGCTCGCCAATCAGTATCGGGTTGTTCTTCGTCCTTCGTGACAGTATCTGCAGCACGCGCCTTATCTCGTCGTCACGTCCAATCACCGGGTCCAGCTTGCCCTGTCGAGCCTCCTCCACGAGGTTCTTCGCATATTTCGACAGACTCTGATAGTTGTCGTCAGCACTCTGGCTCTGCACCTTCTGTCCCTGTCGCAGTTGGCTGATGGCATTGCCCAGCTCCTTCTCCGTGATGCCTGCATCCTTCATGATGCGGCTTGCCGATGAGTTCACCTTGAGCAGCGCCATGATGATCGGCTCCACGCTCACAAACTCGTCGCCCATCTTCCTTGAGATGTCCTGAGCCTCCAGGAGCACCTTGTTGGCATCCGGCGACAGATAGGGCTCACCGCCCTGCACCCTTGGCAGGTGCTGTATCTCGCTGTTTACCAGCGTGTCTATCTGTTGCTTGTTCACACCCAGCTTCTGGTATATGAACGTAGCCACATCCGCAGCCTTGTCGTTCACGGCAGCCAGCAGATGAATCGGTTCTATTGCCTGTTGGTTGTTTCGTTGCGCCAGGTTCACCGCTTCTTGAACGGTTTCCTGCGCCTTGATTGTGAATTTCTCTAATGTCATAATCGTCTCCTTTCTTGTGTCTTTAATTTTTTAATTCTTACATTTTTCTAATTTTAGAAGCGCAAACCCTGTGCCTATAGACGGTTTATGACATTTTGTCTCGTTTGTGCGTCAATCTGACATGTTAGAAAGCTCCATAATCTTCGTGGGGCAAGCCCTGACACACTTGCCGCATTTCAGGCAGTCGCCATGCAGATAGCCCGTCTCCTCTCCGCGTGCATCGTATGGAGTGAGCTGCATCGGACATACCCGTGCACACATCTTACACTTCATCTCGCACTTGCTGCTCACCCTGACACGTGTGAATGCCTTAGGCAGCGGAGCCTTCTTCGGAGCCACCCAGTGCGATATCGTACCCATCGGGCAGAACGAGCACCATGTGCGTGGTGCGTAGATAAACGACAGGGTTACGCCTACGACGGTTGTCATCAGGATGATAGTCCAGAACACCCTTCCAATGTCGTCCCATAGCGCCCATCCTCCCTCGTTCCAACGGGCTTGGCTCAGTTGTATACCAAACATCGTGAAGATAAAGAACACCATGAACAGCCGGAAGCCGAACGTACGTACAAAGCGCGGTATCTCTCTATGGGGCGAATACTTCGACAGTACACGGTCGTACAGGTTGCCACGCGGGCACACGTGTCCGCACCACCACCGTCCCTTCCATATACTTGTGAGCACCGGTCCGAACATACAGATTAGGGCCAGCAGACCGATGGCAGGGTAGAACCACCCGACAATCAGGTAAGCAATGATAATCCAGTATATCGGCATCCCCTTCGTCTCGTAGTGCCTGTGAAATCGTTTCTTGTTTGTCATGATATAATGTTTTGTTTTTACTCTATATTTCACGTTTGCAAAGATACGAAGCATATTATGGGGTTGCAAACATTCTTTCAGGTATTTCCTCTTCGGAGTGAATATTTTCTGAAATGTTTACAAATTCGGGCTAAAATAAAAAGGATATTTATTTATAATAAATCACTAGTGTCCACTAAAAAATAGCGGAGATGTTTGTAAGTTATTTAAATATAGAGTTTTAGAGCAGAAAATTGACGGTGACGATTTGAATTGACTAC
>ONCJ01000053.1 GCA_900316295.1 uncultured Prevotella sp.
CGGAGTAATCTCTTGCTCCTTGCCCCTTGCTCCTTGCTCCTCACTATTGAGCATTTTTACAAATTCGTCAAACATAAACTCCGTATCCGTAGGACCGCTGCAGGCCTCTGGGTGGAACTGTGCAGACATCCACGGATGGGTCTTGTGGCGGATGCCCTCATTGGAGCCGTCGTTCATATTTACGAAGAGCGGTTCCCAGTCAGCAGGCAGCGTCGAGTCATCAACGGCATAGCCGTGGTTCTGCGAGGTAATGAAGCATCTATGGTCCATGGTTAATGGTTCATGGTTAATGGTTAATGGTTCATGGTTAATGGTTAATGGTTCATGAATCTTGAACCCTGAACCGTTGACCATCATAACGGGTTGGTTGTGTGAGCGGTGACCGTATTTCAGTTTATAGGTCTGAGCACCTGCGGCACGTGCCAACAGTTGATTGCCCAGGCAGATGCCCATACAGGGACGTACCTCTTTATTATTTAAGAACGTGCGGATGTGTTCCACCGTCTTGCCACACTGCTCTGGGTCGCCAGGGCCATTGGCCAAGAACAGACCGTCAAAGTCCAGCTCGTTAAAGTCGTAGTCCCAGGGCACTCGGATAACCTCTACCCCGCGACGTATCAGACAACGAATAATGTTGGCCTTGACACCACAGTCGACCAAAACGACCTTTTTCTTTCCACCTTCGTTATAACGTATAACCTCCTTGCAGCTTACCTTCTCCACCCAGTTCACAGAACCATAATCTTGAGTGTCATCACTCCCCTCGCCTTTAGGAGAGGGAGTGGAGGTGAGGCTTATCTTACCCATCATGACGCCATGCTCACGGAGCACCTTGGTGAGGCGACGGGTATCTATGCCCGTAATGGCGGGAATCTGTTCTCTCTTGAGCCACGATGCCAACGACTCCTTAGCATTCCAATGACTATACTGTTCACTATAGTCTGCCACGATGAGTGCCTTGGGATGGATGCGGTCGCTCTCCATAAACAGGGGAAGACCATCGTTACCAATACCCGTATCTGGCACACCGTAGTTGCCAATCAATGGAAATGTCGTTACCAGTATCTGACCCGCATAGCTGGGGTCTGTCAGACTCTCTGGATAGCCCGTCATGGCGGTGTTAAAGACCACCTCTCCGACGGTATCGGCCTCGAAGCCAAACGAATGGCCATAGAATACCGTGCCATCGCTGAGTATCAATCTTGCTTCTTTCCTCATCTCTTTATTGTTCTTTCTTCAGTTTGTTATCAATATAATGTATAAAGGCCTCGTTGCAAAGACGTGTGCCGCCTGGTGTAGGATAGTGACCTGTGAAATACCAGTCGCCAGGGTGATTGGGGCAAGCCTCATGCAATCCCTCGATGCTCTGGAACACCAGTTCGATGGGAGCCTGCATACCAGCAGGACAGAGCATCTCGACAATCTTCTCGTTAATCTCCTCTACGGTGAAAGGCTCGTACAGGGCGCGAACGTGATTTCTACCCTCACCCTTTGGAGAGGGGCCGGGGGTGAGGCTTCTCTTACATGCCAGATAGGTGTCGTTGACCAACTGCCACATGCCACGCTCCTCTATCAGGGCCATCGTAGCACGGAAAGCACAGAACTCCTCCAGGCGTGCCATGTCGATGCCGTAATAGTCCGGATAGCGTATCTGCGGTGACGAGCTGACCATCACAATCTTCTTTGGGTGCAAACGGTCCAGAATCTTAAAGATGCTCTCACGCAGCGTGGTGCCACGGACTATCGAGTCGTCAATGATGACGAGGTTGTCTTCGTAGGGACGTAGCGAACCGTAGCTAATGTCGTAGACATGAGCAGCCAGGTCGTTGCGCTCGCTGTTGTCTGCGATAAAGGTACGCATCTTGATATCCTTCCAAACCACCTTCTCGGTACGTACGTTGTAGCCTTGCTGACGGAAGCCGTCAGTCATGCCGTAGTAGGCGACTTCAGCAGTATTGGGGATATAAGAGAATACCGTATTGGTGACGTCGCCATCGATAGCTTTCAGAATAGCTGGGGTGAGCTGCACGCCCAACCGTTTGCGCTCCTGATAGATGTCGCAGTCTGAGCCACGGCTGAAGTAGATGCGTTCAAAGGAACAGGCTGACAACTGCTGTGCAGGCATAATCTGTTCCAGACGACTCTCACCACTCTTACGCACAATGAGTGCCTGTCCAGGCTGCAACTCACAGATGTCATCTGCATTCAAGTCGAACGTAGTCTGTAGCACAGGGCGCTCACTGGCTAGCGCTACAATCTCGTCGTCACGATAGTAGAATGCAGGACGGATACCCCAAGGGTCGCGAACAGAAAACATCTCTCCGCTACCCGTCAGACCACACATCACGTAGCCACCATCATAGTGTTCCATGGTGGTACGCAGCACGTTGGCCATCTCTACGTTGTTGTCGATATAGTCGGTAATGTCCGTACCCTCCAGTCCTTGTTCCTTAGCCTCAACAAACAGACGCTCTACCTCGCGGTCCAATCGATGACCCATCAGTTCGAGCGTGATATAAGAGTCGCCATAGATGCGAGGCGATTGACCTTGTGCCGTCAAGAAACGAAAAACCTCGTCGATGTTGGTCATATTGAAATTACCACACAGACAGAGGTTCTTGGCACGCCAGTTGTTTCGACGAAGGAATGGGTGTACATATTGTAAACCACTCTTACCTGTCGTCGAATACCGCAGATGCCCCATAAACAGCTGCGCATCAGGAAGTCCCCTACCGAATATCTCGGTAATAGCATCCTTGCCCTCCTCCTTCTCACGGAACATATATTCCGTACCTACAGGAGCGTCAAGGTTCACACAAGCAATACCGGCACCCTCCTGTCCTCGGTTGTGTTGTTTCTCCATCATCAGATACAACTTACCCAGAGCCCAGTGGCTCGAACCATATTTCTTCTCGTAGTAGCTGATGGGCTTCAACAGTCGTATCATCGCTACACCACACTCATGTTTCAACTGTTCCATATATCAGATGCAGGCTTTGATGAACGACATAAACAAGGGGTGCGGATGAAGTACCGTAGAAGTGTATTCCGGATGGAACTGCGTACCGATGTACCAGCGTTTATCGGGGATTTCGACAATCTCGACGAGGTCGGCGGTGGGATTGATGCCCACACACTTCATACCCTTCTGCTCGAACTCGTCTTTATATTCATTGTTGAACTCATAGCGGTGTCTGTGGCGCTCGCTGATGAGCTCTTCCTCACCGTAAGCCTCATAGACACGGCTACCCTTGACCAACTCACATTCGTAGGCACCCAGACGCATGGTTCCGCCCATCTCCGTAATACTCTTCTGCTCCTCCATGATGTCAATAACATTATGCGGAGTCTGTTCATCCATTTCTGCACTATTGGCGTCTTTATATCCCAGCACATTACGGGCAAACTCTATCACCATCATCTGCATACCCAGACAGATGCCAAAAGTAGGAATGTCATGTGTGCGAGTATATTCAGCGGCAATGATTTTACCCTCGATACCTCGCTGACCGAAACCAGGACAGATGACCACGCCTGCTAAGCCTTCCAGTTGTGTGGCGATGTTGTCAGTCGTCAGGTTCTCGCTGTTCACGAAGATCATCTTCACCTTAACATCATTATAGATGCCGGCCAGGTTCAGACTCTCACGGATGCTCTTATACGCATCTTGCAGGTCATACTTACCCACGAGTCCGATGCGTACCTCACGTTTGGCACCCCGCTGTTTGTCGAGGAACTCATGCCAAGGTTTCATGGCTGGCGTCTCGCCTACAGGGATACCTATCTTACGCATGATGGCTGCATCCAGACCTTGCTGCTGCATGCTGACGGGTACCTCATAGATACTCGGCATATCCTCGCTCTGCACCACACACTCAAGGTCTACATTACAAAACGACGCTACCTTCATGCGCATTGCGTCATCCAGGTGTCGCTCAGTGCGCAGCACGAGGATGTCGGGCTGGATTCCCATAGACTGCAACTCTTTCACGCTGTGCTGTGTCGGCTTCGTCTTCAGTTCACCAGCAGCCTTCAGATAAGGCACATACGTCAGGTGCACACAGACTGCATTTCTACCCAGCTGCCAGCGCAACTGTCGGATGGCCTCCATGAACGGAGCACTCTCTATGTCGCCTATGGTACCACCCACCTCGGTAATCACGAAGTCGAGCTGCTCGTCTGATGCGGAAGCAAATTCTTCACTCTTACCTCTTACCTCTTCCCTTAAACGTAGCATCCTCCGCTTAATCTCGTCGGTGATGTGTGGCACTACCTGGATAGTCTTACCCAGGTAGTCGCCGTGACGCTCGCGGTCAATGACCGTTTTGTAGATGCGTCCTGTTGTTATGCTGTTGTTTCGTGTTGTTTGTATGCCTGTAAATCGCTCGTAGTGTCCTAAGTCCAGGTCGGTTTCAAAACCGTCCTCAGTGACATAGCACTCACCGTGTTCGTAGGGGTTTAGCGTACCTGGGTCAATGTTAATGTAGGGATCAAACTTCTGGATGGTTACCTTGTAGCCGCGTGCTTGCAGCAGCTTACCGATAGAGGCGGATATAATACCTTTTCCCAAAGAAGAAACCACACCGCCTGTTACAAAAATGTACTTTGTATCCATAAAACGAATCTATTTTATGGACTGCAAAGTTACAAAAACCATCTTTCTTACGCCTATAGCCTCGCTTAGTTTTAATCTATATTTTTAACCAAAATTACAATCTGCAAGAAATTTAGGTAAAAAACTTGCAGATTGTAACCTTTACTCTACTCTAAAGTATCCATTTGTACAACTGTCCGCATTTATTCAATCTCTTTGCACATCCTATCAGCCATAGTCTTGTGACAGCAATCAGATCATCTGCTGACACCTTATTATATGACAATGGTACCTGTTTCTCCGTCACATGTTGCTTTTTGTTTGCTCACATCGAACAAAAATCGCCTTTTTTGTTTGCTGGTATCAAATAAAAGTATTATCTTTGCCCACGTTTTCATATTTTCAATACAAATGCTTCATGGCAATAACGAAAGAATCATTCCGTACCCTGATTCATGAAGGACAGGAAGAGATAAGAGACGTTGAGTTATATAATCGCCCGTTTGACTTCGAAGAAAACGGACGCTATGTACTTGTTGGAGTACGTCAGGCGGGTAAATCCTATATGCTATATAAGCGTGCCAGACAGATGATGGAAGCAGGCTATCAGTTAGAAGATATGGTGTATATTAACTTCGACGATGAACGCCTAATGGGTATGAAGGCAGACGAACTTGACCTTATTCTTCAAGCCTATCAGTCTGTATATAACCATGTGCCTGTGCTATTCTTCGACGAGATTCAGAATGTTGAGGGCTGGGAACATTTTGCCCGTCGTCTGGCCAACAAGAAATACCATGTCTATATCACTGGCAGTAATGCCAAGATGCTGAGCCGGGATATTCAGACTGTACTTGGTGGGCGATTCTTCGATGCGCTGATATATCCCTATACCTTTTCGGAATACTTGGAAGCCAAAGAAATCATACTGGAGAAGGAATGGCAATATGGCAGCCAACGTGCGGTGGTGCAACAGTCTTTTGCAGACTATATGAAGTGGGGCGGTTTCCCTGAACTGCTCTTATTCCGTAACAAACGCAATTGGCTTAACGGTCTCTATGAAAAGATTCTCTTGGGTGACATCATTCAACGCAACAAGGTAAAGAATGAGATGGCATTACGGCTGACCATGAAGCGATTGGCAGAAAACGTTATGCAGCCCATCTCATATAATCGCGTTGCTAACCTGATACGCTCCACAGGGACGAATATAGCCGTTTCTTCTGTCAGCGACTATGTGCGTTATGCACAGGAAGCCTGCATGTTGTTTTCATTGGAGAACTATGCTTCGAAGTTCGTGGAGAAAGAGACGGTGAAGAAACACTACTTTGTTGATAACGGTCTGCTGAGCATCTTTTTGTTCAACGGTGATACAGCGCTGTTGGAAAATCTCTGCGCTATTCATCTGCGCAAACGCTATGGAGAGGAATTGTGCTACTATAATAAAAATGTCGAGGTTGATTTTCTCATAGCAGAAGAAGGCTATGCCATTCAAGCCTCCTATTCTATCTATGGTGAGGGCATGCAGGACACTTTTGAGCGTGAGACCAAGGCATTGAAACAGTTGGATACTTTCCTTTCATTGAAGCGTATGGTAATTGTAACTAACGACGAAGAGGGAACAGTCCCGTTAGAAAATGGCAAACAGATTGAAGTAATTCCTGCATGGAAGTGGTTGCTTGAATGACATTCTCTATACTCTAAACATCAGCAGGGTGACACATTGGTACCTGTAACTCCATCACCTTTATCTGTTACCTTTCATTCTGTTATGCGTTTTGCACAACATTTGGCAGTTCTCTATGTCTGTACTTCCACCCTTACTCCATGCAGTTACGTGGACGGCATCCATTTCGTTGAACTTGAGCGGATCAAGTCCCATGATTCTAAGAAAGTCTTCTCGGTCTTTTTCCCTTTGGTTTTAGACCCTCAATACCTCGAAGTTTGTAACTCTCTATCCATTCATATAAAATATGATGGCCTAAA
>ONCJ01000015.1 GCA_900316295.1 uncultured Prevotella sp.
GATTAAATTTTCAATATGGGGTGGAATTAGTATCGCGCATTCATATTTATATATAGGCGATTTTTTTGCGAATAGAGAATTTTTTCACTTTTCACTTTTCACTTTTCACCTTCGGTCGACCTCTGTCGCGACTCTGCAAAGCTCACGCAAGCATGGTTTTTCTCTCACTTACTCGTACCTTTGACTTATGCCGAATGTACTTTCGTTCGGAAAAACTCAAAATTATTTGTTTTTTCTCTCACTTACTCGTACCTTTGGCTTCATCGCGCTCGACGTCGGACGTCGCTTATATGGGCGTAGCGTGTATAAGGTAGACTGCGTCTCAACAATAAAAATATTTAATTATTTTGTATTGTCTTCGATTTGTGCTACCTTTGTCGGCAAATTTGAAAATAGAATAGAATTATGGCACAACAAGAAGATGTATTCAAGAAGATAGTAAGTCATTGTAAGGAGTATGGCTTTGTGTTCCCAAGCAGTGATATATACGACGGACTGGGCGCTGTGTACGACTATGGGCAGAACGGCGTGGAACTTAAGAACAACATAAAGCAGTATTGGTGGCAGTCGATGGTGCTGCTCCATGAGAATATCGTGGGCATCGACTCGGCTATCTTCATGCACCCGACAATATGGAAGGCGAGTGGACACGTGGACGCGTTCAACGACCCGCTCATCGACAACCGCGACTCGAAGAAGCGCTATCGTGCCGATGTGCTCATCGAGGATCAGATTGCCAAGTATGACGACAAGATACAGAAGGAGGTGGAGAAGGCTCGCAAGCGTTTCGGTGACTCCTTTGACGAGGCTAAATACCTGGAGACGTCGCCACGTGTGGCTGAGACGAAGGCTAAGCGTGACGCTCTGCATGCACGCTATGCGGCTGCGATGCAGGGACCGGATCTGGAGGAGCTGAAGCAGATCATTCTGGACGAGGAGATAGTATGCCCTATCAGTGGTACGAGGAACTGGACCGACGTGCGCCAGTTCAACCTGATGTTCTCTACGGAGATGGGTGCGAGCGCTGACGGTGCGATGAAGGTGTATCTGCGTCCGGAGACGGCTCAGGGTATCTTCGTGAACTACCTGAACGTGCAGAAGACTGGTCGTATGAAGATCCCGTTCGGTATCGCGCAGATTGGTAAGGCTTTCCGTAACGAGATTGTGGCTCGCCAGTTTATCTTCCGCATGCGTGAGTTCGAGCAGATGGAGATGCAGTTCTTCGTGGCTCCAGGCACTGAGCTCGACTGGTTCCCGAAGTGGAAGGAGACACGTATGAAGTGGCATCAGGCTCTGGGCTTCGGTGCTGAGAACTACCGCTTCCACGACCACGACAAGCTGGCACACTATGCCAACGCCGCTACGGACATCGAGTTCAGGATGCCGTTCGGATTCAAGGAGGTGGAGGGTATACACTCGCGTACTAACTTCGACCTGTCGCAACATGAGAAATACTCTGGAAAGAGCATCAAATACTTCGATCCACAGACCAACGAGAGCTATACTCCGTATGTCATAGAGACAAGTATCGGTGTGGACCGTATGTTCCTCTCCATCATGTGCCACAGCTATCAGGAGGAGAAGCTGGAGAACGGCGAGACCCGCGTGGTGCTGCGCCTGCCGGAGGCTCTGGCACCAGTGAAGTGTGCTGTGCTGCCGCTGGTGAAGAAGGACGGTCTGCCTGAGAAGGCTCGCGAGATTGTGAACGAGCTGCGCTTCCACTTCAACACACACTACGAGGAGAAGGACTCCATCGGAAAGCGCTACCGCCGTCAGGACGCCATCGGTACGCCCTACTGCGTTACGGTGGATCACGACACGCTGAAGGACAACATGGTGACCCTGCGCTACCGTGACACCATGAAGCAGGAGCGTGTGGCTATCAGTGAGCTGCGCAACATCATCGAGGACAAGGTGAGCATCACCAGTCTGCTGAAGAAACTTTGAAAAGGTAAAACCCACTCCCAGCCCTCCCGGGGCTGGGAGGTTATTGGGTTGTGAGCGTTTAGTTTTTAGTTTTTAGTTTTGAAATATATGATGAGAACGATAGTTGGATGTCTGCCGCTTTGGGCTTTTGTTTTACTGCTCCTTGTCTGCTCTTGCAGTGAGAAGGATAATGACTTGGAGGAATATCCTAACTGGAAGGAGAACAACGAAAGCTATTGGCAGGAGTTATACAATGCGACGCAGCAGAAGATTGAAGCGGGTGACAACTCGTGGAGAATGTACCCTAAATACTCGCTGGTGAGCACCGAGGGACTGAAACCTACGGACTATATCATAGTACACGTGATTGAGGAGGGCGAGGGGTCCACCTCTCCTATATATACGGATACGGTGAGGGTGCACTATCGTGGCCAGCTGCTGCCGTCGACCTCGTATTCGGCTGGCTATCAGTTTGACTCGTCATACACAGGCGACCTGAACTATAACACAGCTATCCCGTCGAAGTTTGCCGTGAGTGGCGTCATACCAGGATGGACGACTGCGCTGCAGAAGATGCACGTAGACGACCAATGGGATATATATATACCATATCAGCTGGGCTATGGCTCCACCAAGCAGAACTCTATTCCTGCCTATTCTACACTGATATTCGACGTGGCGCTGGTAGAATTCTGGCACGCCAACGAGAAGGGGAGCAGGGAACTTTGAACGTTGAACATTGGACGTTCAATTCAGCCCTTGTATATAATAATGTATTACTTGAAAATAGGATAGAAAAAAAGATTGTGTGCGAACACACCATTCTTGATATGCGTCAAAAAAGAGCAATATTTTGAAAGAAAACGGAGGAAATGTTTGTTTTGAGCATGGGAATGTCATTACCTTTGCATCGTCAAAAGGAACAAAAGGCTGAGCGCAGCCACTCTCGGAAAATAAAGAAAAGGTAAAGAGACTTTGAGAGAATTTGTTCAGCAGACGACGCTTCAATCTCAATAGGAACCGTCAAGCGTGACGGGAGGCTCTGAAGAAAGAGCAAAGAAATGTGACAAGGCTGATAACAGAATAGAGAAAACTAAGACGTGAGAGATCTCAAACGTTAGATAAGGAAAGCATAGAAAAAAGATATACTGAATATTTCAGGCAGCAGTGATTGTATTGTTTAGGTAAAAAGGATTAGATTGTTTTGTTTTAGATATTAGTAAAGATTGTTTTTTAGAAAAAAGAGAGAATGTTTTCAGGTGACAGCACGCCGTGAGGCGACCATGTCGAAAAAAGTTGAACTTAAAATTAAAAGAAAGGGTAAAAAGATGACAACAACAGGTATAGCAGTTCTGTGTGCTTTGTTTATGGCAACAGGATACATGGTGGACAAGAGCATCGAAAAGCGCTAAACCACCGAGAATTAAGAAAAACGAAAGTAAAGAATTGATAAAAATGGAGAGGACATCGGATTTCCGGTGTCCTCTTTTTGTTTAAGTCAAAAGTGAAAAAGTGAAAAGTGAAAAACTAAAACCCCAAAAAACTAAAAACTAAAAACCAAAAACCAAAAACTATTTACTACCTTTGTGGCATTGTTTGGAACATTTGTAGCTGAACTGATGTTTGCAAAGGAGAAGAGTGACATGCTGCTCGGCAAGATTCGTAGCGGAGAGGCTATGACGAATGCTGAGAAACTCAACTTGATATACTTGTTGAGTATACCCTCGATATTGGCACAGATCACGAGCGTGATGATGTTCTTCATCGACCAGGCTATGGTGGGACGTATCGGTGTGGAGGCGGCTGCGGCATGCGGACTGGTGGAGTCGTCGACATGGCTCTTCGGCAGTCTGACTTCAGCCACCTCGATGG
Source organism: uncultured Prevotella sp. (assembly GCA_900316295.1). Taxonomy (GTDB): domain Bacteria; phylum Bacteroidota; class Bacteroidia; order Bacteroidales; family Bacteroidaceae; genus Prevotella. Next base: position 3,799 of record ONCJ01000015.1, read on the forward strand.
GTTTCAGCGTGCAAGTGGCGCACTTCATTGGGGCTAATGACTTTGAGAAGGCGCGTTCGGTGTTTCGTCACGGACTGTTGTTTGCCCTCTCTGTCAGTATGATTATCGGCTTCTTCGGACTGATAATCAGCGGCAGACTGCCTTTCTGGCTTGGTGGTGGAGAGGATATTGCCAGCGATGCCACGATATACTTTGCGGTGTTCATGTGTGTGCTGCCCTTCTTCCAGTTGTCCCACCTCTCGGGAGCTATGCTTAAGTGTAGCGGCAACATGCGTGTGCCGAGCATCATGAGCATAGTGATGTGTGTGATGGATGTGGTGTTCAACTACGTCTTTATATTCATCTTTCATCTCGGAGTGCTGGGTGTGGCGTTAGGTACGGCACTGGCTATCGTCATTGGCGGCTCGATACAGGCGTATTTCGCCATCTTCCGTAGCGACACGCTGGCATTGGTAAGGAGAGGGGAGCGAGGAATGAGGAGTGCGGAGCGAGGACTGTTCAACGTTCAATGGTCGTACGTCAGGAATGCCATAAAGATCAGTGTGCCGATGGCTGTTCAGAATATCCTGATGAGTGGTGCACAGATAGTGTCGACAACTATCGTAGCCCCTCTGGGTAATGTCGCCATTGCTGCCAATACCTTCGCCATCACGGCAGAGAGCCTGTGTTACATGCCGGGCTACGGCATCGGTGAGGCTGCTACGACACTCGTGGGACAGAGCATCGGTGCTGCCCGTAAGGAGCTGTGCCGCTCGTTTGCCCGACTGTCGGTGGGCAGTGGTATGGTGGTTATGGCATTGATGGGATGTATCATGTATATCCTTGCACCAGAGCTCATGGGACTGATGACACCGGTGGATGCTATCCGTGATCTGGGGGCTACCTGTCTGCGCATAGAAGCCTTCGCCGAACCGTTCTTTGCTGCCAGCATCGTGACCTACAGTGTGTGCGTGGGAGCGGGCGACACCATCAAACCCGCCATCATCAACCTTTGTTCGATGTGGCTGGTGCGCCTGACTATGGCGGCTGTACTCGCCCGTAGCTATGGTCTGCAGGGTGTGTGGACGGCTATGGCTATAGAACTGACGCTGAGAGGAATGATGTTCCTTGTCAGACTGATGAGAGGCAGATGGATGAAGGGTGTGAAATAGGGACAAACGGTTGGAAAAAGATTAAGGTTGACAGTTTAGGAACGGAAAGGTAAAAAAATGCAAAAATATTTGCATGGTATTATTATTGTTCTTACTTTTGCAGTGTTCTATTAGAGTAGTACACTAAAACACTAATAAAATAACAATGATTGCAGTTGACGATTTAACATTCGCTTATGGTGCCAAGAGTCGCAATGTTCTTGAACATCTGGACCTGACACTGGAGCAGAACCGCATATACGGCCTGCTCGGTAAGAACGGAGCAGGAAAGAGTACGCTGCTCCATCTGATGGCGGGACTGCTCAGGCCTACGGAGGGTAGGGTGGCATATAATGGTGTTGCCACCTGTATGCGACAGCACGATGTGCTGGGCGACATGTTTCTTCTGTCCGACGAGTCCTCACTGCCAGGTGTGACTATGGAGCGCTTCGTGCACATGTATGCACCCTTCTATCCAAAGTTCGACCATGAGGTTCTGAGACAGTGTATGGCTGACTTCTCGATTGCTGATGATGTGCAGCTCAACAGCTTGTCACTGGGTGAGCGTAAGAAGGCGTACATCTGTTTTGCCATTGCCACACATGCAGGTTTATTGCTCATGGATGAGCCTACCAACGGACTCGACATCCCGTCGAAGAGTATCTTCCGAAAGATGATAGCCCGACACATGCAGGAAGGACAGACAGTGGTGATCTCGACCCATCAGGTGCACGACGTGAGTTCCTTGTTTGATGAGGTGCTGGTGTTGCAGGATGACGGAAAGCTCGTGAGTCGCAAACTCGACGATGTAGCTGCCACTACTGAGAATATTGAGGAAATGTTTGTTGAACTGACAAAAGAAGAAAAGGAGGCTGAATGATGAAGAACCTGAATTGGAAAAAAGCGGGCAGGATGCTGTGGATAGACATGACGATGAGGCGCAAGCGCATACTGATGCTATGCCTCATAGTGATGGGAGCCTCGTTTGCGTTGCTGACATACGGAGCCATCAGTAGCTCAACTCTCAGCACTATGCCGTCAGACGTGCAGGAGGTGTTTCCGTTGAGTATAGATAAACTGCAGGTTGCTTCCATGGTAGGCAATAGTGAGTTTGTGGTGTTGATAGCATCGCTCGTGGTGTTCTCGGGCATCTTCTCCACCATAGAGAAGCAGAGCGACGAGATACGCTATCTGATGTTGCCGGCATCGGCATTGGAGAAATGGGTGAGCCGTGTGGCTTATGTGGTCATCGTGGGATATGGTCTCGTGCAGCTGTCATATTATATTGGTGTCTTACTGTGGTGTGGTGCTGCCTCGCTGTTAGGTTCTGACACCCCGCAGGTGGTGCTGAATATGCTCTTCCATCCGCTGACGCTGGTTCGTGATATGGGTATGGTGATGCCGTGGACTTTGTATGTATGCGGTTACGGTCTGTCGTTCCTCATTTATACCTTTTATATATTATGTGGCACTTACTACCGTCATAACCCGTGGCTCTACACCTTGCTGTGGGGTATAGGTGCATATATATTCTTGGTCATTGCCATTGGAGTAACTGTTGCCGTAGCTGTCATCAACGAATGGTGGACCCCAAAGGATATGTTTAGCGATGGCAAGTTCTGCCTCGATTTCACTCCATATACCTCATGGGCGCTTGTTGGCGGTTCTGTTTCGGTATTGTTGGGAGTATTCTTCCTGTGGCTTTCCTACAGACGTTTCAGTTGCAGGCAGCTGGAAAGAAAACGAGTATTCACCGCATAAAACAAATTCAGGCCAATGGCTTTTTCAAACGATAAACCTATCTACATGCAGATGGCTGACATGCTATGTGACGACATCATTGCCGGCAAGTATGCTGCCGACGACCGCATACCGAGTGTCAGGGAGTATGCCGTAATGTTGGAGGTCAATACCAATACGGCGGTGAAGACCTATGACACACTGGCTCGTGACGGTATCATCTACAATAAGCGGGGACTGGGATATTTTGTCAGTCCTAAGGCTCGCAGGCAAATCCTCTCAGCGCGGAAGAGAGAGTTCATGAAACAGACTCTGCCTTCACTCTTCAGACAGATGTCGCTACTTGGCATTACCATCGACGAGGTGGTGGACAACTGGAATGGACAAGACAAGTAATAACAATCACTAACATCTAATAATTATGAGACTAAGACATTTATTTGTAGCAGCGATGCTGCTCATGGTGGGAATGATGCAGGCACAGCAGTTGCCGCCAATCCCAGTGGACAAGGACGTGCGTATAGGTAAGCTGGACAACGGACTGACCTATTACATCCGTCACAACAACTATCCTGAGCACACAGCCAACTTCTATATCGCACAGAAGGTGGGCTCGATCAACGAGAATGAAGACCAGCGTGGACTTGCCCACCTGCTGGAGCACATGGCGTTCAACGGCTCTGACCACTTCAAAGATAATGGTCTGCAGGAGTATCTGCAGAGTATCGGAGTGGAATACGGTCGCAACCTCAATGCCTATACCGCTACCGACCAGACGGTTTACTACATTACCGACGTGTCGACAGAACGTGTCAGCGCCCTGGACTCTTGTATGCTCGTGCTGAAAGACTGGTCGAACGGTCTGACCCTCGATGCCAAGGCTATCGACGAAGAGCGCGACGTGGTGCACAACGAGTACCGTATGCGCATTACTGGTACGCAGAAAATTCTGGAGACCGTACTGCCCGAGCTGTATCCAGGCAGTAAGTACGGACAGCGATTCCCCATCGGACTGATGGAAGTCATCGACAAGTGCAACCCCGAGACTCTGCGCGCATACTATCGTAAGTGGTATCGTCCTGACAATCAGGGTATCATCATCGTGGGCGACATAGACGTAGACCGCACCGAGGCAAAAATCAAGGAGCTCTTTGGCGGCATCACAGTACCTGCCGACGCAGCAAAGATAGAGCTGGAGGCTGTGCCTGACAACGAACAGGGTATCTACCTCGTGGGTAAGGACAAGGAGCAGACGATGAGTCTGATACTCGTCGCCATGAAGCGTGACGCTACTCCTGACGCTGCGAAGTCGAGTATGGAGTATCTCCTAGGCAACTACCTCATTGACAGGCTCGCCGACGTACTCAACGAGCGATATAAAGAGGAAGCACAGAAGGCAGACTGTCCGTTTGTGGAGGCAGAGATAGAGAATGGCAACTACCTAATTTCGCGCACCAAGGACGCCCTTACGCTGACCATCGTTCCGAAGGAAGGCAAGGAGAAGGAGGCGCTGGCTGCTGCCCTGCGTGAGGTGAAGCGCGCTCACGACTTCGGAGTGAATGCTTCGGAGTTTGACCGTGCCAAGACCGAGTATCTGAGTCAGGTGGAGAAGAAATACAACAACCGAGAGAAGCTGCCCAACAACGGTTATTGTCAAGACTATGTGGAGCACTTCATCGGCAATGAGCCCATCCCAAGTATCGAGGACCTGTATCAGCTGATGTCGCAGATGTCGCCAATGATGCCCGTCGAGGCTGTCAACGAGGTTGCCAAGCAGCTGCTCGTAGAGGGTGAGAAGAACCTCGTGGTGCTCACACTCATGCAGGACAAGGAGGGACAGACATATCCTACACGCGACGAGCTGAAGGCTGTCACCGACAAGGTGTGGACAGAGAAGCTGGAGGCATACGTAGACAATACACGCCAGGAGCCTATCATGGCTACAACACCGAAGGCAGGCAAGATAGTTAAGGAGGAGCAGAACAGCGCTCTCGGATGTACCAAGCTGACCCTCTCTAATGGTGCTACGGTGCTGATGAAGAAGACAGACTTCAACGATAACGAGATCGTGATGAGCGCATACGCCAAGGGAGGTATGTCGATGTTTGACAAGAAGGACAACAGCAACATGCAGATGTTTGGCGAGGTGTTGTCGAAGAGTGGACTCGGCAACTTCTCTGACAGCGAACTCACGAAGGCTCTCTCAGGCAAACAGTGCGACGTAGACTTCAAGATGGATGAGATACGTCACGGAATGATTGGTACCACCACGCCAAAGGACCTCGAGACCATGATGCAACTCATGTACCTCGGATTCACCAACGTGAAGAAGGACGAGCAGTCGGTAGGCAACTTCCTGAACATGATGGAAGTACAACTGAAGAACCTCAGCCTCAATGCGAGCGTAGTATTCCAAGACTCGATACAGAGCACCATGTATGATGGTAATCCGCTTCACCGCATACCTACCGTAGAGGACCTGAAGCAGGTGAACTATGACCGCATACTCGAAATGGCGCGTATGGCATACGGCAACGCAGCTGACTTCACCTTCACCTTCGTAGGCAACTATGACGAAGCACAAATGCGTAAGTATATCGAGCAGTATGTGGCATCGCTGCCAGCCAATAAGAAGGCAAAGGCTGTAAAGACGACAGATGTGCGCACGTTCTCTAAGGGTGAGGTGGTTCGCAACTTCACAAAGGCTATGGAGAACCCGCAGGCTCAGGCTGCCGAGATATGGCGCTCGAACACTGTAGACTTCTCGCTTAAGAACCTCGTGCTCGTAGATGTGGCTTACCGTATGTATGAGATGATAAACAACCGCGAGATACGTGAGAAGCAGTCGGCTGCATACTATGCAGGAGCACAGGGCCAGCTCGACGACGACGGTCAGACAGCATACGCTATCATCACTGGTGTGGGTATGCTGAACCCAGACAAGGCTGAAGCAGCGATACCTTACTTCGCAAAGAACATACAGACTCTCATCAGCACTCCTGACGCTGAGGATCTTGCCAAGGTGAAGGAGATAATGCTGAAGCAGGCTGACGTCAACGCACGCAGCAACAGCCACTGGCGCATGATTCTGGGACGCTATGCCCGTAGCGGCAAGGACTTCCAGACCGACTACAAGTCTACCGTACAGGCAGTGACCCTACAGGATGTCAGCGACTTCCTGAAGAACACCGTACTGGCTGGCGGCAACCACATCCAGGTGGTGATGATGCCAGAAAAGAAATAACAGTCATTACGACAAAATTGACATCTATTTCCTGTGTTTGTCGCAAAAAGGGTTGCTGTCGCAACACCTTGGAGCGAAAACACAGGCTTTTTTTGTGTGGTGGATGTGGTTATTTCTTGTGTTCTGCAGCCGCCCGTTCTATGGGTAGCCCTGCCTTGTAGGCTACAAGATACCTGTTGAATCCCGCAACGTCATTGGCTGACGGAGCAATCTCCGTACCTGTATTACCATTGAACACTACCTCTTCCAGGTAATCTGCCAGCCCTCTGCCATCGTTTTTTACCATGTAGCCTGCCAGCAGCGCCATGCCCCAGGCACCCCCCTCGCCAGCTGTCTCCATAACAGAGATGGGGGAGTTGAGGGCTGCAGCCAGCATACGCTGACCGACACCTGCCGACTTGAAGTATCCTCCGTGACCAGTGATGCGGTCAACCTTTACCTTTTCTTCTCTTAGCAGTATGTCGTTGCCAATCTTCAGGACACCGATGGCACCATAGAGATGGGCGCGCATGAAATTAGCAAGGTTGAACCTGTCGGAAGCGGAACGAACGAATAGCGGACGTCCCTCCTGCATGCCCGTGACGGGTTCGCCGGACACATAGTTGTATGAAATGAGTCCGCCACAGTCAGCGTCACCCTCCAGAGCCTTGTTGAACAAGGTTTCATACAGCTTGTTGACATCGACTGGTATGCCAAGCATTTCTTGGTACTCCCTGAACAGTCCCACCCATGCGTTGATGTCGCTTGTGCAGTTGTTGCAGTGTACCATTGCCACGAGGCTTCCATCAGGTGTGGTAACCAAGTCTATCATCTCGTAAGGTCGTGACAGCTCCTTCTCGAGTACAATCATCGAGAACGAGGAGGTTCCCGCACTGACATTGCCTGTGCGTTGCTTTACAGCGTTGGTAGCAACCATGCCAGTGCCGGCGTCGCCTTCAGGAGGACACACAGGGATGCCAGCCTTCAGATTTCCAGAAACATCAATTAGCTTGGCTCCCTCTGGTGTCAGCGTTCCTGCATTCTGACCAGCACTGAGCGAGTGGGGTAGTATGTCGAGTAACTTGAATGGTAAATTCCTTGTTGTCAGGATCTCGTCGAATTTCTCCACCATTGTGGCATCATAGGTCTTAGTCTTCGGGTCGACGGGTATCATGCCTGATGCATCTCCGACACCGAGTACGAACTGGTTTGTGACCTGCCAGTGGACATATCCTGCGAGTGTGGTCAGATATTTGATGTCCTTCACATGCTCCTCGTTGTCGATGATGGCCTGATACAGATGGCTGATACTCCATCGCAATGGTATGTTGTAATTGAAGAGCTTGGATAGTTCTGCTGCTGCTTTGCCGGTGTTGGTGTTGCGCCACGTGCGGAAAGGCACGAGGATTTGTTGGTTCTCGTCGAAAGCCATATAGCCGTGCATCATGGCAGAAAAGCCTATGGCAGCAAGGTTTTCTATCTCACAGCCATATTTCTCCTGCACATCCTTGCGCAGGTCGGCATAGCAGTCTTGCAGTCCGTGCCATATGGCATCAGTACTATAAGTCCATAGTCCGTCAGCCAGTTGGTTCTCCCATTCGTGTGCCCCTTGTGCGATAGGCTTGTTTTCCTCATCTATGAGGACCGCTTTTATACGGGTAGAGCCAAACTCGATTCCGAGAATGGCCTTACCTGTTTCTATTGTTTGTCTTGCGTTCATAGTAAAAAACTATATTATTTGACCATTTACAATTTCACAGTCAAAAAAAACTCAACTTACCTCAGCGCCTTGCTCAGCATGTAGTACATCTCGTTGTTCTGTAGCTGCTGCTTGAATGCGTTGAGTTGTGTGTCTTTGTTGATACGCATATATTCGATGCCAAGCATCTCAGCGAAATCCTCCCAATATTCTTCGGTGATGTCGTAGGAGAAAGCGCTGTGGTGAGTGCCACCAGCGAGAATCCATGCTGCGGCACCAATCTCAAATGTGGGCTGTGGAACCCAGAGCGCACTTGCTACGGGTAAGTTGGGCATTGGTTTCGGTTCGATGCACTCTACTTCTTGTGAGATGATGCGGAAACGATTCCCGAGGTCTATGACGGTAGCCTTAATGCCACGACCGACCTTTGATGTGAAGACAAGGCGGGCAGTCTGCTGCTTTCTGATACCTATACCGAGGAAGTGGACCTCCAGTGTCGGCTTGTCTACTGCGATGAGCGGGCATACTTCCAGCATGTGGCTTTGGAGGCATGAGCTACGGTCGCCAGCGAAGTTCAGGGTGTAATCCTCAAGGAACGAACAGCCCGTTGGGAGCCCCTGTTGTATAACCCATAGTGTGCGGCAGAGACATGCCGTCTTCCAGTCGCCCTCGGCACCAAAGCCGATTCCTTCCGCCATCAGACGCTGGGATGCCAGACCAGGAATCTGGTCGAAGCCGACAAAGTTGGGGTCGTCGATGTCGGCACTTCCCAGATCGTCGAAGTTGGTTGTGAAGGCAGTGGCACCTTCATCCTTCAGTACGCGGCGCAATGCTATCTCAGCCTTGGCAGCGTTCTTCACTTTCTGCCAATACACCTCTTCGCCTGATTCGTCAATCTTTATGGTATATTGTTGCTTGTACTCTTCCACTAAGGCGTCGGCTTCTTCATCGGTAACCTTCTTCCAGTATTCCATCAGTGAACTGACGGGATAGTAGTCGACATGATAGCCCATGCGTTGTTCGAACTCCACACGGTCGCCATCGGTCACTGCTACGTTATTCATGTTCATACCAAACATAAGGCATCTTACGTTCTTGGCATCGGCAACGCCTGCTGCCACACGAGCCCATACGGCAATCTTCTTTTGTGCATCCTCATCCTTCCAATAACCGCATACTACCTTGCGCGGAATCCTCATGCGAGTGCATATATGTCCGAACTCGATATCTCCATGGGCACTTTGGTTCAGATTCATGAAGTCCATATTCATGGTGTCCCAGGGAATCTCGGCATTGTATTGTGTATGGAAATGCAGTAGCGGCTTCTGCAGCTCCTGTAGTCCCTTGATCCACATCTTGGCAGGCGAGAAGGTGTGCATCCATGTGATAATGCCGACACATTTCTCGTCGTTGTTGGCAGCCTTCATCACCGCCTCCACCTCCTTCGAACTGTTAGCAGTTCCCTTGTATACTATTTTTACGGGGATATTGCCGCTGTCATTCAGTCCGGCAACCATTTCCTTGGAGTGGGTATCAACCTGTACTACGGCATCGCCTCCATACAATAGCTGTGCACCTGTTACCCACCAAATCTCAAATTTATCAAAAGCTTTCATAATAAATATGGTTTTAGTTGTTGTTTACTTCTTTTTCTTTTGCCCATAATAAGCATTAGGACCATGTTTGCGTGAGAAATGTTTCTCTACGAGTAGCGGATTCATGGTCGTCTGCGGATTGATACAGAACGATACGAATGCCATTTTTGCGACTTGCTCCATTACCACAGCATTGTAGACGGCATTGTCGGGATCGTTGCCCCAGGAGAATGGCCCGTGATTCTTTACCAGTACGCCTGGAGTGTGTGCGGGGTCTATGTTGTCTGTTTGGAAGCGGCTTACTATGACGGTGCCGGTGTTGAGCTCGTACTCTGCCATCTGCTCCTCCGTCATGTCGTATGTGCACGGAATGGCATCATGGAAATAGTCGGCGTGTGTCGTGCCGATGTTCGGGATGTCCTTGCCTGCCTGTGCCCATGCCGTTGCATAGGTGGAGTGGGTATGTACCACACCGCCGATATTAGGGAACGCCCTGTATAGCACAAGGTGTGTCGGCGTGTCGCTTGATGGGTTGAGGTTGCCTTCCACAACCTTTCCCGTCAGCAAGTCGACGACCACCATGTCGGTTGCCTTCATGTTGTCATAGTCAACACCGGATGGTTTTATCACGACAAGTCCTTTCTCGCGGTCGATACCCGATACGTTTCCCCATGTATATATTACCAGATTGTGCTTCACCAAGTCTAGGTTTGCACGGAATACCTTTTCTTTCAGTTCTTCTAACATAGTTATAATTATGATTATATTACCAGAAATAGATATAGAACGCCACGGTGATGGTTATGATGATGACCGTGTGAATTACATCCCAATGGTTCCAGCTGGCACGTGTGGCGGCGCGCTGCTCGGGTGTGGATGTGCCGAATACCAGTCCCTGAATGTCCTTGGCTTCTGGAGCCTTGGTGAAGAGAGACACGACAATCACCACGAGGCAGCATACAATCAGCATGACACCACAGAAGTAGAGCCAGTTGAAATCGTAGAACACAGCCTTGAACCAATTGTCGGAAGCATTCGTGGCATTGCTGTAGTAAACCTTTGCACCCAGACGTGTCAAACCAATTATGATACCGCTGAGCAGTCCCCACATACCACCTTTGGCAGAGGCACGCTTCCAGCATATACCCAACAGGAATGCTGCGGCAATACCTGGTGCCAGTACCGACTGCACATCCTGTAGATAGTTGTAGAGTACGTTACCCACCGAACGCATTATCGGAATCCACAGGATACCGAGTATTACTATAACGACAGTGGCAATCTGACCAATGCGAACCAATTTCTTCTCAGAGGTGTCTGGTCGCAGTCGTTTCCAGAAATCGATGGTGAAAAGCATAGCGGAGGAGTTGAACAATGATGCTAATGATGACATCAGTGCTGCCAAGATGCCGCATACAACCAATCCTTTGACTCCGGCAGGCAGGATTTTAGCTACGAGGAGCGGGAAGGCAGCATCGGGAGTTGACAATGCAAACACATCACCGCTGGGAAGTACTATCCCTTTACTGTTCATAGCGTATGCAATCATTCCAGGGATAAGGAAAAGAAACACTGGTAGCAACTTCAGATAGGCTCCGAAGATGGTACCGCGTCGGCTCTCCTTCTCGTTCTTGCCAGACAGCACGCGCTGTACGATGTATTGGTCGGTACACCAGTACCAGAAACCAATTACGGCAGAGCCTACCAATGCACCCAGCCAAGGATACTGTGGGTCGTTCAAGTCGCGCATGAGGTTGGTCATGTTGTCACCATATTCATTTACGGTCTGTACAGAGCATGCTGCCATCATCTCATCCCATCCTCCCAGTGCCTTCAGTCCCAACACGAGAATGATAAGTGAGCCTAACAGCAGTATAGGTGTCTGAAGAACGGAGGTGTAGAGCACCGACTTCATTCCTCCGAATACTGTATAAATAGCGGTGATGAGCACCAATCCGATGGCTGCAATCCAGAAGAAATCTATGCCCCATAGCTCCTTGATGCCGAATACCTGCTGGAATACCAGTCCACCAGCATATACTGTTACAGCCACCTTAGTCAGCACATAGCTGATAAGCGATATGATAGACAGAATGGTACGACTTTCCTTGTTGTATCGTCGCTCCAGAAATTCAGGCATGGTGTAGACCATGCTTCGTGTGTAGAATGGTACGAAGACCCATCCCAATATCAGAATCATCCAACCTTGAATTTCCCAGTGGGCCATTGCCATTCCCGATGATGCGCCTGCACCCGCCAGGCCAATCAGGTGTTCAGAACCAATGTTAGATGCAAAGATACTTGCACCGATGGCAATCCATGTGGCATCCTTGCCACCGAGGAAATAGTCTGCCGAGTTGTCGTTCTTTTGTGACACAACCCATAATACAATGCCAATTAGTGCAAGGCAGAACACACTAATGACAATCCAATCTAATAATTCCATATTGATAAATAGCTAAGGTTATTTTAGTATTATGTTCTTATTTTATAGAGAATTTATATGCTGCGTGGCTATGATAGGTCTCACCTGGCTTCAGAGTAGGCTGTGCCCATTCTTTGTGATTGGGACTGTCGGGAAACTTCTGGCTCTCCAGACATACGCTCACGTGTTGTGGATATTTCAGTCCGTGCTTGCGTGTGATGTCTGCCTCACGTCCAACACCCTGGAAATTGCCAGAGTAGACTTGCAGACCAGGTTCGTTGGTATACATCTCCATGAAGATACCACTCTTTGGCGAATAGAGGCTGGCGCATACCTGTGAGTCGTCGCCACACCCGTCTTTATATGTGTTCAGACAGAAGTTATGATCGTAGCCAGTGGCATTCTGTATCTGGTCGTACTGCGAGCGAATGCTGTCACCGATGGCGTGTGGTGTACGGAAGTCCATGGGTGTGCCTTCTACCGCTTTTATCTCGCCCGTAGGGATGTATGTTTTGTCGCTGGGAGTGAAGTTGTCAGCATTCACGTATAGTATCATGTCGTACATGGGCTGCGTGAAGTCACCACTCAGGTTGTAGTAGTTGTGATTTGTCTGATTGATGATGGTAGGTTTGTTGGTTGTTGCCTCCCATGTGATGTCAAAGGTGTTGTCGTCAGTAAGTTTGTATGTTGTTATGGCAGTAACCTTTCCTGGAAAACCATTCTCGCCGTCTTCGGCATTGATGGTCAGCTGTAGAATAGAATCTCCTATCTGTTTGGCATCATAGGGCTTGTTCATCCATCCAGTGTTGCCACCACCATGCAGACAATTCGTGCCGTCGTTCTGCCTTAGTCGGTAGGTCTTTTTATTCAGAATGAATGTACCATTCTGGATGCGGTTGGCATAGCGACCTACGGATGAGCCATAGTCAGTAGGCGAGTTCAGCGTGTCAGCATACTGGGCTATGTTGTCGAACCCCAGTACCACATCGGTAGGTTTGCCATTCTTGTCGGGTACCACAAGGCTTACCACACGACCACCATAGTTGGTGATACATGCCTCCATACCATTAGTGTTCCTTAATGTGTAAAGTTTTACGGGTTTCCCGTTGATTACGGAGTCAAACTTGTCAGGATCAAGCCCCGAGACGGTTTCCACCTTGGCATTGAAGATAGTTGCCAGTGAGTCGGCAGCCACCAGTGCTATGCGTTTGTATTCGTCGTTGCCCGTCTGTTCATATCCTTTCAGGAAAGAGTTGATGACCAGGAAGCCGAGATCGTGGTCGAAGACGGGTTCTTTTTCCAGAAAAGTCATAGCTTGTGTATATCCTTCGGCAGCCTTCCTTATTTCTTTACGTCCTGCCTCCTTCTCCTTGCTCCCTGCTCCCTGCATACAGCCATAGTCCATCCAAAGGATACCCGACCAGAAGCCCGAGCACCATTCTTGTGCCTTAGCCTTGCGGCAGTTCCACCGTGTCTGTCCCTTCAGGATGTTGCGCGGCATCATGTTGTAGTCGTACGGTTGCAAACTCTTCAGAGCCTTCCCCACCTGCTGATGACAGTATGCCAGTTGCTTGTCTGTGTCCAAGGTCTGAGCTCCGATGGAGCATATTGCTGACAGAGAGATGGTGAGTGACAATAAAATCGTTTTCATATTTTCGTTGTTTTTATTTAATGTTCGGTTACATATTATATTACGTATATAGACAGAAAAATACTTATCTGTCGGAGTAAGTATATCGTCAGTGTCGTTCGTATCATTATAAAATATTGACGATGAAAAGACAGTTTTTTATCTTATGCCTATGTGGAACGCTCTGGCAGATGAGCGCGCAGACAGGTGAATATAAAATGGCAGGACCATACGTCTGTAGCCACACATATAGCTTTGCCGTCGGGCGTTGTCTGGACGATATTCCTGCCAAATTTAGTATTATCCTGTCGAAAAGCTGACGATACGACAGAAATGATAGCAGTTTCTGCGTTTTGTCGTATATTGAAACGGTTGTCGCAACAAACTGAGGTGATAATCCTCAAAAAAGTTGCGGAGAGGGGCAGGACGACTTAACTTTGCATGCAGAAAAAGAAACTTCTTCGTTGTGACAACGAAATGACATATATTTGGTTAGTAGTTATTTTAGGTTAGATTAGTAAAAGACACTTTTTTCTAAAGTTCAACACATTTGTTCTTCAAAATCTGAGAAGACGCGGAAGGACAAAAAAGGCAGAGATAGTTTTGTGAATTCTCTGCCTTTTTTTTATCTTTGCACAAAACAATAAGATATGGCAATAGGAAAATGGATTGGCGGAGTGCTGGGATGGATAGTGAGCGGCGGAAGTATTATCGGCGCATTGGCAGGTTATGTCCTTGGCTCTTTATTTGAAAGTGGTGCTGAGTCGAGCGGTGCTGCTACGGGATATGACGGCTATTCAAACAATCCGTATGCCGGCGACGGATATGATGAGGGCGAGCGCAATTCGTTCCTCTTTTCCATGATGGTGCTCTCTTCGTATATCATCAAGGCAGACGGTAAGATTATGCATTCTGAGATGGAATATGTACGCGGGTTTCTCAGACAGAACTTTGGTGAGCCTGCTGCTATACAGGGTGAGGAGATTTTGCTTAAACTGTTTGAAAGACAAAAGAGCGAGGGAATGATGGTCTACCGAGAGACTATCCGAAAGGTCTGCGTGGAGATACGTTTCCACATGAACGAGAGTATGCGTCTGCAACTGCTCAACTACCTTGTGATGATAGCCAAGGCTGACGGTAGGGTGACTAAAGAAGAAAAGGAAGCCCTGTATGAGGTCGCCACAACCATGGGGCAGTCTACATACGATGTCGATTCTCTTCTTGCTATGGACTATTCTAATAGGAGTAGCGGCAACCAGAGAAGGGGAGAAACTTATGCCGATAGGGACCAGGAGCTGGCTAATGCATACAAGGTGCTTGGTATATCCCCAACGGCTACTGATGAAGAAGTGAAAAAGGCATATCGTCAGTTGGCACTCAGGCACCATCCCGACCGTGTGGCATCGTTGGGTGATGATGTGCGTAAGACTGCCGAGAAGAAATTCCAGGAGATCAACAATGCTAAGGAGATAGTCTTCAAGGCAAGAGGTCTATAGTTGTCTTCGGAAACTCACTTTTATCGCCCTTGCCACTTCTCCTACAATCAGTATCGCTGAGGTGCCCGTGATAATGTATAGCCAGTGGAGCGGAGCGATTTGTTCAACGTTGAACATTTTTCCACCAAATGTGATTATGCCTATCTGACCAAGGAATATCAATATCACGATAAGCAAGAATCCTCTACAATTGCTAAGACCGCTGAAGGCACTCTTGCCTGTGAGGAATGCTTTGGCATTGAACAGATTCCAAAATTGCATCATGACGAAGATGGTGAAGAACACGCTCAGTTCGTATCTGCTGAAACCGCTATCCTTAGCCAATGGCTCACCTGTTATGTTTTGTCCTGGAGTGCTCTCAAACCAGAAGAAGAATACGAGGAGTATGGCTGTCATAGCCAGACCGACACCAAGAATGAAGCTCTTCATCGGGCGGCTGATGATGAATCGTCGACGGTCGCGCGGACGCTCCTTCATGACAGACTCTGATGGAGGTAGCGAGGCGAGAGCCATAGCAGCAAAAGTGTCCATGATGAGGTTGACCCAGAGCATCTGTGTCACCGTGAGTGGCGACTGGGTGTCAAAGATTGCTCCGACTAATACTATCAGGCAGGCTACGACATTGACGGTCAATTGGAAGAGAATGAATCGCTGGATGTTGCGATAGAGCGAACGTCCCCACATAACCGCACGACCTATACTCGCAAAGGAGTTGTCGATAATGGTGATGTCTGATGCTTCTTTGGCTACGGCAGTACCGTCACCCATTGACAATCCTACGTGTGCTGCCTTTAATGCCGGAGCATCATTCGTGCCGTCACCAGTCACAGCCACTACTTCGCCCCTTGCTTGTAGTGCCTCTACCAACCGTTTCTTGTCCATGGGTCGAGCACGTGCTATGACCTTCAGACTCTTAACTCGCTTACGAAGTTCTTCATCGCTGAGTTCTGACAACTCAGGACCAGTAATCACCCATGGGTGGTCAGCATCTTGTTTGTCGTCGAGCGTATTATCTGTGTCTATAATACCCACCTCGCGTGCTATCTCCATAGCCGTACCAATGGTGTCGCCCGTCACAATCTTGATGTCAATTCCTGCTTTGAGACATTCCTCTACGGCAGCAGGTACATCCTGACGCACAGGATCGCTGATGGCAACGATAGCTTGCATCTTGCCGTCGCAAGCAAAAGCCAAGGTGCGCATAGCCCTATGCTGCCACTCTGTCAGTTTGTTGCTGCATATTTGTTTTGTCTCTTCATCAATCTCACATTTTGACATCACTATTTCAGGAGCCCCCTTCAGATATGTTGCATCTTTTCCATTCGATGCCACCGTGGTCATCATGTATTTACGTTCCGTATTAAAGGGTATCTGGTCGATGATGGCAGCTTGTTGGCGTAACGATTGATAGTCTTCTCCCTGCTGACGTACCCACTGTAGTAGTGCGCCTTCCGTAGGATTGCCTATTGCTCCGTCGGTTGATAGCTCCGCAGTAGAGTTGACGGCTATGTTATTGTATAACGACAATCTTACATGGTCGTCTTCTTCTGTTTTGCCTAATAAAAGCATCTCAGCTACAGTCATTTTGTTCTGAGTCAGGGTTCCGGTCTTGTCTGTACATATCACGGTCGTAGCTCCCATCGTCTCACATGCATGCATTTTGCGCACGAGGTTATTAGTCTTGAGCATACGTCGCATGCTGTATGCCAGACTCAGGGTCACAGCCATGGGCAGTCCTTCTGGTACGGCTACGACAATCAGCGTAACGGCAATCATTATAGTCTGTAACACGTAGGCTATGAATGCCACAAAACTGAAGGGCTCGGTGATGAGGTAGTCGGCAATGCGGGCAATAATCACCAGCGTGGCGATAGCATACGAGGCTTTAGAGATGAAGAAGCCCAGTTGGTCGAGTTGCTCGTTGAGCGGAGTCTTCACGCTGTCATCTATCTGTGCGGCAGTATATACCTTGCCGCTCTCAGTAGCATCGCCTACGCGCTCTACGCAGAACACACCATGACCTTCCATCACCTTGGTACCTCTCAGTACCATGTCTTTCGGATATGTGGTCGCATCGTTTGGCTTATCTGCCTCTACATCCTCCGTACAGTCCTTCTCGGCTATGGGCTCACCCGTTAAAGAAGACTCGTCAACCATCAGTGATGTTGATTGTAATAGGGTACCGTCGGCAGGAATCTCAGCTCCCGTTTCCAGCCTGACAATGTCGCCCACGACAACATCCCGTCGGGCTATCTGTTGCCATTCGTCATTTCTATATACCTGTACGTGTTCGTCGTCGTTCACCTGATTGAGCAGTGAGAACTCTTTGTCGGCTTTATACTCAAAGAGAAAAGCTAATCCCGTGGCGAGCAATATGGCTACAAAGATGCCAACGGGTTCGAAGAATACATCTTTGCCTTCATGCAGTCCAAAATACTCGTAAAAGCTAATGCCGATGCTCAAAGTTCCTGCCACCAGGAGGATGATGATGAGCGGATCGCGGAATTTGTCCAAGAACTTACGCCACAGAGGCTCGCGTTCGGGTGGTGTCAGAATGTTGTTTCCGTGCAGTTGTCTGCTTTGTAACACCTGCTCGTCTGTCAGTCCGATGTATTGTTGTTTCTTTGTCATCTGGCTATCGTTATGCTTCTTATGTTGTGACTTTATTTATATGAAAGATTGACATCCTCTATATGATTGATTGTGGGTTCTCCTGCATCAGGCTGACCTACTATCGTGATGATGTCAAATCGTATGGGATTGTTTATCTTATGTAATTTCACATAATGATTGATGGCAAATTTCAGATTGCGCATCTTGGCATAGTCTACTGCTTGTTCTGGGGCAATGAAATCTGCGTTGCGACGAGTCTTGACTTCTACAAACACTATGGTGTCGTTCTGTCGTGCTATGATGTCGATGTCACGATGGTCGGAATGCCAATCTCGTTCAATGATGATATATCCCTTACTGCGAAGATACACCTCAGAGAGGTCTTCTCCCCATATTCCCATCTGTATGTGCTCGGCCTTGTCCAGTCCTTCTTCCATGGACAGTGCCTTTTCTTCTTCGCCCATGATGCGATAGATTGTAGCCATGTGCCTGTGGTTTTCCTTGTTGTGAGGCTGACGTCGCATGGCCTCCTGTAGCAGCGGCATCACCTTCAGGGCGTTGTCCACCGTAGGGCTCTCCTTAATCTCTTTAAATGCTCGATTGAGTAGCTGCTGAGCCACCGAGGGGATATGACCGCTTACAGACTCGCTGGTGGGTGGAGTGGGGAAGTCTTGCCAAAGAGCATCACTCATCTGGTCTGTCTGCATGTCTTCAACGAAACAAAGTATGCTGAAGTCTTCCTTCTCTCGGTCCAGTGCCAACGCTCCATAATATATACTTCTATGTGCGCTCCCCTCTCGGTCCTCGATATTTGGAAGTATGCGAACCAAAGACTTGAATATCTTCTCTGCCTCGTCGTATTTATGCTCCTTTATGCGTTTCTTCAGGATGTCGCTTGCTGTCCAAAACATGCACAGAGTCGTATATTTGCCTTTGTGCACGGCGTACATAGGTCGGATTATCTGGTATGCCTCCTCAATCCTTCCTTGCTTCCTGAGATCGAATACTTCCTTGACAGTCATATTCCTAATCCTTATTCTTAATCTACAGCTGTTGTTACGTTCGTGGCGGCAAAGGTACAAATAAAAACTATAATCACGAAAAAACAACATACAATCTCTTGTCACTGATTTTTTTTTACTGTTTTTTGTATAATTATGAGAATATCCTTATCTTTGTCTCGACAATCTTATACCTTATCCCGCACTTGATGCGGAATGGCAAAATTATTTATGCCCCTAAAATATATATATGTCTTATGGCAGAGAATAGAGCAAAGAAAATGAAGTTAAGAGAGGAGGTCGGTAGATGTCTGCTATGCATGGATGCGCCTTGTAGTAAGTCATGTAAGAATGGGGATCCTGCTCGAGCCATACGAGCTATCCGCTTTGGCAACGAGAAGTTGGCAGGACAATGGCTGGCTGGGTGTAGCGATGCCGATTTGCTGGCTGCCGAGGAATCTTGCATCCACTACGACCTTCCTATACGCATTAGGGAGATTGCCGATGCTGTTCCCGTCGTTCAGAAAAACGATAATCCCTGCCCTGATCTCTCAATCAACTTTTGTGGTATTAGATGTGAGAATCCGTTCTTTCTCGCTTCGTCGGCCGTATGTACCAATTATGAGATGGTGGCACGAGCGTTTGATATGGGGTGGGGCGGCGTGTTCTATAAGACCATCTGCAAGCAGGAGATACGCGAGGTGTCGCCGAGGTTTGATGCCGTCAAGACAGGCACGTCGATAGAAGGCTTCCGTAATATGGAACAACTCTCGGAAAATCCCTACAAAGAGGATTTCGAGATACTGCGAAAGTTAAAACAAAACTACCCTTCTAAGGTTGTCGTTGCTTCTGTCATGGGACAGTTTGAGGAGGAATGGATAGAACTGGCAAAGATGGCTGAAGATGCTGGATGTGATGCCATAGAGCTTAATTTCTCTTGTCCGCAGATGCGACTTGCTGGTATGGGTAGTGATGTGGGACAAAACCTTGAACTCGTCGTGTTCTACACAACCTACGTGAAACAGGCAGTCAGCATACCCGTCATTCCAAAGATGACACCTAACATAACCAATATGAGAGAACCAGCCATCGGAGCATATTTCGCAGGTGCTGATGCCATCTCTGCCATCAATACTATCAAGAGCGTCACAATGTCCTCGTCGTCTGAGGTCAACCAGAAGAAAGTAGTTTCGGGCTATAGTGGCAAAGCCGTGAAACCCATCGCCCTACGCTATATCCTGGAGATGACATCCCACCATATCATGAACAAGATACATCCAATCCATTTTAGCGGAATTGGTGGTATAGAAACATGGCGTGATGCTTTGGAGTTCATCCAGTTAGGTTGTCGTAATGTACAGATATGTACTGCCGTTATGCAATATGGCTACCGCATCATCGACGACCTTATCTTGGGGCTCCAGACATATCTGCGTGATCGAGGCATCCAACATCTTGAAGATGTCGTAGGCGAAGAGCTTCCTAACTTTGTCTCGCCGTCCAATCTCGACCGCGATACGATAGTCTATCCCAAGATAGATACTGACAAGTGTATCGGTTGCGGACGTTGTTATATGTCGTGTAGGGACGGTGGTCATCAGGCTATAACTTTCGATACCGCCACTCGTCGACCACGTATCATTGGAAGCAAATGTGTGGGCTGCCACCTCTGTCGACTCATTTGTCCTATGGAAGCTATCGGACTCACAAAGCGTGTTGTCAAGAAGAATAATTAATTTAACTTTCGGATGTTCCACATCCTCTAGTTTTAGGGGCAGGGAGCAGGGGGCTCCCTGCTCCTTACCACTCTCTTGCCCCCTGCCCCCTGCTCCTTACCACTAAGGAACCAGAGCTTCCGAAAGTTAAACCTTCCTTTTCTCTATTTCGTTTGCCATATCTTCAATGTCGTCTTCGTTCTTACTTGATCACCACCTTTTTACCGTCATGGATATACACACCCTTCAGTGTCGGCTTGCTGTTCAGCCTGCGTCCGTCCAGGCTATACCAGTCTGAATTGAAATTCGTGAAATTCGTGTAATTCGTGGTTGAAATACCCGTCGTCGTTGTCTCTTCTCCGAAGTTCAGCATGATGCTATTGTCACCCTGTGCCAGGTCGGTGAGGGTGATGCCGTAGAGATGGAAGAAGCCTCGGAAGGCGTCGATGGTCATCGGCTCCGAGGGAAAGTACAACGTGTTGTCGGCACCCATATAGAGTAATTGATTAGTTAAACCAAAATCATCGGTGATGACGGTAGGATTATAGCTACCCCAGACGACGATGCCAAAGTATATATTTTCGTAATCTTCCGTTGTCTTTCCGTCTTTGTCTTTGGCTATAATCGTCGGCATACTGGCACTGCTTCCGTCCGTGATAGTGACATTTTTGAACACAGGGTCGGTAACATTGTCACCCTGCTCCCACTTCACGATGTAAGTCTTGCCTGCCTCTGTGGCGGTGAGGTTATCGCTGAAGGTGAGCGTCAGCGTGCCGTTGGCAAACGAGGCATCCTCCAGCTGCTTGATGACGGCACCGTGCAGCGGGCATTCCTCGTCAGCCAGTTGCTCTTCGCTCAGCGCAAAGGGCAAGCAGATGGTGTTCCACGAGCCGTCGTGGGAGAACGTCATGCCTTCTATGGTCGCCTGCACCGTTTTTCCAGCATAGTCGCTTATGGTACTATTGTTTTTCTCGTTGCTTTTCAGCGTGACATTCCTGCTGAAGTATGGCGTATGCTTCACGTCAGTGAAGGTGTAGGTGACACCTGTCAGGCCTTCAGGATACTGATAGGGATAGGTCACCGTAGCGGTGTATGTGATGTCGTCGTCCCATCGATTCTCCTGAACGTCAATTGCTATCGGCAATTGCTGTTCGTTTCCATCGTAGAGCAGTGGGTTGCTAAACCACATTTCCACCTTGCTGGGGTCGATGAATCCGTATTCGTCCTCGTTCCACACCCAACGGGTGGTGTAGTCCAGACGGTAGCGGGCATAGATCTTCGTATCCTGTGTCGGGGTGAATGGCTGCGACGGGTCGAAGAAGTTGGTGTGGTTGGTTTTCTCCGCATCGGTCAGCCAAATGTTCGTCGGTGCTGTCTGTGGGTCTTTCACCAGTGCCATCATGCTCAGTCCGTTGGCTGTTTTGGTCAGCGTCGGCATGTTGAAGGTCTGCCCTTTCACCACGCTGTACTGCGTGCCGCCGTCGTAATCGCCTGTGGTAGCCAGGTCGGTGTTCGTCGTATTGGCCTGATAGATGGTGATGGTACACATGTCGTCGGCGGCATTGAACTTCTTGCCGCACTTCTGACATGGTTCGCCAGCAGTTTCAGAGGCAAATACGTGATTTTCGTGACCAGAGTAGTTACAGTAGCGGCACTGGAAATCGTGACCTTCTTCTGCAATGGTATAGCTGATAGCCTCCGTTTTGTCACTGCCCTCGGTGGGCGTGGTGTGGTTGCATTCCTCAATCTTCACATACTTGCGATACCAGCAGGCATTCTTTCGTTCTAATGAAGTGAAGCGTCGCTCAATGTTGTTTTCCGAACTGCCTGCCTCCACGTAGTAGGTGTCAGAAATGGAGAGTGAACCCTTCGACTCCTCCGAGAGATTACTGCCGATGGCGTTAGCACTGCCGCCGCCGCCCTTGGCAGTGACCGTTCCGCCCGTAATCTTGATGTTGATGCCCTTGCCGTCCTCACCGGCTCCTATGCCTACGGCATTGCTGTTGTCGCCAGTAGATTCGGCATAGACCGTACCACCAGATATCGTGATGTCGCCGCTGTCGCCGTCCTCACCGCCGCCTATGCCGGCAGCATCCACGCCGCCGTAGGCATGAACGGTTCCGCCGCTGATGGTGATGTCTCCAACGTGATTGTTGATGCCGCTGCCGATGCCGGCAGCATACTTGCCGCCCCGTGCCGTAACATCGCCACCGCTGATGTTGACACGACATCCGAAGTATCCGTAATCCGTACCAGACCTGCCTGTGCCGATGCCTGCACCATTGCCTTTGCCTTCGGCATAGACCGTGCCGCCGGAAATATCCACGTCAGCGCCGCCGTATGCTTCAAAAAGCAACGGTCGTCCCGAAACGGTATAGCTTTTGTTCCCGCCGATGCCGGCAGCATCCATTCCACCGTAGGCATGAACGGTTCCACCGAATATTTTAACTTTGCGGTCCCACTCGCCTCCGATGCCCGCACCCTCGTCACCGCCACGGGCAGTGACATTGCCGCCGTAGATACGGATGTCATTAGCCCCGCCGATGCCTTCAGCACGGTCACCTGAGCCTTCGGCGACCACGGTACCGCCGTAGATATATACGAGACCCTCATCAGGACCGACCTGATTGCCGATGCCAGGGCCCCTTTCCGAACCATAGGCAGTGACCTTCCCACTATGGATATACGTCTGCGCACCGCCAAACTGTCCGGAGCCGCCGATTCCCACATCACCCAGTCTTTTACTGATTCCAGGCGAGAATTCAACCCGTCCGTTTGTGGTCCGCGCTTCGTTCACCACCAGCTTTCCCGTTTCGTTTTGCTGTCCGTATATATGAAGTTCCCCTTTTAACCCATTTATTTCGATTATGATATGGTGAATTTTGGCTTCCGCACCGTCGCATATAATCAGTTTTGTTCTGCCATAGGCGTATAGCGTATAATGGGACAAATCCATCTCACCCGTAATATATACAGTTCGATCACCGATATTTACGCCATAATCCACATTTTCACCTAAGGTTTGAGGTACCAGGGGCTCTTCTGTATAATATGTTTCACGGTAGTTACTTTGGTCGGCAATGATGTCCGCCAAGTTCACGGCATTCTCTGCCGTCACCTCAGTCTCCACGACTTTTTTTGTGGCTTCGTCCCACGTCCGGTCAATGTACTTAATACTTTCCGCCCATACACCCTGTGCCATCGCACCCAGCAGGGCAAACATCATGAATACTTTCTTTTTCATCATCAAATGTTCTTCTCGAATTAAAACTCTGGTGCAAAGGTATAACATTTTGACTGACGTTGTAGCAATTCGGGCGTTAAAAATGAAAAATAAACTAATTCAACTTTCGCAAGCTCGGCTTGCCTTATTGTCCTCTATCTTCCGCCGCTGAAAAGCGGCTATCTTCCTTTATCTTCCTTTATCTTCCTTTATCTTCCTTTATCTTCCTTTATCTTCCTATATCTACTTAACATGCGAAACTTAAGTAATTGAAATATTTTTGTGGTTTTTGCAGCATTTTCGTAATAAAATTATATCTTTGCAGGAGAAAATTGCCTTAAAAGGTAGACAGTGTACTTGAACTCTATGTTAAGTCAGTGTCCGGTTCCCACAAGTGGCGTTGCATGTCTACATGTCCATTAACCTTGAACGTCACACCCTCCCTTTCCAACAACTGCCGTTGCTGACTCCAACCTGGTGCGGTGCGTCCTTCCTTGTTCACAACCCTGTGACAGGGCAGCCTCTCTGCGCCTGGAGTATAGTGCAACGTCCTTCCCACCATTCTCGGATGACTTGGCCATCCCGCCCATGAAGCTATGGTCCCATAGGTCGTCACCCTCCCTCTGGGAATCTGTCCGACAATGTTCAGCACATCGTCACGAAATCTCCTCACCTGCTCTGGCGTCATCTTGTTGGGATAGTCTTTCATTTTGTTAATGTGTTTTTCTCATAAACGGAAAAAATAGCAAATTGCTATAAAGGCTTTATGATTTTTTTTCTTCGTCTGTCAAAGTGTATTCAGAGTTAGGGACTCAGGATAGTAGAAATTAACTTGGCTTTATAGCCGTTTATTCCTCTCAAATGGTAAATATGTTATCTACGATAGTAGAAATTAACTTGGCTTTATAGCCAAAGAACTCAATAAGACGAGCAGAACCACATCTACGATAGTAGAAATTAACTTGGCTTTATAGCCATTAATCTCTGCTTCTGCTTTTTGTGTATATCTACGATAGTAGAAATTAACTTGGCTTTATAGCCTCCCACGAGCTCTTTTATCTCTAATTGAGATCTACGATAGTAGAAATTAACTTGGCTTTATAGCCTCCACCATGTCTGATCTCCGCCCGCTGTATCTACGATAGTAGAAATTAACTTGGCTTTATAGCCCCCTGAAGAATGAGGAGGGACTGGAGTAATCTACGATAGTAGAAATTAACTTGGCTTTATAGCCCAATGAAACAAGTAATTTGTGAGACTCTATCTACGATAGTAGAAATTAACTTGGCTTTATAGCCCAGGAGTCAAAGGCTCTACACATTAACAATCTACGATAGTAGAAATTAACTTGGCTTTATAGCCAAGAAAATAACCTTTGTTTGGTATACTGAATCTACGATAGTAGAAATTAACTTGGCTTTATAGCCCAACTATGGAGGACATCACACAGATAATATCTACGATAGTAGAAATTAACTTGGCTTTATAGCCCTTAATCAAAGTTTTTTTATCCACAACCATCTACGATAGTAGAAATTAACTTGGCTTTATAGCCGAACAAGTCGCTGCTGAAGGGTGACGGCAATCTACGATAGTAGAAATTAACTTGGCTTTATAGCCAGCATGCCGACAGTTACCGACTGATGCAAATCTACGATAGTAGAAATTAACTTGGCTTTATAGCCTTTGCGTGTCTTAGGGGAAACTACACCATCTACGATAGTAGAAATTAACTTGGCTTTATAGCCATTGATAGAAAAGTCATAAACATAAAAATCTACGATAGTAGAAATTAACTTGGCTTTATAGCCTAAGATATGAGTTTTTTCAGTAATCTTTTATCTACGATAGTAGAAATTAACTTGGCTTTATAGCCTCGCTCATAGTCATTTTTTATCTACTGTAATCTACGATAGTAGAAATTAACTTGGCTTTATAGCCTGGCGATGGCTCGCGACCTGTTCGTGTTCATCTACGATAGTAGAAATTAACTTGGCTTTATAGCCTGCCGTCCGAGATGATGGGACTGATAAATCTACGATAGTAGAAATTAACTTGGCTTTATAGCCTAAGAGTCGTCTATCATTTCGCTTTCAAATCTACGATAGTAGAAATTAACTTGGCTTTATAGCCAGTTCCCACAAGAGAGTATTACATACGAGATCTACGATAGTAGAAATTAACTTGGCTTTATAGCCTCTATTGGTTGCAAAGATAGCAATATGTTCTCACATTGCCATGTATTTATGTAAAAAAATCAAAGAACAAATTCAAGAGATTTTTCCCCACCTGCCACAAATCGTAGGTCTAACATTTTATTTATTAATCAATTACGCACATCGGCCAAAATGTAGAGACCGAGGTTTGCATTATAGGTAAACCACTTCTTTGTCTCTATGAATAGCATTTCCGAACTTCTCTACTTTTGCATTAGGAGCATCAAAAATCAATACGCTATAGCCCTCACGTCATACCCCATTTCCTTCATGCACAGATATTGAGCCCATAACTGGTATATCTGGCCTTGGTAAATGTTCCTCAGTTGATACTTCCTTTCTATCAGCTTTTGCTCCCTGCCTTTATATATATCTATCTTACCCATCAATCCATATTCCTCAGACATCACTGGCAATGCTTGCAAATCATCAGCACGATTACTTGCCTTTTTTTTATCAATGTTTTCATGTGCAATGCGCCCCTGGGTCTGCGGAGTTGCATGATACAACCCTTCGTCCGCTTCCATATACACATTGTGAAGGTATATGGAATACGGACAAAAGATAAAGTCGTTTAGAGTGGATATGGATATATAGTCTTCCATTAGTCGTTGAGATAGGGCTTGCTCTGAGCAAACAAAAGCCACTCCTTATTGGTTATGGCTAGTGATAGTTTTTCGCCTTCTGACGTGTTCCGTATCTTGCGAACTATCCACAGTCCTTTGCGGGCAATGTTATAGGCTCCGTTAGCATCTGCATCAACAGGTAAACTGCTTATTCTTTCGCGGCTGTCAAAGAAATGTCCATTTTTGTCAGCAATAGGAGACAAAAGATAGTCCTCTTCGGAATTGGCTATGCTATTGCGCATTTGAAGCAGCAACTTCATTAACCCAAGCAAATCTCTGTAAAATTGTGCATCTTTCTGATTACAAATGGCCTCTTTCATGTTGCCAGATATATCAATTTCTTTCTGGTCAAAGAGTTTCTTGAACTCATCTGTCAGTACTATCCTTTCATTGTCCCATTGATTATTTTTCTGAGGATTGCGGAATGTGCGGATTCTCTCTCCATGCGTGCATAGAGTCCACTGAGTGCGAGTACCTTCTGCCTTGGTGGTGAAATCGTTATAGTCAAAGGTAAACTCGAACCAACCTTTTTCAGTGTTGAAACTAATCCGCTGGAATTTCGAGAAGAACAGACGGGCTTTCTCACGAGTATCGTATCGGGTATCAAGCAGATTCACAAAACCTGTCACAGGGTCTATTTTGCTGGTGTTCCATGCTGGGATATAGAATAAGCAGCCACACTGATGCGAACGCTTCCATTTCTTTGCCTCACAAGTTAGTTGCAACGGATGCAACAAGCCTGTAACCTCAGTTGCATCTGCTTGTTTGTCTATATAGCAGTTGAGTTTTTCTATAAGCATCTTTTCGAACTTCTCATAAACCTGTCGCTCAATCTTCTGACGTCCACGCATAAAGCCTGTGTTTAGGTCTTCAAGAACAACGATGGCCTTATATTCGACCATCATTTTCGAGATGACATGAACGACCTGACTCAGATAGCCCTCCTTCAATTCTTTAATAGTCTCAATGGTGTCCCAACTGCGGCGTGCATCCGTACGGTCTCCCTCACGTTTTACTAACAAGTCATGATAGTTAGTTTTATAAGTTTGACCTTTATACTCATTGAAAATATCGTTAAGAGTCATTTGTTTCACGATATTACCGTTTAAATCAATTAGTGAGAGATAAAGCAGGTGACGCTCACCTCTGTCTATGCCTATGATGTGTGTGAAACCACCTTGGCGGATGGTTTCTTGAACAATAGGATTTATATTGAGTTGTCCAGTTCCTTTGAAGTTTATGGTAATAGGCACATGGAACTGGAATTTGTCAACAGTATAACGCCTGTCCTTTATGATGTCGTACTCAAAAGTGCTGGTGCGTTTCTTGTTGAGTTCATTTTTATTGACTATTGACAGATTAGCCTTGTGAATAATACGATTCTCGGGCTGAATACTTGCTTTGCGATAGAATACTTCTGCCTGACCATTCAGTTTGTAAACAACATTACTTAGGTTACGTTCGTCGAATAGCATTTTCCAATAGAGCGTATGCAGGTTTGGTGTGCCTTTGCTATACTCTGAGAAGTCTTTGTTCCAAATGCGGAAGAGATATAGCTTGCCCTCGTCAACAAGTTGATTGATGTAAGAGGATGGGACTCTTGAAAAAGACAAGGAATAGAATTGCGAATCGACTTCCGAATAAAAGTCAGGAAGATTCTTATAATCGTTACGGTCAGTAAAGTTAATGTCAAAATAACTATTCCATTCGTCATGCTGAGATATAAATGACTTGTAATATGAAATCAATTTTTGCAAGTCTCCACTATTCTTCTTAAAAGATTCATTCTTTTTGATTTTGATGACGTCTTCTGGAATTGACAATTTTTGTTGCCACGTTTTAGAAAATGCAATCCTTGGCAATTGTTGGCTAATTTGCCCCAATTGTTTATATACCATTTTCTCGTAACAATCACCTTCTGAAGGTGTGATATCTGTTTCAAAAACGCGATTGGCTTTCTTGTCCATTATGCCAAGATAATAGAAAGAGTCTTTGCGCAAAAGAATGCCTGTACAGTCAGGCTCCTTGTTAACATCCCAGCCTCCAAGCAACTGTGAATTGTCAAAATTTAATTTTATCTTCTCTGTGCTATAGGGTTTACGTGTCAACCAGTTTCTAACTTTATTATAGAGAGGGGTTACAGTATTCAGTTCATCCCAAATCATTTGGAAACTACCATAGAAAAGTTCGTCCTTCTCCAGTTCTTCACCACTTCCCAACAAAGGCTTTATGAAATGCTGAAGGTCTTTGAAAGCGTCAAGTAATGCTTTGATTTTTGTTACCGCAGGTTTGTTCTGAGAAAGTGCGTTGCCTGTATCTTTCATCTGTAAAATAACCCGTACATTCTCATAAGCATTCTCTATCTGCGCAAAGAGGTTCTCCTTTTGTGTAGTCTTTGTATTGATTGTACCTATAGAAATGAAGTACTCTTCAACACTTCGAGGCTTACCGTTTTCTGTTTCCGGATGGGGTAGATTGTTCAGAAAAGAAATACTGAAACTCTTCTGAGTCTTGAATATCTTGGATATCCTATCTTCAAACTCCTCGTCAGTTTCCTTCTTTTTCCTCGGAATAATGATTTTCAGTTGTTCCTTTATGGCATTTGAATAGACATCATAACGACCAAATAGGTGCTGCGAGATGTTAGTTAAGGAAAGGTCATTAGTAATATTGATTTGCGAGAGATCATACTCCTTCAGATGCAATAGAAGCGAACGCAACGATTCATTCTCTTCACCCATCAACAGTTCATGCAAATGGGTGTATGATTCGTTGATGGCCCCAAGCATTTTCTCATCAGAATCAAATTCCTCTGCCAACCACGACAACTTCTCCCTATCACTTAGAATCTGCTTGTATAATGGTACGAGGAAAGGTAAGCGTTTGCTCTTGTCTTTTTGTTGTTGATTGTAGAGGTTTACATATTCATTGATACCTTTAATCTCTGTACCATCTTCTAAAACCTTTTTTCCTATAATATAGTTGTACACCTCAATGTGTGGTTGAGTCAAAGTTTCTGAGAAATAATCCAAGCGGAATATTTCTTCTATGCTTCCTACATTCAGATATTCTTCCCAACCCTCATAGATATTACTAAAGTGTTCGGCAACAGAGGTTTCTGCAATCTTGGCAAAAGCCTTCATGTTGTCCATGAACTTAGGCAGGTTCTGATGAATAAGCCTATAGGCAATAGCTGTAGATTTCTCTTCCGCAGAATACATGTTTCTACGATTCTCATGGAAACCAGAGAAATATGTTGTAAAATCAGCAAACTGTCGGACTAATGCCTTATCCTCTTCATTGTTGAGAAATTCTATCAAATCCTCACGAATCAGTTCCTTCTTGAAAATTCGATCATAGGCCGAACCATTTTCCGTCAATCTTTTAGTAATGATGGCACGCAGATTATCTTTAACTTCCGAAAAATCTTCCTCATGGGTATCATCACGTCTTGGCATCTCATAAAGCATTTGATATTCTTCAAGGGAATCAAGATTTCCTTCGCTTGCTAAAGGTAATTTGAAATTCCACAAACGATCTTTTATATATTGTTTGTGGTATTCGTCAATAAACCCTTTTACGACTTGGTAATCCTTAGCACGCTTCTCGTCACGTGTAAGAATACCGTTCTTTTCTATATTCTCTTTTGTCTTTCCAATTGGTTGGAGTTCAAAACGCAATGTCTTGCTTACTGGATATAAGTTAGTAAATTGTTTCATAGATTATTTGGTTTTTAGTTCGGCTGTAAAGGTAGTGAAAGTAGTTTAGAACTCATATCGTGCGTGCGGATAATATCCGTAAATTTACGGATATTTCACATTTCTGGAACAAGGGTACATGGAGCGCTTCTTGTTGAGGCTAAACGGCAGTGTCGTTACAATGAAATGATAGTGTGGTTGTACGTTAGTCATACCGTCTGTACAGCCTAACGTCACCATGAGTAAGCCTCGACGACGGTGGCGTTTGGCTGTAATCAGCGTGGCGGTAGCGTGTAAACTGAGTGAGAGTAGGCTTTACTCTCGTTATGAGTAGGGTGTAATGTGTATAGATAGTTATTTTTTTTATATATAAAATGTTATAACCATACATAAAATGCGTGTTGTTTTGAAGTAAATATATTGATAATAAGATGTTTATGTGTTCAAAAACCATACATAAACTATACATAAAAGGTACATTATACATACATAAACTATACATAAAAGATACATAATTCATACATAAAGGACGGATATGGGAAAAATGTATGAATGTGTATGTTGTAAAAACGGGTTGCTTTTGCTTTTGAAGTGGGTCGTTTCGTTGGAGAAAAGAGGCCGTTTTTGTCGTAAAAACCTATCGTTTTTGTTTGAAAAACGGCCCTTTTGATTTCCAATATGGGCGCTTTTGTTGCCATGTACCTTTTATGTACCTTTTATGTATCTTTTATGTATGTATTATGTATGTTTAATCTATCTTAAAACCTTGTATTTATTTGGGTTTCGGATGTTTTTTATGTATCTTTGTAGGGTTAATTAATTATTTATGTATATGAAAGTGACAATTATAAAGAATAGTAGAAAGAAAGAGGTCGTCAATCGTGTAGGGTTGGACGAGTTGGCACGAATGATCAAGGATGGTGATGTGGCTGAGGATGTGAGATATGTGCGTGAACTGTACCATCTGATGAGACCTGTGAGGCTGGAGACGGGATGTGTGGAGACGGGACTGGACGAGCCGTTGATCCTGCCGTACGTCTGCTTTGCGGCTGAGTATGCCAACAGAAACAAGGAGCGGAAGATGGTGACGTATAATGGTATTGTGGTGCTGGAGCTGAACGGTCTGAACAGCTATGAGGAGGCTGTCAGACTGAAGGGCGAGGCTATGCGTATGCCGGAGACGCTGATGGCGTTCCTTGGAGCATCGGGCAGGAGCGTGAAGATTGTGTGTCGTGGCGAGTTGTTCGAGGGTGGACTGCCGGAGCAACAGGAGGACATCGAGCAGTTTCATGCCAACTTGTATAACACGGCACGACAGGCTTATCAGAACCAGTTCCATGTGGATATAGAGTATTTGGAACCGCGCCTCGACAGAGTGGTGTATATGAGCGCTGACCCGGAGATGTACTATAACCCTCAGGCAAGACGATTCCTTGCGGACGTAAGTCGTGCGGATAGGAGTGAGCAGGGAGTGAGCATCAGCGAGGAGAGCGACGGACTGATGCCTGGACGTGGCGCTACTCGTACGTGGCAACTGAATTGGCTGTTTATCGTGAACAATGTGCTGGGACGCTATTTTGAACTGCCCGACGAGAGGCGCGAGGGCGAGCTGCTGATGCGGGTGGCGACGGAATGTCTGAACGAGGGTATTCCGATGGCTCATGCGCAGGGAATGACTCTCCTGCATCCTGTGCTGGGCAGGGACGAGATGCTGGTGCGCAATGTCTTCGCGTCGGTATATGCCGTGGAGCAGGGTGGGGAGTATATGAAGACGCACAAGGTGAAACCGCTGAAGAGTGTGCCTGACGAGACGATACAGGCGATGAGGACGGAGATATTCCTGAATGCTAACTTCGACATGCGCAAGAACTTGATGACGGGCGTGGCGGAATACCGTGAGAAGTTCAGCGACTACCAGACGTTCAAACCGCTGACGGAAGAGGTGCGCAACGACATGACTCTCAGGGCTGTGGAACTGGGACTGAAGGCGTGGGACAAGAACGTGAACCGATTCATCGACTCCACACGTATCTGTCAGTATGACCCCGTGAACACATGGCTCGACCAACTGCCTGCATGGGACGGCAACGACCGCATAGCGGAACTGGCACGGAGGGTGCCGACAACTCAGCCGCATTGGGAGAAATACCTGCGGATGTGGCTTACGGGTATGGTGGCACAATGGCGTGAGAGCGACCGCCAACTGACGGGCAACGCCCTCGTGCCGCTGCTCATCGGCAGACAAGGCTGCGGTAAGACACGCTTCTGTAAGATACTGCTACCGACGGAATTGCGCGACTATTATAACGACAAGATTAACTTCCGCAACGAGTTCGACCTGAACATTGCCCTGACATCATTCGCGATAATCAACATCGACGAGTTCGACAAGACCACCAAGGGGCAGCAGGTGGTGCTGAAGTACCTCTTGTCTTCGGCAGACGTGAAATTCCGTCCGCCCTACGGAAAGACCATCAAACAGTATCGCCGATATACCTCGTTTATCGGGACGACAAACAAGCGCAAACCGCTGACCGACCCGACAGGCTCCAGGCGCTTCGTATGCGCGGGAGTGAACGGACATATCGACTATAACGACACGTTGGACCACAAGCAGCTCTTTGCCCAGGCGTTACACCTCTTCAATAGTGGTGAGCGCTATTGGCTGAACGACGACGAGATAGCTGTGCTGATCAAGGAAAACGAGCCATACCAGCAGCTCTACACCCTGGAGGAGATGATCGTCGACACGTTCAGAAAGCCCACCGCATCAGAGGATGCACGCTGGTATTCCATCGATGAGATCAAGGAGATCCTCGCCAGCAACTATGCCGCCTTCGACATCTCCACCTCCAATACCGCCATCGGCTACGTCCTCAGCAATCCTCACGTCAACTTCGAATGCAAGCGTGTGCCACAAGGCAAAGTCTACCGTGTTGTGGTGAAGTAACTGCGATATGAAGAAGAAACAGCGTGTAACTCATCAGAGCTACACGCTGTTTCTTTTACTTTAGATGTTCTTATTATGTGTTTTGTTTTACTTTACTTCACCTCCTCGAAAACGACTCTAACTGACTATCAATGCGTTAGCACCGGATGTTGCATACATGTCGCAAAAACGGAAATAACCATTGATAATCAACATGTTACAAAATCACTGCAAAGGCATATATTTCTCCCCAAACAACCCAAAGAAAACACAGAAAAAAATCACAAACCTGCCATATTTTCTTTGATTTGGATTGGATGAACATAAAGTTTTAGTCGGCACAATCCTCGACTATTCCATAGAAGATTTGTTTTTCGATGAGATTTTATGGAGCTGTAGAATCTTTGTCTCGTTGTGATTTTAAATGGCACAATGTCATTCCTTCGTTCACGTAAATTATGCTTAAATTAAAAAATGCCCCGTTGAGTTTCATCAGCGAGGCACATTCTTAAATCACTTTTCTTTTCTAACGCCTTTGAATGGTGTTCCGTCCTGTTTGCCATCCATAAACTGTCCATTAGGGCCACGTTTTGTCCAAATGCCAGTCTTTGGGTTCAGAACTTGACTTCTCTGGCGCACCATTCCGTTTCTGTGGCCATCGCCACTTGGGGGATTTGTTGCCATATTCAATCTTTACCCGTCCTTTTCGGGGATTAAAGTGGCTGCATGTTTCAGGCAGCCGTAATAATTTTCTCTATCCATTTATTAACTCTG
Source organism: uncultured Prevotella sp. (assembly GCA_900316295.1). Lineage (GTDB taxonomy): Bacteria > Bacteroidota > Bacteroidia > Bacteroidales > Bacteroidaceae > Prevotella. The sequence continues at coordinate 37,532 of ONCJ01000015.1, forward strand.
TAATTTCTTCTGCAATTTCTTCAACCGTATATGAAGCTGTATTACGGGCTACTTTGTCGGCGAGTGATGGCGAGTAGTCTAACACCTCTTGCTTGGTAATGCCATGCCAGATAGGCAGGAGTACCTGCTCTCCTGTGTTGGCTTTGGAAATAATACCATCTAGTTCATAGTTAGTCCAGCCTTTTTTTATGAAAGACTGAGACAGTACTACGATACCAAATTTGCTCTTAGCTAAGCCTCTGTCTATCTTTCTTCGAAGACTGTCGCCAATCTTTAGCTCAAACTCGTCATACCAAACCTTCAGCCCTTTGGTCACTAGTGCTTGCGCTAATGGGCGCACCACACTATCTTTGTCCTCAGAAGCATGTGAGATAAACACATCATATTCCATACAACTGTCTTCAGAGTCACCAATAGTAATAGGCTCTTTATGCAACAATGAGGGAACTGAAGATAAAGGAGGCTCTCTGTATTCAGGTAGAGGGCTGGGCAGTTTACGTACAGAAGATCTTACAGAACCTCTTAAACCTCCAAGGTCAATGGTCACATACCAATGACCTGAACGAGGAATCGTTAGTACAGATGGCGAATGTCTCATGAGTCCGCCATAATAGCTATGGCGGCGCCCATGTTTGTAGTTGTTATAGTTGGAACTGTCCATTAGTCTCACGTTGGCAGCATTGCCACTGAGTGTTACTTGGACTTGTTCTCCTTTACCACACTGATGTAGGTCATAAACTTGATACTGCATGGTTTCTACTCTTTAGTGGTGTTAGTAATTTCATAGCAGTACACATACACACTGTCATCAGAACCTCCGCCAGTGTTACCTTCCATTCCCTTAGCCAGATAGTACTCCTCCACCTTTTGGGCTGTAGCCTTGTCTGTAGCAGTACGGTATATCCACCAGGCATTTTCCTTACTTACATTGTGCTCAACAAATAGCCTACGCTCAATGTTATTGGTTATTCCAACATAAAAGTTAGAATAATACTGTTTCGAGCTCTTCTGAAGATGAGCATCGAAATCTGCAATAATTTCTTTTGCGGTCAATCTCATAATTCAATCTATTAAAAATGTTACTAATTCAAATTTACACCGCAAAAGTAGGCTCTAAGATTGCAGCCTTACTTCATTGTTTCAGAAAACACCACTTTGTTTGCAATTTTTAACTATTATTTTAGCTCTTTTCTCTATTTTGTCGCGTAGACTCTTTGGCTCCATTATCTGGCAGTTGTTCATAAATCCGAGAATAGCTGTCTCAAACTCATAGTTAAAGATTAGGTTCATCTCTATCAAAACATAGTTCTCATTCTGCTCAATTATCTTTTGACTGCTATGCAGCGGTTTAGAAATCATGTACTCAGCATCAGGATATCCCACCTTTAATACAACTTTTTCCTTTTTCGCTTTGATATTGACAGACACACCTACCACTTGACTAAAGTACTCGTCTAAGTTCATACCTTGATAAGTTTGGTATACCACATCTTTTGCTATCTCAAACTTATCTATACGGTCAAGAGGTAAGTTCACTAATGGCAGTTTATCTGCCATGTCTGGTTCCATTCCTACCAAAAACCATCTGTTGTTAAATTGTCTTAATTGGTAGGGGTGTATTTCTCTTTTCTTGATGGTCTTTCTGTACTTATAGTAATATATGTATAGTACTTTTTGATTCATAATAGCATCCATCAGTGGCTCAAAGTGCTTCATGCCTCTTAAATAAGGATTGTGGTCGAAAGCAACAATGCCATCAGGCCTTTCGCCTAGATGGAACGTATCTTCCAATCTAGTCAGTGTTTCTTCTATCCAAAGGTAGTTGGGCAAACCTTTTAGCCTGCCAAGCATCCTTATCATTTCCTCCAGTCTCCCCATATCCTCTTGGGTTAAGGGCATATTCATAATAGAAAAGTCTGGGTCACTATAGTAATAATAGGCCTTATGCCCCACCATGCCTTTTTTGATGGGGGCAGAATAGCCCTCACTATCCATCATATAGCTGATGTCTTTTCTGATGGTTCTATCTGAGACTTCAGTCCCATAATAATAGTAAGTATCCTTATTGACAATCTTTATCAGATCATCCATAAAGTACCTTTTGCTTAGGTCTCTGAAGCATCTGTCTAATATTTTATGCCTCTCAAAGGCATTCTTTGTTGCTGGCATACTCTAACTCTCTTCAGTATTAACACTACTTTCACCTTCTTTAGTAACTGGTCGCATCATCATTTCGTAATGCTCCTGCTGATTCATCTTCTCAAATATTTTTTTGAACACATCCTTATAACGTTCAAGTTGCCATTCAGACAATTCAACGAAGATGTCATCTGGAAAAGAATGAGAACCATCATTAACCCAACTTAGCAATGATCTGCATATTTTTCTTTCTTCTGGAACATCAAATTTCTCAAGGATATATTCAGGACTAAATCCACCTAATATTTGGAAGTAGTTCTCAATAATCCTACGCATGATATTCTGTATTACCACATGCGACTTAACATCATTAGAGTTTTTGTATTCATGCCATAGCAAATCATATGAACTCTTGATAGGGTTATCCTTCATAAAGGGTTGTATTGAAGAGATATTGTCATTCTTTCTCAATATCCAGAAATAAACATCATCCCTCCATTTGCAATATCTATCAAGAAAAGAAACTTCTTTGTGGAAGTAAACATTGTGAGTAAGCAGTATAACCTGCTTAATATTGGTATTTCCCTCATGAATAGTTGTGAATAACTCCCTAATCAACGTGCTTACAACAAAAAGAACACTGCTATCCAAACTTGAAACAGGATCATCTATAACCAACACCCTGCTACTAGTAATACCACTATCGCTAAAACTACCTTTCACTAACTGCATATAATACAAGAAGGTCAGGAAAGTGATTTCACCCTCACTTAGTGTTTTATACGCCAATTCTCCATTTTCTCTTACAACGTGGTATTGATTATGGCCTTCAACGGTTTCTTCAATGTGAAAACCTGTGAAGCCAAAGCCTGACAGCATCTTATTCATTTTTATAACTGTAGGCTTTACGCTTGTCATGTTAGTTTCTAGTTTTCTGATTTCTGTCCTTAGTTCCAAATATCTCTTTCTAGCATCTTTAATCTTCACGTCTAAAGCAGATACGCCCTTAACAGTGTCCTTACACAATTTATCGTAGGCTTTCAGTTTTGCATATTCAGATTTCACGAAAAACCGCCATATACTCTTTATCAGGTTGTCCCTCTCGCTATTAAAGTTATTCACAAGATTATTATGCTTGACAATTTCATCATTTGCACTTTTGATAAGAGCATTTATTTTCTCAATTATGTCTTTGGTGGAAGGTAATGTAATCTGCCTACTAGGTTCTTTTGCCTTCTGAGTCATACTCCCATATATTTCTGAGATTGTCGCATTAAGAGCTTTGATTAATGATTCTATCTGAATTATATCAAGAAAGCTCTTTGACATACCTTTTTGCCCCTCTACCATAACTTTCAGCTTATAAACAATATCGTTACAAGATGCTTTATAGTTGGCTTGCATGTTGTTTATTTCAGCAACATTCTTCTTATATCCCTCATCAAAGAAATCATTCAGTTTCTTTCTAAAATCCCCATTAATAGTGCGGTGCTGGCAGAAAGGACATACATCACTTCCATCTTCTAGAAACTGCAATCCTTGGCTAACCCAGTCAGACATTCCCAATTTCTTAATTAGAGCAGCAATATCAATATCCTGTTTACCCACTACAACCTTTTTCCACAATTCAGATTCCTCAATATTGAATAAGATAGAGGCGTTAATAGTTTCTATAAGAGCATGTGTGATTGGTGTTTCACCAAAAAGCTGATTTGCTTTTTTCCTAAGAACATCAACTTCCGGCACATCATCTTCAAATATACCGAAGCTCTCTAAAATTTTGTCTTTAAACGTTTCCTTCTTTTTAAACCCTTTACAAGCATCAGAAAACTCAGAATACCTTCTATAGATATTATCCCATAGGTACTGCATTAAATTACTTTCTTCCGTTTTTTTCTTTTCTTTCAGTTTATCGATATTCTTCTGATAATTTTTCCCTTCTTCCTCTATTTGGTTGAGTTGCTCATTTTTTTCTTTTATAATTTTCTCTTCTTCTATAGTTGCTTCACCTAGGGTAAATATCCCAGGCATATTTTCAACAATGTTTCGATCTTGGAAATCCTTGTTGTATGTCAAAACATCAAGCGGAGTATCATCAGTCCAATCAATAAAACACTCAGGATATTTACCCTCAGTATCACTCAACACTTTGCTAATAGTACTTTTTCCAGTACCATTAGCACCATAGATAATATTTACCTTTTGCAGGTTCTCAATCATTACCTCTTCTTTAAACGAGGCTTCATTTAGGATTTTTATAGACTTAATCATATTACAACATTCCTTTTATTTCCTACCTCTTTAAGAAATTCAATCAATTTATAAATGCCTGTTGATGGATTCTGGAATTCATGCAGTTCCTTTGCTCTTGTAACAGCAATATCCGTGTTGTTGTTTAAGAAAGACTTTTGTGTGTCGGTAAAGGCCGATTTGGAATAATTCTTCCACAAAGATGCGCTTTTCTTCAACTCTTTGATGAGTGCATCCGTTTCGATGGCTGCCTTTTGGTCTTTAGCATGAAGGAGCAACCATATTTCAAAACAAGGATTGCTTAGAAGCATTTCTGCCTTGCATTTACGTAGTTTCTCATTGATAGCCTGCACATCCATGTCGTACATGAGGAATGTGTGCACCTTATCCCATTGAGAGATTTTGAGTTCCTTTGTACGCTTTTCAACCAACGATGGCGTGATCTTTGTGCCTTCTATGTGCGAAATGATTCTGATGGGTGACTTATACCACGATTTCAGAAGGTTGATATAGCAGACCTCTGTCTCGCCCTCGCAAATGACAAGGGCGATCTTTCGCATTCGCAAAGATGGTGACGGCTCTCTTTTGCTTGCCATAATCAATCTTCCAATAATTGTTTGATACTTGACACCGATGAATCAACATAAGGCACAGCGTCAAAGCGTCCTTGTATATATCCCTTTTCGGCATCCATATTCTCACGGAAATCTCTGGTCACGTCTCAGTCGTTTGACATCGATAAGGTTCGTGTTGTGGGACGTGAACAATAACTGACTGCTTTCTGAAGCATGAATCAAGTCGAGAATGAAATCAGCCAGACGAGTGTGAAGTCCCATGTCAAACTCGTCCATCATGATACTCTTCTTGTTCTTCACCACATCTAAGAGGCGTATTAAAATCTGGAACAATTTTCTTGTACCGTTAGATTCTTCCATGTCCATGTCGAACATGATGTCCTTTTGGTTGCGATGGAACGTCTTGAAGCGAAGCACATCCACCAGTTTGTATGATAGTTCCGTTTGTCCAGGCACGACCACAGGAGCCGGCATTTGCTCTTTCCTTGCCTCGATGTCAGTAATATCTGTATCGCATATTTCAAGTGCTTTGAGTATCACCTTCTTGTAGGCATTGAAACTATCCAGCACCATCATATCGTTTACGTTCACAAGCCCCAGCAGGAATTGATTCATGAAATAACGATAAAGCTTTTGGGTAATTTCCCTGTTCATCGAGCTGGCACGACTTAGGAAAAGGTTCTTTTCACTGGTGTTTGTAACCACATCCGAAGGCTTAGCCATAACGCCAGTACCAAAGTTGTATTCTCCTTCTGCATCACG
>ONCJ01000002.1 GCA_900316295.1 uncultured Prevotella sp.
TTATTATATATATAGTAATTTTTGCTAAAACAAGATTTATTGGACGTTGGACGTTGGACGCTCCAACATCAATAAATTCGCTCCGCTTTTTGGAGTTAAGGGAGTTAAGGGAGTTAAAGGAGTTAAAGACGTTAGTCTTTTTCCTTGAATATTCCCTATAGGAGTAGAGATTTAAGAAGTAATGTAAAACATTTCTCTTGCCCCCTGCTCCCTGCTCCTCACCACTAAGGAAGCAGAGCTTCCGAAAGTTGAATAACATTCTTTTATGCCCAAAAACTTGTGCAGGACTTGTATTTTCTTGTATTTACTTGTACGTCATAGAAACATGGAGCCAGCATGGGAGAAAGTACATGGGCTGAAATTTCAGCTCAAGCAAAGAACCATCAGTCAGCATGGGAGAAAATATCTGGGCTGAAATTTCAGCTGAGATCGAGAACCATCAGTCAGCCTAACGGCGGAACACGGAAAATTACTCAGGGAAAATTTTACCTCAGTACATACAAGGACCCTACTGGTCGTACATTACCTTGCTACACCATTACTGAGGTAGCTATGATGTTGAACACGCAGATCTCGCAGATTTTCTTAGATGACCACGGATAACACGGATTCACACGGATGATTTTTGTCGATTTCATCGGCAATCCGTGATACGTGTGTAAAAGTTGTGTAAAAATTGAAAGCAAATAGTTTGCAGCTATGATATAAAGTATGTACTTTTGCTCATGCTAAAAACTCAACGACACTATAATATGAAATCAACTATGAAGAAATTATTATTTTTTATTACCGCTTTCATCGGCATGTCGATGATAGTTGCTTGCAGTAAGGATGATGACAATAACAGCACGTCGTCTATTGTGATACAAAGCCAGTATGCATGGGACAATAATAGTGGTGGAATCTCGTCGTTAGTCGCTAACGCAGGTAAAATCGTAAGGTCGTCAGCATCTTTCCAAGAAGCCGTTGGATCGCATAAGGAGAATATGGCTGCAGGAAAGTATGATGAATTCCTGCAGACGGACTTCAACACCTATAGCATTATTGCCATAACATCATGGTCAAAGGTCAGCAAGGTGAAGTCTGTGGAGGTTAGCGGAAACACGGCTTATGTCAAGATTAGTACCACGCCACATGGCATCGATGGCAACCGCTACGGCTATGCTGTCGTACGGGTGCAGCCGCAACTTCCCACTAACGTGTCAAACGTGGTCTTTGTAGAAGAGAACTGAGGATTTTAATGGTTTGGAAAGATTAAACAACAACAATAATATTATCATGACAAGAAGAATAATTTTAGCGGCAGCATTGGCAGTCTCGATATTGTCTGCCAATGCTCAGGAGAAAGAGAGTAAATGGAGTATCACGCCAAGGGTTGGCGTGGAGATATCCGACTTTGCTAACGACAAGATGGAGATATATACCCCGAGGGGAGGCTATGCCATCGGCGTGGAGGCAGAACGACGCATCAGCAAGCTGCTGGGACTCTCAGCAGGTGTGTACTATACCAAGCAGGAGGTTGGGGAAACGACGCAGGTGTTACTCTCTGAAGATAACAACCTGTTTGTAAATATAATGTATGCGGTAGGCAAACATCCTGATAATCTGAGAGACCATATTGATGAGACAAACCTGATTGAAATACAGCACTACACTGGTATGCGCCATGAAATACAACAGATAAACGTACCGCTGCTACTCAACTTCCATGTATGGAAGGGGTTGACGCTAAAAACTGGTGTGGAATATGCATACCTGCATAAAGCCAAACTTACAAGGGACGTATATGAATACTGGTATGAGACGGACCCCAAAATACACTATGAGCCGGGGGAAGCACTTCCTGCATACTCCGTAATTGTCCCACCTGTACAGATTGTCGGTCCGAAATCGGAGAAGAGTTATAAAAGGAGTGGAAGCATCGGCGAGAAATACCACCGTAACAACATCTCCATACCTATCGGAGTGGCATACTGCTACAAGAACATAGAGTTGGATGCTCGCTACCTCTTCGGTGTGACGAAGCTGCTGCCGAATGACACCTTCGGCAATCACCTGCGCACAAGTACCTTCCAAATAACACTGGGCTATAGGATAGGGTTGTAAATGAAAATAAGGAAATCACGGGACTCTCCAAGGAACGGAAAAAAGAAATCGTGAGTGATGTGATGAAAAAATTTGGGGCTGGGCCACGACAAATGTCGAGAGTCACGGGACTTCCATACTCGCTAATATATAAACTGAACAAATAGTGTCAGATAGTGTGATTATAAGAAAGGAATCAAAAACTGAAGTGAACCTTTAACTGTCCCTATGATTTTAGAATAAATACGGTTAAAAACTTGCATAGACATAAATTAATATCTACCTTTGTGCTTGTTTAATGTAATTTTAACTAATCAAATCAACTATGAAACATACAATTACGATATCACTCCTTCTCCTTGTTGCAGCTCTAAGTAGCTGCAGCAAGGATGACTGAAAATGGGACGGAGAGAACTGTCAGGTGAAGGAACTCAAGACATGGGTTGCCAGTAAATACCCATTGGGATGGAACTCAGGAATACGCATGGCAAATTGGCAGCATGAGTGTAAGTACCTGTTAGAACAAGAAGCGAAGTATGGTAGTATTACAGAGAATGAGTACAACAACTATATGAATACCGACTTCTCAAAATATACTTTGCTTGTGTATTGCGCAACCCAGTATGCACCAGTTGTCGAAAGTGTACGATTGTCGCAAGAAGATAATACAGCCTATATTACCGTTCGGATAGACAAAAGTCGTGACAAAATGACGTTAGACGCAATATCAGGCTACACCACCCTCTGCCGCATATATCCTAAGATACCCGATGGGACAGAGCTTGTAGTTAATGTGATAGAAGAATAGAATGTATGAATTCAGTCCCCTGTTCACAGGGGGCTCTTACCTTTGCATTCAATTATAGAGATAGTTCCATTTTATGCAATAATTCCTATAAATGGATGCAATACGGTTTAAGTTTTGTAGCTTTGCTAGAGATTTATGCCGTGATGGTGAAAAAAGGGACTTGGAAAGGTTCGTAGGGGAGACTCATGGAAATAACAGGAATACACATGAATATGAAGAAAAATATACTTTTCCTTTTACTGCTTATGACCGCAGCGGTTGTCAATGCGCAGGAGCAGAAAAAAGAGCCCAACGACACCGTTCTTATGAGAGTGGCGAGGCAATACCGCTATGGTATTATGCGTGAGGTTAATCCCTCCAAGGCTGCAAAGATATATATGCATTTGGCAAGGAAGAACAATGCTGATGCGATGAACGAACTTGGCAAGATGTATCTTAATGGCGATGGTGTGGAGAAGAGTCCCAAGCGTGCAATGGCACTGTTCGGCAAGTCTGCAAAGCAAGGCAATGCCAAAGCTATGTGCAACCTTGCCCTGATGTACCAGAAGGGCATCGGCGTAAACACCAACTACAGAAAAGCTTTCCTGCTTTATAAGGCAGCCTCGGAGAAAGGATCTGCCCGTGGTGACTACGGAACGGGCTTTTTTCTGTATAAGGGCATGGGTGTGAAACAAAACTATGATGAGGCTGTACGATATTTGGAGAGGGGTTCTGCCAAAGGTCATTCAGGCTGCACTTTCCTCTTAGGCTCATACTATGCCAATGGTTTTGGCGACGAACAGGATATCAAGAAAGCCGAGGAGTATTTCAGTATGGCATCCAAGCAGGGTGACAGCTGGGCTGTTGACGTAGAGAAACGCGGCTTGCTTGACACCATAGCGGTGCGCAGAAGCAGAGTGAAAGCCGTTCGACGTGAGAAGATACCTACCCCAGAGTTCCTGCCAGCAAACTATGGCACCACAAGGATAGAAAACCTAATAGGCAGGTGGGAGGGAATACTCTATACCTACGATTGGTCGAACACCAAGATAGCCGACACACAGCCAATGACTTGTGAGTTTGAAGCGTTTGGCGACAGTACAGCTATGTTGTGCTATGTAGGTGACTCGCTTGTTACCATTTACACCCCTTTCGAGCGTGGCAACTGTTATTATGAGAATAAGCTGAAGTCCTATCAGAAAGAGTTTCCCTGGGTTATTACGAGGTGCCAGTATGAGCGCAACGACGATTTTCTTACCCTAAGGTTCAGAAGTCTGAATACAAAGAGTCGGGACTATCGACGCCCAATGGTTATGTCGCTTCATAAGGTAGATGTAAACTCCGATAATGAAGCTACGGGAATACAGGATGCATCATTTGATAACGGCATGCTGTCGCTTGACGTAAACGCTGCTAATAGTGCGGATGTCACTTTCCATGTGTATTCTGTCAACGGAACACTTGTCAAGACGCTTAGGAAAACAAGCCTGAATTCTGGCGCCAACTCCTTGTCGTATGAACAACTCAGCCTTTCGCAAGGTTTATATATAATAGAAGGAACAATAGGAGGAAAGACATTCTCTAAGAAATTAACAGTTAAATAAGTTGAATTTATCAATAGAATTAAGATAATGTTCCTGACCTTTGCTCCATTGAAGAGTAGGTGTGCCTAAGACTATGGAGGATTTTTCTCTTTTTGTTCATCCCTATGATTATAATTCTGACTATGAAAAAACAATTATTCTTTGCAGTTTCAATGCTTTTATGTCTTCCCGTCCTGGCGCTTGCTCAGGAAGGGGAACTAATATCTGACCTCGAAAAGATTGGAAAGGTAGAAAATAATATCCCTCGCATGAAAATTTCCATAGGAGAAGAGAAACTTTCTCCGCGTAAGGAACGACAGTATATTCAACTAACATATGATGACATAGCTGTTATACATGGCATAAATAATTTTTCATTTAGATTGCTCAATGCTCTTGACCAACGCGAGAGTGTCATCGTCTCACCACTTAGCATAGCGTGTCTGCTGAGTATGACGAACAATGGAGCGTGTGGAAAGACGCAGAAGGAAATTAACAAGATGCTGAAATGTACACCAAAAGTTGCAAACAGCTTCTATAATAAGATGATACCATTCCTTACAGACAGTCGCTATGGAGCAAAGTTTAATATGGCGAATGCATTGTTTGTTGATCCTCTGTTTCAGATAAAACCGTTATTCCAACAGGAGGCTGACAGGAATTACAAGGCACTTGTGAGACGAGTTATAAATGTAGAGGATGTTAATAAATGGTGTAAGTATCAAACGAATGGTATGATTCCGTCAATCTCTGACAGTCCGCTTGCGGGAGCATCTATGATGGCACTTAACGCGGTGTATTTTGAAAGCCTATGGAAGAATGATTTTGATGTCGCCGACACTAAGGATGATTATTTTACAATGGAGGATGGTACGAGGAAAAAAATGCCGATAATGCACCAAGAGAGGGGGTATTTATATGGTAAGGGAAAGAACTTTTCCATCATGGAGATGCCATATAAGGGGGAAATAGAATACACCATTACTTTCCTGCTGCCAGATACTGATCATACACTCCAACAGGTGCTCGGGCAATTCAATGTAGAACAATGGCAGAAGGCACGAAGTGAGATGCACCGCTATCGTGTCGACGTGAAATTACCTCGATTTAAGACGGAATCGGAGTTATTGCTTATTCCTGTTATGAAGAAGTTGGGAATACTTTCAGCCTTTGATATGGAGCAGGCTGATTTTAGGAATCTGGTAAATTTAAATCCTTCTGACCATATATGTATTTCGGAAATGAAACAGAAATCTGCGATAGAAGTAAATGAGAAGGGAACAAAGGCTGCGGTTGTTACTGAGGAGAGAATAAGAGTAACTGGACGTGGTGTGACAATGGAAAACATCTCCTTTCATGCTACTCGCCCCTTTGCCTACATAATATCTGAAGCCCGAACAGGAACAATTATTTTTATGGGAACGTATTATGGGGATAACATCTAACATGATTCCCAGATCCCATGCTCTCCCCCGATATTTCACATTTTCAGGTCAAGGGTACATGGAGCGCCTCTTGTTGAGGCTAAATGCCAACGTGGTTACTGCGGAACGATAGTGAGGTTGTGCGGTAATCATACTACAGATACAGCCTAAGGTCACCATGAGTAGGGCGCAACGAGGGTGACGTTTGGCTTTAATCAGCGTGACAGTAGCGTGTAAACTGAGTGAGAGTAGGCTTTACTCTCGTTATGAGGAGGAAGATAGAAGAAATCAAAGGGACAGGCACTTAATTTCTCTTAAGAAATTGTTCAATTAATGCAAAATATGATGCATTGAACGATTTTTTTTACTCAATGGAACATATCTTATATAGGCTTCTAATTGTGCGCAGTAATTTTGTGACAGAAACGATAGATTCATTCTAATTACTATTAATTAAAAACATTTATTTTATGAAAAAAGTATTACTACTCACGTGCCTAATGGCAGCCACAGTTATCACTTATGCAACTGACTTATGGGAAGGCGAACATCCAGTAACATGGGAGACAACCCTGAAAATTGAGGCAGCGAAGTTTGCTGAAATTAAAACAGGCGACAAGATTGTCGTGGAGTTTAAAGATGCAACAGGAGAAGTTATCGAATTGCACAGCAATGGTGGCATGTTGCCTGGCACACGCTACGCACACTTTATCTATGCTGACCAAAGCAAAATCGAGGTATTTGCCACATCCACAATGACAGAATACCTGAAGCAATACGGTATGGAAATCTGCGGAATAGGTTTCACCGCTACCAAGGTGTGGTATGGTGACGGTAAGGGGGACATCGATGCAAACACCGTTTGGAGCGGCTTCTTCTGGATGGATGAATGGTCAACCCTTGAGATTGCAAAGACCAGCTTCGATGGTGTCGACTGGAGCAAGTACAAAGCTATCCGCTTCATATCGGAGGCAGGACGTACAGACTATGTCATGAATATTCTTACAAAATTTGGTGATGGAGGTAAGATTGGCGACCAGACGACTATGACTACGACCAATGAGTATTTTGAACTAAGTCTTGAGGGCGTCAATATGGCGACGGCACTTGAATCTACAGACAAACTAATGATTCAATGCAACAAAGAGGCTGGTCAGGCATTCAACTTCACTCAAGTACAACTCATTGAGAAGGAGGAGGCTACTGGTGTCAATGCGGCTACAACCATTACGGAGAAAGCTACCGGTGAGAAGTTCGATCTGCTGGGTCGTAAAATAGCTCAGCCTGTCAAGGGCACACTCTATATTATGGATGGAAAAAAATACATAGCAAAGTAAAATAACTCAAACGGCTTTACGAAGATGAGGATGTGCTGGCACATCCTCATCTTTTTTATGTGCCTCCAGTCGGTGTCGTTGTTCCAAAAGATGATGTTCTGGGGGTAATCTGTCATAATAAGTAGGTATCTGAAATAGTTTTTAAGGTTTTTTGTTGGTTGTTTAGAATAAAATCTGTACTTTTGCGTTGTATTTATATAGGTAAGGTATCAAGAATAATAACTTTAATAGATGAGAATATGAAAAAGTATTTAGCTGAAATGGTGGGCACAATGGTGCTCGTATTGATGGGCTGCGGCGTGGCTGTCAGCCTGGGTTGCGACCCTGTTAACAACATCCCTGCGGTAGTAGGCACAGCGTTTGCTTTCGGTCTTGCCGTTGTAGCTATGGCTTATACCATCGGTGGAATATCTGGTTGTCATATCAATCCGGCAATCACTCTGGGCTGCTTCCTCACAGGCAGGATGAATGGTAAGGATGCCTGCATGTATATTGTTTTCCAGGTAATAGGTGCGTTCATCGGTTCAGCGCTGCTGTTCCTGCTCACATCGTCGAGCAATGACGGCGCTATCACAGGTACTGGTGCTAACGACCTGCAGCTGGGCGTGAGCACTCTGGGTGGTCTGCTGGCTGAGATTATCTTCACATGTGTGTTCGTATTGGTTGTTCTTGGTGCTACTGCAAAGACCAATGGTGCTACCAACAACTTCGCAGGACTGGCTATCGGTCTGAGCCTCGTGCTCGTCCACCTCGTATGTATCCGCTATACAGGTACATCTGTTAATCCTGCCCGCTCTATCGCTCCTGCCGTATTCCAAGGCGGAACAGCGCTGGCAAACCTCTGGATCTTCATCGTGGGTCCATTCATCGGTGCCGCCATTGCTGCCCTGATATGGAAGGTTGTTGACCCTCAGGAGGAGAAATAATATAACTGTAAAAATTATATTGACATATACATGTGCCAGGTTGCATTGCAATCTGGCACATGTGTTTAATGCGAAAATGTCAAGTGAAGTTGCCAATCGAAAAAGAGGTGGGGGATTGGCTGCGGAAATATGGTGAAAAGTATGATAAATTAGTTTGAACAAAGAGTAAAATATTTTGTATTCAGAGTGGAAAATAGTAATTTTGCAAACGTTATCGTAGAACCGCAGGCAGCATTTTCGCATCAGCGGCTGACACCTCCCGATGACGATAGGTAATAGGATGGATTGTTCATAACATTAATTTAAAATAAAAGAATTATGGTAGATTACAAATCACTCGGCTTGGTAAACACCAGGGATATGTTTGCCAGAGCCATCAACGGCGGTTACGCTATCCCAGCGTTCAACTTTAACAACATGGAGCAGCTGCAGGCTATCATCAAGGCTTCGTCTGACATGAAGTCGCCAGTGATACTGCAGGTGTCTAAGGGTGCGCGCAACTATGCCAACCAGACCCTGCTGCGCTACATGGCACAGGGTGCTGTAGAGTATGCTAAGGAGCTTGGCTGCAAGCATCCTGAGATTGCTCTTCACCTGGATCATGGTGACACTTTCGAGACATGTAAGAGCTGTGTAGACTTCGGCTTCTCTTCTGTGATGATTGATGGTAGCTCTCTTCCTTACGAGGAGAACATCGCACTGACAAAGAAGGTGGTAGAGTATGCTCATCAGTTCGACGTGACCGTAGAGGGTGAGCTCGGCGTGCTGGCTGGTGTTGAGGACGAGGTGGTAGCTGAGGAGAGCCACTATACAAAGCCTGAGGAGGTAATCGACTTCGTAAGCCGTACTGGTGTTGACTCGCTGGCTATCTCTATCGGTACCAGCCACGGTGCATACAAGTTTACTCCAGAGCAGTGCACACGTGACCCGAAGACTGGCAAGCTCGTGCCACCGCCATTGGCTTTCGACGTGCTCGATGCTATCATGGAGAAACTGCCAGGCTTCCCAATCGTGCTCCACGGTTCTTCTTCTGTTCCTCAGGAGTATGTTGACATCATCAACGAGAATGGCGGTAAGCTGCCTGACGCAGTAGGTATCCCAGAGGAGCAGCTGCGCAAGGCTTCTAAGAGCGCCGTTTGCAAGATCAATATCGACTCTGACTCACGTCTGGCATTCACCGCTGCCGTTCGCAAGGTGTTCAACGAGAAGCCAGGAGAGTTCGACCCACGTAAGTACTGCGGTCCTGCTCGCGACGAGATGGAGAAGATGTACAAGCACAAGATCGTTGAGGTGCTGGGCTCTGACAACAAGCTCGCTCAGCTCGACTAATAATACGGCTTTGTCACAATAGAAACGAGGGGTGAGAGGTGAGAGAATAGTAACTCTCATCTTTTACCCCTCATCTTTTACCCCTCACCTCTAAAAAAAACTAACCATGAAGACAACAAAACGACTTTTTTTACTTGTAATAGCCTTGATGTCTATGTCTACCATGCAAGCGCAAGACCCAAACTTCTGGATTTTCTTATGTTTCGGACAGTCAAATATGGCGGGCTGTGCCCCCATTGAAGCACAAGACTCTATCATCCCCGAAGACTTCCTGAGCCTGTCGGCAACCAATGGCACTGACGGAAGACAGGTGGGCAAGTGGCGCAAGGCCCTGCCGCCAATCTGCCGACAGGGAACTAAGCTGAGCCCGGTGGACTATTTCGGTCGTGAGATATTGGAGAAAGCACCCGAAGGCACACGTGTCGGAGTGATCTCCGTAGCCGTAGAGGGGTGTCCCATCACCTTCTTCGACAAGGACGCATGTGCGGAGCCGATAGCCAAGGAGGAGCGCGACTGGATGAACAACATACTGAACGAATACGACCGCAACCCATATCAGCGACTGGTGGACATGGCGCGGATAGCCCAGCGCGAAGGTGTCATCAAGGGCATACTCCTACATCAGGGCGAGACCGATGCCTACAATGCTGAGTGGCAGAAACGTGTGTATAAGATATACAAGGATCTGCAGGAGGACTTGAAGCTCGACACGTTCAGCGTTCCGTTGCTTGTGGGCGAGGTAGCACGTGCGGAATATGCTGGAGTGTGTGCACATGCCAACCCGACGATAGACGACATCGTGAATCATTATCATAACGTGTATGTGGTGTCGGCAGAGGGATGTGCTCCTGGCGACGACCATGTCCACTTCAGTAGCGAAGGCTATCGACAGCTGGGGCGTAACTATGCTCAGGTGTTCCTGCGCCGGATGGGGCTCGATGCCGCACCACGAAAGACGGAGGTCGCAACCAAGAAGATCGTCACATACGTGCAGGCTTTCAGTGTGGGAGCCGACATCAACCTCGACCGTATGATGACTGCCGATGCTAACGAGCCGATGGAGAAGGTAGACATCGTCAGCTTCTCTGGTCAGACCATCAAGACCATCGATGCAGGAGGAGCCAAAACCCTCCTGATTGACTTGAAACAGCTACCTCGGGAGAGCCTTATCTTTGTGTTCAAGTCGAAAGGTGGTGACACCTCAACGATAAAATTAGAATATTAATATACGCAAAAAGAGGTCGTAAAGACCTCTTTTTGTGATCCGCTTGGGGCTCGAACCCAAGACCCCAACATTAAAAGTGTTGTGCTCTACCAACTGAGCTAGCGGATCTCCGTTTAACCATCATTTCGCCTATGATTTATCATAAGCGGCTGCAAAGGTAAGAAAATAATGCGTAATGCGTAGTGCATAAAGCAAAATTTGACCCACATATTAACTCTTTTTAATCTTTTTGCGTGCTCGTCGCATCATCTGTGCTTGTCTCTGGTACAGTTTTCTCATGTTCTTTGGTAACATATCTCTGCCAATAAGCCATGATGAGTGTCGTCAGAGGCAAGGCAATGATTAGTCCGATGAAACCGAGCAAAGCACCCCATATAGATAGTGACAATAACAGGATGGCAGGGTTGAGTCCCATCTGCTTGCCCATCACCTTTGGGGTCACCACCATATCGGTAATCACCTGTACTACGGCAAAGACGAGTACTGCCAGTCCGAAGATCATCCAGAAGTTCTGTCCTGTGTCGGCAGCCTTCAGCAGAGCCAGGAATGCGGTGGGGATGAGTGCGAAGGTGTGGAGATAGGGCACAAGGTCGAGAATACCTATGAGTACGCCCAGACCGATAGCCATAGGGAAATCTATAATGGTGAAGCCGATACAGAACATGATGCCCATGCACAGAGCCACAAGACATTGTCCGCGGATATAGTTGTTGAGCTCGCGCTCGGTGTCCTTGGCAAGTTCATTCCAGAACGGACGCGACTTGACGGGGAAGATCTTAATCCAGTTCTCGGTCAGGAATTCATAGTCGAGCAGGATGAAGAACATATATAATAAGGTGATACATGATGCCACGATGCTCACTATCACGCTTGCCGTCTCGCCCAGGAAGGACACAAATCTCGGTGTTACGGCCTTCACTGCGTCCGAGAAATCCTCGCTGTTAAGAAAGTCGTTGATCTCTTTCTGGTTGTCGCTCAGCCATTGTCGTACGTATGATGTTATGTCGTGCTGGGACGTGTTGGTGTTGATGTATTTATTGATAAACCCTATCAGATGGTCCACCTGGTCGACCATCGGTGGGATGATGAGCCAAAAGACGCCTACCAGTACGCCTGTCAGCAAAAGCATGGTGATGATAATGGAAACAGCCCTGTTGCAAACCTTCAGACGATACTGCACAAATCGTACCACCGGATATACCAGATATGCCAGAAACCATGCTATCGCAAAGGGCAGCAACACGCTGCTGAGGTAGTTGACAGCAAACAGGAATGCCACTACACCCAGCACTATCAGCGACCATCGTATGAACTTGTCGAAAGTAATAATCTTTTTATCCATTGCTATTCTTGTCTTCTTCTATTGCTTTCTGATAACAATCTCGGCACAACGGCTCATATTCCGCGGTTTCACCGAGCAAAACACGCTTGTCGTTATCCACCAGACGATGGCTGACGTATGCCAAAGAACCACACTTTACACATATCGCATGTACCTTTGTCACATCGTCTGCAATGGCACACAGGGCAGGAATAGGACCGAAGGGTACGCCCTTGAAGTCCATGTCAAGACCAGCCACGATGACTCTCACGCCCCTGTTGGCAAGCTCGTTGCATACGTCGGGCAGGTGATTGTCAAGAAACTGTGCCTCGTCGATGCCCACAACCTCCACGTCAGATGACAGTAGCAGTATCGATGCTGACGAGTCGATGGGTGTCGATGGAATGGCGTTCCTGTCATGACTCACCACGTCCTCGTCGGAATAGCGTACGTCAATAGAAGGCTTGAATATCTCAACCTTCTGCTTAGCAAACTGCGCACGCTTCATCCTGCGTATCAGTTCCTCGGTCTTGCCTGAGAACATTGACCCGCATACTACTTCTATCCGTCCTCTGCGACGGTGCTCACCGTTGATACTATCAATATTTGCCATAATGCTACAAAAGTACAAATCTGATTTCATAATTCAAACAAAACTACTGTCTTTAAAATAAATTAGCAAATAAATATGCATTAAACGTTACGCATTACGCATTATTTTGTACCTTTGCCACCGAGTATGGGCATATTATATATAGTACCCACACCAGTGGGAAACATGGAGGACATGACGGCGCGAGCCATCAGAATACTCAAGGAAGCCGACTTGATCTTGGCAGAGGACACCCGTACGTCGGGCATTCTGCTGAAGCATTTCGAGATAAAGAACCATCTGATGTCGCACCATAAATTCAACGAGCATGCTACGACAGCAGGCATCGTGGAGCGGCTGAAGGGTGGACAGACGATAGCCCTCATCAGCGATGCTGGTACGCCTGGCATCAGCGACCCAGGCTTCTTCTTGGTAAGAGAAGCTGCAAAGGCGGGAATAGAGGTGCAGACCCTGCCTGGCGCTACGGCATTCGTGCCAGCGCTGGTTTCGTCGGGACTGCCGTGCGACCGCTTCTGCTTTGAGGGGTTCCTGCCACAGAAGAAGGGCAGACAGACACGCATAGAGTCACTGCGCGACGAGCAACGAACGATGGTGTTCTATGAGTCGCCATACCGACTGGTAAAGACTCTGGAACAGTTTGCCGAGGTGTTCGGTACAGACAGGCAAGTAAGTGTATGCCGCGAAATCTCAAAGATACATGAGGAGAGCTGCCGCGGAACAATCGGAGAGGTGGTCGCCCACTTCCGTGAGCATGCGCCAAAAGGCGAAATTGTGATAGTGTTGGCAGGAAAGAGTAAAGAAGATAAATAAAAGCAACATTAAAAATAATGACAACCATGAAAAAGTTAATGTTTTTGGTAGCATGTGTGATAGCACTGACTGCCTGCGACAACAAGTCGAAAACCAATCCCATGATGATTCAGAACGACTCTCTGAGAGCTATCATCGAGGCACGTGACAATGAAATCAATGACATGATGGGTACGCTAAACGATATCCAGGATGGTTTCCGTGCCATCAGCGAGGCTGAGGATCGTGTCACTATCGCAAAGAGTGGTGAGGGGGCTAACCGTGCCGCTCAGATCAAGGAGGATATCCAGTTTATCGCTCAACGTATGGAGGAAAACCGTGAGCTGATCAAGAAGTTGCAACAGCAACTGCGTGAGACGGGATTCAAGGGCGACCAGATGAAGAAGACTATCGACGAACTCACCACACAGCTGGCAAAGAAGGATAAGCAACTGCAGGCCCTCCGTGAGGAACTCGACAAGAAGGATATCCATATCTCACAACTCGACGAGACAATCAATAACTTGCATACTGATGTGAAGACGCTGACTACCGAAAAGGAAAACCTGACCACAGAGAAGCAGAACCTGACAGCGGAGAATGAGCAGAAGGCTCAGACTATCAGTACGCAGGACAAACAGCTCAACACAGCTTGGTATGTCTTTGGCACAAAAAAGGAGCTGAAGAGCCAGAAGATTATCGACGATGGCAAGGTACTGCAGGGCTCGTTTAATAAGAATTACTTTACCAAGATTGATATCCGTGTAGACAAGGAGATCAAACTGTATTCTAAGAGCGCTAAGATTCTGACTACCCATCCGTCAAGCAGCTATTCACTTTCGAAGGATACTAACGGTCAGTATGTTCTTCGCATCACCGATCCTGCATCTTTCTGGAGCACAAGCAAATACTTGGTGGTACAGGTGAAATAAGGAAGGACGAAAATATGGGATTGACAGATAATCCCAGTATCATATAGTAATGCAAAAAAGAGGTCGCAAAGACCTCTTTTTGTGTTTATGGCGTTCAGATATTATCCGTATACTTCAAGAAAACGGACATTGCCAGTGACTTTAAACTTCGTCTCAGTGGCAGGAATGAGGATAGTCTCACCTGTGTTGAGGCTTGTATTTTCGCCATTGGCATTGGTCAGTGTGCCCTCGCCCTTCACTCCGATAAGTATTACGAAACCGTCATGGTCGGTGTAGTCGAGGTTCTTCTCTCCTCCATCACTCGTAAGGTCGAAGATGGAAGTGGTGAAGTATTGACACTTGACAACCTCTTGTCGCTGGTTTTGTACTGGGGTGTATTCGGTACGATAGTTGTCATAGACGGCGTAGTCGATAGCTTCCGACGCCTGCTGAGTGTGAAGCTCACGATAGTTACCGTTTTTATCCTTACGTTTGAAGTCGTATATGCGCCAAGTCACATCGCTGGTCTGTTGGATCTCTGCGAGGAAGCATCCTGCTCCGATAGCATGTATTCTGCCAGCAGGCAGAAAGAAGACGTCGCCCTCCTTGACAGCATATTGAGCCAGTGCGTCGCAAATGGTGTCATCTTCTACCATTTTTTTGTATTCTTCTGGTGTGATCTTCTTCTTTAGTCCGCTATATAGCTTAGCTTCAGGAGCCGAATCCATAAGGTACCACATCTCTGTCTTGCCACGCTCACGTCCTTGTTTTTTTGCGATTTCATCGGTGGGATGAACTTGAATGGACAGGTCCTGACGGGCATCTATAAACTTTATCAGCAGTGGGAACTCATCACCGTAGCGCTTGTAGCATTCTTTGCCTACGAGCTTTTCTTTTAGTTCGGCTACGAGGTCGTTAAGTTTCTTGCCTTTATATTGACCTTCAGATACGATGGTCTCATTGTCTTTAACACCAGAAATTTCCCAGCTCTCACCGACATTCTCCATGTTGTCATTGAGATGTTTGAATGGGATGATTCTTTCGCCACCCCAGAGAGTGGACTTGAGTAATGGTTGGAATTTGAAAATGTTCATGATTGGGTATTATACTATTATTCTTATTTTCCTGAAATTCTCTCGGAACTCCCTTGGTGTGCATCCTTTCTTGCGTCTGAATGTACGATTGAAATTGCTGAGATTGTTGTATCCACACTTGAAGCTGATGTCGGCAATGGTGTCGTTGGTGTCGAGTAGCATGCGTGTGGCATAGCCCAGTCTGATGTCTATGATGTAGTCGGAAAGGGTTCTGCCTGTATGGAGCTTGAAGAAACGGCTGAATGCACTCTGACTCATGCTCGCAATGTCGGCAAGGGTTTGCAGCTTCAGTTCGTATGGATAGTTCTTGATGATGTAATCCTTGACTTTTAGTATGCGGCGACTGTCATCCTCTACCTGTACCTTGGCATAACTTGATGTGGCGAGGGTACGGGCTCCCTCGGAGTGGGCAAGGATGTTGAGTATCTCAATGAACTGCATCACTGCGTCAAAGCCATCCTTAATGGAACTCATCTTGTCAAGTTTTTCGTATGCCTTGATGATGGTGGGCAGTGGGAAACAGAGTCCTTTCCTTGCCGCCTGTAGCATCCTGCGTATTGGAGCGAAGGGGTTCTTCTCAAAAAAGTCGTCCTCCTGTAATCCGAATTGGAACTGTATGGTAATCTCCCTGATCTCTGGACTGGTACAGTTGTGCTGCTCCCACACATGCTCCAGTTCAGGGCTGGTGATGAGTACCAAGTCATAATCGCCTATAATCTCAACGCTGTCGCCAACGATGCGACGTACACCGGCGGCGTTCTCAACAAAGTTGAGCTCGTAGACATCATGGTTGTGAATGGGATATTCAAACTCTTTTTTCCTTCGGTCTGCGATATATAACGCATCTTTGCCTAAGAGTGGCGTTATCTCGTGTACTATTTGCCGTTCTGACATGGTACTTATTGGTGTTTTGTGAATAATTATTCGGTTCTTTCTATCAGTTCAAGACACATACGTCCGTTATGATAAGGACACTTCCAGAAGCCAGCCTTGTCGTCAACGGTATTCAGGCTACCGTCAGGATGGCGGCTCCAGAACCATTCTCCCTGTTCGTAGTCTATGAGGTTGTCCTTGATGTACTGCCAACAGTGGGTTGCCTTCTGTAATGCCTGCTCGTCGCCGAAATACTGATAGACGTTATAGAATCCTACTACGGTCTCTGCCTGTACCCACCAGTGAAGGTCGTCGTCTATATGACCAGTGTCAAGATTGGCTTCGTGAATCATAGACCCGTCGCTATTCAGACCTTTCTCGGAAGCCTGGGCAACCATCTGTACTATCGGTTCAACTTTGCGAAGAACCTCATTGTCGCCAAGAACCAGTGCTGCCTCATGCATAAGCCATGAGCATTCGATGTCGTGACCATAGCTCTCCAGATGACCTGCACCTCGTGTCCAGTCCATTTCGAAGAAGAGATCGAGATGGTGAGTCTCGGGGTTGAGGATGTAGTCTGTGAAAATGTCAATAAGGTTGCGCAGTGCTTTTTCTACTTTGAATATCGTTTCCTGAGGAACAGAAACGTTTATCGGTAGTACGGCTCCTATTGATGGTACATAATTGCACGACTCGGCAGAGTGAAACTCCTTGAGACAGCGATACAGGTTGGTATATGGCTCGATGATGTGAAGGTGGGTGTTTTGTGATTTGGGATAGTTGGCATCAAGCTCAGAAAGACGCATGTCGGCAATCTGCTCCCATTCGCGTGTGCAAGCCTCGATATATCCGTTGTTCTGATGGTCGAAGGCATGTTCCTCTATACATTCGAAAAGTTGCAAGGCATAGTCGAGTGCTTCGTGGTCGCTAGTAGCTCGTGCGTATTCGGAAAGTCCATATATGGCAAATCCGATGGCATAGAACTGCTTTTTTGTATCCAATGGGTTGCCTTTATAGTCTAAACTCCAATACACCCCACCATATTCTTTGTCGATGAAATGGTCGATTATGTATCTTTTTGCTCTCGTTGCCATATCTTTGTAGGCTTCCTTGCGGAGTACCCTATATGCTGCCGAGAATGTCCATAGGATACGAGCGTTGAGGATGGCACCTTTTTCCGCATCGGTATGCAGCTTGCCGCTGCCGTCAATACGTCCGTAAAATCCACCATTCTCATTGTCAACCATCTTGTTCATCCAGAAGGGCAGGATGTTCTTCTCCAGTACATCCTGCATCTCCTGTTTCATCAATATTGCTGTATTCATTTTATTTCTTTTCTTTTCTAATCTCTCACTTATTTAAGTTTAGCATTCGCTCCGCTCGAGCTCGCTTGCTTCGCTTGCAAAGAACTCCCTTAGCTCCTCTCACCTCTACTTATTTATAGGATAGAGTTTTATCAATCCTATCATAATAAGTGCGATGGCAGCTGGAAAGAGTGAGAAGAGAGCCCATACCATATTGCGAACAGCCTCTTCGTTGGTGATGGTGATAACGGTCTCACCTGTCAGTTCGTTTGTTCCGGAAATAAATCCTGCCATTCCGAGGAACAGAGCGACAAGCGAACCCGAAATAGCGGTACCGAATTTCTGCGACATGGTACCTGAAGAGAAGATGAGGCCTGTAGAAGATGTGCCATTCTTCTCTGTGGCATAGTCGGCTACGTCTGCATACATAGACCAGAGCAGTGGCGAGTAGAGACCAATACCTACAGATCCGATTATCACCAATGCAACCATTATCCATATACTGGACTTATCCATCGGTACAAAGAAGAATGCTACAGACGAGATGAGGCAGATTATAGCTGCCGTTATGAATGCTTTCTTCTTAGAGCCGAGCCATTTCGTGAATACTGGAGAAATACCGCCGAACACCATACAGGTAAGCTCTCCGAATGTCATGAATACGGTGTAGTTGATGATGAGTCCGCTAATTGTCACATCACCCTTTAGACAATATTCAAAGATATATCCAGCTACGGCATAGCGGAAACCATTATAGAAGTTGGTACATATTCCGATAAGTGTGAGATATATCCACGGCTTGTTACGGAAGAGGTCGGCAAACTGCTTGAATGAAAATTTCTCTGCCCTAATAGGCTTCAGACGTTCTTTAGTTAGCAGTCCGCTTGCAAGTGTGCCGACAGCTGCAAGTATTCCAAAGAACACTCCAATCAATGCATATTGGTGTTGTTTTGCTGCGACGGTGTAGCTGCCGTCAGCCATCCTGTCACCACCGATGAAATCGACGATATATGGGAACGATAGCAGCGTTATAAATCCCATAGCGTAGGCACCCACCATACGGAAAGAGGAGAACTGATTCTTTTCATTGTCGTCATCGGTCATGACACCAAGTAATGAACCATAAGGAACATTTACAGCAGTGTAAATGGCCATCATCAGTAGATAAAGTGAATATGCCCAAATACGTTTGCCCATAGGACCGAAGTCAGGGGTGTAAAGCAGTAGTGCGAAGACAAGTCCTAAAGGAATGGCTCCATAGATAAGCCAAGGACGATATGTTCCCCATCGCGACTGTGTGCGGTCTGCGAGTGATCCCATCAGCGGATCGGTTACAACGTCGAACATACGTGCTATAAGCATAAGTGTTGCAGTGTCAGCAACAGTCAGTCCGAAAACATTAGTGAAGAAGAGGGGAAAAGCTATTGACATTACTTTCCATGTGATGCCTCCTGCAGCAGCGTCACCAAGCGCATAACCGATTTTTTCTTTTAGAGAAGCCATAGTTGTTGTTATTTTGATTAAAGTCTGTTGTTCTTATTTTTTTCTACGAGCTTTTTGATTGTCTCGACGCTGGCACTGGTCGTAAATCCATCCTCAGGCGTATTCATGCAGTAGTCGATGAGTTTGTCGATGGTGGAAACGGCAACGTGCATGCGGGTGTCGCTGGAAGCATAATAGATGAATACCTTTCCGTCTTCATCAGCAATCCAGCCATTTGCAAACACCACATTCATCACATCGCCTATATATTCCTCACCCTGTGGCACGAGGAAGTAACCACCAGGCTGAGCGATGACACGGGTAGGATCGTCGAGAGCGGTCATATACATGTATAATACATAGCGAAGTCCGCTGGCACATCCACGTACACCGTGAGCCAGATGGAGCCAGCCCTTTGGAGTCTTGATAGGGTGGGGACCCTCACCGTTCTTCACCTCCATGATGGTGTGGTAGTGGCGAGCGTTGATGATCTTCTCTTCTGCCACCTCAGCATGCGTGATGTCGTCGACAAGAGCCCAGCCGATACCGCCGCCAGAGCCAGTATCGATGAATCCATCCTGTGGACGTGTGTACAGAGCGTACTTTCCATTAACAAACTCAGGGTGGAGTACCACGTTACGTTGCTGACTCTTTGTCTTCAGGTCTGGCAGTCGCTCCCATGTCTTCAGGTCCTTTGTGCGTGCAATGGCAGCTGTTGCTGTTGCTGCACTGAGGTCGCCAGGCTGACTGTCGTCGTGGCGTTCAGCACAGAAGATGCCGTATATCCATCCGTCTTCATGTGCGGTGATACGCATGTCATATATGTTTGTTGCCGGTATGACATCATCAGGCATTGTTATAGGTTCGTCCCAGAAACGAAAATTGTCGATTCCATTGGGAGATTCAGCTACTGCAAAGAAACTCTTGCGGTCGGCTCCCTCCACGCGAACGATGAGTAAATATTTACCGTTCCATTTGATGGCTCCAGAGTTTAGCGTTGCATTCATCATGATACGCTGCATCAGGTATGGGTTGTCCTTCTCGCAGAAGTCGTAACGCCATTCCAATGGTGTGTGTTCTGCTGTGATTATTGGGTATTTGTAACGTGTATATATACCATTACCCCACTCTTCGGCTACGTTTTTTCTTGTTAATAGCTCCTCGTGGTGAGCTTTCAATGCTTCTACTTTCTTTGCAAAATCATTCATAATCTACTTTTGTATTTATTTGGTTAGTCTTATATCTCTCAGAAATAGGGTGTTAGAGGCTTTATATAAAGCGCGGAAATCGTCAGCTCCTTCTTGAGTTGGTGCAGGACCGAAATATTCTTTCTTGTAGTTGCGCCATAGTAGGAAGTAGCATATCCTATATTTGTCCATCACAGGCTTGAGTACACGTGTCCACCATGTAGCATCGGGTATGTTACGGTATCCACATTCCGTCAAAGCAAATAGCTTACAGTTCTTTTGTGCGAAATTGCCGATGAAATCGAGATCTTTTGTTGCCTGGCTAATGAAGTCTTCTTCTGTCCCCCATTGATATGCATCTTCGCCGATGAGCGACACTCTATCGTTGCCTGGATAACGCTCAAGAAATCGTTGTTCTGTCCAATTTCCGTCAAGATTAGGTGAGTAGCTCCACAATAGGTTGGACAATCCATCTGCGTTTAGCTTGTCTTGCAGCATGTTCCATAATCCGTGGAACTCCTCATCGGTACATAGCTCCTGTCCCCACCAGAACCATGATCCGTTGTTCTCATGCCAGGGGCGGAATATAATAGGTATAGGCTTGTCTTTCCTGTCTTTAAGACTTAGTAGAAATGTCGAAACCCTCTCCATCCATTGCTGGAACTTGTCATACTGTGAACCACCGGAAAGAATGCTCTTTACAGTCTCTTTACTGCTTACATCCCATGCCGTTCCGCCTGTCAGTGGATTGCGTGGATGCCAGCTTATGGTGATGATTCCTCCGCGCTCATGGTGATTGATGATTTCTTGTCTTATTCTTGTAAATGGGACGCTGTCAAGATTCTTTTTGTCGCCCACTTCAATGCCGCCAAGATCGAACCCCATAACTGCAGGATAGTCGCCGACGGTAGCCAAGACATCGCTTCGTCCCTCATCCCATTCCCAGGTAAGTCCGTAGAAAGGGTCATCTTGGTGTCCCATCATGTATCCTTTCTTCTGAATCTTAGCCAATCTCTTGAACAACTTCTGCGCGGGAGTTTTAGCTTGTAAACCTATAGTGGTCATAAACATCGTTATGAATATTACAATTCCTTTGTTCATGTCTTTGTCTTATATATATAAATAATGTGTAAATGTGAAATCTGCTCTCATTATCTCAGTCCCATCTGTTTGAATAGCCATTCCAGCCATTCGTCCCATTGCTCCTGATACCAATAGTGGCCTGTCTTCTGATATACGCTCAATGTTTTTGGTGCCGTAATGATGTTGTATGTGCCGTAGCTGCTGTTTGGCGGTACCACGTCGTCATTATATCCGAAGGAATACCATCCTGGACATGTCACCCTGCGTGCAAAGTTTACTCCGTCATAATAGCGAGCCCCTTTTATTCTTGCCTCTTGCTTCTCACCGTTATAGAAGTAGTGCGGCCATCCTCCAGCGATGCCTTCCACCTCGCTTTCATAATCGCACATGGCGTCGTGGACAGCTCCAAGGAATGTTATGCGCTTGTCGAGTGCAGCAGTTGCGAGCGATAAGAATCCACCTTGTGACGATCCCGTTACGCCACAACTTGTTCCGTTCCATTCGGGTAGTGAGGCTATATAGTCAACAGCTCTTACTGCTCCTGTCACCACGCGTTTGTAGTAGTTTCTGTCGGGATTGTCCAGATTAGTGTCCCAGTAGTTGTTCAGACATCCGTCAAGCATGCGGTCGTAAACATTCTGTTCCATGGTGACAGGTATGCCATGTATTCCTATCTCCAAGGTTATGGCGCCCTGTGACGCAGTCCATACGTCTCCGCTATATGGTCTTACGCCTGCACCAGGTACTCTCAGCAGTGCTGGATACTTGCCAGGCTTGACCGGCAGACATAGAATGCCGTATATTCTGGAACCAGGCTTATCATTGACGAAACTCACCTCATACACGTTTACGTCCTTGGTACATCTCTCGGGCAGCAACCGTTTGGTAGGATCAAGGTCGTTCCATCGTGCTCTCTCAAGGGTCTCCTTCCAGAATTTGTCAAAGTCGTCAGGGCATTTGGCTTTTGGTTGTATCTTCTCAGGTGAGAATCCTGCTGTGCATAGTCCCTCATAGTCCTTTCCGTTCACATGAGCAGTCACCTTCAGACGATAAAAACCAGGAGTCTTCATGCTTGCTTTCCATTTCATCGTGCCGTCTTTCAGGGTTACGTCAGTCTTTTTGGTGTCGGGATACATTACTGGACCGGCTTCATAGTCTACCTTTACGTTGTCAAGCAGCGTACCAGATTTTCTTACGTTTACTATAAACTCTGCGGTTTCGCCCGTCTTGTAGTTCCAGTCTTTGTGATCAGGCGTGACACTCACCTCAATACTATTGCCCCTAATCTGTGCGCAGACAGGTATGATAGTAATAGTCAAGAGTAGTAGGTTAATAATTCTCTTCATGGTTTTGGTTAGTTAACTGTTTGTGGTAGGTTGAGAAAAACTTATGATTTTTCACCTTATTATTATATAATAGCTATTCATTTGCAAAGATATTCATAAAGTTTCAAATACAATGATACTTTATTGACTTTTTTTGATACATCGTACGTTTAATATAAATTTGCAAAAAAGTATCACATTTTAGCAATAAAAAGTTATGGAGTGTAAAGTAAAACCTATATCTTTGCAAGCGTGAAGAAATATATTGTCTTTTTTTGACATAACAACAAACTAAGAAAAACCAAATATTACTAATCAATAAAAGCAAAGAACTATGGCAAAAACCAACACAACCTAAAAGCTAAAAGCTTATCAGAGAAGTACAAACAAACAATTTAACCTAAAATCGGTGCTTATGCACCAACTAACCAAAACCAAGTAATGTATGAATAATTGTGGAAAAGTTAAGTTGCTGGCTGCGTTATTCTCCTTTATTCTATTCGGAGGATATTTGAATCAAGCCTATGCAGCTGACAATGCTAAGCAGCCATTAGCTGCTGAGCAGACAAAGAAGGTTACAGGTACTGTAACGGATGCGGAAGGTCCGATTATCGGTGCGACTGTACGAGTGAAAGGCAGCACAGTAGGTGCTGTTACGGACATTGATGGTAATTTCTCTATCGACGTTCCCGCAGGTGCCACACTCGAGATTTCTTACGTGGGATATGTTACTCGTGAAGTCAAGGTGGGCAATCAAAGTGTAATTAATGTAGTATTAACCCAAGATGCAGAGTCTCTTGAAGAGGTCGTTGTCGTTGGCTATGGTACCATGAAGAAGAGTGACCTCTCTGGTGCTTCTGTTTCTCTTGGCGAGAGTGCCGTGAAGGGATCGATTATCACATCGCTCGACCAATCTTTACAGGGTCGTGCTGCTGGTGTGACGGCGGTGTCAACCTCTGGTGCTCCAGGTTCTTCGTCTTCAATCCGTGTGCGTGGTACTGCAACTATCAATGCTAATGCAGAGCCGTTGTATGTGATTGACGGTGTGCCCATCCAGTCTCAGGGAACTTCTGGTGCTTCCTATGGTCTCGGTGATGCTCTTGGTAACGGATCGGTATCAACTATTTCTCCATTGTCAACCATTGATCCTGCCGACATCGTCAGCATGGAAATCTTGAAGGATGCCTCTGCTACCGCTATCTACGGTGCTCAGGGTGCCAATGGTGTTGTCTTGATTACTACCAAGCGTGGTAAGGCAGGTGACGCAAAGTTTAGCTATAATGGTATGGTAGGTTGGAACCGCCAGACAAAGCGTCTTGACCTGATGAACCTTCGTGAGTATGCTGAGTATTATAACTCATTTGCTGAGATTGGTGAGGCTTCTTATACAGGTGCTCTCTCTGATCCTTCTATACTTGGTAAGGGTACTAACTGGCAGGACGCTGTGTTCCAGACCGCATTCCAACACTCTCACCAGATCAGTGCACAAGGCGGTTCTGATAAGGTTCAGTACTATGTCAGTGGAAGTTACATGGACCAAGAAGGTACCATTATTGGTTCGGAATTCGAGCGTTTCTCTTTCCGTACAAACCTTGATGCACAGTTGAAGAAATGGTTGAAGTTAGGATTTAGTGCTACATACTCTAATACAAGGGATGACCTGAAGCTTGCAGACTCTGACGAGGGTCTGATTGGTTATTCTTTGACAACTATTCCTTCTATTCCTATTTATAATGTTGATGGTAGCTATTCTTCTGTTTCTCAGGAGGGCTATACTAATCCAAATCCAATCGCAATGGCAATGATGGATGATATCTTGCTGAAGCGTCAGAAATTGAATGGTGCTATCTTCTTGGAGGTTACTCCTATCGAGAATTTGGTATGGCACACAGAGTTTGGTTTTGACCTCGGTTGGAATAAGGGTGAGACATACGAGCCAATGGTAGACCTCGGAACGTGGAAACGTGCAAGTAACGAGAGCCGTATACAAAAGAATAGCAGTACTTTCTGGCAGATTAAGAACTACTTGACATATAGTCGCACCTTTGGACTCCATTCTGCAACCGCAATGGTTGGTCAGGAGTGCTGGGAGTCTAAGTATGACTATACATCTATCTATAATACAGGTCTGCCTTCTGATGAGGTTCACAACCCTGCTCTTGGTACAGGAACACCACAGATTGGTGCTGGATATGGTAGCAGTGCAATGGCTTCGTTCTTCACCCGATGGACATATAGTTATGACAATCGCTATAATGCTACTTACACCTATCGTTACGATGGTAGCTCTAACTTCGGTCCTAACAAGCGTTGGGCAGGTTTCCACTCTTTCGCAGCTTCTTGGCGTTTCTCTAATGAGAAGTTTGTTCAGAGCTGGGCAGGTGACTTCCTGAGCAATGGTAAGTTGCGTATCGGTTGGGGTCAGACAGGTAATGCTGGTATCGGTGGCTACAAGTGGGGTTCTCCACTGTCTCGTATGGAGACAGCTCTCGGTATGAGTTATCGTCCTGCACAGATTGCTAATAAGGATATCAAGTGGGAGAGTCAAGAGCAGTGGAACATCGGACTCGACCTTGGTTTCTTCCGTGATCGCGTTAACTTGACCATCGACTGGTATAACAAAGAGTCAAAGGATATGTTGATGCAGCTCCAGTTGCCTTCATACATGGGTACCAGCGGTAACGGTTCTTCCGCTCTCGCAGCACCTTGGGGTAACTACGGACACATCCGCAATACTGGTCTTGAGATTTCTTTGAATACTCACCCATTGGTTGGTGCTTTCGAATGGGATTCTGAGCTTCAGTTCTCTATCAACAAGAATAAGTTGATTTCTCTTTCTGATGGTTCAAGCAATGCACAGCTTATCGGTTATGGTCAGTGGACTGACGTTGTAAGCCGCACCCTCGTAGGTGAGAGCCTCTTCAACTTCTATGGCTATGTAACAGATGGCGTCTACAAAGACCTTGAGGATTTGGAGACTTCTCCAAAACCATCCGCATATCCATCTAATGGTGTGTTTACCAAGAACTCTACAGTATATGTAGGCGATATCAAGTATAAGGATTTGAATGGTGACGGTGTTATTGATGAGAATGACCGTGCCAATCTTGGTTCTCCGCTGCCAAAGTGGACTTTCGGTTGGAACAACACCTTTCGTTATAAGAACTTCGACTTGAATATCTTCATCAATGGTTCTGTAGGAAACAAGGTAGGAAACTATCTGAAGATGAAGATGACTCACATGAACTCTACATGGACAAATCAGTTGGTAGATGTTAAGAATCGTTCTATCTTGAAGCCAATCGATCCAAATAAAGATTATACAGGAGGTATGGATCGTGGCGATGGTCAGTTGATTTACTATTGGTATGATGATGTTACCAATGTACAGTTGGCAAATCCTGGTGGTAGCATGCCACGTGCGACCATCAACGATCCTAACGATAACGACCGTTGGAGCGACCGCTATATCGAGGATGGAAGCTATATCCGTCTGAAGAATATCTCTCTTGGCTACACCTTCCCAAAGAAGTGGATAAGCAGATTTGGTATTGAGAGCTTACGTCTCTATTGCAACATTCAGAACCTCATCACTATCACAGGTTATGATGGTTACGATCCTGAAATCGGTGCATCTACACAGAGCGCTAATGTGCTTGGACTGGATAATGCTCGTTATCCTTCTCCAACCAGCTACTCTTTTGGTCTTAATGTATCATTCTAAACCAATATAAGACATAACGATTATGAAACTATCAAATATTAAATATGTAGCTGTTGCGATGTTGTTCGGTTTCGCTATGACATCATGTGATGACTTCTTGGATCGTCCTGCAGAAGACGGATACAACGTTGACAACTACTATAAGTCAGATGACCAGTGCTATGCTGGTGTTAACTATCTGTATAATTCGCCTTGGTATGACTTCCAGCGTGGATTCATCAAGGTGGGTGAGGTGCTCTCAGGTAACTACTACTGGGGTTCGTCTCCATATATGAACTTTTCTGTAAACGGTTCAGACCAAGACCTTGTTAATATGTCCTATTCTCTTTGGGCTGTTATCGGTCATGCCAATACTGTTTACAACAACCTTAAAGGCGCTTCTGCTTCTGAGGCTGTAAAGAACCAGTGTATGGGCGAGTGCCTTACATGGAAGGCTATGGCATACTTCTACCTTGTCCGCTCATTTGGCGATGTGCCCATCATTCACGATAACACAGCTGAGTTGTCTTCAGGTGCATACAACAGTGCCAAGAAGGTAAAGCGCTCTGATGTCTATGAGTATATCATAATGACTCTTGAGAAAGCAATGGAACTCCTGATGAAAGAGGCTCCACAGGCTGGTCGTATCGATTACTATTCAGCAGAGGGTCTGCTGGCAAAAGTCTATCTGACAAAGGCTGGTGTTACCGGTTCTCTGAATGCAGACGACCTGAGCAAGGCTGCATCTTATGCCAAGGATGTTATTGACAATTCTGGTCGTTCACTCCTTGAGAACTATGGCGACTTTTGGAAATTGTCAGAGTCACTCAACTCAGAGAGCCTTATTGCATGGCGTTGGACAGTTGGTTCTAACTGGACAAGCCAGAACACTCTCCAGAGTGACCTTGCCGTTGAGGGTATGGATGAGTTTGGCGATGTATGGGGAGGCTGGAACGGTTGTTCCGTTGACCTTCAGGAGGCTTTCGGTATCAAGCTTCTTGAGAACAATCCAGATGCATGGCTCAACAATATCGATACTCGTCTGAAGGCTACAATGTTCCTTCCAGGCTTCACCTACGATTACCTGTGGTCAGATCATGGTGGCTTCGACTACTTGAAGTTTATATATGACACAGACTATAATGAGGCAGCAACAGGTACACTACAGTCTGCTACTGGTGCCAACGTTGTTAAGCACTTGTATGGCAATACAGCCGACCACGTAGCTGCAACCAATATTGCACCTGCTCGTATGTCTTACGCACTTCCTACACATATCCTCCGTCTGTCAGATATCTATCTGATATATGCTGAGGCAATGCTTGGTGCAAGTCGTTCCACTTCTACCGATGCCAATGTACTGGCAGCTTTCAATGCCGTTCATCAGCGTGCTATTCCTACGGCAAACCCTGTAACCTCCGTTTCATGGAATGATATTTGGAAGGAGCGCCGTCTGGAATTGGCTATGGAGGGTGACCGTTGGTACGACTATGTACGCGTAAGCTACTATGATCCTCAGTTCTGTGTAGCTGAACTTACCTCTCAAAAACGTAATGCCTTCTGGGGACTTAACGACCTTTATAAGGGCTACTTTAAAGGTGGAACTTGGTCGCCTGATCCTTCAAAACAAGGCTACGATGATTCTACATCAGCTCCTAACGTTAACGTAATGCTCCGTGCTGATAGCGAGACTGGCAAGAGCTACTTTGCACTGCCAATGTCTGCTGAGGATGTGCTCTTCAACCCGAACCTTGGATCAAATGTAGAGGGTGAGCATGTTGACGTTCGTACAACCTATTCTTACTAATTCATTAAACGAAAAGATTTAGATATATGAACAAGTTAAGTCAATATACAAAAGGATTGCTTTTCGCGGCTCTGGCACTTGCTGGATTGACATTGTCTTCTTGCAAGGATCAGCCCGATGAGTACAAGGTTGCTGGTGGCAAACCAACAGTCAACTATATCCGTTGTCTCTCGTCAGAGGTCCACAACAACAAAGACGCAGAAGACATGCATTATACCAATGGTGAGTTCGTTGTGGAAGCATCTCCACAGAGCACACTGGCTATCATCGGCGAGAACCTTCGCAGTGTCTATGAGGTTTACTTCAACGACCAGAAGGCAGTTCTTAACAGCAGCTATATCACCGATCGCTCTTTGATCATTGATGTACCTAAGACAGTGCCACACGAGGTAACCGACAAGATATACCTTGTTACTAAGAGTGGTGAAACCGTTGAGTACGACTTCCACGTCGTTATCCCAGCTCCAAACATCAGCCAGATGTCGTGCGAGTATGCAGAGCAGGGTTCACGTGTAACCTTCACTGGAGATTACTTCGTCAACTACGAGGATGTACCTCTTGAGGTTTACTTTACTGATGCTACAGGTGCAAAGATTCCTGCTACCATTAACAGCATCTCTGACGACTATACATCTGTTGATGTTACAATCCCGGAGGATGCTGCTGAGGGTCCAGTTACGATGACTTCTATCTATGGTACCGCAGTTTCTGCATTCTACTATCTCGACAGCCGTGGCTTGATGTTCGACTTCGATAATGGTCGTGACGTACAGGGATGGCACAAGTCTGCTTATGCTATCGGTTCCGAGGGCGGCATCAAGGGCAACTACTACCAGCTTGGCGATGGTAGCGCTATAATGAAGGAAGCTGGCGACTGGGATGACAACAACTTCTCCTTCGAGTACTGGTGTGGCGACTGGAATACTCCACAGAGCTATCCAGATCCACAGGGTATCCGCCTGTTCGATATTGATGGTGTCGACCTCTCTGAACCAGAGAAGATGACTCTGAAGTTCGAGATGTGCATTCCTGCAAGCAACCCATGGCAGGCAGGTGCAATGCAGATAATCTTCGCGCCGACAGACTATGTTACTCTCAGTGGTAATAGCCCAGATGAGTTTGGTGAAAATGTAAAGGGTGCAAATAATATCTTCTTCCGTGGCGCAGCTGAGTTCAAGGATGATGCCTACTTCAAGGATAAGAAACCTCTGCCACGTGCCCTCTATCGTCCATGGACTACAACAGGTTCTTATGACACTGGCGGCAAGTGGGTAACAGTTTCCATTCCTATCGCATCCAGCTTCGTATACTCATTCGACGGCTCTGGTCTTACCTTCAACCTGAAGGAGAGAGACTTCGCCAGCCTCACGATATTCGTCGTTGGTGGTGGTGTGAAGGGTACAGAGTGTGCGCCGATTATCAAGATTGATAATATTCGTGTAATTCCGAACAAATAAAACTCAAAAACTTAGATTGATATGAAAAAGTTTAAGAATATATTCGCACTGTTAGTGATAGCCCTCGTCGGGCTATCCCTGACGGGCTGTAGCGAAGACAATCTGGATACCAACCAGTATAAGGGAGGAGTCACACTGAATGTGTGGGGACCTAACCCAGTGCTTCGCAATGGTCAGAGCTACCTGCGCTTCCTCGGAAGTAACCTTGATCAGATTTCGCAGGTTGTCATTCCAGGCGTTGGACCTATCACCAACATTGAGGTAGTTAAGTCGGGTGTTCCCAGTGAGATTCGTGTCCTTGTACCAAAAGACGGACCTATAGAGGGATACATCACTCTTATCACAAAAGACGATAAGGAGATCACTACCAATACCCAGCTGACATATACTGAGAATATCGTCTTCGAGAAGTTCTCTCCAGAGTCGGCTATGCCGGGCGAGGTCATCACTATCGAGGGTGACTACATGAACCTCATTCACATGATTGAGTTCGCCGATGGAGTATTCGTATCTGAGCAAGACTTCGTATCGCAAGACAGATATAAGATTGAGGTTGTCCTGCCAGAGGAGGCTCGCACAGGACGTATCAACCTGTATACCGCTGACCTTACTGTTGAGACCGAGGCTGACGAGGATGTTTCTTACAACATCATCACTTCGGATGAGATCCTTGAAGTCGGCACTCCTACTGTAAGTAAGATTGCCGGACGTGAAGAAACCGATCCAATGGGTACCATCGTTTCTAAGGTGGGCGAGACCGTAACTATTACTGGTGCAAACTTCGACCTCATTGACGCTATCAAATTCGGCGAAGATGATAATATCTTCACTCTTGATGAGTTCTCTGTTAGCACTGACGGCAAGACTATCACCTTCCCATTGCCTGCTGAGGCTCCCGATGGTGCTATCAACCTTGTATGTCGTTCTGGTGTCGAGGTGCCTGCAGGTGTCCTTGAGACAGTAGCACCATCCAACTGCTCTGCAACTCCAAACCCAGTGAAGAATGGCGCACAACTTACCATCTCTGGTCAGGATATGGATGTTGTGGCAAGTGTTGAGTTCTTTGATAAGGATGGAGGCGTAATTGATGCAGGCGACATCACTGTTGCCGCAGGTAGTGTTGTCGTAGCAGCCGTTCCTGAGCTCGCAGTTGAGGGCAACCTTGTTCTGCGTATGGCTAATGGTAAGGGCGTTGAGGTTCCATTCACGCTGGTTAAGCCAGAGGTGACTGCCTACACACCAAGTCCTGCTAACGCTGGTGGTGCTCTCTCCATCGAGGGAACAGACCTCGACCTCGTAGCAAGCATCGCCTTTGGTGCAGGTGTCTACACCGTTAAGGAAGGTGATGCCAATGCAGACGGAACCATTCTCAACGTAACAGTTCCTATGGAAGGCGAGAGTGGTAAGCCTGTCTTTACTTTGAAGAATGGCATGACCGTTGAGGCTCCCGAAATTAGCATTAACGAGGCTAAGTTCTGTTATATTACAGAGATGCCAGCATTCGATGACAATACCACTCCTAAGGCTGGAGGTACATTTGAGGTTCCAGTTGCCAATTATGATGTGCTTACCAATGTTTTTGTCAATGGTACTGAAGTACTTTATCTATACGATTATACAACAGAAAAATTGAGTTTTGGCATCCCTAAAGATGCTTCTGCAACATCTACCGTCAAACTCGTTTCTTCCAATGGAGAGATAGAATATGAGATTACTGTTATTCCTGCAGATTCTAAGTCTATTATTATCTTGACTGGTCCTATAAGTACAGGTGGTTGGAGTAATAATATAACTATACCTGCTGATGCGTTCACGAATCTTCCAGATGGTACCGTTACAATGGTA
Source organism: uncultured Prevotella sp. (assembly GCA_900316295.1). GTDB lineage: Bacteria > Bacteroidota > Bacteroidia > Bacteroidales > Bacteroidaceae > Prevotella. The sequence goes on from ONCJ01000002.1 coordinate 31,491, forward strand.
ATACATTACTCTCTTGATGGTGGAGACGCAAAGATTAAATTCAATGACGGACACTGGACTAACATTAAGCTTGAAGGATGTACTGGTGAGACTGAATTCCTTTATGTGTTTGATCCAAATGAGACGAAGGCATATATTCCTCTGTCTGCAGACGACATTGCACACCTATCTGATCCAGCTCTTCTCGACTGGGGTGGCAGTATGTTTATCAATGGTAATAATGTCACAATCAACAAGATTGAACTTGTCGTGAAGCTGAATATGGAGAAAGATCTGAAGGGACTTGTACAGTGTAATGATGGATCAGACATTGCATATCCATTTGCCTTTACTTGGGGTGCAGCTGGTCAGATAATCCTTTCTGGAGATGCCCTGTCATCACTTGGTCTGAAGAAAGGCTCTAAGTTGTTGGTATACAAGAACACTTCAAATACAGGACAGGTACAGATTAATTATGCAAGTAATGGATGGCCAAATATCACGACTATTACAGATTGGAATGGTAATGTTGATGTTCTTGAGTATGAATTCACTGATGATGTGGTATCAAGGGCTCTTACCGAAGGTCTTGCCATTCAAGGCGATCTTGGCGGCGTTACTAAGATTGCGATATTTCCATAACTATAAAATTCAATGATTATGAAACTGAATAAAATATTTTCAACTATTGCTCTGGCAGCTGCGGTCTTCGGACTCGCAGCCTGCTCAGACACGGATGCGAAGTATACTGTTGCTGACGTGGATGCTCCAAAGTGGGTGTCGATAACACCTAATGAGAGTGGCGTGCTTCTCTTTGGTGAGCGTACTGTTACAGTTACTTTCGACAAGAATGTGTTCTTTGCAACGAAGAACCTCGATAAGATTACTCTTAATGGTGTGCCTGTAAAGAAGGCGCTGGTGCTTGGCTCAAGTCCTTCGTTGACGATTACTGCTACACCAGACTTCAACAAGAAGCAGACTCTTGTTATTCCTGCAGGACTGATTCTCAATTCACAAAAAGAGCCTTACGACAAGGATATCGTAGTGACATGGGAACTGCAAGACCTGCCAAGCAATACTGCTACAGAGATGACGAAGAAACTGGGCTGGGGTTGGAACCTCGGTAACCACTTCGACACAAGCAACATGGAGTGGGGCTATTGGGACGGCGTAGAGACCCTGAGCGCTGCACCTTTCAACACTCTGGCTTCTGCTGGTGCAAAGACCGTTCGTATCCCGACTACGTGGACCAACCACATGGATGAGAATGGTGTTATCTCTGCCGACTACCTCAATGAGGTTGCTGACGTAGTAGACAAGGCTATGGGGGCTGGTCTCAATGTCATCCTGAACACTCATCACGACTCCTTCGAGGATAAGCTCGGTGAGGCTGCCACCAACCCGGTATATGCTGCGGAGGCTAAGGAACTGATTGCATCCTTGTGGAGTCAGGTGGCTACCAAGTTCAAGGATTATGACGACAAGCTCATCTTCGAGACTTTCAATGAGGTACATGCAGGTGACGATTGGAACACTGGCTCGGAAGCTCAGTTCAAGACTCTCAACGAGTGGAACCAGATAGCTGTTGATGCTATCCGTGAAACTGGTGGCAATAACGCAACTCGCTGGATTGGTGTGAGCGGTTTTGCTGCTAACATCGACCTCACTATCGCACATCTCAAGTTGCCCGAAGATGCAGCTAACCGCATTATGGTGGGTGTTCACTGCTATGATCCTTATGGCTTCTGTCTGCAGCCAGTAGACGAGAAGAAGGGTGTAGAGACCTATAACAGCTGGGGCCACAACGCAAATGCCAAGACTTCTGTCTCAGGCTCTAACGAGCAGACCGTGATGGATCAGCTCTTCAAGCTGCGCACCGCATACATTGAGAAGGGCATTCCTTGCTATCTCGGTGAGTATGGCTGCGTGCTCCATCCTTCTGATGTAGGTCAGGCTTTCCGTCAGTACTATCTGGAGTTCTTCTGCCGCTGCGCTTACTTGGCAGGTATCCCAATGTTTGTATGGGATAACAACGTGTCTACTCCTGGCAACGAGGCAAGTGGATATGTAAACCATGGTTCGGGCGCATTCGTTGCTGATGGTGCTACTATCGTTCCGATGATGATCAATGCTTGCACCAATACTGATGACGACAACTACTGGTTTGATACTATCTGGAATAAGTCGCCAGAGCAACCAGCAGACCCTGAGGAATAAGGATTTATATTATAAAAATTGTTAGGAATAGGGGCGGGCGCCTGAGTGCCCGCCCTTATTTTCAAAATATGTAATCAGGCGTTCTGTAAGGTAAAATCATCCGATTCATGATACAAAGTCATCCTACTTGTAATGTAATAACGTTGGTGTTATGAAGTAATATATCATATATTGGTAAGTAATATATCATATATTGGTAAGTAATATATCATATATTGGTAAGTAATATATTATATATTACCTGAAGAAAGGATAAGTATTGAGTTAGAAAAACACACAAACTAAATGATGAACAAGCTATTTTTAATTTTATCTACCGCACTTTTCTTATTTGCGTGTAGTGGTGGCGACGATAGTACTTCGCCTGCCCCTACACCTACTCCCATTCCTTCGGAGCCCGTAACAGCATCAACCGATGCGGCTAAGAAACTATACAAGTATCTGTATGATCAGTATGGCAAGAAGACAATATCCAGCGTTATGGCTAATGTCAACTGGAACAACGACTGTGCGGAGAAGATTCATACCCTCACGGGCAAGTATCCGGCAATGAACTGCTATGACTTTATCCATATCTGCTATTCTCCAACTAACTGGATTGACTATACAAGCATTACTCCTGTGCAGTCGTGGGTGAACAAAGGCGGACTGGTACAGCTGATGTGGCACTTTAATGTACCTAAGAGCTCTACTTCGGGTATTAGTGAAGTCACATGTACTCCAAGCGAGACTACCTTCCGTGCAAAGAATGTCTTTACCTCGGGATCATGGGAAAACAAGTGGTTCTACGAGCAGATGGACAAGGTGGTGGCCACTCTCTTGAAACTTCAGGACGCTGGCATTGCCGCTACTTGGCGCCCCTTCCACGAGGCTGCTGGTAATGCCACCTACAAGCAACAGGCTGCATGGACCACATCCTGGTTCTGGTGGGGCTATGATGGACCGGAAATATACAAGAAATTGTGGCGGACGATGTTCGACTACTTCAAGCAGAAGGGTGTCAACAACCTCATCTGGACTTGGACCACGCAGAACTATAATGGCAATAGTAGCCAATACAACAACGATGCCAGCTGGTATCCTGGCGATGAATATGTAGACATCGTCGGCAGAGACCTCTATGGCTACAGTGCAGCAAAGGAAAAACAGGAGTATACCGAGATACAAGCTCGCTATCCCAATAAGATGATCCATCTTGCAGAGTGTGGATTGGATGGCAATACCGGTACAATGCCTGCCCAGCCAGGTGCTGCTTGGACCGCGGGAGCAAAGTGGGGCGTGTTTATGGTTTGGTATTTGCAGAATACGGGCTCTACGGATACGATGTGTAATGACAACTGGTGGAATACGGCTATGAAGAATAGCTATGTCATTACGCGGGATCAGGTGCCAAGCCTGAAGTAGAAACAATTAGTAATAAGATGATACAAACAAAATAGAATGATGAAAAGATTTATAATTGTAGCTGTTGCAGCTATGGCTTTAGTATCTTGCGGCAAAAAGAAAGCCGACGACCCGCTGGCTGACACTGGTCGTACACAGCGCACGGAGAACCTGCTTGCCAATCTGAAGGAGCAGGCACAGCGCGGATATATGTTCGGCCATCACGACGACACGGTGTATGGTATCGGATGGTTTGGTGACAGTGCGCGCTCGGATGTTAAGAGCGTGTGCAATGATCTGCCGGCATTGCTGAGCTTCGATCTCGGACATATCGAGTTGGGCGACAGCGTCAATCTCGACAAGGTGCCGTTCGACCGCATTCGTCAGGAGATAATAGCGCAGTTCGACCGTGGTGGAGTCACCACCCTGAGCTGGCATCTCGACAATCCTCTCACTGGCGGTTCGTCTTGGGTGAAGCCCGATTCGCTTACGGCAGAGGAGAAGATGACTGTGGAGTCTGTGCTTGAGGGCGGTAAGCAGCATGAGAAGTTCGTGGGATGGATAGACACGGTGGCTGACTATTTCAACAGTCTCACCACACCGTACGGCGTAAAGGTGCCTGTCATCTTCCGTCCCTTCCATGAGCATACGGGTAGTTGGTTCTGGTGGGGACAAAAGCTTTGTACGCCAGAACAGTATAAGGCTCTATGGAAGATGGTTCAGGACAGGTTCAAGGAAAAGGAGGTTACCAATGTGCTCTTTGCCTATTCGCCTGGTACGGAGCCTGACGGAGACGAGCAGAAGTATATGGAACGCTATCCTGGCGATGACATCATCGACATCGTGGGCTTCGATGCCTACTGTGATGCCGAGGATGGCGACTCGGTGGCACTACAGGCCTACGCTGACAAGCTGGAGAAGAATCTGAAGAATGTCACGGCTATTGCAAAGAAGCATGGCAAGCTGGCGGCACTCACCGAGACGGGTTATGAAGGATTGAAAACTGACAACTGGTGGACGGCTACGCTAGCTCCGGTACTCAACCGCTACCCTATAGCCTACGTGCTCGTATGGCGTAATGCTCACGAGCGTCCCACTCACTTCTTCGCACCTTATCCCGGCCAGCGCTCCACGTCGGACTTCATCCGTTTCTATAACGACAAACACACTTTCTTTATCCACGACATTAATGCGTTGTACCTGAAGAAGGATGCTAAAACGAAGTAGTGGAAAACGGCCCAAATTGGCTTGCAAAATGGACTGAATTGAACGTAAAAAAGGCTTTCTTGACACTCAAGAAAGCCTTTTTGAATTATAATTTACTCGGTAAGTCTCTTGAAGGCGTTTGGCAAGTATTCGATGATGTCACCTGCGATAAGGCTTTCCTTACCTTTGTCCTTGGCAGCGAGGTCGCCAGCCAGTCCATGCAGGTACATTCCCACTATGCAAGCATCCGCCTGGTCATAGCCGCGAGCCAGTAGTGCGGTGATGATACCGGTGAGCACGTCGCCGCTGCCCGCTGTCGCCATACCGCTGTTGCCTGTGGAATTGAAGATGACACGTCCGTTGGGCATACATAGGGCAGAGTAGTGACCCTTCAGGATGATGTATGCCTGCAGGTTCTGAGCCAGCTCCTGTGCTTTGCTCAGACGCTCGTAGTCACCATTGCAGGCTGTACCCGCTATGCGTTCGAACTCTTTAGGATGGGGTGTCAGTATGATACCTTTTGGCAGTTGTTGCAGCCAAGCCCTGTGGCTCGCCAGCATGTTCAGTGCGTCTGCGTCAACCACGATAGGACATGTGGAGCGACGTATCTGTGAGATCAGTGCTATGGCGCTGTTCTCCTGTTGTCCCAATCCAGGACCTATGCCCAGAGCCTCGAAGTCCTCGGTGTCGATGGCTTGCGAGAAGTATGTCTCCTCATGGTCCATGTGCATCACCGCTTCGGGTACTGCCGTCTGCATGATACTGTAGTTCTTCTTCGGTGTGTGTACCACCACCTTGCCTGCTCCTGAGCGCAGACATGCGCGGCTGGCAAGTATAGATGCTCCCGCCATGCCGTAACTGCCAGCTATGATCAGGGCGCTGCCCATCGTGCCCTTGTGGGCGAAGTCGTCGCGCTCTTTTATCTTACTCCTTACGTCGTTTTCCTCGGTGAGGTAGTATTGTGACTCGGTCTTGTTGATGAAGTCCTTGCTCAGCCTTATGTCGAGCACCTTCAGCTTGCCGATAAACTGTTGATTGTCGGCAAAGAGAAAAGCTAGTTTCTTTTGTTGCAGTGTGAGGGTGTAGTCAGCCTTTATGGTGTTGGCGCTGATGTTGTATGTGTTGTCCTCAGGCATCAATCCTGACGGTATGTCGATGCTGACTATGGTCGATGGCGACGTGTTGATATATTTCACCAGCGATGCGAAGCCGCCAGCCAGTGGCTTGTTGATGCCCGAGCCGAAGAGTCCGTCGACAACCACCATGTTGGCTTCGAGTACCGGAGGGTCGAACTGAGTCGTCACCTCAACAAACTCTTTTACCTTCTTCGACTCCTTGATACGTTGTTGGTTGGCAATGCAATCTTCCGACAGGTGGTTGCTGATGTTGAAGAGATAGGCACTCACCTGATAGTCCTTTTCTGCCAGAAGACGTGCCACAGCGAGTGCGTCGCCTCCGTTGTTGCCTGGTCCGGCAAAGACTACTATGGGTGTCCTTGCGCTCCACATCTCCATGATGGCTTGGGTCAGCGCTTTTGCCGACCTCTCCATCAAGTCGATGGAACGAATAGGCTCGTGTTCCATTGTGTACCTGTCGAGTTCTACTATCTGACTACGAGTAAAAATCTTCATATCGGTGGCAAAATTAGTAAAAAGTTAGGAGTTTTGTTGTATATAGTTGATAGTTTTTTGTTAATTTTTTTTTACTGAAATGACTTGCACTCGGAAATACATCAAGAAAAGCAAGCTTTCCTTTTGTATTTCCCTCGTTTATTCGTAATTTTGCAGCGAAATTCACAAAACTACTTAATTATGAGTAATGTTACAATCCTCGACAAGACCTTTGAGACGTTCATTCCCGAGGCAACAATATTAGAGAAAGTACGTGCCGTGGCTGAGCGTATCAATCATGATATGGCTGACAAGAATCCGATTTTCCTTGCAGTGCTGAACGGGTCGTTTATATTTATGGCTGACCTGATGCGCTATGTCACGATACCATGTGAGGTGTCGTTTGTGAAGTTGGCATCATACGAGGGCGTTACCTCTACAGGTAAGGTTCATGAGGTGATTGGTATCAATGAGAGTCTTGCTGGCAGAACGGTCGTTATCGTTGAGGATATCGTGGATACGGGACTGACGATGAAGCAGATGATACAATCGCTCGGTACGCGCAACCCGGAGTCCATACACATCTGTAGCCTGCTCGTCAAACCAGACAAGCTGCAGGTAGACCTCGATATAGAATATGCCGCAATGGAGATACCTAACGACTTCATCGTGGGTTATGGACTCGACTACAACCAGCACGGACGTAACCTCAGGGATATTTATGTACTGAAACAAAACTGAAAATAAACATATAATGAAGAACATTGTTATATTCGGAGCTCCTGGTGCCGGCAAGGGTACACAGAGCGACAAGATGATCGAGAAGTACGGACTGGGACATATCTCCACAGGCGACGTGCTCCGTAATGAGATTAAGAACAATACCGAACTGGGTAAGACTGCCAAGCAGTTTATCGACCAGGGTCAGCTGATCCCTGACGAGTTGATGATTGATATTCTTGCCAGCGTATACGACTCTTTCGGCAAGGAGCATGCTGGAGTGATATTCGACGGATTCCCCCGTACCATACCACAAGCTGAGGCCCTGAAGAAGATGCTTGCTGAGCGTGGACATGGTATAGCAGCGATGATAGAGTTGTTTGTTCCCGAGGATGAGCTCATGAACCGACTCATACTTCGTGGTCAGCAGAGCGGACGCTCAGACGACAACGAGGAGACCATCAAGAAGCGACTGAACGTATACCACAACCAGACCGCTCCACTGATAGACTGGTATGAGAACGAAGGCCTGCACTATCACATCGATGGTCTCGGCACCATCGACGACATCTTCGGTCGTATCAGCGCGGTAATAGACAGACTATAAGGAATTGCTTGGAGTTTCTGGATATACCGGATTTTCCTTGAGATAGAAACAACAACTATATATAATGGCAGAATCCAACTTTGTAGACTATGTGAAGATCGTTTGTCGCTCGGGCAAGGGCGGTAAGGGATCTATGCACCTACGTCATGTCAAGTACAATCCCAATGCGGGTCCTGACGGTGGCGATGGCGGCAGGGGTGGCAACATATACCTGCGTGGCAACCATAACTACTGGACTCTGCTCCATTTGCGCTATCAGCGACATATCTTTGCCGAACATGGAGGTAATGGAGGCAAGGACAAGTGTCACGGTACTGATGGTAAGGACATATATATAGACGTTCCATGTGGTACGGTGGTCTATAATGCCGAGACGGGCAAGTACGTCTGCGACGTGTCGTACGATGGTCAGGTGGTGATGCTGCTCAAGGGCGGACGTGGCGGACTGGGCAACTTCCAGTTCCGTACCGCAACCAACCAGGCACCACGCTACGCACAGCCTGGCGAACCCATGCAGGAGATGACAGTCATCATGGAGTTGAAGCTCCTTGCCGATGTCGGATTGGTAGGCTTCCCTAATGCTGGCAAGTCTACACTGGTGTCATCTCTCTCCAATGCCCGTCCGAAGATAGCCAACTATCCCTTTACCACGATGGAACCCAGCCTCGGCATAGTGGGCTATCGTGACAATAAGTCATTTGTCATGGCTGATATTCCTGGTATCATAGAGGGCGCCAGCGAGGGTAGGGGACTCGGTCTGCGTTTCCTCCGTCATATTGAGCGCAACTCCCTGTTGCTCTTCATGGTGCCAGGCGACACCGATGACATCTGCAAGGAGTATGCTATCTTGCTCAACGAGCTACGCAACTTCAATCCTGAGTTGCTTGACAAGCAGCGTGTGCTTGCCATCACCAAGTGCGACATGCTTGACGACGAGCTCATCACGATGCTCAGAGAACAACTCCATCAGGATATGATTGCAGCAGGAATGGACGACATACCCATCGTATTCATCTCGGCTGTCACAGGTAAGGGACTTGACACCCTGAAGGATATCCTTTGGGAAGAACTTAACAGCGAGAGCAACAAACTACAGACTATCACTTCGGAGGATACGCTCGTACATCGTGACAAAGACATGTCGCGCTTTGCTGAAGAGATGGCAGAGGAAGGTGAGGACGACGAGATAGAATATGTGGATATAGAAGATGTCGAGGATGACGACGACTGGGACGAAGATGATGACGTTGTATGATATTTCGCCCGATGTGGTTGCCTTCAGTACCACCCGTCATGGAGGTGTGAGTGAAGGTAATTATGCCTCGTTCAATATCAATCACTATTGTGGTGACGACCCCACAGCGATAGCAGAGAACCAAAGGTTGTTGTGTGAGCGTTTAGGTATAGAGCGAGACCGCCTAATATATCCCCATCAGACTCATCGTACCAACATATTGCATGTAGACAAAGCCTTCCTGTCCTTGTCTCCTTCAGAACGACAGCTGGCTCTTGAGGACGTCGATGCTCTTGTTACAGATGTGCCTAACGTGTGTGTCGGTGTGTCTACAGCCGACTGTATACCAATTATTATTTATGATCCCGACCATCATGCCGTTGCAACCGTTCATGCAGGCTGGCGTGGTACGGTGGCACGTATTGCGGAGAAGGCTGTAGCTGCAATGAGAAACACATTTGCTTCTCAACCCGAAAAGATGTGTGCCGTCATAGGTCCTGGTATCTCCCTGCAGAACTTTGAAGTAGGTGATGAGGTATATGATATCTTTGTGAAGCAGGGATTTTCGATGGAAAAAATAGCAGAGCGGTTCCAGAAGTGGCATATCGACCTGCCTCTTTGTAACAGCTTACAGTTGCAGTCGTGCGGTATTGCAGAAGAAAAGATACAGATGTCAGGCATCTGTACTTATGACTCGTGTCACGATTATTTCTCAGCACGCCGATTAGGTATCAATAGTGGACGTATCTTTACGGGAGCCGTCATAAGACCTTAGCTCCTCCTCATTTCTCCATAACCCTCTCCAGATGGCATTGCAGCAAGCTGCCGTTGCCATCGCGCAGGTGCATGCCGCTACCCTTGCAATAGCGGAACATGTTACATTCTGCACATCCGTCACGCCTCATCCAGCTGCGGTCACGATACGGCTTGAATCGGTTCTCCCATACGTCCATGAAGTCATCCTTGTAGATGTTGCCCTGATGATAGTCGGCACGAATGCTTGAACATGCTGAGATGCTGCCGTCTACGAGCACCGATCCCACTGTGATACCAGCCTTGCAGAAGAATGAGTAGTCGCGTACATCCATCTCATACTTGCCTACAAAACCTTCACAACCGTATGCCGTCAGTATGCGTCCCTCGCGTCGTGTGTCCTTGATGAACTCCAGCAGTCCGCGGAAGTGTGCGTCGCTGAGCAACACCTCTGGCGTCTTCGCTGCTCGTCCTACGGGGAACACGTCCAAGAGTCGCCATGAGGTGACACCCTTCTCTATCAGCCATTCCTTCAGTTGTGGTAGTTCGTCGTAGTTGCGCTCTGTGGCGCAAGTCACGATGTCCCACACCACGTGCGGCTGCCGTCCGAGCATATCGATGGCTTGCTCCACCGCTCTGAAGCTGTTCTTGTTGCCACGCATCCAGTTATGGCTCTGTTCCAATCCGTCAAGGCTGATGGTGATAGCTCCCAATCCTGCGCCAATAAGTCGGTCCAATAGGGTAGGGGTAAGATATAAGGCATTGGTCACCATGCCATAATGGAATCCGTGATCGTGTATAGCTTGACAACACTCCACGATATCCTCTCGCACCAGAGGCTCCCCACCGGTGATGATGACAAACACTTTGGCAGGGTCAGTCTTTGCGGCAATACTTTCAAGCACCCTTATGAAGTCCTCCTTAGACATGTCCAGGATGCCCGCCTCCGTCTTACAGTCGCTGCCACAATGTCGACAATGAAGGTTGCATCTTAGTGTACACTCCCAAAACAACTGATACAACGGGTGGTCGGCAACAATCTGTTGCTGCATCTTCCGTTGTATCTCCAATCCTAACCGTTTCCTCAGTGAGAGGTCTCGATACTTCATTTCTTCTTTTTCGGGTTATCGAGCTCGCCCAGTTGACGCTCTACCTTCTGGCGCTCACCATAGAGGCTATCCAGCTTTTGCTCCTCTTCAGCTATCATAGCTTTGATAGCTTTCTCCTGTTGAGCGTGTCGTTGCTCCATGGCTCTTCTTGCTTCCTCCATGTTGTTGGGACCGCCATACACGCACTCGCCACGTCCTATGTTTTCATAGTCATCGCGCAGTTGTGCCAGCTTGGCAGTGCTCGTAGCCTGTTCATAGTCAATTTTTGCCAGCTGTCTGTGTAGCTCTGAGCGTTGCTCCTCCTGTTGTTGTAGGAATTTCTTTGACTGACAGGAGCCAAACCCTAATGCTGTAAGGCAAAGTGACAATAACGAGAAACTCGTAACAGGAATCCATCTAATCTTCATAAGCCATTGTTTTGGGTGTTATATGGCTACAAAGATACGAATAAGCGAGTGGAATACAAAATAAATTTATTTATTTTTATTCCCGAGCGGAAGTATCTTCGGCAAAGCCAAAGACGAATAAGCGAGTGGAATACAAAATAAATTTATTTATTTTTATTCCCGAGCGAAAGTATCTTCTCTGAAGGAAAAGATACGAATATTTCCTCTTTAATATTCATTATTCGGAAAATAAATTGTAAATTTGCACCAAAAAGCAGTAATATGAAAGAATTAGCACTGAAGTACGGATGCAATCCCAACCAGAAGCCTTCACGTATATATATGGAAGAAGGCGAACTCCCCATCGAAGTCGTTAATGGCAGACCAGGTTATATCAATCTGCTCGACGCACTCAACTCATGGCAACTCGTCAAGGAACTGAAGGCGGCAACAGGGCTGCCCGCTGCAGCGTCGTTCAAACACGTCAGTCCGGCAGGAGCAGCTGTAGGACTCCCGTTGAGTGACACTCTGAAGAAAATCTATTTCGTCGATGATGTCAAGATAGAGCTTTCTCCTCTGGCTTGTGCTTACGCCCGTGCGCGTGGAGCCGACCGTATGTGTTCCTATGGTGACTTCGTAGCCCTTTCTGATACATGTGATGCTGCTACTGCCACACTCATCAAGCGTGAGGTGAGCGACGGAGTCATTGCACCCGATTATACTCCTGAGGCTATCGAGATACTCAAGGATAAGCGTAAGGGTACATACAATGTCATCAAGATAGATCCAGACTATGTGCCCAACCCAATTGAGCGCAAACAGGTGTTCGGTATCACCTTCGAACAGGGACGCAACGAGATACGACTCGACGACCCATCCCTCTTTGAGAATATCCCTACACAGAACAAGACATTTACCGATGAGGCTCGTCGTGATCTCGTGATAGCCCTCATCACCCTGAAATATACCCAAAGTAACTCAGTATGCTATGTCAAGGACGGACAGGCTATTGGTATCGGTGCTGGACAGCAGAGTCGTATCCACTGTACGCGTCTTGCCGGACAGAAGGCTGACATCTGGTGGCTGCGTCAGTCGCCTAAGGTGATGAACCTGCCCTTCCGTGCTGACATCCGTCGTGCCGACCGTGACAATACCATCGATGTGTATATCAGTGATGAATATGAAGACGTACTCCGTGATGGTACATGGCAGCAGTTCTTCACCGAGAAACCAGAAGTGTTCACACTTGAGGAGAAGAAGGCATGGATAGCCCAGAACACAAAGGTTGCCCTCGGCTCTGACGCATTCTTCCCCTTCGGCGACAATATTGAGCGAGCCCACAAGAGTGGTGTCGAGTATATAGCACAGGCTGGTGGCAGTATTCGTGACGACAATGTCATTGAGACTTGTGATAAGTACGGTATCACTATGGCGTTTACTGGTGTGCGCCTGTTCCATCATTAAAAGCCTTCCCTTAACCCCTCCCAATGGGGAGGGGGAACTTTATATGTAGAAGTGTTATGAATGACGATTTTCAGACTATCCTTGAGAATGGCATCTCCTTCAAGAAGGGAGGAGACCGACCAAGACCTGCCGATGATAAGGTGAAGACTAAGGCAAAGAAGAAAAAGTATATCACCGGAGCTCACGGCAGCGGCTCTGCCATGCAGAAAGCCAAGTATCGTAAGCAGCGAGCCAACAGGAAAAAGTAGACAAAGGATAAAGCGATTCAAATCAATAAGAGATAGACAAAAAAGAGGATGTGTCATTCGGCACATCCTCGTTTTTTCTCTCTTAGTCGTTGTTCTCGTTCTTAATGATCGTACGCTTCTCCTTGATGCGTGCGGCCTTACCAGTGAGCTTGCGCAGGTAGTACAGCTTAGATCTGCGAACCTTACCAACCTTGTTCACCTCGATAGACTCGATGTTTGGCGACTCGATAGGGAAGATACGCTCTACACCTACAGTACCTGACATCTTACGAACGGTGAAACGTTTCTTCTCTCCGTGACCGTTGACCTTGATGACAACACCACGATAGAGCTGGATACGCTCCTTAGAACCCTCGATAATCTTGTAAGCTACGGTGATAGTGTCACCAGCCTTGAACTCTGGAAACTTTTTACCTGTAGCAAATGCTTCCTCAGCAACTTTAATTAAGTCCATTTCTTATATTATTGTTAATTGTTATTGCCCAACGCAACATGGCCAATGACTCTTCCACTGCCAGCGGTTACGCCGAAAAGCGGGTGCAAAGGTACAAAATAATTTGTAATGTGTAATACTTGAAGCGTAATTTTTTGAAATATTTTGTTTTTTCTCTCGTTTATTCGTAACTTTTCCTTCTGAGAAGTTACTTACACTCGGAAAAGTGCAAATAAATTTGCCTTTTCTCTCGTTTATTCGTAACTTTGGAGCATAAAAACAAATAATATGAAGACAAAACCTTTTGTGTTTTCGCTGTTTGTAGCAACGGCGATTATTAGTTCCTGCGGTAGTCACTATCAGGTGAGTCAGGTCTCACGTACCCGTCTGCTTGTCGACAGCCGTTATGATAGTAGTCCTGACATGCAAGCAGCTCAGGTCGTTGCCCCGTTTCAACATGTCGTAGATAGCACGATGAGTCCCGTCGTGGGAACTGCAGCGCGCTACATGTCTGCCGACCGTCCCGAAGACTTGCTTTCCAATCTGCTGCCAGACATCCTCATGTGGGGGGCAGCCAAATACGATGAGAAGCCCGACTTCGCTGTATATAACATAGGAGGCATTCGTGCCGCTTTAGCCAAAGGAACCGTCACATACGGTGATGTTGTCGACGTAGCTCCCTTTGAGAATAAGATATGTTTCCTGACACTGTCGGGCGAAAAAGTCATTGAACTGTTCCAGCAGATAGCTGCACGTGCAGGCGAGGGGTTGAGCCACGGCGTACAGCTCACTATCACTCCCGACTCCCAGCTTGTCAGTGTTACGATCAATGGCTCACCCATCGACAAGAACCGTTCCTATCGCATAGCCACTCTCGACTATCTCTCACAAGGCAATGACGGTATGGATGCCTTCAAGTCGCACACCAATCTTGTCTCACCACAATCGGAAGACAACAATATCCGATACATCATCATTGACTATTTCCGTGATAAAATGGCTAAAGGTCAGGATGTTGACACACAACTCGAGGGAAGAGTGGCGGTAAAGAATTGAAGAATTGAAAAATTGAAAATTATGAAAAAGATAACATTCTGTTGTGTCCTTTTTTTTCTTTCTGTAGTAACTTTTGCTCAGAAAACCAAGGAACTGCATATCCTGCATACCAATGATACACATAGCTGTATCTTCCCACTCAATCCTAATCTCAACGATACTGTAGTTGCAGGCAGAGGTGGTTTCCTGCGTCGTATAGCTATGCTCAACGAAGAGCGTGCCAAAGACCCCGATCTGCTCTATTTCGATAGCGGTGATTTCTCGCAGGGCTCACCCTATTACACCCTGTTTCAGGGCGATGTGGAAGCTCTGCTGATGAACGAGATGCACATTGATGCAGCCACCATTGGTAATCATGAATTTGACTACGGTCTTGAAAATATGGCACGCATCTTCCGCATGCTCAACTTCCCGATTGTTTGTGCTAACTATGACTTCACCGGCACACCCGTCGAGGGACTGGTCAAGCCCTGGATCATCATCAAACGTAAAGGTGTGAAGATAGGTGTCTTTGGACTTGCACCAAAGATGGATGGTCTTGTAGATAAGAACAAATGCGTGGGTGTGGGCTATCTCGATCCTGCCAAAGTAGCGCTCGAAACAGCTACTTACCTGAAAACAAAGAAGAAGTGTGACCTGGTCATCTGCATCTCCCACCTCGGGTGGCGTATTGGTGGCGATGATGACAACTACATGATAGCTCACTCTCGCAATATAGACCTCGTGCTTGGCGGTCATTCACATACTTATTTTAAGAAACTCGAGTATGCTACTAATCTTGATGGAAAACAGGTCCCAGTAGATCAGAATGGCAAACACGGCATCTTTATAGGGGACATTAAAGTTAAGATGACAAAGAAATAGTAGCCATGGGAGAACTAAGAACTAATAATCCAGGTAGACAAAAGAGATAATAGTCCAAGAAGACTTAGAAACAGTAGCAGGGGAAGCCATTGACGGGCTCCCCCTGCTTTGTTTTTGGGTTGAAAACAACCTTTTCAGAATGTCTATCAGTTCTTGATGAACTTACGACTTCTACTGCCATTCCTGTCATTCAGGATTATGACGTATATGCCATTTGCCAGTTGACTGACGTTGAGGCTGTTGTCTGCGTCAAGGCTGTTGGTCTTAATACTGATGGTACCATTTGTGCTTATCACGGTGATTGTAGGCGTACCACTTATCTCATTTCTTATCCACAGGCGTTCTTTTGCGATGGTTGGATAGATGTTAAGACCTTTCCCGCCATCTGTCGTCTCCGTGGATTTGATGCTGGTGAGGTCGCCAATGAGCACTTTTGTGGTGTTAGACAGGTCACAGTAGGAGGCGACGTTGAAGATGTTGCCACCCTCGGTGTCGATAAACTCGCTACGGTTGTTGTCGAAGACGTGGTAGTCGATATCCTCTGCTGCGGCTCCATAGATGGTGATATAGTATTTGCCATCAACCAGCTCTGCAATACCACGACAATCGGCACCTGCAAATGCTCCGATGTCATAACGGTCGCCGTTGACGATACCTGTCTCGTCCATCACATCAGCTACGACACACATGTTGTCCGCATACTCGCGACGTGGAACGCTGTAAGAGTCAAGACTTCCTGTTATTCTTGTGGGAGCACGTAGACCTTTGGCTGGAGACGGACTGTCAGTACCTTCTTCGAAGTCAGCCACATTGGTGACGTCTTCTTCTATCTGTGAGGTGGGATAGCTGAAAGAGACGGTTGTCTGCGAATATATCTGATAGCCTTTGCCTGGTTGCATCGTCTGGAGTGTTCCTGTCCATTGCGAGCCGTCATATATAGCAAAGCCATCCTGTCCCTTAATCATGTCGTTCTCCCATGCATCCCAGTTGGTAAGAGCCGTAGTGAGCGGCAACTCAGAGATAGCGTTGAAGGACACCTTGTTCCATCCACGTTTTAGTGAAATGACATTGTCTTCTGGTACACGTGAGTCTATATTGAGCATCGAGGGTTCACTAACGTGTATCTGATAGAACTCACCAGAGTTGAGTTGTGTCAGGTCGCCTGTCCATGAGTTACCGTCGAAGATAAGACTTCCGTCTTTTCCACGAATCTCCAACACCTTGTCGCCTAATGGAGCGAGTAGTACCATCGGGTCGAGCAATGTAGCATCCGTTGGGTCGAGGGAAATCCAGTTCCACCCCTCGGCGAGATAATAGTTCGTGGTGAGACGTGGTGGCGTATAGGTGAAGAGCACCTCTATCTGTGTATCGCCATTTATGGTAATGTCGAACTCCTCGTCGGTACTCATCTCCACGCCATTGACCTTCCAACAGTTGAAGCTATAGAAGCGTGATGGTGTCGCCTTTAGGTGGATGGTTGTACCATATTCGTATTTGCCAGAGCCAAGTCCGCGTACCACACCTTCAATCTCGTTGTAGGATAGGTTGACATCATAATGTCTTGGTGTGAAGACAGCCGTGAGTGTCGATAGCGAGGTAAGGGTCGTAATATGGTAGGTTGTCTCTGCTTCTTCCGAGATGATCTCGTCACCCTCAGTCCAATGGTTGAAGACAAAGCCCTCGGCAGGTGTAGCAGTGATGTTGACGTCTGTATCATAGGTCTGCGAAGTAGTGCCAGGTGCGACCGTTCCTCCATATACAGGACTTGCAGCCATGTTGAGCATACATTTGCCATCGATGAATTGAATCCAAGTCGTCTTGAAGTCATTATCACCAGTATAGCCTTCTGTATCGGTCATCTTTGATGTGTAGACTGTAAGCACGAGATAACCAGTAGCACCCTCGAGCGCACTATATGTCAACTGGTATGTCAGGTCGTCCATCTTTGTTATCGTAGGTTCCTGTAAGAACTTCTGTCCCTGACAATCCAATCGTACGTGCTCGGAAGCGAACTCCTGTACCGCCTTGTTCAGTTTCACCGTCATTGTCGTTATTGCTGTTAGGGTCAGCTCATTGTTCTTAGGCAGTCCTTCTACAGACTCCACAGCCAGAACTACGTTAGGTCGCGGTTCGAAGGTTATGGTATAAGTATGAGGCTGTCCGTCAACGGTAAACTTATCGGCAATGTGTATGCGGTATTCTGTGATGGGGTCCATACCGTCGCGCATGGTGCGGTCGGTCTGCCATACGTTGCGGAGGTCTACGACGGTACCGTCGTCGCGCGTGATGCTGACGATGTTCTGCCGTCCTGCCGTCGGGTCGGAGGTGCTGCCGTAGTTCCAAGCCTTCGTACCTGGCTGCACGGTCAGCTCACCTGTGGTCGGAGAGGTCATCCTTATGGATGCCGTGGCAATGGATACCTCCTCGGTAGTACCGTCGCTCAGGTAGAGCATGTCGGGCTGGTCTTCGCTGTCCTTGACGTCGTTGACGAGCCAACCCTTCAGCGGTTGCCCGTTGGCAGCCTTCGTGTTGATGCTACGGATGAGCTCGTGTATGGTCACGTTGTTGAGCAGCGAGAGGTCTTCGTTGCCGTAGCTTGTCACGTGGGTTGCCTCAACGTTGTAGTCGAGGAAGTGGCCGAGCAGGGTAGAGGTGAACCACCATTGGGCGTAGCTGGTAGACAGAGCGGGTATCGTACCAAAGTCTGTCGGCACACTGCTACCCAGAGCGAGAGTCTTCTCACCACCGTTGAGTTGGCTGGAGAGTAGTTCGAAGTCTATCATCAGTCCCTTCTCGTTCTCTATGATCTTCGGCTGTTCCGTCGTCATGCGCACGTTCGTGGCGTCGCCGTAGCCCACGTTGTTGATGAGCAGGGCAAACTCAGCCGGTACGATAGGCTCTACGACGTTCTTGGTCAGCGGGTCGTCGCCGTAGATGTCGCGCTGCATGAAGTAGGTCAGGTCGAGGTTCGGCGACGGCTTCACGGTCAGCGTCACGGGGTCAAGGTCTCGCGTCACGGTCAGACCAGTGTTCGGGTCGAGGTATGACAGTGAGCCACCGAATGAGTATAGCTTGTCGGATGTCGGCGCGGCATACTTTGTCGGGATAAAGAGGATGGTAGCAGTACCATTCTGTCCTGCAGCCAACTCCCATTCGCCATTCAGGTCGCCTGTGAAACCGTCCAGACTCTCGTTGTTGATCTGGAACTCGTGAGCCGTAGCCACATTGCCCTCCTCGTCCTTTACGGTCAGCATGAGCTTAACGTTCTTCATAGAGTTCTCCTCATTGCCGTTGCCTACGGTCAGCGTACCACGGAACGCCTGACGTGTCATCACGAGTTTCTGTTTGAACTGTAGTTTGATGGTCACACATACCGACTGTGTTTTTGAGGCATCGCTGAAGTCGTCCTTCACCTGATTGACCGCGTTGACAAACATCTCGCCTGCTGGATAGATGTCGTCGCCGTAGTAGGGCTCATTGTTGTCAGCAGGATCCTTCCGCCGAGCATTGTTTTGATGGTTGGGCTGTGATGAGGGAGCCTCATAGAGGTTGATGTATTTAGCCAAAGCGATTTGGTTGAGCATATACTCTAAGTCCATCTTGTTTTCGGACTCACGTTGGTATACCGTGTTCTGGAGTCTCTCGACGAACAATTCCAACTGTGCTTCTGTGACGGAGGCAGGCTTATAGGGCAGTAGGTTCTCGTAAGTGATGTCTTCGGCATGCTCGTAGGAAGAAAGTTTGCGGAAGAACGTCGGACGAAGGTCGTCATCATAGCTAAACCATGCCTCGTCGCCGAAGTAGTTGATATATACGTTTCTGTAGCACTCCAGTTGGCGGTAGTACCAGTATGCTACCTTATAGTAATCTGCCAGCCATGAGTATCTCTCCAGTAGTTCGCCTTGTGATGCATTACTCTTCTTACTTGCAAAAAAGGCTTTTGCCTCACCAGCATGTGACATCGCTGATGCTGCCTGCACAAATCCGATGAACGGCTGGGCGATAGGAGGAGCATTCGTCGTGGCTACCGACGAGCCGAAGTCAGCGGCAGCACTTGCCATACCGTCGGCATCGCCAGCGGCAGCAGCCTGTGCCATGCTCTCAGCGTTCAGTCCGAAGCCGATGCAGCCTCCCATTCCTGGAGCCATGCTGAGGAAGCTGTCCATCAGCGTCTTCTTCTGGTTCGACAGTGCTGGGTCGCAGGGGTCATCGCTCTCTAAGTAGGTATAGCCGCCACCACCACCATAGTAGGAGCCGCTGCCTCCCTTGCCGGGCGAGCCGGGACCACGGCCTCCACCACCGAGATAAACGCTTCCAGTAACACCTGCCGCACAGAAGCGCACGGCGAGGGTCAGCATGGCGGAGTTGCTCTTCAGGTCTTTGCCGCAGAGTATCTCGTAGAGCACTCCGAGGTTCTTCATACAGTGGGTGAAGGCGTTGTCCTGTCTTCCGCCCGATCCTTCAGCACGCCTGGGTGACAATGTCCTGGCTTTGGCACCAGCAGGTATGTTGGATAGCTTCGTCACCTTTACGGGGATGATAACGGTTTGGTTGGCAGCCAAGTCGAATGGACCAGTGTTGGCGAGAGTCTCGAAGAGCAGTTCGCTATCGCTCTCAGGACCCTTGAAGACACAGTTGGCAGCTTTGATCAGTCCCTCGTTGGTCACGGTGTAGTACAGCAATTGTGCCTCGCCCACAATCATCGCATCAGCGTCAATCTTGTTCGGGCCGCGAATGATGACGACAGGTGCTGGTACGTGTGTCTCGAAGGTAGTGGTGGTCACAATCTCGTATTCGTCTTCCACCTCGGTCTCCTTCACTTCCCAGTTGATTGTGACAGCTTGATAACTAAGGTTTACTACTTTAGTAGTCTGACGACCTGGGTCTACGAGCACGTTGCCACGATAGCTGTCATGTTTGTCTGCGCTGACGCTGAGAGTGTACCATCCTTCAGGTAGGTTTGCCATGAAGAGACCGCTCTCGTTGGTCGTACCTTCAGCCACCAGTTGACCAGTCGTCGGGTGAGTAATCTTTACGACGGCATCCTTCAGGTGTGGCGCTTCGTCGGTATAGTAGGTGTATTCATCGCACACGTCAACCACGAAGACGCCCATTGCGTCGCTTACAGGTTCTATGCTAAACGGCAGACTCAGTCCCTGTCCGTTCTCACAGTTTATACCGATGCTGCCACGTACAGGTACGTTGAGCTGCATGTCGCTGGTAGGCGTGAATCGTAGCACGATGGTAGTAGTGTCGGCAGATTCCAGTGCACCCATCTCCTTGCCCGTTACGGCTGTCAGCCAACTGCCTTCGGGTAGTGCAAGACTTATCTTGCCCGTAGTGCCGTAACCCGTATTGGTGATGTCAAACGAGTAGTCGCGTTGCTCTCCCTTGACCATCGTGGTGTTGATGTTGGTCACGCTGGCACGTAGCTTACCCGTTGCTGTGCGGTTGTAGTAATAGATGGTCCCATCAAAAGTGGCACCCTCTTCGGAGGTGAACCTAACCTTCAGCTGTTGCCAGTCGTCGCCGGTAGAGGCTTCAGTGCCAATCAGCGTAATAGGTAGGTCGGCTCTTTTGCCACCGTCGAGAGAAGAGATGGGCTGTGTGGACACATCGATGTTACCACCCGACGAAACGACCTCCATCGAGATGTTATGCAGAGTTAGACTGCCTGAGTTGGTGATACCGATATTCATGGAGTATGGTATGCCCACCTGCGGTTCAGCCTTCAGATAGCTGTTGTCTGTGCGACGCATACCATATATGTCGAAGCCAGCCTGCTCGGTACGTAGGTTCTCACCCACGTAGCAGGCACCAACGGCGTAGTGTCCTGCCACACCTCGGGGATTGAACGTGACAGCAAACTTACCCGTCGCATCTGTCGTCGTCATCAACGTGTCACGTACGTTGTCATGAATGAGATATACCTCCACCTGCTTGTTGGCTACGCTGTTGCCCGTTGCCACACCCTTGATGATGATGTCCTCGTCGCCCTGATAGATATTCTTGTCAACAGTTACTGTTGCTGTGAAGGGGGCTGTGAGAATCAGAGGTGTCGTTGCCGATGTGTTGTTGATATATATCAGTTCCCTTATGCTCTTATCCTCATTGATGACAGCCTTCAGCAGGTATTCGCCAGCCATATTGGGCATAGACACTTGTTTCACTATATTTTCACTATTACCAGCGGCTATAGGCCCCTGTGTGTATAGTGTGGTCAGAAGACTGCTTCCCAGATACAGATTTATTTTAGTCTGGGCGGGGAGATCCACATTACCGATATTGTTGACAGTGATAGTCACCTCAGTTGTTCCCGCCGCAGGTACGTCTGCCTGTGCCAAGATAGGCGCATCCACCGTTGCGTCGGGCATCGTCTGGTCGGTGATGAGTGCCCAGCATGTACCCTGCGTATAGCCGTCGGCTGTTACGGTGAAGACTACTGTACGCTCATCATTGCTGACCTCGTTCTTAAGTACGCTCACAGGTATAGTGGTGCTTTCTTGTCCGTCGGCGATAGTTGCTGTGTGGTTGTAGCTGAGACTGCTGTCTTGATCTGACGTTATGCTCACATTAGTTGTGCCTGTAGTTCCTGTATTACGACGGATGGTGAGCACAGTGGCATCGGTCTTACCCTCCAGGAGTGATGACGAACTGCTCGTGACGCTCAGCGTCGGACCGTCGTCGTCGAGAATGTTTACGGCTACCGACGAAGCACCAATGGTAGAACCAGAGGCGGCACAGTTACATGAAGAAACATATACACCCGCAGAGATGTTTACCGTGCGGTCGCCTTCCTTCTGTGCGTTGTCCACCACGCCGAGTGCAAACTCAGCCGTTGTGACTCCAGCTTTCATAGTAAATCGCTTCTGCGAATAATAAATGTCGCCTTGCGAGTCGTCGCTCATCACGATGACGATGTCGCTATCTGCATGCGACCTGCGTAGCAGCTTCGCCATAATGGCCGTAGGACCAGCGCCCTCGCTGATTTGTGTCGGTGAGAGTACAAGTTCCAATTCAGGCATATCATTGTCGTTGACGACAACCAGACATTCTGCCTTGTTGTATTTTTCCGCTGTTGCGTAGAAGGCTGTTGTGAGTTGTAGCTCAGGCGTGTTGTTGTCAATAACCTCAACGTCGATGCTCGCTGAGTTTTGCCCTTGAGGAATAGTTACTGATGTCGGCATGCTGAACCGTTTTGGAGTCTCGGCTGTGAAGCGTATCTCCGTATCCTTAGCAGCAGCCTTCGGTAGTGTGACTGTCAGACGGAACGATTCTCCTTCGCCCACTTCCTGTCTCGAGGTCGTCAGCGTCATGTCCGCATATTCGTTGTCTTCTATCACCAGTCGTCCTGTAGCGTCAGCATATCCTGCACCCCTGGCGGTGATGACCACCACCGAGTCGTCGTTGTTGTAGATGTCGTCATCAACGATGTTGACGTAGAAGGCTGTTCCCGTTTGATTTCTGCCGATGGTGACAGATTCAGGAAGAGTTAGTCGGTCGGGCTTGTCCGCACTCAGTGTGAACGTCTCTGCTGTGGTGCGACTACCGCTTCTGTTGAGCTGTAGTCTGACATTCCTTCCGTTATTCTCCTTGACGGCTGCCGTCGGCATCACCAGTTGGATAGTCTTAGTCATACTGCTTCCCGTAGCCACTGTAGCGGTGTTGTTCCATTCGGCTTCCGAGCGTTCGCCAGAGTCAGCGTTACCCTTGATGGCAACCTTCAGCGACACAGCTCCCTCGATGCTCAGCACCTCCGGCAGCGTCAGTTCGATGTTGCGGCTGACGCTCGCACCAGGTGCTATTCCTGTGTTTTCAAAATTGTTTGAGCTGATAAATAGCTCGGTGTTGTTCTCTCCGACGAGATAGAAGTTCTCCTTCCATCCGCCCGTTGAGGCAGTCTCACCGATGTTGCTCACCACCCACCCGAAGGCGACGTGTCCGCCTGGTGTGATATCTGCGTTAGTGATAGTGAGACCGCTCACCTCGAAGTCGGGGTATGTGGTGAGCGTCAGTATGCCGTCTGTGGAGCTGGTGAAGACGTTCGCACCATTACGGTCACTCATGACGACGTTAGACAGCTTGATGTCATACGTCTGGTCATCTTGCAGACCGGTATAGATCTTGAACACGATATCGCACAGCTTACCGCTGTTGCCCCTCAGCACTTGGTTGGTGGGGGAGTAGAGCATGAAGCGGTGCTTGTTGCTACCTTTGTTTTGACCACTGATGATGTGGTCTGCCTTCCGTGCGTCGGCGACCTTCGTGGAGTCGTACATCACCTGCGAGCCTGGTGGCAGGGTGATGTCAAACTGCAGGGCGGCAATCTCCGACGTGTTGTCCAGGTAGACGGGTACGGAGATGACCTTTCCGCGCATGCCGTTCACGTCTTGTAGACTCAGCACGTTGCTGTTCTGGGCTGACAGAGGTAAAAAGGTAGAAAGGAAAATAAGAACCCACCCCCAGCCCCTCCCGAAGGGAGTGGAGTTTGAATACAGATAAGTCAATGACTTTATTATATTGTTTGTTTTCATATCTTGTGTCCTCCTTTATTTAATGACCATTTTCTTTCCGTTGATGATATAGACTCCCTTGGGCAGCTTGCCTGTCGGCAATGAAGCGTCAGTCACCTTCCGTCCGTCTAACGAGTAGATGTTACTACTCCCCTCTCCCCTTGGAGATGGGACGGGGGTGAGGCTCTCGATACCAGTCGGTGTTGCTGTCTGATTGTTCAGCTTGGTACTGATCTCTTCAGCCTCTTCGTCGACGAGCATTGCCGCCTTTACTTCCGCCTCATCGCTACTACATGTACCGATAACGGTCTCGCCTGTTGGTAGTGTCTTCCCCGAGGTGCTATATATAATAATGTGTAGCTTTCTGTCAGCCATCGTCTTCTTGGCAATGGTCATGCCTTGCGATGGTGAACTGGTGAAATTGTCCACTTGTGAAATAGTGATGTCCATAGCTGCTACAGGTCGAGTGGTTTTTAGGATGAGTTTTCCGTTCATTATATACAAGCTGGCTTCGTGTGTGGTTGTCAATGCTGCATTTGATGAGACTTTAGCTCTCCTTGCGAGGTTAGGACCGTCAGAATTTCCCTCAGTAGTCGACGGGTTCATGTTCAGCAGCAAGTCTACATGCGGCACGATGTCGAGTACGTTGATGGCGTTGTCTGCATTCATGTCGCCTGCGCTGAAGTTGTAGCGGTAGTAGTTGCTGTAAGATTCTTTGAACAGGTAGCTGATGCTCTGTTGCAGGTCGCTGATGTTGACGAGTCCGTTGAAGTCCACGTCGCCCATGTCATAGAAGAAGTTGGCATTGAACGTGGTGGTCTTGTTCGTGGAGTCGGTGTAGGAACACTTGGCAACGTCGCCGCTCGCTCCCTTCCAGGTACAGTAACCACTGACGGTGAAGTCGTTAGTGCCGTTGTAGTTCAGTGTGAACCAGTTCCCGTTGGTCTGGCTCTGCACGTTGACCTTGATGTCATCGGCGTAGGTGCGCGTTGCTGGGTCGTAGAAGACGATAGAGGGCAGGGTAGAGAAGAAGCCTTCATCGGTCATGTCGCGCAAGTCGAGCTTTGCCGTGATGTCAGTGATGGTCTGCGTACTGATGTTGACATTCTCCAACGTCTCAGTGAATGCCGGCCACAATGAGGAGAATCGGTTTTCGTGTACGTCCAACGTCTTTAACGACGGCAGTGCACCCACGAGCGTCGAGATATTACCCTCTAACTTGTTGCGCTGCAGGTCGAGGTATTCAAGGGTGGGACTGAGCGTCTTGCCTGCGGCAAGCCACTCTTCCACCTTGTCGCTGATGTTACCGTAGAGTTCGCAACCAGCAATCTCTATCTTCTTCACCTGTGGCAGGGCGAAGAGGCTGACGGGTGTCTCTTCGGCATTGAGGTTGTAGATACTGGTGCCTGTGCCGAAGTTGATTTCCTCCACATGCCCGTTGTTCCACTTCACACCGAAGATGCCGACGGCACTCTCCTTCACGCCTTCGATGAGTCCCCAGTTGGCTGGTGCGCCGCCACCGCCGCTACCGGTCCACGTACTCTTCTGCTTCGTGCGGTCGTAGGTCTTGCTGTAGAAGTCCCACAGCAGGGCAAAGTCTTCGTCGTCAATCTCCTTCAGACTGAAGGTTGCTATGTTGTCGAAGGTGGCTGGCTTGTAGTAAGGCCCTTCCTCGAAGTCGGCAGAGATGGTGTAGTCGCCTCCTTCTATCGGCATCGTGGCGGTCTTGTTGCCCTTCGCGTCGGTGTACCAGATGCGGTAGTTGCCCATGCCCTCGAACCAGTCTATCCATACAGCCTCCGGACTACCGCTCTTGTAGCTCTCCTTATCTAAGCAAGACAGGTGGATGAGGTCTTGGGTGAGCGTCTGTTTCTCAGCGGGATAGCCCTTGATGGTGCGGTTGTCGGTGGCATCGGGAGTCCACGACGTACTGTTCTGGTAGTCGCTCTCCTGTCCTGCAGGTACCAAGAGGCTGAAAGCTGGCTGATATTGCCAGAACACGTGGTCTTTGGTACCCGGCATGGTGCTGCCCATGATACCGATGCTCTTGAAGTTGGTGTTCGATGAAGATGCTGTGGTGTGGATAGCCCAGTTGCCCATGCTCGTCACCGTAGAGGGGATATTGATAAAGGGCAGCTTCTCGGTATAGGCGAAACAGCTTTGTCCGATACTTTCCAGTCCTTCGGGCAACCGCACATAGCGCAGTCCTTTACAGTAGCAGAAGGTTTCGTAGCCGATGCTCTTTACGCCGTCGGGGATGTAAATGGTCTGCAGGGAGTCGCAGCTGTAGAAGGCATGGTCGCCGATGCTGGTGATGGTGGCAGGCAGCTGGATGTTGCGAAGGTGATCACATTCCTGGAACATATTATTAGGTATGGAACTCATGCCAGTCTTCGGTAGCGTCACATTCGTCAACTGTTTGTTATAGGCGAAAAGATTGGTGCCGATAGTGGTGAGTGCCGTCATGTCTTCGGGGAAGGTGACGGTGAGAATGGAGTCACAGTTGTAGAAGGCATAATTGCCTATATTCTTCACTGTGGAGGGGATGTTCAGCGTCTTCAGCTGGTCGCAGTTGTAGAAGGCACTCGCTCCGATAGACTCCAGTCCCTCGTTGAGAGTCAGCGAAGGTATGTTGGTATCCCGGAAAGCATTGTCTTCTATCGTCTTCACCGTAGCAGGCAGGGTGATGGCTGGCAGTGAGGTTGCTCCGTAGAAGGCTTGTAGGCCGATGGTCACCACATTTTCCGGCAATGTCACGTTGGCAAGCCGCTTGCAGCCTTCGCAGGTGCTTCGTGGAATGACGGTCATGTTGCGGGGGAAGACCACCGTCTGCAAGTTGTCACAACTGGCAAGCACGTATGTGCCTAAGGTGGTGAGAGACTCCGGGAAGGTGAAGCTCGTCATCTGGTCGCAGTTGTAGAAGGCATTGCCTCCGATGCTGGTGACGCTCTGCGGAATGACGACGGGAGATGCCGAGAGGTCCTTGCTGCCAGAAAAGGCATAGTTGCCGATGGTCTCCAGTCCGTCGTTCAGTTGCAGGCTGGTCAGGTTGTTATTGTCGAAGGCATTGTTTCCGATGCTCTTCAGTGTTGAAGGGAAACTGATGGCGGTCAGGTTCTCGCAATAAGCGAAAGCCTGATCTCCGATGGTAGCTGTTGCGGGCGGTAGCTGAACCGAAGCCAGTGCCTTACACAGACGGAACGCCCAGGGGCTTATCACTGTGGCAGGCAGACGGCTTAGGTCGATGCTCTGCAACTGATTGCAGCCGAAGAACATGCTGGTGGTGATGGTACTCAGGTTGTCGGGCAGCTTCACACTCTTCAGTTTCTTCATCGAAGAGAACTGCGACTCACCGGGCATTGTCACGTCGTTGTTGCCTAAGAAGGTGACGCTCTCCACGTTCTCGCACCCAGCGAAAGCATAGGAACCGAGCGAGGTGAGACCGGCAGGTAGCGTGATGTCGCCGCCAAGCAGCTTACAATAATGGAAGGCTTCATTACCGATGGTGGTCACTCCTTCCGGGATGGTGACAGACGGCAGGCTGATACAGTTATAGAAGGTACGGTAGCCGATGGATGTCAGCGTCGAGGGCAGCGACAGTTCCTGCATCGCCTTGCATCCGTAGAACACATCTTGTCCGAGGGTGGTGATGCCTTCTGGTACGTGGAAGGCGGTAAGCTTCTCACAGGAGTCGAAGGCATTTCGCCCGATGGTGGTCATCGTCTGGGGCTTCAAGTCGACGGTCTCCAGATTTGAGCAGTACTGGAACGCATACTCGTCGATGATGCTGACGTTGGCTGGAATGGTGATGGCGGTCAGCCCTATGCACCTGCCAAACGCATGATATCCGATGGTGGTCAGCGTGGAGGGTAACACCACCCCGTTTAAAAGGTCGTCTTCGTAGAACACGCCGCGCTCCATGGTGGTCACGCCTTCTGGAATCGTCACCGAGGTGAGCTGGTCGCAGTAGGAGAAAAGCTCGAACGTCAGCGTCGTCACGCCTTCGGGAATCACGACTGAGGTCAGACCCGTTCTGGAGAACGAGTATCTGCCAAATGTGGTCAGCGTCGACGGGAACGTGACAGAAGTGACAAACGACTTGCCATAGAAGGCACTGTCGCCAATCTTTTTCACCGTATAGTCCTGCGTGCCGTCGTTGACGGTCTGCGGGATGGTGATTTCGGATGTTGACAGATACAGACACGAACTGACGGTTGCCGTACCGTCGGTATTCAATGTGTATCGCAGGGAGTCCTTCTCAAAGGTGGTCTGGCTGTATGATGTGTAACCAAACAATGATAGAAGGAAAAACAAGATGAAAAACTTCCTCATAATATATAGAATTTGTTTAAGTTAGTATATGTGTTGCCAAAGTTATGTAAAAATAGTTAAATATCGAGAATGAAAAACTGTGTTATTGATGAACTGTGGTCAGAGAGTGATGAAATGGCTGTTTCTCTTGACGAAGCAAAAAAACTTTCTTAGATACATTAATTTATATTTGGCAAGTGAGGCGAAGTTTTGTATATTTGCACCATGAACAAAGCTTTTCTGACCATAATAATCTCCTTATTGGTGCTACAACCTAACTATGTGGTAGCAGATGCTCAACCCTCGGACTCAGACTCCCATCCTCAGATTCTTACTTCCGAGTTGAGTTTCCGTCGTTACACCACAGCCGACGGACTACCCCAGATGCAGGCAGAAATGGTGTGGCAGGATAGTCGAGGGTATATCTATATCGGTACTTTGTCGGGCTTTGTTCGCTATGATGGACGTACGTTCACACCCCTTCTCAAAGGTAGAAGGGAGAATATTGTGGGATTTATGGAGGAAGATTCTCGTGTCAGTGCGTTGAGTTTTCGTCGTCGATGGATAGACGAAGGCGAGAAAGCCGTGCCGCTTCCTTATGATTGCCATAACTACTGGTATCTGAACAACTTCAATGCGTACGACCTGCCCAACGGCATGTTGCTCTTCGAAGATAAGAATGAGACCCAACGCAGACTCTGTCAGGTAACGTCTGACGGTATGAAGATAGTGCTGCGTGGCCCGCTACTCGACCTTATGACTCCCGACCGTAAATTCTTTGTCGACTCTTCCGCTTATTTTGTTCCTACTCCTCGGGGGCTGTACAAGGTTGCCCGTAACCAACATGCTGAACAAAAATCGTCTCGCACACGACTCATATCCTCACGTCCTAACATCTTCTCGCTTACCCGTGACAGAGGAAAACTTTATGCGTTTGCGTCTGATGGTATCTATTTGGTTGCTAATAACGGACTGAAACCTATCGTCTCATTCAGGTTCGATGCTCCCGACTACGGACTCCTTGTCCGTCGCTCACGTGATGGCAGCTTCTTCATATCCGACTCGCACAGTATATACCGATGGAAGGATGGCTGCATTGCTACTCTTGTTACGGGCGTGAACATGATAAAGAACATCTTTGTAGATCGTTGGGATCGTCTGTGGGCAGCAACATACGAGGGTGTGTATTGCTACTTCCAGCGTAACTTCGTCAATCATAAGCTCGCTGAGAAGGGTGACATCGTCCGTGCTCTTGCTGTGGACGGTCACGACAGAGTGGTGATGGGTTCGCTCAATGGTAAACTGATGATTGGCGACTCGTTGTTATTGGTCGACGACGCGTCTCTCTTCTTCCAGCCAAACGCTGTGGCTCTTGCGGATAAAGTCTATATGGTTGGTAGGGGTGATGTGGCAAGTGTGGGAGAATCCTCGATGAAATGGGAGAACCTACCGCCCGACCGCTACCAGTTCGTTAGCAAGTGGAGAGGTCGCCTGGTGGTAGCCAATCGCTCCACATTGTTCTTCTGCAATTCCGAAACATCCTCTCTTGACACCATTGCCTCGGGGATAGAACACCCATGGGTGGCTCGTGAGGACAAACAAGGTGCTCTGTGGGTTGGCGCAAGCTCTGGACTGTGGAAGATTACTGCAAACAACTCTCACCTTTCAACTCCTTATTATACACCTCCTTATTCCTTACCTCCTTATTCCTCAACTCCTTATTCCTCACCCCTCGCCTCCCAGAAATTGATTGTCACCTCGATGACGACCGATGAAATCGGAAATATTTACTTCTCGTCAGCCGACTCGTTGTTTGTCGTCCATGATGGCGATGTGATGGAACTCTCCAGCCAGATACCACAACTCGCGGGTCATGAGATACGTTCGCTACATGTTTCGCCAAAAGGCTTCCTTGTCATCGCTGTCGTCGATGGGTTGTTTGTGTGCCGACTATCCTCTCATGATATAATACTCTCAGATATTCGCTTCTTCAATCATCTTAATGGATTCACTATGGTGGAGCCGTTGATGGCTTCGATGGCTGAACAATCTGACGGCACAATATGGTTGGCTGGTGTTGAGGAGATGACCTCCTTCAGTCCTGAGAGACTTTTAGAATACGCTCAGGAAGACACCATCATACCGTTGCCCCTACGCTGGTGGCAACACTGGTGGGTGTGGCTATCGCTGTTGGCGCTGCTCGTCATCGTGATATGGTGGATAGCTACACGCTATGCAGAGCGTCGTCATCGCCGTACATTAGACAACCTTCAGAGGGAGAAGACGCAGAAAGACCTGCAGATAAGTGCCATTCGTCTGAAGTCTATCCCTCATTTCCATACCAATATCCTCGCAGGAATAGAATATTTCGTGATGAACAATTCCGCGGATGAGGCTATGCGCTACCTAAAACTCTATTCCGACTTCACCAATCAGACGCTCTCTGACATCGACCTGCCTGCGCGTACTGTGGCTGAGGAGGTGGACTATATCAAGACTTACTTGCAGTTGGAGCATCTGCGACTGGGCGACAAGTTGACATATTCTATAGAGGTGGATAGTGATGTGGACCGTAAGTGCTTGATACCAAACATGCTGCTGCATACGTACTGTCAGAATGCCATCAAGCACGGTATCTCTAATCGTCCTGAGGGTGGAAGGGTAGAGGTGACTATCACCAATCTCGAACGGGAGCACGCCATAGTGGTCAGCGTCAGGGACAACGGTGTGGGTCGTCGTGAGGCTGCGCGCCTCAATGCCGATACTACCAAACAGGGACTGCGCATACTGTTAGACCAGATAGAGCTGTACAATCAGACCAACAAGCATGCTATACGCCAAGAGGTGAGCGACATGCTCGATGAAGACGGCAAGCCTGCGGGAACGTGTTATAGCATGACGATACCGACAGATTATCGATATGAGTAGTAAGGAGTTGAGTAGTATGGAGTTGAGTAATG
Organism: uncultured Prevotella sp.; assembly: GCA_900316295.1. GTDB lineage: Bacteria > Bacteroidota > Bacteroidia > Bacteroidales > Bacteroidaceae > Prevotella. The sequence continues at coordinate 62,544 of ONCJ01000002.1, forward strand.
GGGAGTTGAGTAGTAAGGAGTTGAGTAATGGGGAGTTGAGTAGTAAGGAGTTGAGTAGTAAGGAGTTGAATAATAAGAAGATAAGGAGTTGAGTGATGAAAAAGGTAATGAGAGCCATAGTGGTGGAAGACGAACGCCTGCCCCGCCTTACGTTGCTACAGAAACTCGAGGAACTGCGTAGCCAGGTGGAGGTTGTGGACAGTTGTGATAACTATGATGATGCCATTCAGAGTATCATTAGGTGCAAACCAGACTTGCTCTTCCTGGACATCCAGCTTAATGGTAGGACCACTCTGCATCTGCTGGAGGAACTGAAGAGCTCCATCACGCTACCAAAGATTATTTTCACTACAGCCTATTCCGATAGGAAATACCTCATCAGTGCTATCAAGATTTCTGCCGTAGACTATCTGCTGAAACCTGTCGACAAGACCGAACTGGCTCTTGCCGTGAGTAAGGCTTGGGGTATTGTGGAAGGCGGTGAGCCTTCGATGGAATCGTCTAAAATGTCGTTTCGTACGGTCAATGGTCGCATGTTTGTAGAACGGGATGATATCGCATACATCAAGGCTGATGGCAATTATGTACAGATGACTATGTTTGACGGCCAGGAGACTGTACTCGAGAGTCTTGCCTCCATAGAGCACCATCTCGGCGAAGAGTCGTTCCTACGTGTCGACCGTAGTACCATCATAAACATTCACACTATCTATAAGCTCAATACCAAACGGAAGATTTGTATACTGAAGTCGCATGATGGCACCGTCGTCGAGGTCGAGATATCCAAGAGCGGCATCGACCTGCTGTCACGACAGTTGTGATAGGTGCTCATCTCCTCATCTCCTCATCTCCTTATCTCCTCATCTCCTCGAGAGCTACCTCTCCATCTTCTACAATGTAGCTTGAAGGAGCCGTTGCTTTTTTATTAATTCTCTTTTCGGAAGTAAAGAAGTTGAATACAATAATATTCGTTCACCAGCGTTATAACAATTACTATGAGGAAGATTTTTCTTGTATTTTTGACTATGTCTACACTCTTTTGTCAAGCACAGGACAGGAGGGTGCAGAATAAACCGTATACCGACCTGCGTACATTCCACTTCGGAGTGCTCGTAGGCACGCACCTGCAGGATGTAGAGTTCAATAACGTCGGTCCACAGCTAATAACGCTCGATGATGGTACGGTGGTGGAAAAGACAATCTCTACCGATCAGGACCGTTGGGATCCAGGCTTTACGGTGGGTGTGCTGGGCGAGCTGCGACTTAACACTAACTTCCAGCTGCGTGTGGCACCAGCGATGTATTTCGGTACGCGTCATTTTACCCTTCGCAATATCACCGACCTCACCCCAGAGGGTCGTCCTACAGAGGAGCATCAGGAGATGAAATCGGCGTATTTCTCCACAGCAGTAGACCTGATCTTTGCTGCTCCCCGATTCAACAACCATCGACCATATCTCATGGCGGGTGTCAATCCCATGCTCAATCTTACCTCAAAGGCCGACGACTTCCTGAAGCTCAAACGCTTCGATACGTTCTTGGAGTTTGGCGTCGGTTGCGATTTCTATTTGCCATTCTTTAAGCTACGTCCCGAACTGAAATTCATGTACGGGCTCTCCAACTGTCTTGACACAGGACATGGTAAGAAATTGCGTAACAAGGAGATGATACCCTATGCCAACTCAGTCAATGAAGCACGCAGCAAGATGTTTGCATTGACCTTTTATTTCGAGTAGAAATCACACAAATTACACAAAAGGGACTGTTCCTTTGAGTAATTTGGAAATGGGATTGTAAGTGTGTTAGGACCGATAATGGTTTCTTCAGTATAAACTATCTGACTGGAGTAGTGAATGGAAGACTGCCGAGGAATAAACTAACGAATCTCTATACAACAATCGAGGCGAACCTGTTATGGTTCGCCTCGATTGTTGTATGAAAGTCTGGTCTCGTTCGTTTTTTCGATTTTATCGGGAGATTGTATTGTTCTAATCTTTACAATAGGTATTATCTTTCCTTCAAAGAAGCCTAATCTATCCCCCCACCCCCTATTAAGCAAATCAAAAAAGTATGCATAAAAGTTGTGTGCGCACATCAATGAAAAAACTTTTCGTGTGGCTTTCAAAATCTGCAAAAATCGTTTCAAAATTAGCAAAAATGAATACAAAAGTAGTTTGTTATATATGTCATTTGCGAAAAAATGCTTATATTTGCAAACATAATACTACTAATTTTAACAATCAATCTATTCCATGGAAAATCAAAACTCAAAAATAATAATTATGAAACAGTTCCTACAAAATCTGCGAGAGCAAAGGTGGCTGATGCTGCTTGTTCTCTTGGGATGGTTGCTACCGCAGCAGGCGGTTGCTGATGACGGATACGACACGTTTGTCGACCAGTCCTACATGTACAATATCTATGTGAGCGGAAGTAATACCGTCACTATCAGTGTACCACTCTACGACCAGGAGGGTGCCGACTGTTACATCGTTGACGGTAACCTTTACGCCTCATGGGAAGGTCAATCGGAAATTAACCTCTTCCATTGGGCTCTGAATGGTGGCAGCATCGCTGGAGACAAAAGTACATGTCCCACGATGATATATAGTCAAGCCCCTGGCTATTTCAATGTGACGTTAGGCAACACAACAGGTGTTACAAGGCTTGACCCACACGACTGGAAGCCAGTTAATGTGGCTCGCAATTCCGACGGTACTACCTTTAGCTTGTCTGCCGTATGGGTGTTTCCGAAGGAACTGCTTGGCAAGAATGTGAAACTCAGATGGCATGTTCAGCGCGATGGAACCGGCAGAAATAAGGTGTGGCTTGATGAGAGTGCTGGTCTTAAACAGCCCGACCCTATCACCTTGCCTGAGGCTAATCCTGTGTCACCGCCAGTTGTCACACTTGCAACGCTGAACAACGATAGTACGGGTAGGATACTGGTGCCCTGGACCATGCTTCCAGAAAAGATTAACAAGCTTCACTATGAATATAACGATGCGAACGGCAGACTCGTGAGCGTGTCGATGCCGACTACAACAAACGGTGGCACCATCAGTCTGAATGCCTTCGAGCCACATCGCAACTTCCGCATCATAGCCGACTACTATGAGGCACAGACCGTTGGCGATTATCTCATCAAGGATGCTGCGTCAGAGCCTCAAGACCTTACCATGATACATGCGCCAAGCGGACTGACGGCACGTCCTTTAGGAGGTGCCAACTCGAAGGTAGAGCTAAAATGGAATGTCGGAAACATCACTGATGAAGATGTTGCGGAGATCGACTTCTTCGAGATTCAGCGTTCGCTGACAGGCAAGGAGGAAGACTTCGTCACCATAGGTCAGGAGCCCTTCGCCAAGTTGGGTGAAGACACCAAGACGGTATATACATTCGTAGACAGCACATACGTGGATGCTATCACCGAGGAAATGCTGACCGATGGCTATACCTTAGAGAACTTGACCTATCGTGTACGTCGTACCATCACCCAGGGTTGGGGATGGGGCACTGACAATCCCTGCGCCAGCACCGCTAAGTGTGTGATGGACAATCTGCACCTGCTGCGTATTGCTGACTATACAGCCACTAAAGTGGATGACTCCTATAATGTCCGTGTAGCGTGGCAATATGCCGACGAGCACAATGGTGTGTGGGACAGTCGGGCTAAGATGATGCTGCGTGTCACCTCCTTAAACCTTGCTGGGGATACGGTGGAGGTGAAGGACGTGCAGCTGACCGAGGAGGATCGTACAAAATGTTATAAGGTGGTGAATCTCACCCGTCCATGTCTGAAGTACAAGATAGAACTATATGTGGATCGTGGTACGTCACCCATCAGCCTTTACGATAAGAGTAAGATGAAGGAATACTTCTATGCCATTCGAAATGTTGATGACTGGAAGACGTTCCGTGACAAGGTGCAGGCTGCCAAGGGTGAGTATGACGTGAATGCACGCCTCTATGCCGATATAAGCACGAGCATCAGCATTGGTTGGGAAAGCGACCGCCCCTACCGAGGCGTGTTTGATGGTAACGGTCATACGCTGACCTTCAACATGGAACTCAACGAAAACTACTGCGCTCCATTCCGCCATGTAACTAATGCTACAATCCAAAACTTGCATGTGACTGGAACCATAAAGACCAAGGCGCAATATGCTGGAGGATTGGTTGGCTATATACTCAATGACAACAGCGCCTTAATAGAGAACTGTCAGTCGTCGATGACAATCAATACAACGAACTTCACCAACGGCGGATTCATTTCCCGCTTAGGTGATAGGTCAACGGTTATACTTCGCAACTGTAAGTTCGACGGCAGTTTTGAAGGCGCAGAGAGCCACCATAACGGCGGATTTATAGGCTATCGCCAGTCAGAGAGCTCGACAACCATCGATAATTGTCTCTTTGCACCAGACCATATCAACACTGGCGTTGAAAGTTGCGAGACATGGGCACGAGGAGCCTCAGATGCAACCCTGAATGTCATCAACAGCTATGCCACCATGGAATATTCATCGTTACTCACTATTCGTAATGCCAGCGATTGGCACATGTTCGCCGTTATGGTGAATGAAGCCGTCAACAAGTACGACGTTAACGCTGTCCTAGCAGCCGACATCACGGTGAGTGAGCACGTAGGAGTAACCGAAGGAGCCATGTATCACGGCACCTTCAATGGCAATGGCCATACGATAACTTTCAACAAGGATTGGAAACCGACAACGGATGATAGGTTTATAGCTCTCTTCCGGCATGTAGGCAATGCCACCATCAAGAACCTGCATGTTAAAGGTACCGTTGAGTTTAACCGGATGTATCCTGCTGGTATCGCTGCACAAGTCAAAGATGGAACGGCAACCATTGAGAACTGCCAATCATCGGTCACCCTGAAAGGTACCATGAATGGCGAAGGAACGCTTGCTGGCTTGGTAGGACGTGTCAGTAATGCTAGCGTTGTGATACGTAACAGTAAGTTTGACGGTAGGTTTGAGGGTGCCAATTGCTATGGTAATGGTGGCTTCATCAGTTGGGTTGATGAGAAAAGTAAGGCTACAATAGAGAACTGCTTCTTTGCCCCTGCGGCTATCAATACCAAGTACGACAAGTGCAAGACGTGGGCACGCCAGGACGATAGAGGTACAGTGACGGTAACGAACTGCCACTCTACAATGGACTACGGCGTTTTCATCATCCGTAACAGTGCCGACTGGGATACGTTCTGTGACATGATTACATCTGCCAATAATGCGTATTGGGTGGATGCTGCCCTCGCTGCCGACATCAGTATCACAAAGTCAGCTGCCTCTTCCCGTCCGTGGCGTGGAACATTCGATGGTAATGGTCATACCATCACCGTCAACATTGACGGCGGCACTAATTACAATATCGCCCTGTTCCGCAGTACCAGCAACCACACCATTAAGAACTTGCATGTCAAAGGTAACATCAAGGGTGGTCCGTATGTGGCGGGACTTGTTGGCACTACTTATGGCAACAATAATACCATCACAAACTGCCGCGTATCTGCCAACTTGGATTATTACTCAACAAGTGATAAAGAATATGCCGGAGGATTTGTAGGCAATGGTGAAAGAACGCCGCAAGTCATCACGAACTGCCTGTTCGACGGTTCAATCGCGGGTGACCGTCTTGACTATGCCGCGGCATTCATCAGCTGGCAGGAGAATCAAGGCAATCAGATTACGGGCAATGCGTTCAACAACAACCTGGAAAATGCGTCTTCCTATCCGATATCGTCATCCGCAGTCTTCTCAAGAGATGCTATATTAGGAATGAACTTTATACTATCAGGTGCTGGCGAAAGTCCCGCTTGGGCAAACGGACGGTACGGCTCAAACAACTGGACCTACCACGCCGTAGAAGAACGCAGCAGCACTGATCTTCATAATCATAAATGCTGGGAAGAAGCCCATCAGGTAGGCAATAAGTCAGCCAGTGACTTGGTAGCCCAATTAGGTGGCAGCAACTGGCAGGTTGACAGCGAAGGCAAGGTAGTGCCTAAGATGTTTGACAACTATTCTACCAATCCATGGTACAACGGTAGTATCACAGCAAGCCAGCAGGTCGAAGCGTTAGGCAAGGACAACTGGCACGTTGTTGACGGCAAGGCTGTACCAAAGGCGAAGATTGCAACAGAAACCACAGATGAAGACGCACTGGCGAATCTCGGCACCTGGACGAAAGTAGGAGATACCGTAGTGCCAACTACCACGACGGTAGCCGAACCTAACTACGCTACCATCACACCACCTACGCTTGATGACTTCTACCATACCAGCACTGGTGTGATAGACAAGGAACTGGTGGTAGAGAAACACCAGAGCAGCGTGGTACTGACATGGAACACCGATGGCAACCCAATAGACTACTTCACTGTTATGCGCCGTGAGGTGTTGGCTCAAGGCTACGGTGCCTGGGAGAATGTAAGCCCCAACATCGACCAGATGACATACGAGGACAAGACGGTGTCACCTCTGAAGACCTATCAATATAAGGTACGCGCGACAGCCGACTGCGAGGGAGAGCACTTCACCTATACCGACTCGATAGTTGGCGCATGTAAGAACACTGGTCGTCTGGAGGGCTACGTACGTTTCAATGACGGCACGGGTATCGCCAACGCTGTGGTGAACATCGTTGGTGGAAGCGTAGAGCTTTCTGCTGAAACTGACGAGAGAGGTCACTATGTTGCAGACGAGTTGCCCTATCAGGGAACAACGAGAATCACCTATAGCGTTACCCTCGGAAGCGGGCTTGAGGCAGAGAATAATTCTTATTCAGTAACATTTGATGACAAGATCAATGATGTGACCGTACATGAACTCACAGTCATCAACGGTAAACGCTTCTCGGGCCACGTGACATACGAGGGCACCAGCATACCTGTTAAGGGTGCCAACTTCCTCGTGAACGGCAAGTTGCTGCATGGTGCTACAGGCAAAGTAGTGGAGACTGACGACGAGGGAGCCTTCTCGTTCCGTGTGATACCTGACGACAATACTATCCAGGTGGTCAAGGATGGTCATAAGTTCGTGAACAACGGTTGGTACAAGGGACCGAAGGGACATTATTTCAGTGGCGACGTGGCTGATATCTTATTCCAAGATTCCACCAAGGTCAAACTGATAGGTCGTGTGGTAGGAGGTAACGACCAGGGTAAACTGCCATTAGCCAACAACCTGTCAAAGAACAACCTGGGCGACAACCTGAAGATGGTGCTCACCTTAGAGGGCGACAGTAAGTCGTGGTTGGTATACGACAACCTGAACCGTGAGCGCACCGAGCGCGACACTGTCTATCTGCATACTGGCAATGGCGACCATAAGACAGTGGTGAAGACTATGCGCAAGCGCATGGAGGTTACTCCCGACCCAGCTACCGGTGAGTATATGTTGATGTTGCCGCCAGTGCGCTGGAAGGTGCAGCAGGTGTATTGCACCGGCTATCCAACACTGTTCCAGGAGGGGCAGGCGAGCGAGGTCATCGACCTGACAAAGAGTCTCACGGAGAAGGATACTACCTACGTGGGCTCCTACATGGATGTCGACGGCAATACGATCTCCAAACCACGTGCAACATATAACCATGTATATAACCGCATCTACCGCAGCCCAATACAGTTGACATATAAGCAGTTGGGCTATGACTCGTTCGACTACTTCGGTGACAAGAATTATAACTCCAGCAACCTAAAAGGCGAAAGAGCTGTCGTTCCGCTTGCATATAAGAATCCTGCCGACACGACGAAGGCTCTCTATACCTTCGACTACCCTGTGTTCAGTCTGGAGCGCAAGTATAACATTCAGGTGCAGGTTGCAGAAAGCTATCCGTACAATAATGACTTAACGTCCGAGAGGATTGACTACGTGAAGATTGGCGGCGGTGTCGCTACTATGCACAATGGCATGAAGAATGGTGTGGCAGTAGACACACTGCATTTGGATGACCAGGGACAAGCCGTCTTCATGGTACAAGCTGACCATACCATGCAACCATTAGGAACCGAGAACGCCCTGAAGACTGTTACCTTCAGCGCTGAGCAGGATGGTAGTCACTACACGGCAGAACCTCTGCGTGGCTACGTGCTCAACATGTACCCCCTCGGCAAGTCTAAGGATCTGTTGGTTGAGGGACAACCTCTGCTCTTCGACATCCTGCGCGACCCGCCAGGAGCCTACAGCTCGGCGACACTCGCCAAGGGTGCCACACTCAACAGCTCGTATATGATGAACATAGCAATGTCTGGTGGCGTAATATTCAGTTTCACGTTGGCTGACAAACCGACATGGTTCGCAGGTGATAATTTGGGTGAATATTTTGGTACGGTTGCTGGTCATTACGGCGGCACCTTCTACGGCATTGACCACTCTGCGGAGAAAGTAGATATATCATATACAGACCTTGTGTTCAACTATAATGGCAGTAAGGCATGGTCGTATACTATGGCGATAGGTCAGAACATCAGTACCAGCGGCGACCCATCGATGGTGGGTGCCGATGCTGACCTCTACATCGGTATGGTACAGAACGTACAGGTGACACCAATGTCCACCATCCGTGCCATCACTGACGAGATGTATCAAACAATGCTGGCACGTTTGGGCGTGGGTCAGGTCAACACCACTGGTGAGGTGACACAGTATGCTAAGTATGGTACATTGGTACACATTGCCGAGGGCGTGGATGCCAATGGTAAGAAGTTCCATTTGGTGCGCGACTTGTCGATAGCCCATGGCCCGAAGATCAAGTCTAACTTCATCTACTCGCAGAAGCAGATACTCGAGGAGGTTATTCCTGGTAAGGTGAAGGAGATTATGGACCTGCTGTTCACTGGTACACGCGAGGAAGCAACACAAGTTGCTAACTCAACGGGCAAACCCGTCTATCTCTCGCTGCGCCAGCCTACCGATCCGAAGTTTGCTTATAAGAACACCACATACAATACAGATTGCTTCGTAGCAAACGACACCACCCACTATGTTATCATCCTGCCGTCAGGTAAGACCATGAGCGACTTCCCTGACGAGATCACGGAGAAGAGTGAGATTATGTATGCTTGGGCAAAGATGATTGCGCAGAACGAGCGCGAGAAACTCAATGCCACCGACCTCATTGGCAACTATGACATTGCTGGCGCACAGGGAATAAACTATAGCGAGACCTTCGACAGCAACTACTCTAACTCCACATCGATGTACTTCCCTTGGGGCAAACAACCCGACTACTTCGCTGGTAAGGGTAGTGGTATCGGTACTACGGCGGCTACGACGATAGTCAATTATGGTCTCGGAGCTCTCTTTGGCTATCTGGAGTCTTTGAAGAAATTAGACCCGTCAATCGACAAGAAAGGTTCTTCCATAGACAAGGACACCGGAACCAACACCTCGCTCAAGTTTAACGGAACGTACTTCCGATGGGCTCTCCTTCCTGTGCTTACTTCACAGATTGTTGGTACCAACGGTATCGCCAATGCCTATAACCGCACGGAGAGCTTCACCATCGCCCCAGGTCCGACGAGCCGACTGAACGTGGATGTCTATCGTGTGCCGATGGCTAACACCACCGTTATTGAAAATGGTAAGAATCCTGACGATGAGTTTGGTAACTACAACTACAATACTACACATGGTGTTGATCCGGAGGATATCTTTAGCAACTACAACTTCAATGGCTTGACAGCCGATGCTGTCGCTTATCTGAAAGACAACAGCAACGCACCAGACCATGGCGGACCATGCAGCTTCGTCTATCGTACTCGCGGTGGCTATACTGCCAATCCATGGGAAGACCAGCGTAAGACCAAGTTCTATCAGGCTGGTTCCATCCTTGACGAGCGTACGCTGAAGATTGACAACCCGACAATCAGCCTCGACAAGCATAGCGTGAGCGGTGTGTCTGTCAATGACCCAGCCCGCTTCACCGTCTTCCTTGCCAACGAGAGCGAGAAGCCCGAGGCAACCAACGGACTGAGCACATATCAGTTGTTCTCTGTCGATCAGGCTAATGTTAACGGTGCCAAGCTGAGTGTGAACGGACAGACACTGACAACTGGCGGTATGACCGTGAGTCTCGTGCCTGGCATGACCACCCAGTTGGAACTGGAGGTTCGTCCTGGCAAGGGATACGACTACGAGGGCCTGACTCTCGGGCTGATGTCACCCACCGATCCTGAACATGCTGTAGCAACCACCCAGTTCGACGTACACTTCCTGCGTGAGGCTGGAGCAGTGAATATCTCAGTACCTGCCGACAAGTGGGTGCTGAACACCAGCGCGCAGCAGGATCCTGATCGTGGCTGGTACCTGCCTGTTGTCATCAACGGTTTCGACAGACATCAGCAGAACTTCGACCACATAGAGTTCCAGTACAAGGAGTCTCAACGTGGCGACGACGCATGGACCAACCTCTGTTCGTTCTATGCCGACTCTACGCTCATGGCTGATGCCAACGGTGTATGTAAGCTGATGGAGCCTAATGGCAACATTACGACTGAGTTCTTCGGTGAGGGAACTGTGATAGAACGCACCTACGACCTGCGTGCAGTACTCTTCTGTCGCAATGGCGGTACGTACCTCACCACAGCATCGAAGGTAATCAGTGGCATCAAGGATACGCGTCGCCCACAGTTGTTCGGTACACCTGAACCGAAGAGTGGCTTGCTCACGCGTGGCGATAATATCGTATTCAACTTCTCGGAGGATATAGAATACAACAACCTCAGTGCCATCACAAACTTCGAGGTGAAGGGCGAGGTGAACAATAATGACCTCTCAGAGATGGTAAGCCTACAGTTCACAGGACAGGCAAGCGCGGAGAGCGACGCTAAGCGTAACTTCAGCGGCAAGGATCTGACCATAGACCTGAGGATAAAACCTGACACGCTCGAACAGCGCGACATGCCTCTGTTCTCACACGGCACCAATGGTCAGAAACTACAGTTGTGGTTTACTAAGGACTATAAGCTGCGTGCTGTGATCAACGATCAGACCTTCACGTCGGAGACTGCCATTAAGCCGAATGCCTTCCGTCAGGTGGCTGTCAGCATCGATCAGACTAATGGTACCTTGAAGTTCTTCTGTGATGGTAAGGTTATCGGTAGTGGCTATAAACTGGAGGGTCAATACACAGGTACTGGTCCGCTAATCTTCGGTCGCACAAACGAACTCAGCCGCGAGACAAGTCAATACTACAAGGGACGTATGATGGAAGCTCGTCTGTGGTATAGCGCCCTGAATGTCGGACAGTTCAGTACCTACGGACTGCACCGCTTGTCGGGCTATGAGAAAGACCTCGTAGACTACTATCCGATGAATGAGGGCTCTGGCGAATATGCTACCGACTACACTCAAGGTGCTAACGCGCGTCTGATTGGTACCAGCTGGGCAATGCCTCATGGTATGTCGCTGAGCTTAGAGAAGAGCGACAATGGTCTGGAAATGACGCAGGATGCTTTGAACCGCACCATCGATCAGGACTACACACTGATGTTTTGGTTCAAGACCGATGCTGCTGGGCGTGGTACCCTGCTCTCTAATGGCAGCGGTCTGAAGGATGGTAGTGATGCAAAGAACCAGTTCAACATAGGATTCGATGGTGACAAACTGATGTATCGTTCTAACGGCTTTGCTACTCATGTGGCAGGCGACTGGAGCGACAACCAGTGGCACCATTACGCTATGACAGTGAACCGTGGTCGAAACGTGGTCAATATCTATATGGACAGAGTACTGCGTACCACGTTTGCGGCTGACAGCCTTGGTGGTATCAGCGGTAGTTCGTATATCGGTGTGACACCAGGTGGCATCACACCACTGAAGGGTTACATGGACGAATTGATACTGTTTGCTCAGGCTCTGCCGCAGCAACTCATCAACGTCTATTCGATGAAGAGTCCTAATGGTGATGAGGCTGGTCTGCTGACCTACTTAGGCTTCGACCATCAAGAACGCAATCAGGAAAACGAGATAGTCCTGACACCATACGTATACAGTAAGAAAATCTATCTGGATGCCGAAGGCAAAGTGCGCTATCAGCAAGACCCTGTGACGATGGAGTTTACAAATGTTCCGGCACGCGACTACCTCTTCAAAGACAAGGTGGATAAGATAGTGGCTCACATCGACGCTACGGTGTCTGCTCCAGTTGTACCTTTCGAGGAGGTGACAGGTCTGAACTACTCCTTCATAGGCAGAGGAAACCAGATAATGATAGAGCTCGACGAGCCAGCTGTCAAACTCAACCATCGCCATGTATATGTGACATTACGTGACGTTGAGGACAGAAACGGCAACACGATGGCTTCGCCACAGACGGCATGCTACTATGTCGTCAACGGTAGCCTGCAGTGGGTTGTGAACCGTCTTAACTACACCATTAAGTATGGTAAGGGCGAGGATGCTGGCGAGGAACTGCAACTGCCGTTCTACAACAATGGATCAGCCAGCCATACCTACACCATCGAGAACTGCCCGAAGTGGCTCACACTGGACAAGTACACCGACGTAATTGCACCGTTAGGCGTGGATGGTGTCGTAGCTAAGGTAAGCAAAGACCTAAACATCGGTACGTATAACGAGATATTATATCTGGTCGATGAGGATGGTATTGTAGAACCGTTCTACCTCAACCTGACTATTGAGGGCGATCAGCCCGACTGGGCATCGAGTGTCAGCGGCGACCTGCTGAAAAACTCTATGAGCATCAGCGGACTGGTATATCTCTACGGTGAACTTGATACTGACGAACGCGACATCGTGGGTGCCTTCGATAATGAAGGCGTTTGTCACGGCTTCGCTAACATCAGTCACAATACCAAGACTGGCGAGACTGGTCTGTATCTGACGGTCTATGACAGTCAGGCAAACGGCAGACCGCTGAGTTTCCGTCTGTGGCAGTATAGCACCGGACGCGAGATTGTGCTGACCACCACACCTGCCATCACGTTTGCTAAGGATGCCATATTAGGTACTGACATTCCTGTGCGCTTCGACGGCAGTGAAGCCTTTATACAGAACTTCAAGCTGCAGGCTGGCTGGAACTGGGTATCGTTCAATGTCAACAGCTCGCAGCTGAGCAACGTGAACTCTCTGCTCAGCAGTATGAGATGGAACGATGGTGACGTCCTGACCGAACTGGGCAGTGACCTGACGATGACATACGAGGAGGATAAGAAGATGTGGGTAGCCTCAGGAAGCACGAAGGGCGTAGTCATCTCACCGAAGATGTCGTATGCCATCAAGGTGAAGGAGCCTTGCACCTTCCCGATCGGTGGTACCATCATCAAGAATGAGGACGATCGCACCATCACGGTATCTAAGGGTTGGAACGCTATTGGCTACACACCGATGGCCAACCTCACCGTTGAGGCAGCACTGACCGACTACTTCGACAACGCTGAGTCGGGCGACGTGATAAAGAGCCACACAGAGTTTGCTTACTTCACGAAGTCAGGCTCTACAGGTCGCTGGCGTGGTAGCCTGCAGTACATGAAACCTGGCGAGGGCTATATGTTGCTCCGCAAGGGAGAGGGAGAGGTCTCATTCACCTATCCGTTCTATGAGCTTGGCAGCTTCTTCATGACCGATAAACCTGCAGATGCAACAAGCAGTGCTGCACCACGCCATCGTAGTACGATGAATGTGAGTGCTGTGGTCGAGGGCATTGAGACTGAGGCTGGTGATGCCTTGATAGCTTACTCGAACGGCGAGGAGGTCGGCAATGTGGTTATCAATTCCGAATCGTCAGATGTCAACTATCTGAACATCGCTGGCGACAACCAGTCACCTATCTGGTTCGCCATAGAGCGTGACGGTGAGATAATAGCTTCTACTCCGGAGATTATGACCTTCAAGACAAATGCTGTCGTCGGTAGTCCTGATGAGCCTACTGCCATCAATTTCGTACGTACCGAATACGAGAAGGATGGTAAGTGGTACACCATCAGCGGTCTGCCACTACAGAAGAAGCCTGTGCTCAGAGGAATCTACATCTTCAATGGCAAAAAGGTCGTGATTAAGTGAGCGAAGAACTGAGCTTGCTCGAGTTCTTCCGAACGGAAAGGAGCTCGAGCGAAGCTCAAAAAATCGGTGTCCCGAAATAACGAAATCCCGAGATCTCGGAATCCCGAAATAACGAAACAACGAAAAAAAGAAAAAATATGAACAACACAAAGTTAATGTTCCTGTTGCTGGCAAGCCTCGTCCTTGGGGCTTGCGGCGGCAGCGATGGTGACGACAGTAATGGAGGTGGTGGCAATGGTAAGAATGCTCCATACACGGAGACCACTCTGGGTGAGGCTCCTTCTTGGCAGGTGGACTGGACCAACAATCAGGCAATTCCTAACTGGAAGAAGCCCGACTTCTCGGAGAACGAGAACTGGACCATCATTAAGGTGAAGATGGAGGATGAACTGGCACCCTATGTCTCTAAGGACGACATGATGGCGCTCTTTGTTAATGGCGAACTGCGCGGACTGGCTAATCCTGCCGTTGACATCAGCACCGACAAGATGATAGAAGGTGGTAAGTTTGTCATGAAGGTATGGGGCAACGAGACGGGCAATGAAACCGTAAACATGTCGTTGCAATATTACAGCCAAAGACTGAAACATCTCTTCACCCTGAACGGCGACATCGCCATGGATCCGGACGAGACTGTGGGCATCGACGAGGAATATGTTCCTGAGTTCACGATGGGCTCTGCCAAGTATTCTGTGAAGAAGACAGTGGGAGTGGAGAGTCTTCTGACAAAGGTGGGTCTGACACCTGTCTCTGGTAACATCGTGGGAGCCTTCGTGGGCAACGAGTGCCGAGGTGTAGCTACGCTTTCAGTATCGGGCTTTACGCCGCTCGATATCTATGGCCGCAATACGGGTGAGGCTATCACGCTGAGGTATTACGATGTAGCCTCCTACATTCTGTATACACTCACCGACCCCGTGAAGATATAACGTTTAGAGGGCGAGGTTGTCCCTCAATGTGGGAAAAATAAAGACGGCTGGATGTGTAATCCAGCCGTCTTTGTTGGTATCTAAGAAAGGTTATTCAGCCTTAGCCTCGCCTTCCTTCATGTTCAGCTTGATGTTGGCAACGAAGTCCTTGAATATCGGATTCTGCAGTGGGTCAACACTGTACTTGTTGGTTGAGATATATACGCTCAGCTTACCGTCGCCGTCCCCGTCAGCATTGATCAGCTTGGTGATATACATCAGGTCCTTGTCGTCAGCTGACTGGAATGCCTTGAAGGTGATGTCGCCAGCCTGGATGTCCTGCTCTGCTGGCAGTGGGTCGGTGAAGTCGGCATCGTTGGTATAGAAGTTGATCTCATGCTCCCATCCGGCGGTCTCGACAGCCTCTACGGAGATTCTGTACTTCACACTGTCCTCAAAGGTGAAGACAATCTTGTTGTCGTTAACCTCACCTTCCTCAACAGTCCATCCTGTAGGCTGGATGAGGGTAAAGTACTTCTTTACTACTTCTTTGCCTTCGAGCTTAGGTGCCGAATTGCCACAGGCTACGAATGTTACTGCTGCGAATGCAACTACTGCGAAACTTAAAAACTTCTTCATAATTGTTGATTTTTGGTTAATAATGTGGATTAAATGATTAGTATATGTGTGCAAAGATAAATATATTATGAAAAAAATCAAAACTAAACCCCAAAAAACTTAAAACCAAAAACTAAAAACTTTATTAAGACAACGTATAAATTAAGAAAAAAGTTATCATTATTTGTAGGTATTATGAATTAAATTTCTATCTTTGCATCAACAAAAAGTAGGTATTCGATACCGAAAAGGTTATACTAAAACATTATTAACATTATAAATTTAAGACTATGGCTTACGTAATTAGTGAAGATTGTATCGCATGTGGTACATGTATTGATGAGTGTCCATCTGGTGCTATCTCTGAGGGCGATATCTATTCTATCGATCCTGATGCATGCACAGAGTGTGGAACATGCGCAGATGTTTGTCCAAACGAGGCTATCAGCCTTCCATAAGGATTTACATAAAAAAGTTACTGATTAATTCACTGGCGGCTTCCTTTGGGAGCCGCTTTTTTTTGTAGGCAAGCAAGAAAAATTACGCATTACGACACCATCCTCGATGCACAGCATTTCGACCTCAGTGGTCGCCACGTAGAGCCTGCCGCCAAGGGCATACATCTTTTATCCTCGGATTTTGCAGTAGTTATATCGTAATATACTACATATGTCAAAGTAATATATTATATATTACCGACCAATATATTATATATTACCGACCAATATATTATATATTACCGACCAATATATTATATATTACTTAGTAATATACCATATATTACTTTGTAATATACCATATATTACTTTGTAATATACCCTATATTACTTTGCAATATACCATATATTACTTTTAGAAATGAATGGAATTGTTGGATAAAACGAACGTACTTGACTGATAAAACAATAAAAAGGGCTGTGTCGTCAGATAGACACAGCCCCATGATATGGTTGTTGTTGTATTCTTTTACTCTTCTATTCCCAGTGCAGCCTTAGCGTTCTTGTCGTTTGGCTCGAGCTGGATGAGCTTCTCATAGTAAGGCTTAGCCGACTCGAGGTCGTTCTTGTCGCTCCAGTAGTAGAAACCGAGGAGGCGCAGAGCCTGTGTTAGATAGCTTGTCTCGTCAGCGTCGCGGTCAGCCTTGTTCCAGAGTGCGCTTACGATCTTCTCGTTGTAGCTTGCTCCGAGAGCGGTGTCACCCGACTTGTCGGCTACGCCAGCGGCAATCATGTGTGCCCAGCTTGCGATAGAAGGATACTTCTCTGCCATCTTGTCGTAGATGCCGATAGCCTTTTTATAGTTAGCTGCCTTGTCTACTCCCTGATCTGCCTTTGCCACGTAGATTTGTGCCATCTTAGCATAGTCGGATGGGGTAGCGTTAGGATTCTTCTGCATATACTTCTCGCTATACTCGAGAGCCTTGTCAGCATTACCCATAGCAGCATAGCACTCAGATATCCTCTGCAGTGGTTCTACAGCTTTCTCGTCCTCGTTCATAGCCTCTTCAAACTGCTTGATGGCATCCTCATAGCGCTTTGCGCCGAAGAGAGCCTTGCCGTAGTATGTGTAGTCGGTGGCATTCTTGTCGCCCTCGAGTGCGAGGAACTTCTGTGCGATGTTGATGGCGTCGTCGAACTTCTCTGTCTCAACGGCTGACCAGAGGCCGAGCTGGTTCAGGGTAACGTTCTTAGGGAACTTGTTCATACCTGCTGTTGCGATGTTGTATGCCTCGGCATACTTGCGCAGCTGAACGGCAGAAATGAGGTACTTCACCATGTTACCCTCGTCGAGAGAGTTGATGTCACACTTGGCGTAGTTCTCGAATGCCTTGTCAAACTTGTTGCCTGAGAAGAATGAGCTACCTGCCTCAGCGTGGATGGGATAGCCTGGGATGTTCTCCAGAAGCTCTGCATAGGTCTTCTCTACGAGATCAGGATTGATCTTACGATAGATAGAAGCATAGCGCATGTATCCGATAGGGTTCTTCGGGTCGAGACTCTTTGCGGTAGCATAGTGAGATGCTGCATTACCGCCGTTGCCTGCCTCGTCCTTCACGGCTTCGATGTCGCCCATAAGGATGTAAGCTTCTGCCTGCTGCTTCAGGTTTTTCTTAGCAGCGGTGAGTGCCATGTTAGCAACATTGCTTGCATTTGTGAAGTCCTTTACTGCCAGATAAGAGTTACCCAGTGCGATGAGTGCCTCAGGGTTCTTCTTAAACTGCTTAATGTAACTCTTTGCCAGACCAGCAGCTGATGCTGGATTCTCCTTGAGAGCCTGTGATACAGGGGCAAGTGCTGCTCCGAAGTCGTCGGTCTGAGCCATTGCTGGTGCGGAGATACTGATCAACGCTCCAACTACTAAATATTTGATAGCTTTCATAATTCTCTCTTTTTTGATGTTGATTTTTGGTTAATTATCTCGTTACGATGATATGACGTTGGAATGAATGGTTGGTTTAATCTCAATTATCCATTGTCAATTATCAATTATCAATTATTTTTTCGTCTTTACAGTCTTGATGGTGATGTCGCCACGATAGGGTAGGAGACCAGACTTGAAGATGATGAGCTGTCCCTTGGGTCCTGCTATATAGTTGGCAAAACTGTTGGGGAGTCCCTTCTGCGGGTCTACCACGATGGCATAAATCGTCCTGACAAAGGGATAGCGACCGTCGAGCAGGTATGCCTGATAGGGCTTCCAGCTGTTCATTGGCGTCGCCTTGTCCTTGATGGAGACTGACATGACGTGGATGTTCTTCTTGAATGTGGTGTTGGTGGAGTCGCGCTGGTCGTTGAGCCAGTTGGATCCGATGACTCCGATGGCACCAGGTGTCTTGTCGACATAGTCGACTACTTCCTTGCTGGTCTTTGCCGCAACGACGTTAGGGGCGTTGATGGGCTTGCCGCCAAGGATGGAGTCAACAACATAGTGGAGTGTTGCCGACTGTTTGTTGTCGAATACAACCTCTATGTCGCCCTTGTCTGACGTGGGATTGAGTTCCTTCCAAGTCTTGATCTCGCCGCTAAGCACACGTTTCACGTCGTTGACGGTGATACATGTATCGTTGTTCTGTGTGTTAACGATGAGTGCCATACCGTCGTATCCGATGGGGAATACTTGTGGTAGCTGACGCTTGGTCTTCAGATAGGAGATCTCGCTGTCAAGGAGTCTGCGTGAGGTGATGAGCAGACAAGTCTTGAGATCCTTGATCTGTTGCAGTCCTTCAATCTCGTTTGTGTATATGGGCTTAAGGTGAGCATCAGGGAATTCGAACTCGAATTGTTTTCTCACCTCATCAATGATGGGACTAAAACTCTCATCCGCATAGAATGATACAGTCCCGGATATAGGAGTGTCTGTTCTACCGTTAACCGGCTTCTTCGTGTTGGAACACGAAGAAAAGCCGGTTATCAGTGTCAATCCTACAAAAATACTGTAGAATAGGGATCGTTTCATTTAATTACTGTATTACTTAATTACTGTATTACTGTAATTTGAATGTTACAGGAAGGGTGAACTTAACACGGGCAGGCTGTCCGTTGTTCATACCTGGGTTCCACTTAGGCATGCGCTTTACTACGTTGACTGCCTCGCGGTCGAGGGCGGGGTCTACAGAACGTACCACCTGTACGTTGCTGATGCTACCGTCCTTCTCTACGACGAAGTTCACGATAACGCGTCCTTGGATACCATTCTCAGCAGCTACTGCTGGGTAGGTAAGGTTCTGGCTCAACCACTGGTTGACATTACCCTTGAACGAAGGCATCTGCTCGGCGATGTCGAAGACTTTGTTCTCGACAACCTGCTTTACTTCCTCCTTCGGCTTCTCTACAGGTGCTGGGGGCGGAACGTTGACAGCAATATCATTACGTACGGCCTCTACGGTACGGTCTTTTACACCTTCCTGATCTACGTTAGATACGGCTACCTTTGCGTCCAGCTTGTCCATCTGCTTTACCTGATTCTCTTCCTTCACCAGTTCGTCCTTCTTGATGACAGGAGCGGTGAACTTCTGAGACTCACGTACCTGAGGGATTTCCTTCTTAGGTTCTATCTTAGGCTGAACTTTAACCTCTTCCTTCTTCTTCTCTTTCTTGGCCATTTCCTGCAGGCGCGACAGCTCCAATGCTTCCATGTATGCGCGCTGCTCTTCGGCTCTCTTGTCTGCGACTACTTTCCATGCGAGACCGCCACCGACGAGAGCTGCAGCAATTACCAAGATGATGATAGACTTGATATTTCTGCCAGAGGTACCCTTACGCAGCTGGTATGCTCCGTATTCCTTGTTCCTGTCGGCGAAAACCATGTCCACCCATTTCGGGTCAATCAAATCAATCTTTGCCATTGTTTTCTTGTTTTAATGGTTAAATAAATCATCAATTACTCAACGACGTTACGCGATGACAGAAGTTTCTTGTCATCATCGTTGATCTTGTCGATGACATAAGTACCAATACTCAATATCTGCATTTCGTCGAGAGCGTCGACCAAGTTCTTGTAAGACGCATTGTCGGTAGCCTTGATGACGATGGTCAGAGTAGGAATCTTTCCATCCTCGAGCTCACCACCCTTCAGCTTGCTCAGCTCCTTCTGGTATATACTGTCTGGGTATAACGCAGGTTGCTTTGCCTTCTTAGCCTCGAGTGCCTTAACAGCAAGTTCAATACGCTTTACAGGCTTGGTTCCGTTTTCTGTGGCGTGTTCTCTCAGAGCGTTACGGATGCCCTTGTCGCCCCAAGTTGTCTCCTTGAGCCAAGCAGGGTTGTCGTACTCTGGGATACCCTCGCCATAGTAAATCTTGTTGTTTGCAGCAACATAGATTGTCACAGTCTCGGAAGCCTTAGCCTCGTTCTTCTGCTCTTCTTGTGTGTTCTCATCATTACTTGGCATGGTCAACTCCATGGTCTGAGGCTTGCTCAGAGTGGTACAAAGCATGAAGAACGTAATAAGAAGCATGAGCATATCCACCATCGGCGTAAAGTCGACACGGACGTTGATCTTTTTTTGTTTGCTTTCTTTCTTTGCCATTATTGGTCCTCCGATGTTTTGAGGTTCGTTATCATGTAGTAATGACTTTCGTCCATATCCTGAAGCTCGTTCATCACCTTCTTTACAGTCTTGTAAGGTGTGTTGGCATCAGCCTTGAGAGCAATCTTGATGTCCTCGTTGGCAGTACGTGCGGCGTCAACCCACTGCTGGAACTCTGACATGTCGCCCTTGATACTGTCGAGAGGAATACCCTTTGTTGGGAGTATCTTCTGACGGTTCTGGCTCGACATTGAGAGATAACCTGCCAATTCTGCCATTGGAACACCGAATGTAGACTCGAGACGGAAGGTCTGGATCTGCTTACCGTTGAGGGTAACGCCAAATCTGCCTGCCATGTCGTCGAGAGCAGCACCAAGCTGGTCGGTGTTGTCTATACTCATAAATACCTGACCTTCGCCCGTAGGCTTGCCTGCCTTGTCCGTCTGTGGACTTACCAGGATGGTCAGCACGCCGTTTTCAGGCACCTTAATCTCTGACACTGATCCTGGAGTGTTGACCTTCACAGGCTCATTCTTTACGAATGTAGAGGTGAGCATGAAGAAAGTCAGAAGCAGGGTCATAACGTCAGACATAGGTGTCATGTCTATCCAGACGTCACTCTTCTTAACTTTTACTTTACCCATAGTGATAAATAATTTAAAGGGTTAGCAAAAATTAAGCTTCTTCTGAGTGTGTTGCTTCGTATGTCTGAGCGATTGAGTAACCAACTTCGTCAAGTGCGAATGTCAACTTGTCTACCTTGTTCGTGTAGTAGTTGTAAGCAACAACGGCGCACCAAGATGTACCGATACCGAACGCGGTGTTGATAAGTGCCTCAGAAATACCGGCAGACAGTGCAGCAGAGTCAGCACCACCACCTGCAGACAGAGCGGAGAATGAACGAATCATACCGACCACAGTACCGAGAAGTCCGGTAAGTGTACCAAGTGTAACGATTGTTGCAATCATTGGGAGGTTCATGGTCAGAGTAGGCATTTCAAGCTGAGAAGCCTCCTCGTGAGCCTGCTGGATCTTTGCTACCTTCTGAGCCTTCTTGATACCAGCGGTTGCCTCCATCTCTTTGTATGCATTGAGAGATGCAGAAACAACGTTTGCTACAGAACCCTTCTGTGCGTCGCACAGCTGCTGAGCCTTTGCGAAGTCGTTAGCGTTCAAGGCTGCCTTGATGTTTGCTACGAACTTTGGCAGAGCGCCCTTACCGAAAGCGGTCTTCAGAGCCAACCAGCGCTCGATAGACAGAGCCAATACGGTGAGCAACAGTGTGTGGATGATAGGCACGATAACACCACCCTTGTAGATTGTACCCCATACGTTGATAGGAGTCTCCTTGGATTCGTCTGCGAAGTTTGCGTCGCGTCCCATCCAGAAGTTGAACAAAAGAATTGCGATAATGAAGCAAACGACGATAATCCAGAATGCTCCTCTTACTCCCTGAAAGCCCTCAGACTTTTTCTTTGGGGCTGCTTTTTGTGTAGTTGCCATAATTTGATAAATTAAAATTTTTAGTTATTGATAAATTAATATGTTAATAATATTCTGATTATAAGGTGTATTGTTTTGTGAAATTAGTTTTTTTAGTCTCTTAATTGTTCCAATATCTGCGCAAAGATAGCAAATGTGTAGGAATAACAAAGTGCTTTAACAAGATTTAATAGTTTATTTTTTAATTATTTTAATCTTCCAAGTACTTCTTTGATACGTCGCATAGCCTCGCGAATGTTTTCGTCGCTCGTGGCATAGCTCATGCGGAAGCAGTCAGAATCGCCAAAGGCATCACCACCAACGGTGGCTACGTGGCCTACCTCCAGAAGGTACATTGCAAGGTCGTTGGAGTCCTTGATGGTGTGCTCACCATCGCTCTTTCCATAGAAGCTGCTACACTTAGGGAAGAGGTAGAAGGCTCCCTGTGGGGTGTTGACTTCCAATCCAGGAATGTCCTTTGCGAGTTCTACTATGAGGTCGCGGCGACGCTCAAAGGCCAGGCGCATCTCCTCAACGCAATCTTGTGAGGCAATATATGCTTCGAGTGCAGCCCTCTGGCTAACTGAGCACGGACCGCTGGTGTATTGTCCCTGTAGCTTGTTGCATCCTTTTACTATCCATTCGGGTGCGGCAATGTATCCGATGCGCCATCCTGTCATGGCGTATGCCTTGCTCACTCCGTTGACAATGATGGAACGCTCCTTCATGCCTGGGAACTGGGCAATACTCTCATGCTTGCCTATATAGTTGATGTGTTCGTATATCTCGTCAGCAAGTACGAAGAGGTCTTCATGCTTCAAAATGACTTCTGCCAAGCCTGCCAGTTCGTCCTTGGTATAGACACTACCTGTAGGATTGCTGGGTGAACATAGTATAAGAAGTCGAGTCTGTGGCGTGATGGCTGCCTCGAGTTGTTCGGGAGTGATTTTGAAATTCTGCTCAAACCCTGCATTTATGATGACGGGTGTGCCTCCTGCCAGTTTCACCATCTGTGGATAGCTGACCCAATAAGGTGCAGGTATGATGACTTCTTCGCCTGGATCGACCAATGCCATAACGGTGTTGCATACACTCTGCTTGGCACCATTGCTCACGAGAATCTCACTTGGCTGATAGTGTAACTGGTTCTCACGCTCCAACTTGCGTGCTATGGCTTGACGCAGCTCTGGATATCCTGGCACAGGTGAGTAGCGCGAGTAGTTCTCGTCGATAGCTAATTTTGCTGCAACCTTGATATGGTCAGGCGTATTGAAGTCGGGTTCGCCGACACTCATGTTGATAACGTCGATGCCTTGTGCCTTCATCTCAGCACTTTTTTGTGACATGGCGAGTGTGGCGGATGCCGCCAATCGGTTTAATCTGTTGGATAGTTTTGCCATATTTTTACCTTTTTGCTTATAAAACGACGACAAAAGTAGTCATTTTATTTTTCATTTAAGCAGATTATTGACATTATTTCACTTTACAGGTGAAGATTGTGGCCCATTCGTTCTTTCTTTGTCTTCAGATATCTGTAATCATATTCGTTAGGAGAAATCTCTATTGGCACATTTTCAACTATCTCCAGTCCGTATGCTTCCAGTCCTACGCGCTTGGTTGGATTGTTGGTCATCAGGCGCATCTTGTGTATTCCGAGGTGTCTGAGCATCTGTGCGCCACAGCCGTAGTCGCGCTCGTCGGGCTTGAATCCGAGGTGAATATTTGCGTCTACGGTGTCCATGCCTTGTTCTTGCAGTTTGTATGCTGCAATCTTATTCATCAGTCCAATGCCTCGACCCTCTTGCTGCATATAAACTAACACGCCCTTGCCTTCTTCTTCGATCATTTCCAGTGCTCTGTGGAGCTGGTCGCCACAGTCGCATCGCTTACTGCCAAGAATATCGCCAGTAGCGCATGAGGAGTGTACTCTGACAAGAACAGGCTCGTCCTCTTTCCATTCGCCCTTGACCAGAGCCATGTGCTCGAGACCATTGCTTTTCTGTCGGAAAGGAATGAGCTTGAAGTGACCGTATTTGGTAGGCATGTCGGCTTCGTTGCCGACCTCGATGAGTGACTCGCGTTGCAGACGATATGCTATCATGTCTTTGATGGAGATAATCTTCATGTCCCATTCCTTTGCCATTTTCTGCAGCTCAGGTAGACGTGCCATTGTTCCATCCTCGTTCATAATCTCCATGAGAGCACCAGCGGGATAGAGCCCAGCCATCTTACACAGGTCGATGGCTGCCTCGGTGTGTCCGCTCCTGCGTAGTACGCCGTTGTCTTGTGCGTAGAGTGGATTGATGTGTCCTGGCCGACCAAAGGTCTGGGCAGTTGACTTCGGATCGGCAAGTGCGCGGATAGTTGCTGCACGGTCGTGTGCTGAAACACCTGTGGAGCATCCCTCTAACTTGTCGATGGTGACGGTGAAGGGTGTGCCCAAGACGGAGGTGTTGTCCTCTACCTGGTGTGGCAGGTCGAGTTCCTGACAACGGCTCAGGGTGATGGGTGCACACAATACGCCACGTGCGTTTTTTAGCATGAAGTTGACCTTCTCGGGAGTGATTTTCTCTGCTGCGATGATGAGGTCGCCCTCGTTCTCGCGGTCCTCATCGTCGACAACGATGACAAACTTACCTTCCTTGAAGTCTTTTATAGCCTCTTCTATGTTGCTCAGTTGTTTGTTCTCCATATTTTGCATATCTTGTTTACACATTATTTATATATAGGCATATACACATTATTTATATATAGGCATAGCCTTGATTCTTTCGCAGATGTTGATGTTGGTTTGTTTTATTACCTTCAAATCTCTGTATAGACGCAGTCTGAACCTCCACATCCTGAAGTACAGGAATGTTCCGACAGGTATGATTATGGCTGCGGCAATGTTCAGCCATTTGTGTTCGAAAGGACGTGTGTGTGCCTTGGTTGCTATGATAGGATATTTGTTTATCTCTGTCATGATAACCCTGTCCTTAGTGTTTGCAAGGTCTTCTATTGTCGCCTCAAGCCGTTCGTTGATAGTCTCAATTGCATTGTCGGGCTTGTATTTGAAGAACACCTTGACAGGACTTGGCGGAGACTTCAGCTTATGCACATGGGCATAGTTGGTGATGTCTTCGGTAATCTTTGTCAGTACCTCCAGGTCTTGACCGTAATTTGGATCTTCGATGATGACCTCTTTGCTGCTGATATGTCTCTTTAGTCTGAGTCCGAGCATGCGCATTATGATGTTTCTCCATGCGTCGATGTTGAATACAGCAGAGTCGTTGTTGGCTTTGTATGTAAAGAATATGGCTACTGGTGTAAGGATGACGGGCGACAATCCCTTGCCAAACCATATTGTCCACATGCCACCACGTGCCATTCGGTATCCTGTGTTGTCGAGTATGTAGTAAATAATGAATACGAGTACCGAGATGATGATTGGTATACCGAGTCCTCCCTTTCGGATGATGGCACCCAGCGGCGCACCGATAAAGAAGAAGATGAGGCATGAGAATGCCAAGGTGAACTTGTTTATTCGTTCTATCTTATGCTGTCGAATGGCGTAGTCGCCATCGTCGGTAATCATAGCCTTGAACTCTAAGTCGGTAGTCTCTGTCTGTACCTTGTTAATGGCATTGTGCAGAGCCATCCTCCTCTTTTCAGGTTTCAGCTTGTTGTATATGCTATCGGTGTTGAAGTCTTTGCCGTTGGCTATCTTCACCGCATTCTTCATTTCGTTTCCCGTCAGTTTCTTAGGTATGTAGTATAGCCTTTGAGCGTCTTCATAATATTGTCTTCCGATGCTGTCGTAGATGTGGTTGAGCGAGTCCAGGTCAGTTTGTATCTGTTGCAGACTCTTGGTCTTGGCATTGCCAGCGATACCTGAAGCGTCAGTCAGGTTGAAGTCGCCATCGAAGTCTAATACGATAGTCTTGTGAACGAAGGACTCTCTTCGATATGGTATGCTAGCGCTACCTGCCAGCTCTTGCGATCTCATGTTCTCAAACCATTCACCACTCCATAGGTTTAGCAACAGGTGCTTCTTCTCGGCAGTAGACTGCAGCATACCAGAGTCGGCAAGTATGATGGCTGCGTCCTCGTAGCTGTCGGTCATCTTGTATATCATGATGCCATACAGCTTGCCAGTCTCCATATCCTTCTTTTGAACATAAAGGTTGGTTTGGGGTATACCGTCGTAGAATACACCCTCAGGTATTTCGAGTTCAGGACTTTTCTGCTTCATGGAGAGAAGCAGTTGGGTGAGATTTTTCTGGGCATCAGGTCCGACGTTGTTCTGAAAATAGAATGATCCGAGGGTCACGATGATGGTAATGACTATCAGCGACCGGAAGGCCTGCATCAGGGATATACCCGCAGCCTTGATGGCTGTCAGCTCACTGCTTTCACCGAGATTACCGAAGGTGATAAGCGAGGAAAGCAGGATGGCAAGTGGCAGAGCCTGTGGCACGAGCATGAGTCCCATGTACCAGAAGAACTGCGCCAGTACGTCTATTGACAGTCCTTTGCCGATAAGCTCGTCAATATATCGCCATAAAAATTGCATCATCAGTACGAAGAGACTGATGAGGAAAGTTCCAGCAAACAGTAATCCAAACTGTTTTGCTATAAAGACGTCCAGTTTTTTTATGCCAATCATTTTGCCGTGCAAAGGTACGATTAAGTGAAGACAATACAAAAAGAAAAACGAATTTTCTTTTCGCATATTGTTGAGCGCAAGTACATTCGGCGTAGCCAAAGGTACGATTAAGTGAAGACAATACAAAAAGAAAAATGAATTTATACACAAATCTTGCAATTTTTTTTGCAAAAGTCTAAAATAAATTTGCATATTCGAAAAGATAATCATACCTTTGCACCCGCTTTTAAGTTTTGGCGGGGTAGCTCAGCTGGTTAGAGCGTCGGATTCATAATCCGGAGGTCGTGGGATCGTGACCCACCCCCGCTACATAGGAACCTATCACATCAAGTGGTAGGTTCTTATGGTTTAGAGGCATGAGAGGTCAGAGGAGAGAGGTGAGTGGTTTGGAGTTGATATGTGATAATTTTCCTTTACTTTTTATTTTTTTTGGTATAAAGATAGATTGCATCAAATCTTTTTTTGTACCTTTGTCGCCCAAATATATATAAAGATAGGTACGAAATGGCAGAGACAAAGAAAATCAAAACCGCACTGGTGTCTGTTTTTCACAAAGATGGACTGGAAGAGTTGCTGGCAAAGTTGAATGAAGAGGGGGTGAAGTTCCTCTCTACAGGTGGAACACAAAAGTTTATAGAGTCGCTTGGCTATGAATGTCAGACGGTGGAGAGTGTCACAACATATCCGTCAATTCTTGGTGGACGTGTGAAGACTTTACATCCCAAAGTGTTTGGAGGCATTCTGGCGCGTCGTGACAATGATGGTGATATCGCTCAGATGGCAGAATATGATATTCCGTCAATCGACCTGGTGATAGTCGACCTGTATCCTTTCGAGCAGACAGTAGCCAGCGGTGCTTGCGAAGCAGATATTATTGAGAAGATCGATATTGGTGGCATCTCGCTGATTCGTGCTGGAGCGAAGAACTTCAAGGATGTTGTAATAGTGCCAAGCAAGGCAGAATATGGTATGCTGCAGGAGATCCTCAACAAGCAGGGAGCAGCAACAACTCTCGAGCAGCGCCGTGAGTTTGCCACCAAGGCTTTTGGCGTCAGCAGTCATTATGATACAGCTATTCATAGCTGGTTTGTGAAGTAAGAGAGGCAGATTGTAATTACGGAATAACGAAAATATTGATATAAGAGAAAATAATATGGGATTTTTTAGTTTTATTCAAGAAATCGCGATGGATTTAGGTACCGCGAACACCATAATTATCAGTGATGACAAGATTGTGGTGGACGAGCCATCGGTCGTTGCGCTGGATCGTCGTACCGATAAGATGATAGCAGTAGGCGACGATGCTAAGCTGATGTATGAAAAGGAACAACCAAATATACGTACCATACGTCCTCTGAAGGATGGTGTTATCGCTGACTTCTCTGCCTGCGAGCAGATGATGCGCGGACTGATCAAGAAGGTCCACTCTGGAAGTCGTCTCTTCTCGCCTTCGTTGCGTATGGTCATTGGTGTACCGTCAGGTTCTACCGAGGTGGAGCTGCGCGCGGTTCGTGACTCAGCAGAGCATGCAGACGGTCGTGACGTGTTCCTTATCTTCGAGCCAATGGCAGCCGCCATAGGTATTGGTATTGACGTAGAGGCACCTGAGGGCAATATGATTGTGGATATAGGTGGTGGTACTACAGAGATTGCTGTCATCTCGCTTGGTGGTATCGTAGCCAATAACTCTATCAAGATTGCTGGTGACGATCTCAATAACGATATACAAGACTACATGAGTCGTCAGCATAATGTGAAGATTGGCGAGCGTATGGCTGAGCGTATCAAGATCAACGTTGGTTCTGCTCTGACCGATCTTGGCGATGAGGCTCCAGAGGATTTCGTGGTTATCGGTCCTAACAAGATTACTGCTTTACCAATGGAGGTGCCTGTATGCTATCAGGAGATTGCCCATTGTATCGACCGTACGGTAGCAAGCATAGAGTCAGCTGTGCTTACAGCACTGGAGAATACTCCGCCAGAGCTATATGCTGACATTGTTAAGAACGGTATATATCTTACTGGTGGTGGTGCGCTCCTGCGTGGACTTGCCAAGCGCCTGAAGGATAAGATCAATATAGAGTTCCACGTTGCTGAGGATCCTTTGCATTGTGTTGCCAGAGGAGCAGGCATCGCCCTGAACAATGTTGACCGTTTCTCATTCCTGATGAGATAAAAACGGGTTTGAAAACGAGCCGAATTGAGAGCAAAAAGTAACCAAATAGCAGAGCAAAGAGGGTCATATTCATGCGCAATCTGATAGAGTTTCTTTCAAGGTACAATCACTGGTTCCTCTTTGTCTTGCTTGAAGTGGCAAGCCTTGTGCTCTTGTTCAGGTTCAATAACTATCATGGCAGCGTCTGGTTTACGTCTGCTAATGCGGTGAGTGGCAAAGTGCTTGAGGCACATTCCGAGATGGAGTCTTATATGAACTTGGCTGAAGTTAATGAGGCCCTGACTCAGCGCAATGTCTATTTGGAACATCGGTTGGCACAACTCGAAGAACGGTTAGCTGTGAAGATGTCCACTGACTCCTTGGCAGGCAAGCTACAGAATGACTCTGTTCATTATCGACTTATACCTGCGAAGATAGTTAACAATTCCATAGACAAGACCGAGAACTTCATAACGCTGGACAAGGGTAGTGCCGACGGAGTGAAGAAAGACATGGGAGTAGTGTCGGGTACGGGAGTAGTTGGTATAGTATACTTGGTCTCTAAACACTATTCAGTAGTAATCTCTGTTCTTAATGCCAAGTCCAATATCAGTTGTGCCATCGCCGATAGAGGCTATTTTGGATATCTTCATTGGACGGGAGGTGCTTCGGATATAGCATACGTAGACGATATTCCTCGTCATGCTCATTTTAAGAGGGGTGACAATATCGTGACAAGCGGTTACTCGTCAGTCTTTCCTGCAGGTATAGCGGTAGGCAAGATATCAAAGGTGTATAATTCTCCTGACGGATTGTCCTATCGTTTGCAGGTGAAACTCTCGACCGATTTCAGTACGCTACGTGATGTGTGTGTTATTGATGACAACGACATGCTCGAGCGGTTGGAGATGATACGTGCTGCTCAGGACTCAATACGTCCACAAGAGTGAGCACCTGTTAGATAATAGAACTATTATAGTATCAAGCACATGGGTATAACGACATTAAAAAGGATGTTTTCGTTTGTGGTGTTTTGCCTTCTGCAGGTGATGATACTCAATCACATACACCTGTTCGGATTCATCACACCCTTGTTCTATGTGTACTTCCTCCTCTCATTCGAATACAACTATCCGCGTTGGGGTATCCTGTTGTGGGCTTTCGTCATGGGAGTGATACTCGACACGTTTACCAACACACCTGGTGTCGCAGCCGCCTCAATGACATTCGTGGCCTTCATCCAACCTTATTTTCTTGAACTCTTTATGGGGAGTGATGCTTCGGATGACACATCGGCTTCAGTACGTTCTCTTGGCGCTATGCGCTATACATACTATGCGGCTGTACTCGTGCTTATCTATCACCTGTTATTCTTCAGCCTGGAGATGTTTTCGTTTTTCAATGTCATCTACTGGCTTAAATGTGTCTTTGGCAGCTCGGCACTCACTCTGGTGCTCATCCTTTTTGCTGAAAATATAAGGAGGGGCAAATGAAAGATTATGATCTCGAGAAGCGTCGATTGGTGATTTCTGGCATAGCAATAGTAATCATTGTCGTGTATGTGATTCGTCTTTTTGCCCTGCAAATCATGAGTGACGACTACCGCAAAAGTGCCGATTCTAATGCTTTCCTGAAAAAAATAGAATATCCTTCACGAGGTGTAATAACCGACCGCAAGGGTAAGTTGCTCGTGTTCAACCAGCCTGCCTATGACATTATGGTGGTAGAGAATGAGCAACGGGGACGGTTAGATACGCTTGAGTTGTGTAAGGCTCTTAACATCACTCGGGAGTATTTCGACAAACGTATGGCTGACATAAAGGACCGGACCAAAAATCCAGGATACTCCCGATTTACCCAGCAGATGTTTATGAATCAGCTCAGCGATACTGAGTTTAGTGCTTTTCAGGAAAAACTTTTCAGGTTTCCGGGCTTTTATATACAGAGACGTAGTGTCAGACAATACAAATATAATTTAGGAGCGCATGTGCTTGGCGATGTCGCAGAGGTGTCGAAAGCCGATGTGGAAGAAGACGACTACTATCAGCCAGGTGACTATATAGGTAAACTTGGAATAGAACGCTCGTATGAAAAGGAACTACGAGGACAAAAGGGAGTACAAATATTGCTGCGCGATGCCCACGGACGTATCAAGGGACGATATAAGGAGGGCAAGTATGACCGACGACCACGCGCAGGTAAGGACTTGGAACTGGGCATAGATGCGGATCTTCAGGCATTGGGCGAGCGACTTATGGAGGGTAAACTGGGGGCCATCGTTGCCATAGAGCCAAAGACTGGTGAGGTGTTATGTATGGTCTCATCGCCAACATACGATCCCCATGTGATGATTGGTAAGGCGAGAAGTGCTGCTCAGAAAGAACTGACCGAAGATCCCGCCACACCTCTTCTCAACCGATGCATCATGGGTATGTATCCTCCTGGATCGACCTTTAAGACAGGACAGGCTGTCACTTATATGACAGAAGGTATCATAACACCCGAGACGATGTATCCTTGCCATAGGGGTTTTACTCACATGGGACTGCATGTCGGATGTCACGGTCATGGATCACCAATCAATTTAGTTCCGTCACTCGCTACATCATGCAATGGCTATTATTGTTGGGGACTGTTCAATATGCTAAACAACCGCCAGAAGTATAAGACCCTTGATGAGGCAATGGATACATGGCGAGACTATATGGTGAGCATGGGGTTCGGCTATAAGCTCGGTATCGATCTTCCTGGAGAGAAGCGTGGAATGATACCTAATGCCAAATTCTATAATAACGCTTTCGGAAAATGGACAGGACTGTCTGTCGTCTCTATTTCTATCGGTCAGGGAGAGGTGACGTTGACACCGCTGCAGATTGCCAACCTTGGTGCCACGATAGCCAACCGAGGATATTATATCACACCACATGTGGTGAAAAAGATAAAAGGTCAGGCGATAGACAAGAAATATACGGAGAAACACTATACCAAGGGTAGCCGCGAAGCCTACGAATATGTGGTCAAGGGTATGCGTGCATCCGTGCTCGGAGGTACGTGCAGACATGCCAATACTACTATGTATGAGGTGTGTGGAAAGACAGGAACAGCCCAAAACAGAGGCAAGGACCATTCGGCATTTATGGGCTTCGCTCCGATGAACGACCCCAAGATTGCCATTGCGGTGTATGTGGAGAATGGTGGCTTTGGTGCTACCTTCGGCGTACCTATTGGTGCGTTGATGATGGAACAATATATCAACGGTAAATTGTCAGATGGTTCGGAAGCACGTGCGAAGGCTATACAGGCACGACATATAGAATATGGTTTCAAGAAGAAGCTGTCGCATGCTGACTCTCTTCGTCTTGACTCTATAAAGCGCATCAATGATAAGCTTGATGCGGAGAAGAAAGAACAGGAAATGAAGGAGCTGGAACTCAGACGTAATGGAGGCGATGAGGATAAGGATAATGACATGCAACGGAAGGCTAATGAGGAAAAGAAACGTCAGAGCGAACAGCCTATCATAAAGGTAGACGAAGAGATTACTATACAGAACGAGCAGCGTAAGAAGACTGGTGAAGGAAAACCTAATGATACATCCAAGCCAGACGGCAACCGGCAGACGTCAGAAGAGAAAGAAAAGGTGGGTGGTGAATAACAGCCAACACACTCATAAAATAGAAGCAACAATATGAGCAGAAAAAATATGAGCGACAAACCACAGGGTGTCCTCCAGTCGTTGGACTGGTGGACGATGGGCATATACCTCGTACTGCTCACCTTTGGATGGATCAGTGTGTGTGGTGCCAGCTATACTTATGGTGATACTGATATCCTGAGCATGTCGTCACGTTCGGGCATGCAGATAGTGTGGATAGCCACATCTATCTGTCTCGGCTTCGTCATCTTGATGATGGACGACCGCCTGTTTGATACCTTTGCTTATTTTATCTATGCGTTCATGGTGCTCCTGTTGATAGCGACAATCTTCAATCCCCATGAGATCAAGGGCTCACGTTCGTGGCTTGTGCTGGGTCCTTTGCGTCTGCAGCCGGCAGAGTTTGCAAAGTTTGCTACGGCTCTGGCGGTGGCAAAGCTGATGAACACGTACGGGTTCAACATCCAGAGATGGAAGGATTTCGCCTTGGCGAGTGCAGTCGTCGTATTCCCGATGTTGTGCATCGTTGGACAGAAAGAGACTGGGTCCGCCCTTGTCTATCTCTCGTTTTTTTTGATGTTCTATCGGGAGGGAATGACTGGCAATATCCTTTTTACTGCCGTGGCTATGGTTGTCTATTTCGTTGTAGGCATAAAGTATGAGTCCGTGATGATGTTTGACACTCCGTCGTCGTTAGGCCGTTTCCTCGTGTTCTGCCTCATCCACTTGTTCACCATAGTGATGCTATATATATACGGTAATGACAAGAAAGAGGTGAAGACCTTGGTCTGGTATTCATTGCTTGTCCCTCTGCTTGCGTTCCTCTTTGCTGAGTATGTCATCCCGTTTGACATCACATGGATTCAGATGGTTATGTGTGTTTGTATGATAGGGTATTTATGCTATCAGGCGGTACGCACACGTGCTCGTCATTACATGTTTATAGGGATGTTTGCATTAGGTTCTATGGTATTCTTTTCGGCAGCCGACTATGTCCTGAACGATATAATGCAGCCCCATCAGCGAGTACGTATCAATGTGCTGTTGGGACTGGAGGATGAGTTGTCTGGAGCAGGCTATAATGTGCATCAGAGCGAGATAGCTATCGGATCGGGAGGACTTAGCGGTAAAGGCTTCCTTAATGGTACACAGACTAAACTGAAATTCGTTCCTGAGCAGGATACCGACTTTATCTTTTGTACAGTAGGTGAAGAAGAAGGGTTTGTCGGTTCTGCGGGAGTCTTGGTGTTGTTCTTGATATTGATCTTACGTCTTATAAAACTTGCTGAGCGTCAGCCGCTGACCTTCGGACGGGTGTATGGCTATTGTGTGTTGAGCATATTCCTGTTTCATGTGTTTGTCAATGTAGGAATGGTGTTGGGCTTGACACCGGTAATTGGCATTCCGTTGCCGTTCTTCAGTTATGGCGGTTCGTCATTGTGGGGATTCACCATCCTGCTGTTCATCTTCCTACGTATCGATGCCGGCAGAAACCTTATTCGCCAGTAATCTCTATTCCCACATCAGTAAGACCAGGCAGTGAGTCCAAGCTCATTCTATGTTGAAGTTTTATGGTGATAGAGCCGCTGTCAGACAGGACTATGTCAGATAA
The DNA here is from genome assembly GCA_900316295.1 of uncultured Prevotella sp. Classification (GTDB taxonomy): domain Bacteria; phylum Bacteroidota; class Bacteroidia; order Bacteroidales; family Bacteroidaceae; genus Prevotella. The sequence continues at coordinate 96,701 of ONCJ01000002.1, forward strand.
AGGAAAGCTGAGTTCTGTGCTGCTGACCCCTCTCTTGCCATTGATTATCCCCACATTATTATATATATGGCATTTGAAGTTCTCTGTCTTCTCGCTACCCGATGGCTGGATTATTGAATGTCGGCTTATAGTGATGTCTGAATAGGGATACCGCTGGGTAGCACGCATGCATACTGATGTGTGGTATCTTCCTGCGGGTAGCTTCTGGGTCGTGAATGTTATGGTATCCTTTTGTCCCCATCCCGCTTCGTCTATGTGCTCGTATTGATAATAGACCCTATTTCCTCCACATGCCATCAGCATCGAGGTCAGTGCTATCATCATCAATTTTCTCATTGGTGTTGTTTGTTTCTGTTGCCTTTTTTCTTTTTCTTCTTCTTGTCAAATCGGCTGATGTCTTGTCCGGCAAGCAAGTCGCTTGGTTGTGGCGCACTCTTAGCCTTGTTGTCCTCTTGCAATGACATAGGCTTCTCGCCTCGCTTGTTCATCTCGATGATCTCATGCGCTCTCTTGGCTGTTATCACTTCCAGATTGGCAGCTATTCGTTTGTCGGTAGAGTAGGTGATGAGTCCAGCCAGTATGTCTGCTTTGAAGTAATAGTAGTCATTGTCCATCGACTGCAATACGATGTCTTTGGCAGGCAACTTCCTTCCTGCTTCCATGTAGTCATCTACCTCGTAGTTAAGGCAGCATTTCAGTTTTGCGCACATTCCTGCGAGCTTGGTCGGGTTTAACGAGATGTCCTGAAAGCGTGCGGCGTTGGTGCTGACCGATGAGAAAGCCTTCATCCATGTAGCACAGCAGAGCTCTCTTCCGCACGGTCCCGTACCACCGATACGTCCGGCTTCCTGTCGGGCTCCTATCTGTTTCATCTCTATCCTTACGTGGAATGCTGCTGCAAGGTCTTTTATCAGCTGACGGAAATCCACTCGCTCGTCGGCGATATAGTAGAAGATTGCTTTGTTGCCGTCACCTTGATATTCCACATCGCCAATCTTCATGTCCAGCCCCAGTCCCTTAGCTATCTGTCGGCTTTCTATCATTGTGGCGTGCTCGCGTGCCTTCGCCTCATGGTATTTGTCCATGTCAGTCTGTTTGGCAATGCGATAGATGTTCTTGATGTCATCAGGCGACTTGATGTTGGCTTTCTTTATCTGTAGCAATACCAGTCTGCCTGTGAGCGTTACCACGCCGATGTCGTGACCAGGTGAACTTTCTACAGCCACGATGTCGCCCTTTTTCAGTGGTAGGTTGTTGATGTTATGATAGTATCCCTTGCGTGTGTTCTTGAATTGCACTTCCACCAGATCGGTACTATCGTTATTGTCGGTGATGTCTGCCAGCCAGTCGTATGTGTTCAGCTGTCGGTCTTGTCTACCGCATCCGCATCCACTGAGACCTCTGTCACATCCTGTCCATCGCCTGAACTTCATTTCTTTGTAATCCATATCTATATCGTTCGATATTATTTTCTTAGTATCAATACAATTGTCTGCAGCGCCAAGTCATAGAACACCACCTTTGCGTTGGCGTTCTGTCCTATGTCCCTGCGAGCACGCTCTATCATCTCAGAGAATTCAATAACGTTACTTTCATTAATGAATTTAGCAAAGTTCTTTGAGAAATCCTCTTCTTCCTGAGTCATGTAGTTTAGCTCTGGTATGTGGAAGTTGTATACGAAGTTTTCCCTAATCATGTTGGTCATATAGCTAAGGAATCTCCTTTGCTTCTCGCGGCCGAATGTATATATGTTGTCTGTCCAGTGCTTCAGTTCCTTGATGTTACGCATATATGCCAGTCGCATGAGTGTGGTGAACATGTCGAAGAATTGTCGGTTCTCGCTGTCCGAGTCGAGCGTCTCAAGAGCTTTCAGCCAGTTGCCATGAGCTATGCGTGCTATTCGTCTTGCCACCTCTTCGTCAAGACCGCGTCTGCTTATCAGAGCTTCACGTATGTCTTCTTCTTGAATCTGTGGCAACACTATACGTTGGGTGCGGCTTCTGATAGTCTCGAGCAGCTTGTCCGGTTCTTCGCTGACGAGGATAAATACTGTCTGCTGTGGTGGCTCTTCAAGAATTTTCAGTATTTTGTTGGCACACTCTTGATTCATCCTTTCTGCCATCCAGATGATAGCCACCTTGTATCCCCCCTGACTTGACTTCAGGCTCAGCTTTCTTGTCAGTTCGTCGCTTTCACCAGCGGTTATGATGGCTTGCTGATTGGCAGCACCTATTTGCGTCATCCATTGTTCTATTGAGAAGTATGGTCCTTGCTGTATAAATGTGCTCCAGTCCTTTGCAAAGTCATTGCTCACCGGCTTGTGTTCGCTCGACATGCTGGGCAGCTTGATGGTAGGGTAGGAGAAGGTCAGGTCAGGATGGTTCCATTCTCTGAGCATCGCCTCTTGTTGTTGCTTGTCGGTGGTATGTGTGCTTGTTATCAGGTGGGATGCCATCGCCATCGCCACAGCCATCTTGCCACAACCACGCGGACCACACAGCAATATAGCGTGTGGCACTTTGCCTTCTTCTATCCTTTGTTCCAGTTGTTGGCAAATATCTTTTTGTCCTATTACTTCATTCCAGTTCATGCCTGATATTGACCTTTTGCTTGATTTTGGCCAAAATACCCTGCAAATTTACAACTTTTTTCTTACAAACCCACAATTTTAAGGGTTTTTTCCGTTAAGTACGTATTATATGTTATAAGCGAAAAACAGAAATAATAACTAAAAAACCAATAATAAAATGAATCAAAACCAATCTGGTAGCAAGGTCTACCTTATCTCAATTGTGATGGTCGCCGTATTAGGTGGCCTCTTGTTCGGTTATGATACCGCAGTAATTTCTGGTGCAGAAAAGGGATTGCAAGCATTCTTCATGAATAGCGATGATTTCGTTTATTCTGACGGATGGCATGGCTTTACGTCGGCATCTGCTCTCATCGGTTGCATCATCGGTTCTGCTTTGTCGGGCATGTTGGCTACACGTCTCGGACGTAAGAAGTCGCTTATCATTGCAGGCTTATTGTTCTTTATATCTGCTTTGGGCTCGATGGAACCAGAGTTTTTGTTCTTCGAACATGGTAACCCCAGCTTCTCCCTTCTTATCATGTTCAATATCTATCGTGTCATTGGCGGTATTGGTGTCGGACTGGCTTCTGCTATATGTCCTATGTACATTGGTGAGGTGGCGCCATCCAACATCAGGGGAATGCTTGTCAGCTGGAACCAGTTTGCCATCATATTCGGTCAGCTGGTGGTATACTTTGTCAACTTCTTCATTCTTGGCAATCACATACAGCCACTTGTCGAGGAGATGGGCAAGGGATTGGCTGTAATCAGTCCTGATGCACAATGGACTGTGACTACAGGCTGGCGCTATATGTTCGGTAGCGAGGCTGTTCCTGCAGGTCTGTTTGCCCTGCTGATATGCTTTGTGCCTGAGACTCCACGCTATCTGGTAAGTGTCAACAAGGATCAGAAGGCTCTTGCCATCCTTTCGAAGATCAACGGTAGCGAGAAGGCAAGTCAGATCCTTCAGGACATCAAGGATACTATGCTCGTCAAGACTGAGAAGCTGATGACCTACGGCTTCATGTGCATCTTCATCGGTATCATGCTGAGCGTGTTCCAGCAGGCTGTAGGTATCAATGCCGTACTCTACTATGCTCCGCGCATCTTCGGCGATATGGGCATGCAGGATCCTATGATGATTACTGTTATTATGGGTATAGTTAATATTCTGTTTACTCTTGTAGCCATCTTCACAGTCGAAAAGCTTGGTCGTAAGCCGCTGCTCATCTGGGGCTCCATCGGCATGGCAATAGGAGCCTTTGGCGTAGCAGCATCGTTCGGTCACCCGGGCATGGGCTACGTAACCTCTGGTTCCATCATGGTATATGCAGCTTCGTTCATGTTCTCGTGGGGTCCCATCACCTGGGTGCTCATAGCTGAGATATTCCCGAACACCATCCGTGGTGCGGCTGTTGCCATAGCTGTTGCTTTCCAGTGGATATTCAACTTTATTGTTTCCTCCAGCTTCGTGCCAATGTTCAATATGTACCTGGAGCCAGGCGATGACTTTGGACATTGGTTCACCTACGGACTCTATGGCGTTATCTGTGTCGTAGCGGCTGTCTTCGTATGGCGACTGGTACCTGAGACAAAGGGAAAGACCCTTGAGGATATGACGGCGCTGTGGAAGAATAGGAAGTGAGGAGTTGAGTAATAAGGAGATGAGTAATGAAACGTTTTTGTATTAACATTTTATTGATGGCGATAGCAACTGTAGGTATGGCACAATCGCAGTTTGTAAAGGTACAGGACGGAAAGTTTGTCCGCAACGGTAAGCCTTACTACTATGTAGGTACAAATTTCTGGTACGGGGCTATCCTCGGTTCAGAGGGACAAGGCGGCAATAGAGAGCGACTGTGTAAGGAACTCGATGCGCTGAAGAAGACAGGTATTGACAACCTGCGCATCCTTGTGGGCAGCGATGGCGAGAGGGGTGTGACCACCAAGGTGGAGCCAACCCTTCAGGAGGCACCTGGGGTGTATAATGACACCATACTGGCAGGTCTCGACTATCTGCTTATGGAGATGGGCAAGCGCGATATGGTGGCTGTGCTCTATCTTAACAACTCATGGGAATGGAGCGGTGGTTACGGTTTCTACCTCGAGCATGCTGGTGAGGGTAAGGCACCACGCCCTAACGAGGCTGGCTATTCGGCATATATGAACTTTGTCACGAAGTTTGCTTCGAACCAACTTGCCCATCAGTTGTTCTACGACTATGTGCGGTTCATCCTCTCACGTACCAACCGCTATACTGGCAAGCGGTATTGTGACGACCCTGCCATCATGTCGTGGCAGATAGGCAACGAGCCACGTGCCTTCAGCAAGGAGCAACTGCCTGAGTTTGAGAAGTGGCTTGCAGAGGCTTCGGCTCTCATTCGTAGCCTTGATGCCAACCACCTCATCAGCATTGGTAGTGAGGGCTCTTGGGGGTGCGAGAATGACAATGACTGCTATGAACGTATCTGTGCCGACAAGAATATCGACTATTGTAACATTCATCTGTGGCCGTATAACTGGAGTTGGGCTCGCAAAGACCATCTCATTGAAGACCTCGGAAAGGCTTGTGAGAATACCAAGGACTATATAGACCGCCATCTGGCAATCTGCGATCGTCTGCAGAAACCTCTCGTAATGGAGGAGTTCGGCTATCCTCGTGACGGCTTCTCTTTCTCACCTAAGAGCACTACCAAGGGGCGTGACGGCTATTATAAGTATGTGTTCTCACTCGTTGCCGACAATGCCGAGCAAGGAGGTAAATTTGCAGGCTGCAACTTCTGGGGATGGGGCGGCTTCGCCAAACCACAACATGAGCAGTGGCAGGTTGGTGACGATTATACGGGCGACCCCGCTCAGGAGGCACAGGGACTCAATAGCGTCTTCTCTACCGATAAGTCTACCCTGAAGGTGGTCAAGAAACAGGTGAAGAGGATGAGTAATTTAAAATAAGGAGTTAAGGACAAATGTTTTACTTGCTGAGATTTTAGCATCTATCTGGAATGCTCAAGGAGAAAGACTATTGTCTTTAACTCCTTTAACTTCTTTAACTCCTTTAACTCCCAAAAAGATTAAATAATTATGAGTCAGGACGAACAGTTCATGAAGCAGGCGTTGGCTGAGGCTGAGCAGGCTTACAAGGCTGGCGAGATACCCGTTGGGGCGGTGATAGTGAGCAATGGGCGCATCATCGCTCGTGCTCATAACCTTACCGAGACGCTCAACGATGTTACTGCTCATGCTGAGATGCAGGCTATTACGTCGGCAGCCAATTCGCTTGGTGGCAAATATCTGCAAGACTGTACCCTGTATGTCACTGTAGAGCCGTGCGTTATGTGTGCTGGCGCCATTGGCTGGGCACAGATAACGCGTGTCGTCTATGGTGCTACCGACGACAAACGGGGCTTCCATAACCATACTACAGGGGCTCTCCATCCTAAGTGTGAGGTCACGGGTGGGGTGCTCGAAGATGAGTGTAAGGAGCTGATGCAGTCGTTTTTCAGGGAGAGGAGATAGGGATATGCAGTTTCAGAAAGTACACCTTGATACTGTCGACTCTACAAACCGGTGGCTGTGGCAGAACGGTAGTGGTATGATGGTGGTCGTAGCCGACTATCAGACGGCGGGTCGCGGACAAGGTTCACACTCATGGGAGTCGGCTCAGGGTCAGAACCTGCTCTTCTCCGTTATGGTTCATCCCGTATGGTTGAAGCCGTCGTGCCAGTTTCTCTTGTCTGAGGTCTGGGCTTTGGCGTTGCGTGATGTGTTGTCTGTCAATGCCGATGGTATTGGGACCTTCTCCGTTAAATGGCCTAATGATATATATTGGGAGGACAGGAAGATTAGTGGTACGCTGATAGAGACGCGACTCTCGGCAGGAGTGCTCAAGGATGTGGTCATCGGTACAGGCATCAATGTCAATCAGGAGGAATTCTTTTCCGACGCTCCTAATCCCGTGTCGCTTTGTCAGATACTGGGGAAAAGATGTCCTGTAAGTCTCGATGCAATGCTCGATCAGATACTTCGTAAATTCTCTGAGTATTATTGTCAGCTTGAGGCGGGCGACAGTCAGACCATTGAGCGGCACTATCATCAGTCGCTCTATCGCCGTGATGGATACTATTGGTATGAGGATGCCAATGGCCGTTTCGAGGCAGAGGTGGTCGGTGTTGCTCCGTCAGGTGTGCTCACGCTACGTGACCGTCAGGACAACGTGCGCCATTATGAACAGCGTGAGGTACGTTTTGTGTTATAACCCTCCTCGTTCCTCACTCCTCGAAAAAATCACTCCTCGATATCCCGCGTAGTTACTTGCACTCGGAAAAGTGCAAAGACTCCGAGTTTGCTCGCCTGAACACCTATAAAAGAAAGAAAATAAGTGAAGAAATTTGCCTTTTCTCTGTAAGCATTCGATAAACTACAGGTTGTAATACCTCTATACCATAACAATAGCAGCTACAATCACATTCGATTGTAGCTGCTATTGTTATTTGTTGTACC
>ONCJ01000031.1 GCA_900316295.1 uncultured Prevotella sp.
TTTTTGGAAATACTACGATATTCTCGAACGGGAGGAAAGAATGCTCAAAATACGAGATTCTCAAGAGGGTAATTATGCTGTTAAGTGCCTGAAAGCCTACCCTTTTTGCCAAAAAAAAGCTGCAGGAAAAGTATATAAAATGGTTCTAAAAGTTGCGGAAAAGCATAGAAAATGCATCAAATTTTAGTGCAAAATGAAGAAAATTAGCTCCTTCGTCAGCTCCTCAGCAGGGGTATTTGGGTTGTCCAAACCCTTACTTTTCGCATCTATCTCCCTTATCTTCCCTATTATGTCCATCGTCTTTCTGGCAGAATAGTTCCTCATTCCTGTGAGGTAGTCCTTCGCTCCCCACACCGATTTCATGTCGAGTGCTGCAGCTATATCCTGCTCACTTGTTTTGCGTGGGGCATAGTGGACAATCATTAGGTTTTGGAAGAAATTAAATATAAGAGGTAGGCATGAATAGATATTGCCTGCCTTAGGATTTTTGTTAAAATATTTTACTATCCTATTTGCCTTCACAACATTGCGTTCGACGATGGCATTTTTAAGTTCGAAAGAATTGAAGTCCTTGCTTACTCCGATTTTCTGTTCCACGAGTTCCGGTGTGACAGTTCTGTCTTTCTCCCCCATCGACAGCGTCAGCTTATTCAGTTCAAAAGCCAGCCTATGTAGATCTGAGCCAATATGGTCGGCAATGATCTGCGTCGACTTGTTATCGATAGAAACTTTTCGCTCTTTCAGATAGTGCTCAATAAAGCTATTCAGTTGCCAGTCTTTTAGTTTGGAAGATTCGAAGACTATACCTACTTTATCGGCAAGAGCCACCACTTTCTTACGCTTGTCAATACTGCCGTTTTTGTGACACCAAACAAGTATGGTTGATTTTACGGGATTCTGGAGGTACTTCTCCAGTGCATCGAGCGACTTGATAGCCTGTGCTTCCTTGACGATGACAACCTGAAATTCTGCCATCATAGGATAGCGTCTGGCGATATCTGCCACTTGTACTGCCGTTGTATCGGCTCCATATACCACTGTCTGGTTGAAATCCTGTTCGTCTGGCGTTAAGACATGTTCGGCTATATAGTCGGCTATCAGGTCGATATAATAAGCCTCCTCGCCCATCAGTATATAGACGGGGGAGAATTTGCGAGCCTTAAGGTCGCTCATAATGCTATTAAAAGTCATACCTTTTGCCATAGAACAGAGATATTTAAGTTTCTTAGATTCCGGATGTACCACATCCTCATCTGTAAGGGGTGAAGGATAAGAGGTGAGGGAAGCATTGCTTCCGAAATTTGGTTCCTTACTTCTTCCTTATAGGATCACATGTGAGGCCACATCCGAGTTTCTTGAATATCTTACGGTCTACTTCTGACAGCATTACTGTAGAATGGACCTGACATCCCTCCAACTTCGGCAGTTGTTCGAGTGCCCTTCTACACTGATCATCACTTTGTGAAAGCACGCTCAGCGCCACAAGTACCTCATCGGTATGCAGCCTTGGATTTCTGCCTCTCAGATATTCTATTTTCGTATGCTGTATTGGTTCTATCATGCTCTGCGGGATAAGTTTTGCCTCATGGTTAATCCCAGCCAGATGCTTTGTGGCATTGAGAAGCAGTGCAGCCGAACAGCCAAGCAGAGGTGAGCTCTTAGCCGTGATGATTGTACCATCCTCCAGTTCAATTGCCGACGCCGTATGTCCCGTCAGTTCCTGTTTGGCTTCCGCAGCCACAGTGACGCGTCGATAAGCTGTTGTTATCTTTGCCTGATTGAAGAGCAGCAATATCTTGCTTACCTCCTTTTCGTTATCAAATCCATCAGCCATCTTGTTGGTAGCATCATAGTAGCGACGAATAATCTCATCTCGTGATGCCTGACAGCACACCTCATCATCCGAGATACAGAATCCCACCATATTCACGCCCATATCTGTTGGCGACTTATATGGATTCTCGCTGTATATACCCTCGAACAAGGCATTCAGGACGGGGAAAATCTCAATGTCACGATTGTAGTTGACCGCAATCTTGTCGTATGCCTCCAGATGGAAGGGGTCTATCATGTTCACATCATTGAGATCGGCGGTTGCAGCCTCGTATGCTATATTCACGGGGTGCTTCAACGGGAGGTTCCATACGGGGAATGTCTCAAACTTAGCATATCCTGCCCTCACTCCGCGTTTGTTCTCATTATATAATTGTGAGAGGCATACCGCCATCTTACCGCTGCCAGGACCTGGAGCTGTGACTATCACCAACTCTCGTGAGGTCTCCACATAGTCGTTCTTTCCGAATCCCTCATCGCTGGCAATCAGTTCCACGTTATGCGGATATCCGTCGATCAGGTAGTGTACGTACGACTTGATACCCATTCGTTCCAGTCTGTGGCGGAACTGGTCTGCAGCATGCTGACCATTGTAGTGAGTTATCACTACCGATCCCACCATGAAGTCTCTCGACATGAACTCCTCTCTGAGTCTTAGCACGTCCTCGTCGTATGTGATACCGAGGTCGGCTCTCACCTTGTTCTTCTCGATATCCTCTGCAGACACCACAATGACTATCTCCAGTTGGTCTCTCAACTGTGCGAACATCCTCAGCTTCGAATCAGGTTTGAATCCAGGTAGTACGCGCGAGGCATGATGGTCGTCGAAGAGTTTTCCTCCGAGCTCCAAGTATAGTTTTCCGTCAAACTGCGCTATCCTTTCCTTGATGTGTTCCGACTGTATCTTCAGATATTTCTCGTTGTCAAATCCTATTTTCATGATGGGTATTTATTTTCTTCATTTTTTGCGTATTTCACGCTTTTGTCCGCAAAGGTACAAAAAAATCGCTATGTATCACATCTTATCTTAGCTTTTTTCCTTACTTTTGCATTGTATAATACATTCTTTTAATAAAAATGACACCACTCAATCTACCGCCATACGACTACAGGCTGCGTACCCTCAAGGGCAGGCAGATGATCCTGGACAATCTGCGCCATCGTTTTGTGGCACTGACACCAGAGGAATGGGTTCGCCAGCATTTCGTCCATTTTCTTGTCGACCATAAGGGTTATCCCTCTGCTCTCCTTGGCAACGAGGTAGCATTACAGATTGGCGACAAGACGTTGCGGGCTGACACCGTGCTCTATACCCCCACCATTCAGCCTCGCATGATAGTAGAATACAAGGCGCCTACTATCGAGATTACGCAGAAGGTGTTCGACCAGATCGTGGCATACAACCTCCTGTTACATGCCGACTATCTCATCGTGAGCAACGGCATGCATCATTATTGCTGCAAGATAGACTACGAAAAACGGGGATATACCTTTCTAAAGGACATCCCCGTGTATTCTCAGCTTTAAGCCTCCTCTTCGGCTGCAGCCTTACGCGACGAGCGTCTGCGTTTTGGCTTCTCTTCTGTCTGCGAGACTATCTTTACTCCCGCAAGTTCCGGATCTATCATGATACGTCCGCAGTATTCGCATACGATAATCTTCTTATGCATCTTTACATCCAGCTGTCGCTGTGGTGGTATCTTGTTGAAACATCCGCCACAAGCGTCACGTTGTACGTATACGATACCCAGTCCGTTGCGTGCGTTCTTCCTGATGCGCTTGAAGCTCGTCAGCAGGCGTGGCTCTATCTTCAGCTCTATTTCCTTTGCCTTTTCGCGTAGTTGCTCTTCTTCCTCGCGGGTCTCCTGCAGGATATCGTCGAGTTCAGCCTTCTTGCCTGTCAGGTCTTTCTGCTTATCGTCGATAGCCTCTTGTGCCTTTTTCAGGTCCTCCGTACGCTCTTCTACGCGCTTTGTGGCCTCCTTGATTTTCTTCTCACACAGTTCGATTTCCAGTTTCTGGTATTCTATCTCCTTTGTCAGCGTGTCATACTCACGATTGTTCTTCACCTCGTTCAGCTGTGCCTCATAGCGTTCCACCGAAGCCTTAGCCTTCTCGATGTCTCCCTTCTTCTGTACGACGGCTTTCTGAAACTCATCCACCTCGTTCTGTATCTTCTGCACACGTGTGGTCAGTCCCTCAATCTCGTCTTCCAGGTCCTGAACCTCCAGCGGCAGTTCGCCACGCAGAGCCTTCTTGTCGTCAATCTCCGACAGGGTTGTTTGCAACTGGTAGAGATACTTCAGCTTCTCTTCTACTGTAAAATCTTTCGGATCTTTCTTTGCCATAATTTTATATATATTTGATTGGATTCGTATTTATTGTCGACTGGCAGCATTTTACTCCCGGACATTCCCTTTCTATTATCTCCTTGAACAGCTCTTTGGTGAATTGTTCGCTCTGATAGTGACCTATTACGGCTATCTGTATCTTCTGTTCGGTATCGAAATAGTCATGATAGTGCATCTCGCCCGTCACGAAGGCGTCGGCACCCGCTCCTATGGCGTCGCCCAACAGGAATGCTCCTGCTCCTCCGCATACAGCAACTCGGCTGATGGGACGCTGCAACAATTCGTTCGCCTGCACGCATTCCACTCCGAAGGTTGTCTTCAGCATCTTGATAAATTCAGCTGCCTCCATTGGCTGCGGCAGGTTCCCCATGATGCCCGAGGCTCCCTGTACGCCCTCTGCGGTCTTCGTTTCTCCGAGGAAAGCTACATCTCTGAGCCCCATCTTCTCCGCTATCTTGAAGTTCACACCGCCCCATGCACTGTCCATATTGGTGTGCATCGACACGATGGCAATTTTCTTCTCAATGGCTTTGAACACTATGCGTTCTGTCATTGTGGTGTCGCTGACATGGCGCAACTTTCGGAATATCAACGGATGATGGCTCACGATGAGGTTACACCCCTTCGCTTCAGCCTCGTCCACCACCTCTTCGGTCACGTCCAGACACAATAATGCCCCTGATACCTCCCACGCTTCTGTCAATCCTACTTGCAGGCCGGCATTATCATAGTCTTCCTGCAAGGGCAGAGGCGCGAATCGTTCAAGGGCTTCCATTACCTCTTTTACTTTCACGCTAAAAATGTGTTTCTGGGTGCAAAGTTACTAAATTGTTTTGATTTGTCCTATTATTCCCTCATTTTTAACGACTTTTTGTTTCGTTTTAAGAATAAAACACTATCTTTGTCACGTTCTTTACGCTATTTATGACTACACCTTTTGATATTCGATTGTACCCTATGGTGCTTGTCGGCTGTATGCTCGTGACGGGTATCTTGCTTGGCGACATACTATATAGTGACACTCTGCTGAGCTTGCTACCTTGGCTGATGACGTTGCTTTTGGTATGCTTCCTCATCGCTTTGCGCCTCGGTCGTCATTCCAATATCCTATTGCTTGTAGCCTTGATAGTGTTTGGCATGTTGCGTATCTCCGTTTCTCGCCATAACCTTGACGTGTCGTTGCCTTCTACCGAGTGTGAATACGAGGCTGTGATTGTGAGCGAACCTACGGTTCATGGCAAGGCGGTGTGGATGGATATGCTCATTGTCTCGCCCGATGCCCATCCGCTTGCTGTCAAGGCTTCGCTTCTTCGCGACACGATAACCCATCGTTATCGTCAGCTCCATGTAGGCAGCGGCATTCGTGCTCATAGTCTACTGGAAAAGGAGAACCGCTCAGTCCGCACCTTTATATATTACAAATCGTGGCAGGCGGCTACTGTGAGTCTCCAGTCCTTATCCTATTTTCAGCGTACTCGCCTGCGGCTTCTTGTCCTGCGCCAACGTCTTGCCGATGTCTTTGGCAGTCAGCAGGTTGTACGCGCTATGGTACTTGGCGACAAGTCACAGCTCACTCGCGAGTTGCGCAGCGACTATTCCGTTTCCGGCGTGTCCCATCTGCTCGCCCTCTCAGGTCTCCACCTCAGCATAATCTACGTTTTTCTCTCGCTCCTCGCCTTCCGTCTGCGTCGTCGGGCGCTTGTCCAGATTGCCATTCTCGTCATAGTGTGGGGCTATGTGTTGTTGGTAGGCATGATGCCGTCGATAGTCAGAGCCGCCAGCATGCTCAGCATCTACTCCGTGACCGTCATCCTTAGTCGCGACCGTCTGCCTGTCAATACGTGGGCCTCTGCTGGTGTGTTGATGCTTATAGCCAATCCTCAATGCCTTTGGGACATAGGTTTCCTGATGTCTTTTCTTGCCGTATTGTCTATTATCCTTCTTTTCCCGCTGATAACACGTCTGCCTCTGTTGTCTCGTCTGTGTGAATGGCGCATAGGCAGATGGGGTGTCGACATGCTGGGTGTCACGCTGGCAGCCCAGATTGGCACTATGCCCATCATCGCACACGTCTTTGGCAGAGTGTCTGTCTACGGACTGTTTGTCAATTTTGCCGCCGTACCCCTCGCCACCCTACTGGTTGTACTTGCTGTCGCTGGACTTTGTCTTGCGTGGTCTGGTCTACTCTTCCCGTTTCTCCACTCGGCACTCTCCTTTGTCAGCCACCTGCTCAACAGCTTGGTAGCCCTGTCTGCCTCTCTGCCAGGAGCGAGTCTGCAGATTCATTTCTCTTTGGCACAGACCATCTGCCTATATATCCTCCTGGGAGTAGTAGTCTTCTTCTTCAGCAGGTTCCTACCGCAAGAGTCATAGTTCACCACCTCCTGTTGTTTGAGCCACAACACTTTCTTCCTACCACTCTCTCAGACTCGCAGCAGCTTCTATTCGGCTTTCCGTCTTGTCATTGAGGCCAGAGAAGAAGTCAAGACCCGTCATCTCCTCTATCTCGTCCACCGTACACACATATTCCGACATCGGGCGGTGGCCGTCCTCGTTGTCATAGTAGAATCCTATTGCGGCACACTCGTCGTCACCACCAGTCCTCATCACAACCTTATAGAATCCGTCGGGCACCCATACCTTATTCCGTCCTATGGTACGACTTGGGCGGTCGCCTTTGAATACCGGACCACATATTATATATATATAACCATAGCGCTTTGCCCACGTACGACATTTCATCTCCAGGTCGTTCCAGTCTCCCCCGTTCAGATTGTGCGACTGCGGACACATATTCGTGAATAGGAAGCACTCCTCCTGAGCCCTACTGCTCCACTTGTTGTCGCCAGAGGGACACATGTGCCCTCTGTCGTAGCCCGAACGACTATAGTCGGCATTCGTAGCACGCGGCGCAGGCACATCATAGTCTTCATGATAGCTCACGCCCTTCCTGCTATATTCGCCCGTGGTATGCGGTTCCGTCAGCTCCCATGCCACCCACACAGGACAACGCCATTCTTTCGAATATCCAGCAGTATACCCCAGCCGTCTTAGGAGCATCGCATCCTTAGCCCCCTTCACCGTCAGCATATACTCGGTTATAGTAAGCCCCGACGTCTGACTTGAAGGCTCAGAATTCTCCACCGTGCTTGTCGGTTTCTTAGCACTATCGCCCATATCCCTGCTCCTGTTCACCATGCTTACGGCAAACATCAGCACAACCGCAAACAACAATATGTCTATACCTCTTCTTTTCAGCATTATTCAATACTTCTTTTCGTTTACAAAGGTACCACTTATTTCACGAAAATACAAACTACAAGCCGCTATTCTTCTGAAGAAAAACAAGTTTTTCCTTTGCTTTGTTACTGCTTTTACGTAATTTTGCGCCATTAATACCACACGATGACACACAACAGACAATACCGAATGCCCGCAGAATGGGAACAGCAGAGCATGGTGCAGCTCACATGGCCACACAAGGACACCGACTGGGCGCCGATGCTCGACGAAATCACAACGACATACATACAGATGGCTCGCGAGATAGCCAAGCGCGAACCTCTACTCATCGTCGTACCCCGACGCGACGACCTGCCCGAAGAGATACTCTCACTCGGCAACACCACCATCTTCGAGTGTCCCACCAACGACACATGGGCTCGCGATCATGGCTTTCTGACAATAGTTGAATGTAGCGCTCAACGTTCAACGTCCAACGCCCAACGTTCAACGTTATTAGACTTCCAGTTCAACGGCTGGGGCAAGAAGTTTCCTGCAGAGAAAGACAACTCGATAAACAAGCACCTGTGGCAGAGCGGCATACTATCCTCACTCCTCGCTCCTCACTCCCCGCTCCTCGAAATCCACTACCAAGACCACAACGACTTCGTACTCGAGGGAGGCTCCATCGAGAGCGACGGACGGGGCACCATCTACACCACCCGCTGCTGTCTGATGGCACCCAACAGAAATCAGCCCTTGACTGAGCAGGAGATTGAGGAAGAACTGAAACGCAGGCTCTGTGCCGACCGCATAGTATGGCTCGACGACGAGCCCCTGCCTGGCGACGACACCGACGGACATATAGACACCATTGCCCGCATCACTCCCAACGGCACGCTCCTACGCCTGCCCCTACCCGACCCCATACTGGACGAGGACGGCACCCAGCTGCCTGCCACATACGCCAACTACCTTATCATAAATGGTGCGGTACTCATTCCTACATACAACCAACCAGAGAACGACCAGCGAGCCATCCGCCTCATCCATGCGGCCTTCCCCGACCGTGAGATGGTGCCCATCGACAGTAGCAGCATCATCAAGCAGCACGGCAGCATTCATTGCTGCACTATGCAGTATTATTAAAATGGGCCGAATTTGGAAGTAAAATGGGCCGAATTGAGAATCAAAATGGGCCGTTTTGAGTCGTAAAAGGGCCGTTTTGAGTCGTAAAAACACTCAGGCAGGTGTAGGACAGGTAGCACCTACAGGTATAGGAAATTCCGATTAAGCGAGAAAGAAATAGTTTACTTTTTTCTTCGAGCGTGAGGAATTTATATACTAAAAGTACCTAAATGCTTTGGACTTATGAGAAATCTGACTAACTTTGCATCATAAAATAATAAACCAGACAAAGTGAAGATAGGAATCATACAACAGCATAACACGGCTGACAGAGAGAACAACAGGCAGCGACTGGATGAGAAGATAAGGCAACTGAGCGGGCAGGGTGCAGAGGTGATAGTGCTACAGGAGCTGCACAACGGGCTGTACTTCTGCCAGACGGAGGATGTAGACACGTTCGACCAGGCTGAGCCGATACCTGGTCCGTCGACGGAGTTCTACGGCAATCTGGCACGAGAGCTACAGGTGGTCATCGTGACCTCGCTCTTTGAACGCCGTGCAGCAGGACTCTATCACAACACCGCTGTGGTAATGGAGAAAGACGGAACGATAGCGGGCAAATATCGCAAGATGCACATCCCCGACGACCCAGCCTACTATGAGAAGTTCTACTTCACGCCTGGCGACATGGGATTCCACCCTATCGACACGAGCGTGGGAAGGCTTGGCGTGTTGGTATGCTGGGACCAGTGGTATCCTGAGGCAGCCCGACTGATGGCTCTGCAGGGTGCCGAACTGCTCATCTACCCTACTGCCATAGGCTATGACGCTCGTGACGACGAAGCAGAGCAGGAACGGCAACGCGAGGCATGGACGACGGTGATGCGAGGTCATGCTGTAGCCAACGGACTGCCCGTGGTGGCGGTGAACCGTGTGGGCGAGGAACATTCCACACTCCACACCCCACACTCCTCGATAAGTTTCTGGGGCTCATCGTTTGTAGCAGGTCCGCAGGGCGAGATGCTGTATCGTGCTCCGAAGGACGAAGAAGTGTCGGTGATTGTAGACGTAGACCTGAGACGAAGCGAGCAGGTACGCCGCTGGTGGCCTTTCCTTCGCGACCGGAGGATAGACTCATACGATGAGATTCTGAAAAGATTTGTCGACTAAAACTTTTTTGTTCAACTAATATTGTGCCGGCGTCGGAGGCTCAATGCTCATCATCGGCTCAGCCGCAGGTGTGGTAGTGATGGGATTGGAGAAGATTACCTTCGGATGGTATATGAAAAATATCTCATGGGTAGCATTTGTAGGATACATCGCCGGCATCCTGTGCTACTGGGCAGAAAAGACGCTGCTGTTTTAAGGAGATGAGGAGATGAGTAATTACTCCTCATCTCCTCACCTACTTTTTCTTTCCGAATTCAGGATCAATCTTAATGAATGCCGTTACCAAGAAAGTGATGGCACACAAGAACATCACAACGATGAAGAATGTGCGATAGCCTACGGCATCCTTCAACCATCCTGACACCATTCCCGGCAACATCAGTCCGAGATAAGACAGTCCGGTACAGATGGCATAATGGGAAGTCTTGAACTCGCCCTGACTGAAGTAGAGCATATACAAAGTGAGAGCTGTGAAGCCAAGACCGTAGCCAAACTGCTCAACAAACAGACAGCTACTGATAATCCACAGATTGGACGGCATGGCATAGCTCATATACACATAGACAATGTCTGGCAGAGTGATAGCGCAAACAAACGGCCAGAGCCAGTGTTTCAGTCCGTCACGACTTGCCAACATACCTCCTACGATACCACCAAGAAGCAGACCAATCAGTCCGATGGTACCATAAGCAAGGCCATACTCCTGTGGCGACAGTCCCAACCCGCCTTCCGAATTGGAGCGCATCAAGAAGGTGGTAGTCATCTTGGTGAGCATAGCCTCGGGAAAACGATAGAACAACAAGAACAGCAGGACAAACACCATACGCTTGGCTGGTAGCTTCTGGAAGAAAGTGATCAGCATCTCCCATACTCCACGCATCACCTCACCCGCCGTCTTCGCATCGTTCTTACGATCGTCTGGCTTGGGCATCATCATGCCATGATAGAGCCAGATGGCAAGGAAGAGTCCTGCTAACCCGTAGAACACCAGACTCCATGTATAGGCTTTCTGATTGCGGAACATCAACTGCAACATACCTGCCGCAGGCACCAGAATGCCCTGTCCGAAGATGACGGCTATGCGATAAAACGTATTACGAATACCCACAAACCATGCTTGGTCATGGCTGTCGAGCTCGAGCATATAGAATCCGTCGGCGGCAATATCATGAGTGGCGCTCGAGAATGCCATCAGGAAGAAGAAGAACATCGTGCCCTGAAACCAAAAACTCGCATTCAGCGTAAAAGCTACTCCTCCCAACGACGACGCCAGCAACATCTGCATTGTAAGCACCCACCAGCGCTTGGTCTTATAAAGGTCGACAAACGGACTCCAGAAAGGCTTGATCACCCACGGCAATCCCAGCCAACCTGTGTAGAAGGCAATCTCTGTATCAGTCATACCCAACTGCATATACATAGCCACAGCTACGGTCATAACGATGACATTGGGCAGTCCCTCAGCAAAATACAATGTGGGCACCCACGCCCACGGGTTCCTTGTTTTCATTGATCTAAATTTAATATACTTTCTTTATCTCCGAATTTTTATAATAATAACGTAGGATTTCGTCATACTTATATCCCTTTTCGCCCATCACGGCGGCTCCAATCTGGCACAGTCCGACGCCATGGCCCCAACCACGACCTTGAAGTTTGAAAGCAGACGGAACAGTGGAGCGTGGAGTTGAGTAAATCTTCTCCACCTCAAAATTGCTGCTCAGCAGATGCGTTTCGCTAAGTGTACGCCTGATTTCCAACTCCTTACCTATACTGAAAGTACGTTTGCTACCGACTATCTTCAGTTTGCAGATGCGACCGCTCTTACCGCGCTGCTCTGGTATAAGGTCGAGGATGTCGCCAAAGTCCATTTTCGTCTTCTCTTGAATGAGCTTTGCCAGTTGTTCCTGCGAATAGTCCACCGTCCACTCGTAGAAATTGACCGTCTCCTGATCATAGTCGTTGAGGACCTGAGAGATGATTTTCTTGTCCTGAGTGTTACAGAAAGGATCGTCAACAGATACGAGATACGACTTGGGCGTGTCCTCCCAACAATACTGGTATTCCTCGGTCTTGCCGCCACAACACTTAGAGAATCGTGCATCGCATATCTCGCCGTCAGCCATCAGTATGCGTCCCCGAGTCTGATGCACAGCCTCCTCCACATTCTTGTTTGTAGCACGTGTGATGCCTTGGTAGCGCTGACAGTGGTCATCTGCACACACGTCGAATATTGTATGTTCCTCACGATCATACCAGCGAATGAGTTCGTCGTCCTTTTTGATGAACGAGAAGAAGCTCTCACCCGACTCTCCCATCTGTCTACGTCTCTCAATCTGAGCCAGCAGCCATGAGCGCGATATTACGGCATGTGCCTTCAACAACTCTAACGACGACGTGGCACTCATCTCACTGGAGATGACACTCACGAGGTAACTTTCTACTGGCAGCTCATTAATGGCACATATATGATCGGAATCTATTATCAGTCGCAACTTACCCTGAAAGGTCTGCGTCTCCTTGCGTTCCCAATGGAAATTGACTCCGATGACCACCTCCTCAATAGAGAAAGAGGCATCTGCATTCTGCGGCACGAAGGTCAGCTCATGATATAATGCACCATTCCACTTGATACCACCTTCAGAAAATTCCACCTCCTGCGTACCCATCAGCTGTTCGCCCTTGGCAAGGTATATATTGTTCAGTCGGAAACGAATGCGGCTGGCAGAGATAATACCCACCGAAACCTGAGGTGCTTTTTTGGCAGGGAAATCAACCGTTGTATCCGCCCCAAGCACACGTACTTGCTCGGCTATTGCCTGTGCCTGTTGATTGGTCACAGCCACCTCGTCGATGATGGCTTGTATCTCAGCCGTATTCAGTCGCTCATAGTCTTCTTGTCGAGGAGTGATGATAAGTCCTGCCATGTCAAGTGAACCTGGGCTTACCAATCGCTGGCTGTCATCATCGGCATAGTAGCAGTCGGGACGATGCTTGCGACGCGGGAACACCACTGACAGATACTCATCGCCCTGACGCCAAGCCACGATATTCATCATTGGCTCCTCGTTCCTACTCTCTCCACTCTCGTCTCTTGACACTCGTCCCATCGCTTCATACAGCCATCCGAACATCTTCTCGTCATTCTTCTGTTTGCGGCTACGAATGAGGAAGGCAGGACATACATATTCATGAATCAACGAGATATCCTCGTCATCACTCAGTGCCACAACAACTTCCAGCTCACGACTCAGTCTGCCCCATGCCTGTTGCAAGGGTAACAGTCCGCTGGTGCCAGCCTGAAAGTGCATGTGGTCAGGAGCGCTGGCTCCACATTTCGGTCCGTTATAGAACACCATCAAGTCAGGATACATCTCCAACAGGTGGTGCATTTCTCCATAGTATGGTCTGATGAGTTGTGGAGCATGCTTGAGCAATGGTATAGTGAAGTGTACCGGTAGAATTGGGAAGGGATTGACAAGCAGCTCAAATCCATTATCGAGAACTCTCGTAATCTGCTCTTCTGGTCGGTTATCGGCACACAGGAAACAGGGTCGCTTGGCTATAGTCTTCTTGTCTATGCTGGCTCCTGTACTCACAATGCGAGCAGGATTGAACTGTACTTTCCATTCGCCTTGCTCACTTATCATCACGTTCTGTAGGTCCCTATAGCGTTTGCCTGCATCCTGCCACTTCTCTATCTGACGTATGAAGAAACGATGCAGACTATTCTCATGCCGTGTGTCGAGCTTGCCATCAGCCATCTGCTGACGCGCAAGGATCTCTATGGTACGCAGACGGTCTTTGTACAGGTTGTTGGCATTGATCTTATCCAGACTAAGAGCTGCGTCACTATTACCTCCCCATCGCCGGCAAAGGTAGAGCTCATCGTAAATCCTGCCTATGCGATAGCGACGGCTGAAAGCCAGACCCATAGCATAATCCTCGCCATAGCTGGTATTCGGGAAGCTCAATTGGCGAGCCAATGGCGTAAAGAATGCGCGAGGTGCACCGAGTCCGTTGATACGCAATGCGTTATTGGGGCCATTCTCATCGGTCCATTCCTTATGATCGATAAGTCCTGGAGGCAGGGTGTTGAGCTCGAAGTCACACATTCTATACGATCCTACTATCATCGCCGCCTTCTGTTTATGGAAAGCATCGACGATAGTCTGTAGGGTGTTTGGTGAAGAATACAAATCGTCGGAGTCAAGCTGTACGGCAAAGCGACCGCATTGGTCGTCGTTGATAGCCCTGTTCCAGCATCCGCCTATACCCAGGTCGTTGCGTTCGGGGATGATATGTATAAGCGACTGCGAGGCTTGTTTTATTTCCTCGAGTATCTCCGTTGTACGGTCGGTAGAGTGATTGTCTACCACGATAACATTAAAGGGGAAGTTGGTATGCTGACCTAAGGCTGATGTCACGGCATCACGAATGGTCTTCTCACGATTGAAGACAGGTATAATCACCGAAGCCTCAATGTCGAATGCCTGTTCATCAAAGTCAGGCTGGGTATATGCCGTAGTGTCAACGGTGGCGCCAATGGTCTCCAAATGTTCAGTTGCCACCTGCTCCATCTCTATCTGCACCTCACGGTTGCGTGGGTTGACGTAGTCGAACTGTTTCTCTCCGCTCGCCCTCAGGTCGTGTTCTTCCTCTGTATATAAGAATTCATTCAGGTGTACCACAGGTCCCTGTCTACTCATCGACAGTCTGACGTCATACCAGCCTGCAAATTGCCAAGAACGAGACGTCTCTTTCTGTCCTTCACTCCATCGCCTCATAGCATCAGCATTGAGCAATACCAGCGAGCCAAAGTCAAAGTCGTCACGTATACTGCCGATCTGATAATCAATTACAGGATGACGTGTCACCTCTCCAGCCTCAACAGAATAATGGTCACTATATAATAATGTGGCAGCCGTGTCCTGTGCTACCCTCACCATTCGTTCCAGACCCTTATATCCTATCGTAAAAGGTGTCGTCTTCAGACACAACAGGGCAAACTCTGCCTCAGTATGCTGTACCATCAGCTCCATGGTTGTCGACGACAACACATTGTCTGTTGCGATCAGCGTACAGTTGGGCAGTTCACTATCCAAGAGTCCCTCGGCTTCCTTCACCAATAGAAATATATGATGAATCACCTTGCTATTCCTCAACTGAGGCAAGACCCGTTCTACATCAGCAACACTCTCGCAAGGCAGAAAACAATCCACCATACCTTTTATCTTCATCGTCTATGTTTTTTTATTTGTGCAAAGGTAAGACTTCGTTGGCGAATATCAAAAGAAAAAGCTCAAATATATTTGGTTTTTCTCTCACTTAATCGTACCATTGGCTTCGCCGAAAGTACTTTCGTTCGGAAAAGCTCAAAGAAAATTTGGTTTTTCTCTCACTTAATCGTACTTTTGCAATCATTAAAGACAAAACACATTATGGACAACATAAAGAAACCACTACTTGGGATGACCCTCACCGAACTGAAGCAAGTGGCGACAGAGATGGGTATGCCTGCCTTTACGGGTGGACAGATGGCAAAGTGGCTTTATGGTCAGCACGTGGCGAGCATTGACGAGATGACTAACATCTCGAAAGCCAACCGAGAACGCCTAAAGGAAGAATACGAGATAGGGGCAATGATGCCTGTTGATGCCCAGTATTCGCAAGACGGAACTATCAAATACTTATTCCCTGTATCATCCAACAACACACACTCAACATCAGTCACCAAGTACGTTGAGACGGTGTTTATTCCTGACGGCGACAGAGCTACGCTATGCGTGTCATGCCAAGTGGGATGTAAGATGAATTGCCTGTTCTGCCAGACTGGTAAGCAGGGATTTGAGGGCAATCTCACCGTATCTGACATTCTCAACCAGATATACGCCCTGCCAGAAAGAGACCTACTGACTAACATAGTTTTCATGGGACAGGGCGAACCGATGGACAATCTTGACAATGTGCTCAAAGCTACGGAGATTCTCACTGCCGACTACGGGTGGGCATGGAGCCCGAAACGCATAACCGTCAGCTCGGTGGGTATACGTGGCAAGTTGAAACGATTCATTGAGGAAAGTGACTGTCATCTGGCAATAAGTCTGCACTCGCCTCTGCCTGAACAACGACAAGAGCTGATGCCAGCAGAGAAGGGTATGTCAATAGAAGATGTCGTAGAACTACTCCATCACTACGACTTCTCACATCAGCGCCGTCTGTCGTTCGAATATATTGTCTTCGGTGGTGTCAACGACACGAAGACTCACGCCAGAGCACTGGTGACGCTACTTGCAGGACTGGATTGCCGTATCAATCTGATACGTTTCCACCAGATTCCTGACGTCGACCTACATGGTGCCAGCGAGGAGAAGATGGAATGGCTGCGCGACTATCTGACCAGTCATGGAATCTTCACCACCATCAGAGCGAGTCGCGGACAGGACATATACGCTGCCTGTGGACTATTGTCGACACGTCGGGGAGCAGAGAAAAAGTAAATACTGGGATGAGACATACTATACCTTTCTGCCTGATCGTCCTCACGATGTTGCTGACAGCATGTTCTGACAGCAATGGCATGATGCCTACGAGTGGCGGCAGGCCGTACGAGGTAATAGTAGTAGGACAAGACTCTGACGCATGTGCCTTGGTAGTTGAGCAGCTGAGTCTGCCAATGCATGGACTACCACAAGAAGAGCCGATATTCGACGTGACGTATATAAATAGCCTGCCAAACCAGCCGACATGCAGGAATCTGGTAACTGTAGACCTCAATGAGGAGCAATATCGTCAAGTGGCAATTAGATACGAGCAAGACGTAAACGCCAAGCCACAGATCATAATCCATCTGCTGGCACCTGACATAAAGAAACTGCGTTCGTCGATGGAACGAGGCAATGCAGGCAAGGAACTGAGACGACTCATCATGAGCCATGAGTCTGCTATCACAAGAAGACACATCAGCGAGCACCCAAACAAGAAAATGGAGCGGCTGATACAAGAACGGTTCGGAATAAGGATGCCAATACCTGCTGACATGCAGGCAAGCAAACAGACAGACGGATTCTTGTGGATAGCCCGCAATGACGGCAACGACATGCACTCGATATGTATTACCACCCATGAGAACATAGACAGCGTACTGAAAGCAAATATCAAGGGTGAGACAGATGAGATGTATATGGTTCGTGGAGCGAGGGATGAGGAGCGAGGACTTTGGGAGATGAAAGGCGACGACATGGGCGGACCATACATAATGCATACCATCAACCGCCCCGACCGAAGGACACCAGCTACCAACAGCACACCAGAACAGCCAACCACCACTATCTTTGCCTTCGTATATGCCCCAGGGAAAAAGAAACGAAACATCATCCGACGATTGGAAACTATAATAAACTCTACAGAGATAATAAAATCAGAAAACAACATACACAATGGAAAAGACACGAGTAGCAATAGTAAACAGCAAACTGGATATCGCTAAAAATGTAATCTCTGACCCTTTAATGCTGGAAATGTTTACACCAGTAGCATACGAGCAGATCGACCAACAACTGGTAGCTGACTATCAGAATGGACGATTTGGCGCTTTGACAGTAATACCCCCTACTGAAGGAAAAGACGCAACCTTCGGCATAGAGGAATTGCTAAACGAAAAAGATAAGGGTATCACAATGCTGCTGACCGAAAATCTGCGTATGGTATTGTCACCATACCAGCGGAGTTCACTGACCAGCGAGCAGGTGAAGACATTGGCTGAACAAACACATCTGAGCCTGAAGCGCGATTTCCGCATATCCAACCCAAGAATTGCAATCCTTGCCAACACATCCAAGGAGGACACCATTTTCGCACCAGTAATTAAGCAACTGACCGACATCAGCATACAGGCTTATGGACCATACGCAGCAGGTGACTTCTTTAGCGCCGCACGACATCTCGAGTTTGATGCTGTGATTGCCACCGACAACGAGCAAGGAGAAACCCATTTCAAGAATATTGCAGTAGACGACAGCGTGAAGTATATCGCTGGCATGTCTTTGGTTGTCACTGCACCTATGCTAACCGAAGGCACGCAGACTTTGGAGACATTCGAAAACGACAGTAACAAGGTCAGACATGCTATATATAACGCTATCGACATCACACATCACAGAACCGAATATGACGCGCCACTGGCCAATCCTCTAAAAAAACTATACAAAGACCGGAAAGACGATAGCGAGAAGGCAAGGTTTAACGTGCCTAAGAATCGTGAGGAGAAACTATAAGAACATATTCTTCGGCATCGGTATCATAGTGTTGATATTGATGGTGATACAGCTCGACTTTACACAGGTGTGGGCTGGAGTGCGTCATGCAGGCTACTGGTTTGTGGCTGTAGTACTCTTGTGGGCATTTCTCTATGTCTTCAACACCACATCGTGGTGGCTAATAATACACTCCACACTCCACCGCTCTTCAACTCCCACTCCACGCTCCTCGTCTCCTCGCCTCTCCCCCTTCTGGCTCTATAAGGTAACTGTCGCAGGGTTTGCGCTCAACTATGCCACGCCAGGCGGACTGATGGGAGGAGAGCCTTATCGCATCATGATGCTCTCACCAAAGATTGGAACCGAGCGTGCATCATCATCGGTCATACTATATGTGATGACTCATATTTTCAGCCATTTCTGGTTTTGGCTACTTAGCATACCACTCTTTTTCATTATCCATCAGCCGACAACCGTCACCATTCTCATAGCAGTAGCTATGGCGACCTTTTGTACCACCGCTATATGGTTCTTTATGAAAGGTTACAAGCGAGGACTGGCTGTCAGAGGTATGGACCTCTTAAGACACATACCTTATATAAAAAAGTGGGCTATACCATTCATCAACGACCACAAACAACAACTCGACCGTATAGACCAACAGATAGCAGCCTTGCACAATCAGAATCCAAGGACATTCTGGAGCGCAGTAGGACTGGAACTGCTATGCAGGATATGCTCCGCCGCTGAAATCATGTTCATCCTCCTGGTACTCATGCCTTGCGTCAACTATATCGACTGCATACTCATCATATCCTTCACTACGCTCATAGCCAACATGCTCTTCTTCATGCCACTACAACTGGGAGGCAGAGAGGGAGGCTTTCTGATGAGCATAACAGGGTTAGGGCTCGGCCTAACACCCGAAGCAGCCCTGAACGCAGCTATCTTTGTAGCATTATTAGTTAGAGTACGCGAACTTATCTGGACTGCTATCGGACTGATGCTCATAAAGACAAAATAATAAAAATATGTCAAAATTGCAGTTATTTCAAATATAATATGTAATTTTGTCAGCCAATATGAATACTACTGAACTACAAAAAATAAAACAAAGATATAGCATCGTAGGAAACAATGATGCCCTGAACCATGCCCTTGATGTCGCACTGCAAGTGGCATCAACCGACCTTAGCGTACTCATCGTAGGCGAGAGTGGCGTGGGTAAGGAGATCATACCCAGAGTCATCCATGACAACTCACCAAGAAAACGAGAAAAATATTTCGCGATAAACTGCGGAGCTATACCTGAGGGAACCATTGATAGCGAGCTCTTCGGGCATGAGAAAGGAGCATATACCGGTTCTGTAGGCGAAAGTGAAGGCTATTTCGGCATCGCCAATAAAGGAACCATCTTTCTCGACGAGGTAGGCGAGCTGCCAATGGCAACACAAGCACGCCTGCTAAGAGTGCTTGAGACTGGCGAATATATTCGAGTAGGAGGTACAGAGATAAGGAAGACCGACGTGCGTATAGTAGCCGCGACAAATGTCAACATGCAGAAAGCCATCAGCGAAGGACGCTTCCGTGAAGACCTCTACTACAGGCTGAACACCATTCCCATTCAGATGCCCCCGCTCAGAGAGCGCGGACAGGACATCATACTGCTGTTCAGACTCTTTGCCATGCAGATGGCAGAGAAATACAGACTGCCTAAGGTAACACTGTCTGAAGAAGCTAAACAAATAATGCTCAACTACAAATGGCCAGGAAACGTTAGGCAACTGAAAAATATCACCGAACAGATGTCTATCCTCAGTCCAGAACGTGAGATTGGGCGAGAGACACTACTACAATACATTCCACAAGACAAGGAAAGTATGCAACTCGCTGTGATCAACAACAATAGCGAGCATTCATACGAGAGCGAGAGAGAAATCCTGTATAAGATACTTTACGAACTTAGGGGCAATGTCAGCGACCTAAGACGTGAGCTCAACAACGTGAGAAGACAAATGGAAGAGGTGAGAGACCTGAACGGAGCCGCAGCCTTCTCACCAGCTCCCCATCCGTCAGCCATAGCACCTATCAACACCACTGCCATCACCCCTCACCCATCATCCAACACCCAACAAAATGATTTCGCTATTGCAGAAGAAATCTCCGAGCCTGAAAATCTAAACCTAAGTGAGGTAGGCAAACAAGTTCTGCTCAAGGCATTGGAACGGAACAATGGCAACAGGAAAAAAGCCGCCAAGGAGCTGGGCATATCCGACAGAACACTCTATCGCAAACTAAAACTATATAATCTTGAGGACGAGACCGCAAAAGACTGACAAGACATGAACAAGGACATCACTACCATACACCGAAGCATGATCAGCCGACATCGCAGGCTATTCACCCTGCTGACAATAACACTACTATTGTCGGCATGCAGCGTATCATATAAATTCAATGGCGCAAGTATCGACTATACCAAGACCAAGACCATACAGATAGTAGACTTCCCCATCCGTGCCACATACGTTTGGGGACCTATGGGGCCAATGTTCAATAATGCGCTGAGAGACATCTACTCAAGCCACACCAAGCTGCAACAGGTGAAACGCAATGGCGACCTGAAAATAGAGGGAGAGATAACCCAATACCAACAGCGTAACAAGTCGGTATCCAGCGAGGGCCATTCTGCACAGGTAGAGCTGTCAATGACTGTCAATGTGAGGTTTACCAACAATGTTAACCACGCAGAAGACTTCGAGAAACAGTTTACCGCGTCACAATACTACGACTCCAACCTTAGCCTCAACAGCGTACAAGATGACCTTGTACAACAAATGGTAAAGGACATCACCGAACAAATATTCAACGCAACAGTAGCTAACTGGTAAAAACTTCCGACGACCGTGAATCTGACATATCTCATCCAACATCCGGAAGAAATGAACAAAGAGAGCCTCTTTGCTCTCCGAGAACTCATTGCACGCCATCCCTACCACCAGACGGCACGACTGCTACTGCTCCAGAACCTATATCTCCTGCACGACCCCACCTTCGATGAAGAACTGCGGCGCGCAGCTATCTACATCACCGATCGCAAGGTTCTGTTCCAGCTGGTTGAAGCCGCCCACTACCGGCTAAAGGCTGAAGACAAAGTACCTACGGCAGACCATAAAGATAAGGACGATACCGAAGACGGCGACAGGACAGCAACACTCATAGACAAGTTCCTGAGCAACATACCCGATGAGCAGGAACAACGTACACAGAAAAGTCGCAAGCCCACACCAGCAGACGCCACCATCGACTATGTCGCCTATCTGCTCGAGCTCGAAGAAGACGAGAAAGAACAGGCGAATGCGCCCACCATGAAGGGGCAGAACCTCATCGACGACTTTATCAACGTCAGCAAAGGCAACTTCGACCTGAAAGACGAGCTCGAATTCCTACCTGCCAATGAAGACAAATCCGATGTGGGCGAAGACGCAGAAGAAGGATTCTTCACCGAAACACTTGCCCGTATATACATCAAACAAGGTAGATATTCAAAGGCTTTGGAAATTATTCAGCGATTAAATTTGGTTTATCCGAAAAAAAATCGTTACTTTGCAGACCAAATCCGCTTTTTGGAGAAATTGATACAAAATAGTAATAAAAAATAAAGAAAAAAATGGGACTTTACACACTATTCGTGATTCTTATCGTAATCGCAGCCATTCTGATGATTGGCATCGTACTCATCCAAGAGTCAAAAGGTGGCGGCCTCGCATCTAACTTCTCGGCTTCCAATGCCATCATGGGAGTACGCAAGACCACCGATTTTATAGAGAAAGCGACATGGACGCTTGCAGCACTCATGGTAGCATGTAGCATCGTATGCGCATATGTCGCTCCTACCGCAACTACCGACAGCAGCGTTGTAGAGA
This sequence comes from uncultured Prevotella sp., assembly GCA_900316295.1. Lineage (GTDB taxonomy): Bacteria > Bacteroidota > Bacteroidia > Bacteroidales > Bacteroidaceae > Prevotella. The sequence goes on from ONCJ01000031.1 coordinate 21,889, forward strand.
AGGCAGCTACAGAAAGCAGCACAACCAATCCTAACAACCTGCCTAACTTCGGAGCAAGCCAGCAGAAGCAAGCAGCAGGCCAGAAGGACGCAAAGGCAGCAGCACCTGCAGCAAGCAAAGAGGCTCCAGCAGCACCTGCAGAAAAGGCAAAATAACAAAGAAACAAGGGACTTTAGCTCGACAATTTGAAAAAAAAATTGATTTTTTCTTTGTATTGTCCCCGCTAATTCGTACCTTTGCAACCGCTTTTCAGATAGAGGCACACGGGACTACTCCCCAGCCTCCATAAGAAGCAATCATTATGGTGCCCGTAGTTCAGTTGGTTAGAGCGTCAGATTGTGGTTCTGAATGTCGTGGGTTCGAGTCCCACCGGGCACCCAAAAGATAAGTGATTGATTTTCAATCACTTATTTTATTTTGCACATTTTGAGATTAATTTTCTGCTACATTTTTGCTACATTTTCAATTTTGCCGTTTAATAAAATAGTTGTAACTTTGTGCCATAATTAAACAGCAAAATTTCATATTATGGCAAAATTTTTTTTAAGGACAACCCAAAAGAAAGGTACAGCAAGCCTTTATTTGAGAGTGAACCGACCAAAGTTAAACATATCTTGGTGGATATGTTCAGGCATTAACGTTGATGTCGAAACGTGGCGAAAGACAGAGAACAACACAAAAGCACTTATCCAGTTCTTTGCAACCGAGAAAGGGAAAGAGGTGCAAAGTATGATGGTTAAAGTTGAGGGTGTTGTTAAAGATCTGTTTGAGCATAAAGTTATAAGCAGGAATGAAGACAAACCGATTTTGGAAAATGCCATTTTGGATGTTGTCAATGCTGATGCAATCAAGGCACGTGAAGACGTGGAGAAACGCAAACGAGAGGAAGAAGAAAAGCGTTTGTGCATCATCGTAAACTATTACGATTACTTTTTGTCTGGCATATCTGATGGAACGATACGGCAAAAGCGTGGTGCAAAGACATACAGAGAAGGCAGCATTACGGCATGGCGTTCTTTCGGAAGGTTTCTGAAGGGTTATTGTCCGTCCGGCATGACCTTCGACGAGATAAACAAGAAGTTTGCAGACGGTTTTGTTTGTTATCTTGAAAAGCAGGGCTTAATGCCGAAGACCATCAACAAGCAGGTTCTTTGTTTTAGGCGTTTGTGTAACGCTGCAGCCATTGACGAAAAGAACAAGAATTTAATAAGTGTATCTGTGTGGGGTGAGCGTGAAGTTAAAGACAAAGAGAAACGTGCGGAGGTTGCTTTGTCTGATGATGAAATAAACGCTCTTTATAATATGCCGTTGGATGGTGTGCGTGAGCAAGTCCGTGACGTTTGGATGCTTGGTTATTTGTCAGCTCAACGAGTCAGCGACTATGCACATTTTACAAAAGACAATTTCAAAGTGACCCCCAACGGGGTTAATGTGATAGTGCTTCAGCAGACAAAGACGGGCAACGAGATAGTTGTGCCGATACTCGACGAAAGAGTTATGGAGTTATGTGGAAAGTACAATTACGATTTTCCGAGGGTTGAGGCTCGTACAATTAATAGATATATAAAGGAAGTATTGCACATGCTATCCGCGAACGTTCATTCGTTAGGCGAATTGGTAAGAACACAACTAAGCATGGCAGAACGTCAGAAAGAAACAACATTTCTGGAAATGCAAGACCGTTTAGACAA
>ONCJ01000036.1 GCA_900316295.1 uncultured Prevotella sp.
CCTTGCTTGGAGCCAACGGCTTTTCTATCTCCGAAGATATATAGTTATCATACTTGAGTGCCTTGCCCTTGCCATAGATCTTCAGGTTGGTGCCGTCGAAGGTAGCTTTCACATAGCTGCCGCTCTCGAATGCTCCGTCACCGTATGCCATGGTGCGATCAATACATACTGTCACAGGCGAGTCCTGCGATGGGCGTAGGTCCTTGGTCAGGTCGAGCTTCTTGCCCATGTGAACCTTTGGAATGCTGAATTCAAAACCCCGGCCCGTCGCCTCATTATAGGCGAAGAATTCATAGTAGTCCACATCTTTAAAAGAATCTTCATAGTACCCAGCCCTGTCGATGGTAATGCTTTTGCCGTTTACCGTGATACTCTGGGTAAAGTTAGATGGCCAGTCAATGTCGTCGTCGTCGTCGCTACATGAAACCATGCTCATGCCCATCATCATCACTACGAGCAGCATGAGAGCTGCCTTCATCATTTCAATTGTCTTTTTCATGATCTTTATAGGTTTTAGGTTAAACAAAATTTGTAATGTTATTGATAACTGCGACAAAATTAAAACTTTTTTATCTTTTCTGCAAATAATTTTTTAAAAAAATTCTTTAGGGTTTTTAGGTCTTTAGGGCCTTAGGGCCTTAGGGGCTTTCCTCCAAAACTCGCAACGTTCAAAAAAAAAAATCGGATGCCACGATAGCGACATCCGAAGTTTTTGCTTATGGTGTGTATTCGATTCTACACAAAGGGGACTGTCCCTTTTGTGTAATTATTTCGGCTCACTTTTCACAACCTTGCCCGAGAAGCTGATCTCGAAGGTGAATGGCTGGAATGCGTCCTTATCCTTGCTTGGAGCTTGAGTGCCTTGCCCTTGCCATAGATCTTCAGGTTGGTGCCGTCGAGGGTGGCTATCAAATAGCTGCCGCTCTCGAATGCTCCGTCACCGTATGCCATGGTGCGACCAATAGATACTGTCACAGGCGAGTTCTGCGATGGGCGGAGGTCCTTGGTCAGGTCGAGCTTCTTGCCCATGTGAACCTTTGGAATGCAGATTTCAAAACCCCGGCTCGTCTCCTCATTATAACCATAGAAGATATAGTACTCCACATCTCCCCAAGAATCTTCATAGTACACAACCCCGTCGATGGTAATGCTTTCACCGTTTACCGTGATACTCTGGGTAAATTTTGATGGCCAGTCTGAGCTCTTGTCGTCGTCGTCGTCGCTACATGAGGTAATGGTCATACCCATCATCATTACTACGAGCAGCATGAGGGCTGCCTTCATCATTTCAATTGTCTTTTTCATGATTTTTTAAAATTTTCTTTAGGGTCTTAGGGTCTTTAAGGTCTTTAGGGGCTTTAAGGTCTTTAGGGTAAAAAAAACTTCATCCAAAGCGCCCACGCTGTGCGCATTAATCTTTTTTCCTGAAAAAAAACATGATGGCATGTGCGTTATCGTGAACTTTTTGTATTTTTGTAGGCGGAAAAGGCTGTAAGGGCTGTAAGGGCTGTAAGGACTTTAGGGTCTTTAAGGTCTTTAAGGTCTTTAAGGACTTTAGGGGCTTTAGGGGCTTTAAGGACTTTAAGGACTTTAAGGTCATTAAAACAATAATAATAATAACAACTAAAAAACATTTATCATCATGCCGGAAAAGCTTATACGACACCTGGGCAACTATCGCAAACTGCTGTCTTATCAGAAGGCGGAGGTGATATTCGAGATGACGTACTTCTTCTGCCATAACTTTCTGCAGAAGGGTGATCGCACCATCGACCAGATGGTGCAGGCGGCTCGCTCTGGCAAGCAGAACATCATTGAGGGGTGTGCAGCGTCTGCCACTTCGGCAAAGACGGAAATAAAGCTGGTGAACGTGGCGAAGGCGAGTCTGAAGGAGCTGCTTGAAGACTATATCGACTATCTGCGCACACGCGGGCACCGCCAGTGGGAAGAGGGCTCGACGGAATGGAATGCCATGCGCGACCTTGGACGCACGCACAACGATGCGGGGTTCTTCATGAACCTCTGTGAGACACGACCTGCGGAAACTATCGCCAACATGGCTATCGTCTTGATATACCAGGCTGACTACCTGCTCTTTAAACAGCTGGAGCGACTGGAAAGGGACTTCGTGCAACAAGGCGGCTTCTCCGAAAGAATGATGAGGGTAAGAAAGGAAAATAGAGGATTCTGATTAAGGGCTTTTAGGGGCTGTAAGGTCCTTAAGGTCTTTAGGGTCTTTAAGGTCTTTAGGGTCCTTAGGGTCTTTAAAGTCCTTAGGGTCAAAAAAATAGCATCATGGGGAGAATAATTGTGATATTATTGTTTGTGCTCCTGTCTGCTGCCGCTAATGCGCAGGACAGCTGGGGGCATGAGTATAGGGGCGAGCTGCCTGTGTATATCGACTCGCTGCAGAGCCGACTGGACTATCCCTTGGCGTACAGGAACTACATCTGTCTGCTGGGAGGGGTGGGCGATGTGGACTCTACGGTGATGGCGCCAAGCACCATGCGCGGATTGCAACAGATGGCATGGAAGGCGGCGGCAAGGATGAAGATAATGGAGTGTATGGGCGTGCGTCCGCCTCTGTCTGAGGACTGGGACATGCGCTTGCTGGGCGAGGAACAGAGGGATGGCTACAAGGCTCAGAAGATTGAGCTTGCGCTGAGCCGATGGTATAGGGTGAAGGCTTACCTGCTCGTACCTGACGGGAACAATAACAGGAACGATAACGATAACAGGAACGATAACGGTAACGGTAACGATAATGATAACGGTAACGATAACAGGAACGGGAACGCTGGGAGGATGCCGGCTGTTGTCGTCATGCACGATCATGGGGCTCACCTCACGATAGGCAAGGAGAAGGTGGTGCGTCCGTTTGGCGTGAGCCCTGAGGTGATGGCGGATGCCGACTCGTGGGTGGAGCAGCTGTATGAGGGTCAGTATCTTGGCGACTATCTCGCACGGAACGGCTTTGTGGTGCTTGCCATAGACATGCCGCTATGGGGCGAGAGGGGCAGGGCTGAGGGTGCCGACCGCAAGAAGTATGACATCATAGCGGGCAACATGATGATGGCTGGTGTGAACCTGTGTGCCTTTACCCACTACGACGACCTTGCGTCCATAGACTTTCTTGCCTCCCTGCCGTTTGTCGATGCTGACAGGATAGGTGTGGCGGGGCTCTCGATGGGTGCTTATCGCTCGTGGATGGCTGCGGCGCTGAGCGACAAGGTCAGGGCTGTGTGTGCCGTATGCTGGATGGTGAGCACCGACGCCCAGCTCACTACGAAGTACGGACGGAAGGAGAATGGCGGCTTTGCCAACACTATCCCCGGACTTCGCAACTGGTTGGACTATCCCGACATAGCGTCGCTCGTGGCACCTCGTCGCATGCTCATCGTTGCTGGCAGCGAGGACAAACTGTTTCCGCTGCCTGGCGTGGAGAAGTCGTTCGGCATAATGCGTGACGTGTGGAAGGCTTTCGATGCATCGGACAATCTGTCTGCTCACATCTTGCAGCAGAAACATGAGTGTACCAAGGAAAACCAGAGGATGATTTTGGAATTCTTGAAAGGATTGAAATAAGGACTTTAAGGACTTTAAGGGCTTTAAGGACTTTAGGGGCTTTAGGGACTTTAAGGACTTGAAATAAAAAAGAACGTTCAACGTTCATCGTGCTGAGCGGAATACGGGAGTCGAACCCGCCTCCTCGGCTTGGGAAGCCGATGCACTACCGATGTGCTAATTCCGCGATTAAGCGAGAACAAATGAAAAACTGTTTTCAATTTGTAGAGCGTTAGCGGAATATCCAATTCCGCGATTAAGCGAGAACAAATGAAAAGTTGTTTTCAATTTGTAGAGCGTGAGCGGAATATGCAATTCCGCCTTGAGCCGATACCCGGACTCGAACCGGGGACCTACGCATTACGAATGCGTTGCTCTACCAACTGAGCCATATCGGCAACGGAATGGGGGTGCTTTCGCATTTTGCGGTTGCAAAAGTAGTGCTTTTTTTGCTCTCGGCAAAATATTTATACTATTATTTTAGTTTTTCTGCAAGATATTTGCCTGTAAGGCTCTCTTTGCAGGCTGCGACGTCCTCGGGAGTTCCCTGACAGACGATGCTGCCACCCTTGTCGCCACCTTCGGGTCCGAGGTCGATGATGTAGTCGGCACACTTTATGACGTCGAGGTTGTGCTCGATGACGATAATGGTATGACCGCGGTCGAGCAGGGCGTTGAAGGCTCGTAGCAGCTTGCTGATGTCATGGAAGTGGAGTCCCGTGGTGGGCTCGTCGAAGATGAAGAGGGTGGGCTCCTGCCGTTCCTGTCCGATGTAGTAAGCCAGCTTGACACGCTGGTTCTCACCGCCAGAGAGCGACGATGAGTTCTGCCCAAGCTTGATATACCCAAGTCCTACATCCTTCAGCGGTTGCAGTCGGCTGACTACCGACTTGTTCTTGTGTTCCGTGAAGAAGTCGATGGCTTCGCCTACGGTCATCTCCAGCACGTCGTGGATGTTCTTGCCATGATACAGTACGTCGAGGATGTCCTTCTTGAATCGTTTGCCGTGGCATGCGTCACATTCCAGGGTGAGGTCAGCCATGAACTGCATCTCGATGGTGATGACTCCTGCCCCCTTACATTCCTCACAGCGTCCGCCGTCGGCGTTGAATGAGAAGTGTTGCGGGGTAAATCCCATCTGCCTGGCGAGTGCCGTCTCGGCGAAGATGCGCCTTATCTCGTCGTATGCCTTGACGTAGGTGGCAGGATTGGAGCGCAGGCTCTTTCCGATGGGGTTCTGGTCTACCATCTCCACGTGCCGTATATGCTCCCAGTCGCCCTCCAGCGACTTGTATTCGCCAGGCTGGTCGGCAACCTCGTCGAGTCGGCGTTTCATCAGCGGATACAAGATGCCGCGTACGAGTGACGATTTGCCGCTGCCGCTCACTCCCGTCACAGCCGTCATCACGTTCAGCGGGAATGTGGCGTTGATGCCCTTGAGGTTGTTCATACGTGCTCCCGTCAGACTTATTGCCATGTTCCATCTGCGTCGTGACGACGGGACAGCCAGCGTGTCTTCGCCCAGCAGGTAGCGCAGGGTGTGAGAGCGGTTGTCTTCCTTGGCTTCGGTTTTTTCTTTCCCGTCGATTTGTCCCTGAAAGACGACCTCTCCGCCCAGTCGTCCTGCGTCGGGACCGATGTCTATGATATAGTCGGCAGCACGCATGATGTCTTCGTCGTGCTCTACTACAATCACGGTGTTGCCCAGGTCGCGCAGTTCCCGGAGTACGTGTATCAGTCGGAATGTGTCGCGACTGTGTAGTCCGATGGTGGGTTCGTCGAGTATATACAAGGAGCCCACGAGCGAACTGCCAAGCGATGTCGTCAGGTTGATACGCTGGCTCTCGCCGCCAGAGAGTGTGTTGGAGGGTCGGTTCAGCGTGAGGTAGCCCAGTCCCACCTCCATCATGAATTGCAGTCGGCTCCTGATCTCTGCGAGCAGTCGTGAGGCAATCTTCTCCTCGTGCTCCTCGAGCTGCAGGTGGTCGAACCATGTCAGCAGGTTGACTATCGGCATCTCCACAAGGTCGGTGATGCTCTTGCCGTTGATTTTCACGTACGAAGCCTCCTTCTTCAGTCGTGTACCGTGGCAGTCGGGGCACTTGGTCTTACCACGATAGCGACTCATCATGACGCGATACTGTATCTTGTATTGGTTCTCCCTGACCATATCGAAGAAGGCATCTATCGACACCTGCTCATGAGGGTCGCGGTGCTTGTCTGAAGGCAGTCCGTGCCACAGCATGTCGCGCTCCTTGACAGAGAGTTCCATGTATGGTGTGAAGATAGGAAACTTGTCCTTTGCCGCTCTTCGGCAGAACTCCTCCTGCCATATCTTCATCTTCTCTCCGTGCCAGCATTGTACGCATCCTTCGTATACCGACAATGTGGTGTCGGGTATCACCAGCTTCTCGTCAATACCTATCACGCTGCCGAATCCCTCGCACGTAGGGCATGCGCCTATCGGAGAATTGAATGAGAACATGTTGTCAGACGGTTCTTCAAACTTCATGCCGTCGGCCTCGAAACTTGTGGAGAAATCGTACGAGATGTTCGATGGCAGGAACGTCAGCCTGCAGGCTCCATGACCCTCATAGAATGCCGTCTCGCACGAGTCGGTAAGTCGCGAGATGGCGCTCTTCTCGTTGTCTACTGACATGCGGTCAATCAGCAGATATATGTTGTCCGTGTTCGTGAAATCATTTGCAGACAGCCTCTCTAACACCTCTGCTATGTCCACTTGCTCGTTTTTCACCAGCATTCGGGAATATCCCTGCTTTAGGAATCGGGTCAAGACATCCCGTACGTCATGCTCATGGTCTGTGACAATAGGTGCAAGCACATAGAAACGAGTACCTGCGGAGTAGGTGAGGGCGGTCTTAATGATGTCCTCGGTGGAGTGCTTGCGTATCTCCTGTCCGCTGACAGGCGAGAATGTCCTGCCGATGCGTGCGTACAGCAGGCGCATATAGTCATATATCTCGGTGGAGGTGCCTACGGTGGAGCGTGAGTTTCTTGTTATGGTCTTCTGCTCGATGGCTACGGCTGGTGGCAGTCCCTCGATACTGTCACAGTCGGGCTTAGCCATCCTGCCGAGAAACTGACGTGCGTATGACGACAGGCTCTCCACATACCGTCGTTGTCCCTCGGCATACAGGGTGTCGAATGCCAATGACGACTTGCCTGAACCCGAAACACCTGTTACGACGATGAGCTTATCTCTTGGAATGTCGATGCTGATGTTTTTCAGGTTGTTTGTTCGGGCTCCCTTAACGCTTATATAATGTTCTTTCTTCACGATCGTTTGTTATTAATTCAAGTTTCGCATTCGCTCAACTTTTGGAGTTAAAGGAGTTAAGGGAGTTAAAGGAGTTAAAGACGTTAGTCTTTTTCCTTGAATATTCCCTATAGGCCTTAACTCCTTTAACTCCCTTAACTCCTTTAACTCCTCTCAACTTGCGAAAGTTGAGTTATTAAGTGTGCAAAGATACGATTAAGCGAGAACAATGCAAAAGAAAAACTCGTTTTTATTTTCATTGTCGAGCGAAAGTACCTTATCTAAAGGTACGATTAAGCGAGCGGAATACAAAATAAATTCCTTTAACTTTTTTATTAAAAAATTTTGGTTTTTATAAAGTTTTATTTAATTTTGCAGTCGAAAACAAATACGATGAGAAAAGCATACTATTTTTTGCTGGTTTCCTTGCTGTCGTGTGTCGCCTGTCAGCTCAATCTGAAGTCGAACGAAGAGGAAGGACAGGCGCCGATGATAGAGATAGAGCGATACGACCGACTGGAGTACCGCTATCTCACCACGGGCGACTTCTCTGCATTGCAAGAGATGAATACTGAGTATGCCATCGAAACACGTACGCTGATAGAGGATGTGCTAAAGCTGGGTACTGCTACTGACAGCGAAATCAATACCAAGCTACTGAAGTTCTATCAGGACACCACGCTGCAGATGCTTATTGCTGATGCGGAGACGCAGTATGCCGACATGGAGGATCTGAACAAGGAGCTGAACACAGCCTTCACCAAACTGAAGAAATGGTTCCCCGACATGAAAATACCACAGGTATATTCGCAGCTGGCTGACGGTATTGACGAGAGTATCGTCATCGGCAACCAGTCTATCGCCATTTCGCTTGACAAGTATCTTGGCGAGGATTATCCGTTATATCAGAAACATTATCCCGAATCCCAACGTCGGCTGATGACCCGGGAGATGGTCCTGCCTGATGCTCTCTGCTTCTATCTCATCAGCGTTTTCCCGTTGAAGCAGTTTGAGAGCCGTCCTCAGGAAGAGCGCGACCTGCATATTGCCAAGATACAATGGATTGTCAATCAGTCGCTCGAGCGCAATGCCTTTGACAGCGAAGGCGTCAAAAAGGTGGGTAAGTATATGAAGAATCACCCCAAGACCACATACGAAGAGCTACTCAAGACGCAGACTTCCTTGTAAGATATTGGCGTAGCTTGTCAGTAAACTCATGATTCTTCAGTCCCCATCTGGGAGCAATCAACATGTCTGCAGGCGACTGGCTGACAAAGCGTTCCACGACGATATCCTTTCTCAGATGGCTCAGGTATTCGGCAACGAGTGCTATATATTCGTCTACAGAGAACACATGAAACGGTTGCCTCTCATATTCCCTTGCCAGAGCCGTTCCACGTATTATCTGCATCTGATGTATCTTCAGTATGTCGATGGGCAGTCGTGACAGGTCGTCAGCCTGCCTGATCATGTCCTCACGGCTCTCACCAGGCAGTCCCAGTATCACGTGTGCACCGCAGAGTATTCCCCTTCGTGCAGTCTCCTCTATTGCCCAGCGGCTTGCAGCGAAGTCATGTCCGCGTTTTATCCGTCTGAGGGTCTCGTCGTTGGTACTCTCCACGCCATATTCCACTATCAGCAGCGGCAGCCGTCGTGACAGCTCAGAGAGATAGTCCAGCTTCTCTTCGTCCACGCAGTCTGGGCGAGTGCCAATGACCAGCCCTACAACGTCCTCAACCGAAAGAGCTTCTTCGTATGCTTGTTTCAGCTTCTCTATAGGTGCATACGTGTTGCTATATGCCTGTAGATAAGCCAGATATTTCATTTCGGGATATTTCCTGCTGAAGAAAGCCTTACCTTCTTCCAGTTGTTGGGTGATGCTCTTCCTTCGGTCGCAATATGACGGATTGAATGTCCGATTGTCGCAATACACACATCCACCCGTGCCGAGGCTGCCGTCACGGTTAGGACAAGTAAATCCGGCATCTACCGAAATCTTTTGTACTCTGTATGGTAGTTGGCGTCTTATCCAACTGCCAAAATCATTATATGGCTCCATAATTCGGATGCGAAGATAAGAAAAAAAGTAAAAAGGCAAAAAAGTAAAAAGGTAAAAAAGTAATAAAGTAAATGGGTAAAAGGGTAAAAAGTGCTCTTTTTTTCATACTTTTGCGGTTTATTATACGATGTTTGTTACAAAACAACATGATGATTATTATGAAAAAATACTTGTTTATGGCTATAGCCCTTCTTAATGCAGCTGTCTCACAGTCAGCCAATCAGCTTACCGTCAGCGACATCACGAGTGGCAGGTATGCAGCAGAAATTGTCAGCGGCATGACCCCTCTGCCAGGAACTTCTGACTATACACGTATCAGCGATGATGGAAAACGGGTTGAGCGCTATTCCTTCCGTGACAACAGTCTCGTGGCAGTACTGTTTGACGTGACGCAGTTTGAGTCCGTATTGAAGGATTTCGACGACTATGTCATCTCTCCCGATGGTAGCCGTCTGCTCATAGAGACCAATCATCGTCGCATCTATCGACGTTCGTTTACTGCCGATTTTTTTATATATAATGTGCACGACAAAACGTTGGTGCCGCTTTCTGCAAACGGAGCTCAGCAGGTACCGACATTCTCGCCCGATGGCAGGCAGATAGCATTTGTCAGGGAAAACAACATCTTCCTGACTGATGGCGAGGGCAACGAGCGGCAAGTGACCACCGACGGGTGTCGCAACCAGATTATCAACGGCATACCCGACTGGGTCAACGAGGAAGAGTTCGGATTCAACAACGCTATGGCATGGAGCGGCGACGGAAAGTCACTTAGCTGGATCAGGTATGATGAGTCGCAGGTAGAGACCTATCCGCTGCAACTCTTCCAGGGACGTAAACCCACACGCGAGGACTTCGCTGACTATCCTGGTGAATATTCATACAAATATCCGAAGGCAGGTCATCCCAATGCTATAGTCAGTATATGGCGTTATGATATTGCCACATCAACCACTTCGCAGTATGACTTGCCAATAGATGCTGACATGTATGTGCCTCGCATCAAGACAATACCGAACAACTCGTCGATAGCTGTCTACACGATGAATCGTCGTCAAGATGAGCTTGACATATATCTTGCTGACACGCAGACATGCCTGTGCCGCAGGATAATACAGGAGACTGACAGTAGGTATGTGCGCGAAGAGGTGGTCGAGGGTATCGTCATCACTCCCAAGCATATCCTCCTGCCCAGCGATCGTAGTGGTAGCATGCAGCTCTATCTGTATGATCTTAGCGGTCGACTGCTCTCAGAGATGCGTCTTCCGTCGGGAGAAATTACTGAGATTTGCGGCTTTGACGAGAAGAAGTCTATTGCCTATTGTCAGGTGGCAACCCATTCGCCTTCCGAACGGGAGATAGTGGCTATAGGTAAGAATGGCAGGATGCGCACTATCTGTGGCAGGAAAGGGTGGAATAGTGCCTTGTTCTCGTCCGACTGTGCCTATCTCGTCAACACGTGGAGCGACGCCAACACGCCATACGTCTTCAGCATATACGACAACAAGGGGCGCTGTCTTCAGACCATTCAGGACAATCATCAGCTGGTAGAAAAACTCTCGTCGCTCAGCTTGCCAAAGAAAGAGTTCTTCTCCTTCACCACATCCGAGGGCATCAGCCTGAATGGATGGATGATTAAGCCCGCCGACTTTGACCCCCAAAAACAGTATCCCGTCGTCATGTTCCAGTATAGCGGACCAGGTAGTCAGCAGGTAGTCAACTCATGGCGCATCGGAAGCATGGGCTCGGGTGCCCTCTTCGACCACTATCTCGCCAGCAAGGGCAGCATAGTGGTATGTGTAGATGGTAGAGGTACTGGTGGCAGAGGTGCTGATTTTGAGAAATCCATCTATCTCCGCCTTGGCTATCTCGAGGCTCGCGACCAAGTGGAGACAGCCATCTATCTGGGCAATCAGCCGTATGTTGACAAGAACAATATCTCCATCTGGGGATGGAGCTTCGGTGGATTCTGTACGTTGATGTCGATGAGTGAGGGCAGGGGAGTGTTTGCCCGTGGTGTCGCGGTGGCTCCGCCGACCAACTGGAAATACTACGACTCCATCTATACTGAGCGATATATGCGTACGCCCGAGGAGAATGGCGAGGGATATGCCATCAACCCCATAGAGAGAGCTGCCGACCTGCATGGTGAGCTGCTCATATGCCACGGTCTTGCCGATGACAACGTACATCCTCAGAATACGTTCGAGTATTCGGAGGCGCTGGTACAGGCAGACAAGGACTTCCGCGAACTGATATATACCAATCGCAACCACAGTATCTATGGTGGCAACACTCGTAACCATCTGCTTCGCCAGATAGCAGATTTCCTGATACGATAATTAGTTTTCTTTCTCTGAATATGGAACGACTCTGGAACAAGAACTATTGTAAGGTGATGACAGCCAACTTCACGCTGTTCTTTGCCTTCTATCTCCTCACGCCTCTTCTGCCGCTCTATCTGAGTGAACAGTTTGGCTCTACAAAAGACATTATAGGTCTTGTTCTTTCGGGTTATACGGTCACCGCTCTTATCGCTCGTCCGTTTAGTGGATATATAGTAGACTCCTTTCGACGCAAGACGGTACTCATGGTATGCTTTGGTGCGTTCTCTATCTTCTTTGCGGGATATCTGGCTGCTTCTACCTTGCTGCTTTTTGCCATCGTCCGTACACTTCATGGCGCTCCCTTCGGTGCCCTGACAGTAGCCAATTCCACCGTAGCCATCGACGTCCTGCCATCGAGTCGTCGCACAGAGGGCATAGGCTACTATGGTCTCAGCAACAACCTTTCTATGGCGATAGCTCCCACGATAGGTATTTGGCTCTATCAGCTTACCAACAACTTCATGCTGCTCTTCTGGCTTGCCTTTGCCATCGCCTTGTTGGGATGGGCTGTCGATGCCACGGTCGGCATCAAGGATCGGGAGATTGTCCTCAACAAGCAGCCCCTCTCGCTCGACCGTTTCTTCCTGCTTCGGGGATGGTTGTTGGGAGTCAATATGGTATTCTTTGGATTCTGCTTCGGCGTGCTGAGCAACTATCTCGCCATCTACGGTAAGGAAGAACTTGGTATCACAGGTGGTACCGGTACCTACTTCATGTTGTGTGCACTCGGACTCATGCTCAGTCGCCTTCATGGTGGGCGCTCGCTTCGTAAGGGCATGGTCACTCATAATGCCAATAGCGGAGTGGTAATCTCGCTTGTTGGCTACATCCTTTTTGCCATTTTACCATTATTTGCAGGTTCCTCATTATCTGCAGTTCTCCTTCCTGTGTTCTATTTATCTGCAGTACTTATAGGACTGGGCAATGGTCACATGTGGCCATCTTTTCAGAATATGACTATTTGTGTGGCTAAGAACAGTCAACGAGGAACGGCTAACAGTACTATCCTCGTGTCGTGGGATGTGGGTATGGGACTTGGCATCCTGCTCGGGGGTGTCATAGCTGAGCATTTAGGCTATTCGTTCACATTTGTTGTCGTTGCCCTTGCCAATGCCGCAGGTGTTGCAACTTATTTCCTTTATGCCCGTTCTTTCTTCCTCAAGCGAAATCTTATGGAAGGAGTAAGGTGAACGTTGTTAGCAAACCACTTCGTCCATCCTGACATCATTTTCGTCTACGGGAATGCCTGGCAGTCGTTGGAATCGGAAACAAAGTCCTATCTTGTAGGCGTTGGTCAGCTGGGGGAGCAGTCTGTCGTAGTATCCTTTGCCACGTCCGAGTCGGTTGCCTTGACTGTCGAATGCCATACCTGGAACTACTGCCACGTCAATATTTTGATAGTCGGTGAAAAGCTCGCCTACTGGTTCCATGATGTCGAAGAAACCACCTTGCAAGTCGTTTGGACCAGTATATTGGCGCAGCTCCATGGCTTCGTCGCTGATGACGACAGGTAGTAAGACCGTTTTACCAGCACTTACGAGTTCGTCGAGTAGCTGTCTGGTGTCTACCTCATCACTAAGTGAGTAGTAGAGTAGGATGGTTTGCGCCTGTTTTACTTGTGGCACAACCCTGAGTCTGCCTATGATGTCGGCAGACTGCTCTTCGAGTTGAGCTGTCGTATGCATCTGTTTCAGTTGACGAACGTATTGTCTCAGGCTTGCTTTAGACATGATGATTACTGTAGTTTCTGCTTGTTAGATTGCGCATCAGGTGCGGGATGATGGACGTTTATTGAAATGTGCTACCTTTTTCGCAGGCTTTGCCACCATAGGTTTCTTAGGAAAGGCAGCTACGTTTTGGAACACTTCGAGAGCTGACTTTATTGTCTCGTCGTCTTTGTTGAGATACTTGTTCCATGCCTGTTCGTCGAGAATGTTGTATATAATCCTGCTGTTGATGAAACGGCTCAAGAGCTTGTACGACTTCTGTATCATCAGATTGCGGCGTCGCAGACCGTTCTGCTCGGCATATGTAGCAAACTGGTCTACCATTCCCTGACGGTCGAGATAGCCAGCAAGTGCGGTCTCGGAGGTATAGGTCGAGAGCTTCTGGCGGTTGCGGTCGGTATATGCGAAAGCAAACTGCAGTATGAGTCCGCTCATTGCTGCCTCACGATAGTATGAAGTTATGGCTGTGGTGTCTTCAGGAATGAAGATGTCGGGCGTGATGCCTCCACCACCATATACCGTCCTGCCAAGTGTGGTGTGATAGGCAGGTCCTGTGTGCTTGATGCTATCTTCCGAGAAGAGTTCGCCATGCTGGTATCGGCTGACGATGTCCTGGGCATAGTCCACCTCGTCGCCAGGCACGTATGGTTTTTGAATACATCTGCCTGAAGGGGTATAGTAGCGTGCTATGGTAAGACGTATCATGCTCCCGTCGGGGAATGCCATCTGTTGTTGTACCAGTCCCTTGCCAAACGAGCGACGTCCGATGATGGTGCCTCGGTCGTTGTCCTGTATGGCTCCGGCAAAGATTTCTGCTGCCGACGCTGAGTTCTCGTTAATCAGTACCACGAGCGGAATCCTCTGATAGCTGCCCCGTCCGTCACTCTTGTAGTTGGTACGTGGTGACTTGCGCCCCTGGGTGTATACTATCAGCCGGTCTTTAGGTAGAAACTCGTTCACCATCTGCACCGCTTTCTCAAGATATCCGCCGCTATTGTCGCGCAGGTCTATGACAAGATTGGTAAATCCCTCGCGCGATAGTTCTGCCAGCGATGCGAGCATCTCTACGTATGTCATCTCGCCGAAGTTCTTGATGCGTATATATCCTACTGAGTCGTTGAGCATGTATGTGGCAGAGATGCTGTGTGTGACGATGTCGTCACGTGTCACGATGAAATCGTGTATTTTCTTTTGTTCGCCATATCTCACCACACCTATCTTCACCTTAGTGCCTTTCACTCCCTTGAGTCGGTGCATCGCCTCCTCGTTGGTCACCGTCTTGCCGACAAATGGTTTGCCGTCTATAGCTACTATCTTGTCGCCAGCCAGCATACCTGCGCGCTCAGCAGGTCCGTCCTTGATGACATTCTGCACCTGTACCGTGTCCTGTCGAATGACAAACTCGATGCCTACACCAGAGAACGACCCCTTCAGATCGTCGTTGGCTTTCTGCACATCCTTGGCGCTGATATACACCGAGTGGGGGTCGAGCTCGCTCAGTATCTGCGGCATCGCCTTCTCGACAAGCTCGTCGAGGTTCACCGTGTCCACATACTGGTCGTCGATGATATGCAGCAGGTTGTTCAGTCGGTTGCTCCCACTATTTATTATGTTCAGTCGGTTGCCCGAGAAATGACTGGTATAGAATGTACCAATCACGATACCGATGACCACACATAGTGCCATCAGCATTGGTAGTATATGTCTGTTTTTATTGTTCATTCAAACTCCTTTGACTCCTTTAACTCCTTTAACTCCTTTAACTCCTTTAACTTCTTTAACTCCTTTAACTCCTTTAACTCCTTTAACTTCTTTAACTCCTTTAACTCCTTATTCATTTCCCAGATACACCACTTCTATTCCTGCTCGTTTGAGTAGGTTGATGCCGTCCTCCAGTCGGTAGCGTTCGCCGTACACCACCCGTCGTATGCCTGACTGTATGATGAGTTTAGCACACTCAATACATGGCGAGGCTGTGACGTACAGCGTCGATCCGTCGCTATTGTTCGAGCTTCGGGCGAGTTTGGTGATGGCGTTCGCCTCTGCGTGTAGTACGTATGGTTTAGTCAGGTTGTTATCATCCTCGCATACGTTTTCAAATCCACTTGGCGTACCGTTGTATCCGTCGCTGATGATCATCTTGTCCTTGACAACAAGTGCTCCAACCTGGCGTCGCTTGCAGTACGAGTTCTCTGCCCATATCTGCGCCATGCGTAGGTATCTCAGATCCAGTTTATGTTGTTTGTCGTCCATAGTATTTCTAGTCTTTCTAGTCTTTCTAGCCAATCTAGTCTATCTAGTCTATCTAGTCTATCTAGCCAATCTAGTCTATCTAGTCAATTCTCTTTGCTCACTCCGTTCCTCTCTAACAGGGCGTCGATGGTAGGTTCTCCGCCACGGAATCGCTTGTAGAGAGTCATCGGGTGCTCCGTTCCACCCTTCGACAGTATGCAGTCGCGGAAG
The DNA here is from genome assembly GCA_900316295.1 of uncultured Prevotella sp. Taxonomy (GTDB): domain Bacteria; phylum Bacteroidota; class Bacteroidia; order Bacteroidales; family Bacteroidaceae; genus Prevotella. The sequence continues at coordinate 15,478 of ONCJ01000036.1, forward strand.
CGTTGTGCTGTAGCCTGATTGAATATTCCTTCCTTTTTGAATACGCTGAAGGCGTCGGCATCGAGTACCTCTGCCCATTTGTAGCTGTAATATCCTGCAGCGTATCCGCCTGCCATGATGTGAGAGAACTGTGTAGTCATACATGTGTCCATGCGTTGCTTGCCCAGTATGGCAGGCTTCCACGCTTCTTTCTCAAAAGGTATGATGTCGTCGGTGAACTCGTCTTTCTTAGTATAGTAAGCCATGTCGAGCAGTCCGAACGATACTTGTCTGAGACATGCCGTAGCGCAGTTGAAGTTGCGACTTGCCACAATCTTGTCTATCAATTCGTCGGGTAGGGGTTCGCCCGTCTGATAATGGAAGGCGAAGGTGCGCAGGAAGTCTTTCTCGACGACGAAGTTCTCCATAAACTGTGACGGCAGTTCCACGAAGTCCCACCACACATTCGTTCCGCTCATACTTGCAAAGCGTGTGTTGGCGAACATGCCGTGGAGCGAATGGCCGAACTCATGCAGGAATGTCTCCACCTCGCCCAGACGTAGCAGGGCTGGCTTCTCGGGTGTAGGTTTGCTGAGGTTCATTACAAGACTGACGTGTGGACGTACGTTCTCACCATCTTTCTCTATCCATTGTCCCTGATATTCGGTCATCCACGCACCATCGTGCTTACCCTTACGAGGGTGGAAGTCTACATATAGCACAGCCAGAAAGCTGCCATCCTTGTCAAACACTTCGTATGGTTTTACATCAGGATGATATACCGGAATGTCCTTGTTCTCCTTAAAGGTAATACCATAGAGTCGAGTTGCCAGTCCGAAGACACCCTTTATCACGTTGCTGAGTTCCAGATAGGGACGTATCTCTTCTGGGTCGTAGTCGTACTTCTGCAGTCTAAGTTTCTGAGTATAGTACGCCATATCCCACGGTTCCATCTTGAAGTCGTCGCCTTCAATCTGTCGGGCGAGAGCCTTCACCTCGTCACGTTCCTTTATGGCTGTCGGTTTGTATGCATCTATGAGGTCGTCGAAGAGTTTGTAAACATTCTTCGTGTTCGTCGCCATACGGTATTTCATCACGTAGTCTGCGTATGTGTCATATCCCAGCAGTTGAGCCAGCTCTCTACGCAGGTTGATCAGTCGTTTGCAGATGCCGAGATTGTTCTCGTCGTTGTCCTTGATTCCTCGTGTGGCTGACGCCATATACATCTGTCGTCGCAGTTCTCTCTGTGTGGAGTACATCATGAACGGCTCATAGCTGGGCTGATCCAGCGTGAACACCCATCCGTCGAGTTCTCTTTCCTCAGCAGCCTCACGTGCAGCGGCGATAGCCGTGTCGGGCAGACCATCGAGTTGAGTCTTGTCGGTAATATGCAGGGTATATGCCTTGTCCTCTTTCAACAGGTTCTGCGAGAATTGCAGAGTCAGCATACTTGCTTCCTCGGTGAGCTGTCGCAGTCGTTGCTTGCCATCGTCGTCGAGCAGGGCTCCGCTGCGCACCATACCATCGTAAGTGTCGTTGAGTAGCATCTCCTCCTCTGGGTCCAGTTCTCTATGATGCTCATATACATGCTTGATTCTCTCAAACATCTTCGGATTCAGGCTGATGTCGTTAGCATGCTTGGTCAGTATCGGACTCATCTTTTGCGCCAGTTCCTCCATCTCGTCGTTGGTCTCAGCGCTCAGCATGTTATAGAACACCTCCTCCACACGGTCCAACAGGGCATAGTAGTGCTGTTGTTCCTTAGTCTGGTCGTCGCTTACTATGGTATTGTCAAAGGTAGGCTCCTCAGGATTGTTGATGATACGTTCTATCTCCTCATCCTCGCGTCGTATACCCTCCATCATCGCCTCCTCATAGTCTTTTAGCGTGATGCGGTCGAAAGGAACGGTATCGTGTGGTGTGTTGTATGGTTCGAAAAAAGGGTTCTTTCTCATCGTGTTATTGCTTTTAACCGACAAAGTTAATCGAATTTATCGACAATCCCAAATCTTTACCTTATATTTTAAGGACTCGTAACTTTTTTACCTGCAAGGAAAAGACAATATAAAGTATTGGAGAAGAAGGGGATTATTCTCCAATGATTGTTACTACCAGTCGTCTTGCTCCGCCGTAATTGCGGTATTCGCAGAAATAAATGCCCTGCCAGGTACCGAGATTTAAGTGACCGTCGGTGATAGGAATAGTCAGGCTGACGCCGCTCAGCGTAGATTTTGCGTGAGCGGGCATGTCATCGGCACCTTCCAGGGTGTGTTCGTATTCAGGCTGATTCTCAGGTACAAGGTGATTGAAGATAGTTTCCATATCTATACGTACGTCAGGATCTGCATTCTCATTGATGCTCAGTCCGCAACTCGTATGTTTGCAGAATATATTTATGATACCCGTCTTTGGCAATTTTGGCAACTGGCTTGTTATCTCATTTGTCACCAGGTGGAACCCTCTACGTTTTGATTTCAAGGTGATTTCTATTTGTTGTATCATTTCTTTAAGGTTCTTGTTATTATCAAACTATGGAATACTATTACCTAATTATGTCCAAAACTCCCTTTCGCCAGTAACTCCCATTTCCCCTTGACATTTTGGACAGGTGTGCTTATCCCATATACGAATTTTGTTGCTTCCGCATCGCAGACATAATCTGCCTACCTCACTTCTGAATGACGGCGCAATGTCAGCTATAATACCTCCTACGACTATATTCTGTATGGTCTTGCAGTCAGGGCATGATATAGCAGTTATCTGTTGGCGGAATAAGCCTCGACCTTCATATACCTCAGCTTCATATCCACACGTTTTGCATTTATATTTCACTTTCCATGCCATGTCCGTCTTCCATATAGTATGATTTAATAACCCAAATCTTCTCCAACGAGTATGACGATGTGTCGATTGCCGTTCCTGCTGTTTCTCAAGATGTGGACATAGCTGCAAATGCTCTCGGGAGAGTTACAGTTGTGGCATGTCCCGTCTATCCTGCAGGGGGTGTTGATGTCGAAGCGTTGGGAATTGATAGGGGAAGCTATGCCTCGTGCCCTGGCTATTGCGGCTTCTATGGTCTGGGCAACTTTGTTAAGTCCGATGACGAAGATGACCTTTTTGGGTCCCCAGGAGATTGCTGCCACACGGTTGCCATTGCCGTCAATATTGACGATGACACCATCTTCCGATATAGCATTGGCACTTGTCAGGTATACGTCTGAAGTAAAGGCTTTGAGATACATCTGGACTTTCTCTTCGGGTGTCTCTACGGTATCTCGGTCAAGCACATTCAGAGTGCTCCTGTTCTTTAGTGTCTGAGGGATTCCCAGATCGCGTACGGTTGCCGTTCCTCCCCATGTCACAGTACTGCCATCGGCAATGAGTTCTGAAACTTTCTCTACCGCATTCTTACCAGTGGGGCAGTAGAATGCTTCCATGTTTCGACGTTTCAGATTCTTTATCATCTTCTCCGCCAATTTCTGGTTTCTTTCTTCTAAAGGTGTCATATACGTTATAATTTACTGAGAAACAAAAAAGGAGTCCTATTAGACTCCTTTGTAGTCGATAGGGGAATCGAACCCCTATGCCAAGATTGAGAATCTTGTATCCTAACCATTAGATGAATCGACCGAGTAGCACCCTTGAACTTGCCTTTGTTCAAAACACCCCTGCGGAAGGAGGGGGATTCGAACCCCCGGTACGGGAACCCGTACGGCAGTTTAGCAAACTGCTGGTTTCAGCCACTCACCCATCCTTCCTTCGGGTTCGTATTTGAACACCAGACATTGTTCTCAAATGCGGATGCAAAGGTAATAAAATAATGCTTAATTCGCAATGCGTAATGCGTAATTTCTTCCTTTGTTTAACTCTTTTTAAGAAGTTGTCTTCTCGTTGTTTTTTAGAATTCAAAGAGCACTCTACCGTTTATTTGTCTACCTGTCAGATAGTTGGGTACGGCATACTGGTGGCTCGTAACATCAGTCACCCAATAGTAGCTATTGACGTTATTGATGCCAAGTAGGTTTAGAGCGTCTACTCCAAGCCATATATTCTTAAAGATACTCTTCTTACTGCGGTCGCTATTATCGAGCAGTCGATAGCTCATTCCGATATCTACGCGCTTATAGGCAGGTGCGCGGAAGGAGTTCTTCTCGAGTTCGCGATGTGGTGCTGAGAAGGGTAGGCCGTCGGCATAGGCAAGCTTGAGTGACATCTTCCAGCGGGTGGTGCCAGGGAAGTAGTCGGTGAAGAAGAGGTTGACGGCAAATCGCTGGTCGGTGGGCAGGGGGATGCTCCTGCCGTTGAGCTTCATCTTAGTGTCCATGAGGCTGAGTGTGAGCCATGAGTCGGAGCCTGGCACAAACTCACCAAAGAGTTTCAGGTCGAGACCCATAGCGTGGCCGTTGGCTCGGTTGTCACCATAATAGATCACCTGTACGTTGTTGACGGAGTAGGGTACGAGGTTGGACAAAGCCTTATAGTAGAGATCGGCTGAGAACTTGAATGGTCGTTCCATCATACGGAATCGGTATTCCATGCCGGCTATGGCGTGTATGGAACGCTGGCTCTTGATCTTGTCGTTGAGTCGTGCATAAGTGATGTTGTTGATGGTTGTCGTATCGCGCAACTCTTTATAGAATGGAGCCTGATAATAGAGTCCGCCGGCTATACGAAATGTAAGGTCGCGACACCATGAAGGGGTGATACTGAGCGAAACCCTTGGCGACACGATACTTTCGCCATTGAAATCCCAGTGGGCAAAGCGTACGCCGTAGTTCAAGGTGTAGAGCGTAGGTAGGGTGTCGTTGCCAGAACGGAAGTGCCACGTGTCTTGTAGATATGCCTCGATACGCTTGGAGTTGAGTTTGTTCTTTGCACGTAGCGAATATATCATATACAGATCATCGCCTGTATGCGGTATGCTATAGCCTGCAGAGTCTCGGTATTCATACTCGCGTGAGTTCTCCTCAATACGTTCTATCTTGTATGTCGCACCGCCTTCTACCTCATGGTTCTGAGTACGATGTTTGCCCATGAGCTTGACGCTGACTACGTTGGCTGTCAGATAGTCACGTGAGTGCTGCATATATGTTCCAACACCCAGATTCTCACTGGTCTCAGTCTGTGTGAGCCAGTATTGTCCCTGTATGTCGTATCGCTCTTGCTCCTTTGTATGGAAAGCAGATGTGATAAGCGAGAAACTGGTTTTATTGTTGGAAAGGAAGTGTGTTAATCCGAATGAACCAAAGAATGTGCGGAAGAGATCTTTTTCTTTTCCATCGAAATATACTCGGAAACTCTTCACGTTCTCTTGTGTACCAAATTGAGTCTCGCGGTCTTTGGGCTTGAAGTTATAATGGTTCTCGGAGATGTTGCCGATGACGTCAATCTGCCACCTCTTGGCGACTTTCCAGCTTAGGAATGTCTGATAGTCGAGGAAGTTTGGGTCGTATTCTCCCTTGGTGTCAAGCGTTCCGAGCAGGTATCGGTTTGTCTTATATCGTACGCTGTTGAGCCATGACAACTTCTTGCTTGCGAAGCCCACATAGGCACTTGCTCCGAGCAGGCTTGCTGCCACACTACCTTCGGCATAGTATTTTTTGTCGGCTTGTGGCTTGAGCTTCTTGTATGTTATGTCGAGAGCCGATGACATCTTATCTCCGTATTTTGCCTCGAAACCACCTGTAGAGAAGCCTACGCTCTCTACCATGTCAGCGTTAATGACCGACAGTCCCTCCTGTTGACCGCTACGGACAAGGAATGGACGGAATACCTCCACATTATTTATATATACGGAGTTCTCGTCGAACGAACCGCCGCGCACGTTGTATTGTGATGACAGGTTGCTATGGGTGGAGACGCCAGCCTGTGTCTGTACAAGGTCTTCCACAGCATTACCAGTGGAGGAGGGGAGAGTCTTCGCCTGCTTCATGTCAATCTCCTGCGTGGTACCATGCTGGGTCTTTCGTCCTTCGACGGTCACTTCGCCAAGCTGGTTGTCGTCGACGAGTTGTATCTGTATGGTCTGTTTGCCTCGGGGATTGCGTAGGACACGCGTCTTTGACTTATATCCCACCATAGAATAGTGTACCACTACCGAGTCGGAACTATGCAGTTGCATGCTGTATTCGCCCTTGAGATTGGTCATGGTAATCTTGCCTTGTGCCACTACCGAGACCGAGGCAAGCTCTATTGGGTGGTTATCCTTATCGGATACTTTACCTTGCAGGGTAAAGGTTTGGGAAAAAAGACTCTGGGTGTACGTAAGCAGTACACCCAGTATCATTATTATTATGAGTTTCTGTTTCATACACAATAATAACGTTTGTGTGTGGCTATTATTGTGTAGCGGTTGACAGAACTATGAACTATGCACTCTGAACTGTGCACTATCTGAGGTTTTTACCGTGACATTGCTTGAACTTCTTACCGCTACCACATGGACATGGGTCGTTGGGGCGTGGCATCTTGTCCTTGATGATAGGAGTGCGGTTGACGGGGCGTGCTCCCTCGCGTGTGTCCTGAGCGGCAGCTGCACGCTGTCCAGGGTCGGTCAGGTCGTCTTTCTGTTCGTTGTATCTCTGTGAGCGTTGTTCGGGAGCAGCCTCCTGCACGTTGTTAGACTGCATCTCTGGTATCTGGCCACGCATCAGTATGGATGTGGTACGGTTGTTGAGCTCATTGATCATGTTGTCCCACAGTTTCACACTCTCCAGCTTGAAGATGAGCAACGGGTCCTTCTGTTCGTAGCTTGCATTCTGAACGGAGTGTTTCAGTTCGTCAAGCTGGCGCAGGTTCTCCTTCCAGTTGTCATCGATGAGATGGAGCAGGATGACCTTCTCAAACTGTTTCACTACGTCCTTAGCCTCGCTGTCATAGGCATCCTTCAGATTACATGGTATGTTGTAAACACGTTTTCCGTCTGTGATAGGAATCATGATGCGCTCGTACATATTGCCCTGGTTCTCGTATATCTGTTTGATAACAGGCCATGCCACCTCGCGTATCTTCTCGGTCTTGCGGTTGAAGTTCTGCATAGCCTCTTGGAAAGTACGTTCGCACAGCTCATCATGGTTGGTGTTGACGAACTCGCTCTCGCTGAACGGACACTCCATAGCGAGCACTTTCAGACAGTCTTCCTTGCATCCCTCGTAATCGTTGCCGTTAATGATAGCCACGACACGATCCCAGATAACGTTGGCGATATCCATGCCGATGCGTTCGCCCATGAGTGCATGGCGACGCTTCTCATAGATTACGGTACGCTGCTTGTTCATCACGTCATCGTATTCGAGCAGACGCTTACGTATACCGAAGTTGTTCTCTTCCACCTTCTTCTGTGCACGCTCGATGCTTCGACTGATCATAGGTGCCTCGATACGTTCACCCTCCTTGAAGCCAAGACGGTCCATCACGCTGGCTATACGCTCACTTGCGAACAGTCGCATGAGCTTGTCTTCCAGAGAGACATAGAATACCGAACTACCTGGGTCTCCCTGACGACCGGCACGACCACGAAGCTGACGGTCTACACGACGGCTCTCATGACGCTCGGTTCCGATGATTGCAAGACCACCGGCAGCCTTTACCTCGTCGGTTAGTTTGATGTCGGTACCACGACCAGCCATGTTGGTGGCGATGGTCACGGCTCCCAGTCCGTTGACGCTGCGACCGGCCTCTGCCACGATGTCTGCCTCCTTCTGGTGGAGTTTGGCATTCAGCACGTTGTGAGGAATCTTACGCATGGAGAGCATCTTTGACAACATCTCCGAGATCTCCACCGAGGTAGTACCTACAAGACATGGGCGACCCTGGTTGCGCATAGTCTCAATCTCTTCTATCACAGCCTTATATTTCTCACGAGCGGTCTTGTACACGCGGTCATCCATGTCATTACGTATCACAGGCTTGTTGGTAGGTATCTCCACAACGTCAAGTTTGTAGATGTCCCAGAACTCGCCAGCCTCAGTAGAAGCAGTACCCGTCATACCAGCCAGTTTATGGTACATACGGAAGTAGTTCTGCAGGGTGATGGTTGCGTATGTCTGTGTGGCAGCCTCCACCTTCACGTGCTCCTTAGCCTCCACGGCCTGATGCAGTCCGTCGCTCCATCGGCGTCCCTCCATGATACGTCCCGTCTGTTCGTCGACAATTTTCACTTCGCCGTCGATGACTACGTACTCGTCGTCACGATTGAACATACAATATGCTTTTAGTAGCTGCTGCAGGGTATGAACACGCTCACTTTGAATACCATAATGATTGAGCAACTCATCCTTCTTGTTGATACGCTCCTCGTCGGTGAGGTCGGTCTGTGCCTCGAGAGCCGAGAGCTCAGTGGTGATGTCTGGAAGCACGAAGAGTTGGTCGTCGTGAACTTGGGCAGCCAACCATGCCGTACCCTTGTCGGTAAGGTCGCACGAGTTGAGCTTCTCGTCAACGACGAAGTACAGAGGCTCCACAGCTTTCGGCATCTCACGGTTGTTGTTTGCCATATAGTACTCTTCCGTTTTGAGCATTCCAGCCTTTATACCTTCCTCTGAAAGATACTTGATGAGTGGCTTGTTTTTTGGCAAACATTTGTATGAGCGGTACAGGGCAAGGAATCCTTCCTCCTCAGCCTGCTTGTCGTTCTCCTGCTGTCCCTTTGTAATCAAGTGTTTTGCATCTGCAAGGTACTTAGTAGCCAACTGGCGCTGAACACCTACGAGGCGTTCTACGAGAGGCTGATATTCTTCAAACATCTGGTCGTCGCCCTTAGGTACAGGACCAGATATAATAAGAGGTGTACGGGCATCATCGATCAATACCGAGTCCACCTCGTCGACGATAGCATAGTTATGGCTGCGTTGTACGAGGTCGGCAGGCGAGATAGCCATATTGTCGCGCAGGTAGTCGAAACCAAACTCATTGTTGGTACCGAAAGTGATGTCTGCCTGATAAGCCTTGCGACGAGCCTCGGAGTTGGGCTGATGCTTGTCAATACAGTCTACCGAGAGACCGTTGAACATATAGAGTGGTCCCATCCACTCGGAGTCACGCTTAGCCAGATAGTCGTTGACAGTCACTACATGCACACCATTACCCGTAAGGGCGTTAAGGAACACAGGCAGGGTAGCCACAAGCGTCTTACCCTCACCGGTAGCCATCTCGGCAATCTTACCCTGATGGAGTACTGTACCACCGAAGAGCTGTACGTCATAGTGAACCATCTCCCATTTCAGGTCGTTGCCACCAGCCGTCCAGTGGTTATGATAGATAGCCTTGTCGCCATCGATGGTGATAAAGTCCTTTTTAGGGTCGGCAGCCAGTTCGCGGTCGAAGTCAGTAGCAGTCACTACCGTCTCCTCGTTCTCGGCAAAGCGTCGTGCAGTCTCCTTGACGATGCTGAAAGCCACAGGCATCACCTCGTTCAAGGCCTCCTCATACTTGTCGAGAGCCTCCTTGTCGAGTTTGTCTATTTGGTTGAAGATAGGTTCTCGCTCGTCTATGGGTGTATCTTCGATTGTACTCTTCAAACGTTCTATCTCCTCACGCTCAGACTTAGCAGCGTCCTGTACGAACTGTTGTATCTCCTTTGTCTTAGCCCTGAGCTCGTCGTTGTTAAGTGCTTGTATCTCAGGATATACAGCCTTTACCTTGTCTACGTATGGCTGTATCAGTTTCATGTCACGTGTTGACTTGTCGCCAAAGAGTGACTTCAGGAATTTGTTGAAATTCATAGTATCTATTTACCTTTTTCTTTAATCTAAATATGTATAAACGGGTGCAAAGGTAAGAAAATAATGCGTAATAAGTAATGATTAAAGCGTATTTTTTTTAAATAATGTGTGCAGAACAAAATAAAA
>ONCJ01000040.1 GCA_900316295.1 uncultured Prevotella sp.
CCTTCGCCTCCACGATGAGGTCCTTGATGCGTTTCACCCATCGGGCGGAGTTGAGCACCATACCCTTCCTGAGGTTCTCGCCAGGTAGAATGCAGCCCTGGGTGTCCTTGGCGGTGTTGCCCGCATGGATGCGTATGCCCTGGAATAGTCGGTTGAAGTTCTGGTCGCCCACGAGCAGCGGCAGCCATTTGTCGAACTTCGGCGAGCGGGTCACCACCACCGCATACCGTCCCTCCGGTATGGCGAAGGGTTTCAGCCCCTTCACCTTCTTCACCGAGCGCAATACCGTCTGCCTGTCCACCCTCGTCTTCATCTCCAGCGCCGGCGGCTCCAGCGTGTCGCAGAGGTACTTCCGTCTGCTTCCTGCCAGATATACGTCGTCCACACTCTCTCGTATGGCAAGTCTGCCTATCGTATATCCCTTGCGTTTTGCTATACGTGTTAATATCAGTTCCATTTTTGATAATTGTTAATGACCTTAATGACCATGACCTTAATGACCACATCAGTTATTTTAGTTTCTTGTAGTTCTGATTCTGTATTCGGTCAGCGAGTCCTTGCTTACACCAGTTCTTGAGCATCTGTCGGACACTATTGTGAGTCACACCCACGCCCTTCACGGCAACCATCTGCCGCATAGCTTGCTCAAAGGTAAACAGGCGGTCAAGTCGTGCGTAGATGGTGTCGTTGCTGCCTCGTCTGCTTCTCTCGCCGCCCAGACAGCCAGTATAGTTGCGACTGTTAAAAGCGTCCTCTATGCGATTACGGAAGAAGTGCAGGGCATTCTCCATGAGCGAGTCGGCTATCACGTCGTACACGGCAAGCATGGATGGAGTCTGCGCCTTGATGAGCATATCTCGCCAGAGCGTCGGGTTCTGCCTCATCTGCTTCTCTGCCCCAGCGAGTCCATGTTGTCGGATAAGCAGTTCACACACTCGGCAGAGCATCAGGCAGCAGGTCATTCTCTGAGCTGTCACACACACGCGGAACCGCTGACGTGCCTTCACCTTGTCGTCGTTCATCATCGTCTCCAGCCGGATGCGTTCCACCCATTCCCTTCCCTTAGCCTCGAGTCGTGGGAGCACCACCTCGCCCTGCATCATGGGTAGCAGATGGGCTATCTGTCCTATTCGCTCAACCTGTCGGGACGTAAGCGTATGGGGTTTGTCGTCGAGCGGCAAGAAGGTATTGTCGGGTGTTCGCGCTATGGCTATACGACTCTGGAAGCCGTCGGTATAGTTGCTTACCACGCGGTAGAGGGCGTCTGGTGTGCCACACATTGTGACGTTCCACAACAGGCGTTCGATGTGTACGTTGACGGCATCGGCACTCCTTGCCTCTCGTTCATATTTGGTTCCGTCGTAGCTCTGTCTGAGCATCACGGAGAAGTCGCTCAGGCTGCTCCTCCACTTCTGTGCCACAGTGTCGGCCTCTGGTGTGAATGAGAAAGCGTGCTTGCCGCCCGTATTGGCGAGTCGTTCAGCCAGGTTGGCAACGGTGTTGTTCAGCGTCAGGCATCTCACGGGCAATTTCGGTTCCTCGGGCTGTTCCTGTTTGTTCTTCGCCGCCCGCTTCCTGGCACGCCATTCATCTTCCTGCTGCTGGTACATTCTGTCCATAGCTGCAAGTTCACTCATCCACGCCTCCACCACAGGGTCGATCTGTCCCTTGCCGCTGGCAAAGTCGCCGGCTATGTAGGCTATGAGGTTCAGTCCCTTGCGCTGTCCGTGGACATCGAGCACCACTCCTGTGGCAAGCGTGCCGATACACGGACATATAGCCGTCAGCACAGGTATCATCAGCTGCTGGCCTGCAGCCTCTACGGAGTCTCTCACACCCTGTGGCAGTCGTCTCAGTATCGAGGGCTGACTCTCGGCGCAGGCGTTCTCCTGTTCTTCCTCGTCATCCTGTCCGCCCTGCATGGCATCGTCCTCAAACAGTCTTCTGCTCTCAGTGAAGAGATTCTCCTGATACTTGTATAGTCGCTGGCTGGGGTTAGTGTAGTTGCGGTAGAAGTCGGCCACCAACTGCTGTATGTTCTCGTCGGCCCAATGGTCGGGCATCAGTTCTGCCAACACCCCGTTGACCTCGTCGGCTTTGAGCAACTGGGCGACACCCTGCAGGAGCATCTTTACAGCCGTATGCCGGCCACCCTCCTCCAGGAAGTCCTGCGGCTTCAGGTTCTTCTCTCTCATCACTCCCTGAGCGATGTAGCGGCTGGAGGGGGAGATCTCACGACGGCTGGCGGGCGACGGCTGTTGAGCCTTTTCGTTAGTGTTGAAGCCTTCACTCTGACTATGTTCATGCTTAGTCGCAGGGTTCCCACTCTCGCTGACGTTAAAAATCTCGTCATCCAACCACATCAGCTCATCCTTGTTGCCCGTAGTAGTAAAGAATACACGGGTGATGTCCTTGGCACCCTTGTCGTAGTCCACGTCCAGCAGCTGGCTCGCCCACCGCAGGTTGTCCTCCTGCGTCAAGTCCTCATGACGACGGAACACCAGATGATAGCCCTCGCCTCGGGCACTCCTTTCGAGCATCAGCAGTCCCAATTCCTGCCTCTTGGCAAGGATACGCTCCCTGACGGCTTCCATCTGTCCCTCGGGGATATGATCCACATCCATCCCTACGGTAGTGCTCATCCGCTTACTGCCCTTCAGCGTTCCATCCTCGTTGGGCAGACACGAATAGTTCATCTGCAGCAGCTGACTCTTCATACTTGGAAAGCCGTCGCGCACTTGTTTGAGGATAGTTTTCTGCATCTTCGAGTCGCGCAGCTGCATATATTCGGTTCTCGAGGTGACGGGGCGCATATGCTTCGCCCCGTCCTGCATATAGATAACGTGTACACTCATACCCTGTCAATTATTTTTAAGTCATACAAATAGGACACCATCTTTCTTGCTATCTCGCCCGCCTGGCGCACCAGCTCCTCGGGCAAATCATGCAACCGTTCCTTAGGCAGCGAGAACACGAAGTAGTATCTGTTGTCTCTGCCCAGCGACAGCGAGCTGTTGTCGTCGCGGAACATCGGAGTGTTTCTTTTCCGTTTGGGCTTCTCCGTGATATAAATGTTACCGTCGCGCATAGCCTGCACGTGGAACATACCCTTGAACGGTTCCATCGTCACATCCTCCGTACACTGGAAGTCGCAGAAGTGCATTCCGTCGTCCTGTCTGCCTAAAGTCATGAAGCCTTCAATGCTTCTCTGAATGTTTGTACTCATACTTATTTCTTTATTTTGTAAAAAATGTTGATGATATGTTGAGTTAATGGCTGCGCGCTCCGCCCCCAACGTTGTTTCTGAAGGCAAAGGTAGGGATATAAAAATTCCCAACTCCAAGAAAAATAGAGTTGGGAATAGAATTGGGAAAATTGGGAAGAGCGAGTATTATTTATTCTGCTCCTCCAGAATCTCTATCAATCTTACGGCAACTGCCACTTGTTTGTAGGAATAGTTGTCGGAAGTGTTTTTGTATTGGTTCCACAAATCTACGTTTGCAGGCAACTGATGAACATGAACCTTGCGGATGCTCTCACTGTCATATCGCACGCGTAATTCGTCGAGTCCCAGATTTTTGATTACTTTGCCGAATTCACTTGGCTTTACAGGAAATCCACAATGTTGAGATGTGAGCACGGCCTTCAGTCCATACCATTGGTCTTGATCATGTATGAGATACTGTCCTTTCTCGTCTCGTTCATCCATCAACTGTATAATTGCGTTTTTAACCTGTTCTTCAGTCTTTGTATTGTTTTTCAGGTTTGTACCATATCTGGTATAGTACACCTCACCTTCGTTGACGGCAATAATCTGTGCACCCGAAAGGTCAGCACCCTTGAACATACCTTCCAGATTTATGGTTTTATCGTTTGTCATCATTCAAATATCCGAATCCAAATCCAAATCCATATTTATAAAAAGGATCCCATAGCATGCTGTTTGCATGGTTAACCTCACCATTGTTCGACACGATTACTTGGTCAACACGCCCTATGGTCGGTTTCTCCTTTTCCTCAATCCATTTGTCCAAGGTCTCTGCCGCATCTTCCCGACCTACCTTGTACAATATCTGCCTGATACCGTCTGCCTTTGTCACATCACGCTTGAAAAGTTTCTTCGCCTCCTTCAACAACTTTTTTACAAACGCATCAGCAGACTCCTGGTTTTCAAGTCGCTCCACCTCGCTCTCAAGTTCCTTTATCCGCTTATCTCTTGCGGCAATCTCCTCCTGATAAGATATCAGTTCCCACCAACCATCAGGCTTGTCGGGAGAAGGACGGAAACTTTTTGGTGACTTCTGCAGACAACGACGTATGGTTGCATGCTTGTCCTTACTGCCGCAGAAATCGCCTATCTCAATAGCCAAAGGATAGATATCCCTTAGCTTAGCTCTTCCGCCAAGTCTATGCAGTGCCTCTTCTATAGCTTCTTTCTGTGTCATCTTATATTAGAAGTATTTTTTTCTCATATTTTGAATGCAAATTTAATGAAAAACGTGATCCCCGCAAAAAACGCGATCCACACCCGATCATTTTTGATGCTATTTAACAGTTTGCCATCAAGAACTGTGTCATAATCGGTATAGAATCATTACCTTTGCATACAGAAAAAATGCCTTGTCATGACAGACAAAAGAACATCAGAAGACTATTACAAGGAGAGTAAACGATTAAGAACTGAAGTTTTGCAGCAAGCAGAACTCCTTAAGGGTAGTCCCCTGCACTTTACTATCACCAACGGAATAACTATGCGAGTGGAGATCACGAAATCCGACCTGAAAACAATTGTCAGCAAGAACGTTGGTGACAACAAGTTTAACGCTATTAAAAACGCTCTGGCAAAGGACATTCCCGGATATCTGTCAAAGGCTGAATATTTAGGATGGCGACCAGTGGCAGAAGGAAAGCATACGGAGAGTGCTTATTTCGCCTACTTCAGCAGAGAACTGGGATGCAGGACCATCCTGTGTATGCGCAGATTAGCTGACGGCGACATCTACAAACCCTATGCAATTATCAATGATCATGTTTTTGCAACTACAAAGGAAGAGCTCCGGAAATAGTAACTCCGCCCAGACAAGTCGCTTGCCGATACAAACGGGGCTCCTGTCTTAGGCGGAGTTTAAAAGTGCTTCTATTTCAAACAAGTCGCTTGCCGATACAAACGGGGCTCTTATCCTACTATAGGTTCCTTTCGATTGCAAAGATAGGAAGAATCCTATAAAGTTCCAAATTTTCAATCACTTTTCTTTCCCCACGCTGCACCTTCGGCAGCCATGCGCCACCTGACTGGTTCATCGTCGGGGACAATCTGTAACGCATATTCTTACACAATAAAGAGGCAGTTCCTTGTTTTGTGTAGCCTTTAGAAAGGCAGTTCCTCTGGTATAAAACTGTCCCGCACTCCAAACAAGTCAGTCTGCGTATCCTCAGCCTTCACGATATCAGATATCTTGTGACGAAATGTGGAGAATGTATTGAGGTTGTCAAGTTCTTCTCGGCGTGCCTTGCTTATAGCGGCATATTCTGCTTCGCGTTCGATTCCCAGATAGCGCCTGTCCAAGAGGTTGGCAGCAATACCAGTAGTACTGCTTCCAGCAAATGGGTCGAGAATCCAGGCACCTGGCTTTGTAGAGGCCATTATAATACGGGAAAGCACACAGAGTGGTTTCTGTGTAGGATGCTTACCACAACGTTTTTCCCACGGTGCGATAGCAGGCAGATTCCAAACATCACGCATCTGTTTGTCGCCATTGATGTGTTTCATCAACTCGTAGTTGTAGTAGTGGGCCACCTTGGGCGACTTACGTGCCCAGATGATAAATTCCGAGCTATATGTGAAATAACGACAAGAAATGTTGGGTGGTGGATTTGTTTTTGCCCATGTAATAACATTGAGGATTTTGAATCCGAGCAGGGTGAGTGAGTTGGCGACGGAAAAGATGTTGTGGTATGTACCCGAAATCCATATCGTTCCGTTTTCCTTCAATTTGTCTCGACACAAGGACAGCCATCCGATATTGAATTTGTTCATGTCCTCAGCCGAGAGGCCTTTGTCCCAGTCACCCTTGTTCACGCTGACAATCTTCCCACTCTGCACGCTTATTCCTCCGTTTGATAGGAAGTATGGCGGGTCGGCAAATATCATATCAAACTTGAACTCAAACTGCGGAAGCAACTCAAACGTATCGCCATAGAGCAGATTGAAGTCGTGGTTGTATGATTTATAAAAGGGTTTTAGCATTTACCTCAGTTGTTCAATAAAAGAATCTATGCTGGTTAGGTTATACACGCTTGGAATGGTATTGTACGCCTCTTCGAGTTTGTTGCGAGCCGATTTCCATCCGACTCCGTCAGTTATCCACACGAATTCAAAATCCGCAAGCGAATTAACCTTGGGAGCCAATTCCGTATAGGCACGGGCTACCTCGTTGAGTTTTGAACCTCCGCTGCTATAAAAATTCACCTCGACGAGATATTTCTTTTTTTGTGTCTCAATATAGAAATCAAATCGTTTCTCATCTGTTCCCAACACTTCCAGCTCGGGGAACTCTGAAGAATAGACTTCCTGACGGAAACTGATGCCAGCATCAATGAACAACTGTGCTACCCTGTTCTCCATGATATGTCCACTACGGTTCTTGCGTGCGTTAGTGTCTAATCCCGTTTCTATGCCAAATACATAGTCGACAAGATTCTTGATGCGCCTTGATTGTAACAGGAGAGCCAGCCCTGTTTCCTGAAGGAATTCCACCACCTTATTGCTCGACTCAAAATAGCTTTTCATCAGCACAACCTTCCCATGGCTGTCCACAACAGGTTTCTTGCCGTCATCCCTGACGGCTATCAGGATTCCAATGACCTCAAACACCTTTGAGTCACGCTGCCATATCTCATTGACACACCGCTCCATATCATCCTTACCGATAAGATAGTTCAAGGTATTAAGACTCATTTCAACATCGGCTACGTTGGCACTAATCTTATTGAAGTCACAGAAAAAATCAAGTGTCTGATTTGTCTCCTGAAGTTGGGACATAAATAGATTAAAATCCTTATTCATAGTTTTTTATCAATAATTCTGTTAGTTTTCCTCGTTTGCTCGGATTAGCATTGATGGCTCGGGAGGCATAGACTCGATGAATGTGGAAGTCGGAATAGATGTTCTCGAAGAATGTGTCCGCAGGGTTCTTGGCTGAGCAGTCGGCATTGCTGAGCATCCACTTAACATCGGCCATGCCGTTGAGTTTTTTACAGAAATTGCACAGACGGATCTGCTCGGAATCATCGAACTCTTCCTTGGAGTATGAATTGAAACTCGATGTTGCATTAAGCGGACGATAAGGTGGGTCAAAGTAGAAGAAATTCACACCGTCACCCATCTGAGCCGCCGTCTGCTCAAAATCGCCATTCATGATGGTCACATCTGCTCTGTTCAGGACCTCACTGTCAGCCATTATGGTGTCAACGTTGCAGATAGTGGGATGCAGATTGCGACCAAACGGCACGTTGAACTTGCCCTTGGAATTGACTCGGTAGAGTCCGTTAAAACATGTTCTGTTCAGGAAAATGAGATACTTTGTACGGTCAACATCTCCCAGATGAGTATCGTTGAAGATATCTCTCACCGTAAGATAGTAGCCCTTCTTGGCCTCTTCATCGGGCTGAGAGAAATACTCCTGTTCCACATCGGAGAGCCTTCGTATGAGTTCCATCGGATGCTCTTTTATGACACGAAATGCCGTTACCAGATAAGGATTGACGTCATTGATAACAGCATGATTGATAGTGGGATACCTACGGAGCATATAAAACAACATCGCTCCACCGCCAACAAATGGCTCGATATAGGTAAACGGCTGCCTGTCAAGCTCTTCTGGCAAATATTCCTCCAGCTGTGACAAGAGTTGTCCCTTACCGCCTGCCCACTTCAAAAAAGGTTTTGCTTCTGCATTCATTGTCTTTTTTGTCTTCAACGTGAACAAAAAAGAAGGCGTACCTCCTTCGCTTTCCAACTCCAGACAAAGGCAGTCCACCACAGAAGCCCATACAGAGAGAGATAGAAAGGAAGGGGTACGCCTATATACGATAGGCGTATCCGCATTCCCCGAGCCCCTCTGTATAAAATGTTTGGTGGACTTTTATGTCTGAGGTCTCTTCGAATTTAGATACAAAATCTAATTTTCCACGATGTTATTTTGCGTTCATGACGAATACAAAAAGCGGGTCAAAGGTAGTTATTTCCTTGGAATACTACAAATCATCGCTCATTTTAATTCAGCCCTCACGCTAATTTCTGTCATTTTGTAATCTGAATCATCCAGCACAATCTCACTGTTGTGATACATTTTCGACACACGCTCAATGGCATCCTTCCTATTCAAGGCTTCCACTTCAACGGTACGACTAAGCACCTCTAACACTTCTATGCTGAACGTCTTCATATTCTATGCAAAAATATCAAAATAACATCAAAATACTCACACTTGATCGAATCTTAACAAAAAAGATCCAAAAAGATCAAATCAATTATTGATGTCGAAAACACCGCCTCCTTTGCAGCCCCATTGTAGAAGACATATACAATAAACACAAATGGGGTCACATGTGGTCATTAAGGTCAAGGTCATTAAGGTCAAGAAGAAAATGGAAAACTCTTTTTTCAGTTCAATATATATAATAATAAATATATTTATTATTATATATATTGCCCCATTTTTTAAGTTCGAAAAAAATTAATGACCTTAATGACCATGACCTTCTTGACCACAATTCTCTATGATTATGCTGTCTTTTCCTGAAAAAGGTTGACTCGCTTTAGGCCTTGTTCTTTAACATTGTGTATCCATACGGAAAAAGTTGACTCGCTCTACTGGAAAAGTTGACGACCATTACTGAGACAGTTGACTCTTTTCCTAAGAACGTTGACTCCATACGGAGATAGCTTGCTCTTCATCTGTTTGCCCTTCCTAGCCCTCCTCATCCACTCCACAATCCTGCCCATATTCACGTCCTATCTCGCCCGACTGCTGGCGCAATTTCTATGACTTTGCCGCGCAATCTTGCCCTCGTTCTCATGCAGAGAGATATGTTTGCATGCAAATCTCGCAGATTGTTTTAAACCACGGATAGCACAGATTCACACGGATTTTCCAAAAACTAAACACTAAAAACAAAAAACTCTGAACAGTATCTCACGCAGATCTCGCAGATTTCGCAGATAACCTTTATATATGACCACGGATAACACCGATTCACACGGATGATTTTTTGTCCAGCAGATCTCGCTGATTGTTTAAACCACGGATAGCACAGATTCACACGGATTTCCAAAAACTAAAAACTAAAAACTAAAAACTGTACCTCCTTGCTCCCTCTTGCTCCCTGCTCCCTGCCCCCTGCCCCTTATAAATCAGTGAGTTATAAAATTCCTTCGGAACGAGTCAATTCCTTAACACATTTTCACAAGCCACGACCCTCCGTTTTTGGCTGACGGGGGAACAGGTGGTATCTTTGCATCATCGAAAGCGTAATGTTTAATGCGTAATGCGTAATGCGTAATGCGTAATTCAAAACCAAAAACTAAAAACTAAAAACTAAAAACTATGTCAGTACGTTACAAACTTTATCAGAACACCCGTCAGGGTAGCGAGCAGTACGGTCTGTGGTACGCAAGGGCTGCGGCAGACCAGGTTGTGGACATCAAGCAGATCTCGAAGGACATCGAGGAGAAGTGTACCTTGACGGAGTCGGACGTGCGCGCCGTCATCATCGAGCTGCTGAAGCAGATGAAGAAGCACCTGTGCAACGGCCACCGTGTATGGCTGGAGGACTTCGGCTCGTTCAAGGTGGGACTCAGAACCTCGCCTGCCAAGAGCGCTAAGGAGTTCACTGCCGCCACCAACGTCAAGGGTGTGCGTGTGAACTTCCTGCCTGCCACCCACCAGGGTGCCGACAAGAAGCGCATCATCAACCTCCTGGAGGGAGTGAAGGTGCAGGAGCAGGGCACCTACCAGGTGGACAAGAAGGACGGAGGCGACGAGACTCCAGAGCCTTAGAAAAAAAAGCCTACCCCCAACCCCTCCCGAAGGGAGGGGGGCTCTGCCCCTTCGGGGGTTAGGGATAAGCAGCTGAGAAAACAATCCCCTTGGGGGGGGAGGGATAAGCAGCTGAGAAAACTATTCCCTTGGGGGGTTAGGGATAAGCAGCTGAGAAAACAATCCCTTGGGGAGGGGAGGGATTCCTACTGAGAGAATTATTAACTATTTATTAACTAAAAAAGTCCCACCTACATCGGCAAAAACTAACCCCGAAGGGCTAAAGCTCCCCTCCCTTTGGGAGGGGTTGGGGGTGGGCTCCTATTACTATGAAGAACAAAGAGACTTGGAAATTTATCATTCAGACGCTGGCGGCAATCCTCACGGCGATTGCCACAAGCCTTGGGGTGAGCAGCTGTTTATAATTCGTAATGCGGACTCGAGCTATGCTCGCTTGCAAAGCGGAGCGGAGCAAGAATGCGTAATTATTCTTCTTGCAAAGAATGCGGATTCGAGCTTCGCTCGAGTCCGCATTACGCATTATAAATTACGCATTATTCTCAAGCAAGTAGGAAAAAATTACGCATTAAGCATTAAGCATTACGCATTACCCTTGGATGCGCCTCAACAAAAAAATAAATTCAGATTTATTTTGTTTTGTCTTCGGCTTTTCATTACCTTTGAGATAGTGAAAAAGAGTTAAGCGGGAAAAGAAATTACGCATTACGCATTACGCATTACGCATTATTTGCTACCTTTGCAGCCGCTATACGGAAAAGGAGAGGTGCTCGAGTGGTTGAAGAGGCACGCCTGGAAAGCGTGTAACCGGCAAAACCGGTTCGCAGGTTCGAATCCTGTTCTCTCCGCAGGCAAGAGAAAAGGGTTCAAAGCTCCGAGGAAAAACTCGGGGCTTTGTTGTTCTCTCCGCAGGCAAGAGAAAAGGGTTCAAAGCTCCGAGGAAAAACTCGGGGCTTTGTCGTTTCTCTCCGCAGGTGATAAATACAAAAGATACCCGTTGGGGTATCTTTTTTTTGTGCCTTGAACTATACTCTTGCCCCCTGCTCCTTGCCCCCTGCTCCTTGCCCCTTTTCTTCTACACCCCAAACACTCGTTTTACGTTGGCGTCGGTGACGGTACTTATCTCCTCGAGGCTCACGCCGTAGGCTTCTGCGAGCCGACGGGCTACCTCGACGACGTAGGCGCTCTCGTTGCGCTTGCCGCGATGGGGCACGGGAGCCATGTAGGGGCTGTCGGTCTCGAGGACGATGCGGCTGAGGGGTACGACCTGAGGGAGTACCTCGGGTAGGTGGGACTTCTTGAAGGTGAGGACGCCGCCGATGCCGAGGACGAAGCGGTCGAACTGGAGGAGCTCGAGGGCTTCCCGCTCGTTGCCCGTGAAGCAATGGAACACGCCACCAGGCAGGTCGTCCTTGTAATGCTTCAGCAGACTGACCATCTCGTTCTGTGCCTTGCGACAATGGATCATCAGGGGCAGACGCATCTCCACCGACCAGCGCACCTGCTCCTCGAAGGCTTCTATCTGCTCGCGCTCGTACTCACGGCTCCAGTAGTAGTCGAGCCCTACCTCGCCGATGGCGAGGATGTTTGGGGGCTCCTTGCCCCTTATTATTTTCTCCTTGATTTTGCTCAGCACCTCGCGCCAGTCGGAGCGCACCTCCTCGGGATGGAGTCCGAGCATGGGACGGGCATAGTCGGGATACTGGCGGCAGAGGGAGAGGACGGTGTCGCACGACTTCAGGTCGATGGCTGGCACGAACACCTGGGTGATGCCTGCCTCCCTGGCCCGCGAGATTACTTCGGGCAGGTCTTCGCGGAATTCCTCTCCGTCGAGATGTGTATGTGTGTCTATCATTTGTTTCTCTTCATCATTCTTGCCACGTATGCGCGGAGTTCCTGCTTGCGCTCTTCGCTGACGCTGACGGCATCGAGTAAGGTCTTGCCCTGGTCGAAGTAATAGTTGATTTTCTCTTGAGCCAGCAGGTCGATGCCCATCTCGTTGTAGAGTCGCGTCACGGCAGCTATCTTCTCCTCGGGGTCGTATTGCTCGGCGTGTATCCATCGGTCGAGCTCACGGCGCTGGGTGTCGTCGGCCTTCAGGAGGGCGTTGATGAGCATGTATGTCTTTTTGTTTGACAGGATGTCGCCACCGATGCGCTTACCGAAGGTAGCTGGATCGCCATATACGTCGAGGTAGTCGTCCTGTAGCTGGAAGGCGAGTCCTATGTTTTCGCCAAACCGATAGAGAAGCCGCGCGTCCTGCTCGGAAGCTCCGGCAAGCAAGGCTCCCATCTTCAGGGCGCAGGCGAGGAGCACGCTGGTCTTCAGTCGTATCATCTCGATGTACTCTGCCTCCGTGACGTCGTCACGGCTTTCAAACTCCACGTCGTACTGTTGTCCCTCGTCAATCTCGAGCGCCGTCTTGGTAAAGAGGTCGAT
The DNA here is from genome assembly GCA_900316295.1 of uncultured Prevotella sp. Lineage (GTDB taxonomy): Bacteria > Bacteroidota > Bacteroidia > Bacteroidales > Bacteroidaceae > Prevotella. The sequence continues at coordinate 12,498 of ONCJ01000040.1, forward strand.
GACCTCGGGAAGCTTGTCCGACGGGCAACGGGCGATGTGCTGGTATGCCGTCACGAGCATGGTGTCGCCCGAGAGAATGGCTGTGTTGGCGTCCCACTTCTCGTGCACGGTCTGATGGCCCCTGCGCATGGGTGCGTTGTCCATCACGTCGTCGTGGAGCAGGGTGAAGTTGTGATAAGTCTCCAGTCCGATGGCCTGCTCGATGATGGAAAGCGGATCGTCCTTATAGAGGGAATATGCCAGAAGCATGAGGACGGGTCGTATGCGCTTGCCTCCGAGCGAGAGCACGTAGCTGATGGGGTCGTAGAGTCCGCTGGGTTTCTGTTGCGGTCTGTTGCTTATCCTTTCGTTGACAAATTGTAAAATCTCTTCTGCGTTCATTTTTATTCTTATAAAAAATTTAAGTTTCGCAAGCTCAACTTTTTGGAGTTAAAGGAGTTAAAGGAGTTAAAGACGATAGGAAATGAGAAGATGAGGAAATGAGTAGTAAGGAGTTAAGGGAGTTAAAGAAGTTAAGCCAATAGTTTGTGCACGAAGAGGAGTACAATGTCTTATTTTTCCAAACATGACTACTATTGGCTTAACTCCATAGCGGTCAAAGCCGCGATAACTACTTAACTTCTTTAACTTCAGGAACATAAACTAAACTATAATTTAAACACCACGGGTATTCCCACCATCGCCTTGACGGGTTTGCCGTCCTTCATTGCCGGTTCCCATTTTCTTATCATCTTAGCCACTCTTTGTGCCTCGCGGTCGAGACTGGGTTCGAGCGACTTCTTTATCTGAATATCCCCCACGTTGCCGTCCTCGTCGACTATGAATGTCAGGAGCACCGTACCCTGTATCTTCTGCACTTTGGCGGTATACGGATAGCGCAGGTTCTTGGTGAGCCACTTCATGAAAGCCACCCATCCTCCCACGGGCTTCGGCGTGTCCTCCACCACGCGTAGGTTGGCAGGATTGTCGTTGACGTCGAGTATTACTGGTGGCACCTTGGCGAGGTCCATCTGCATTCGCTCGGGCACCTCCACGGGTTGTATCTTCGGTTTGTCGGGTATGAGAGCCTGCGCCACGGGTGCGTTGGCTTCCTGCTGACTGCTCTCGGGCTCAGCCACCTCCCTCACCTTCTCAGCCACCTTCTGCTCCACCGCCTCCTGCGGCAGCTCGGCAGGCACCATGTCCTTCATCTCGTCAGGGGTGTCGAGGTTCATCTCCTCTACCACCTCCTCGAGTGTTTCCAGGTCGAGCTCATCGTCTGATGACGAGACAGAGAACTCCAAGGCGGCAAAGCCTATCGCCAGTGCCACGATGAGTCCTAAGAGGAAACCCGTAGTGCGGGTTCGCTCCACATCAGCCCATATCGACTTCTTCTGTTCCACGTGTGCAAAGGTAATAAATAATGCGTAATGCGTAATGCGTAATGCGTAATTTTTTCCAACAAGAATTTTTCGCCCTTTTTGCAATATACATGCGGCAAGTGCGTTTATTATAAATAATGAGAAGACGAATTTTCCTCTTTTTAATATTCATCATCGCTCTCACGAGTACATACGCTCAGGAGAGCCAGACGGGATATAACTTCCTGCGACTGCCCGTGAGCGCACATGCCGCAGCCCTGGGTGGCGAGAACATCACCATCATAGAGGACGACCCCTCGCTGACGTTCTCCAACCCTGCCCTCGCCGCATCGGTGAGCGACATGACCGTCGGACTGGGCTACATGAACTACATGAAGGGAGTGAATTATGGTAGTGCGTCATTTACCAAAGCCATCAAGGAGAAGGGTACGCTTGCCTTCGGAGCACAATATATCGACTACGGCAAGATGAAGGAGGTGAACGAGGAGAACATCCAAACGGGTGAATTCTCGGCTCGCGACATCGCCATCAGCGGCACCTTCGCCTACCAACTGGGCAAATACATCGTCGGAGGTATCACGGCTAAGTTCATCACCTCGTACATAGGCAGCTACAACTCAATAGCGATGGGTGTGGACCTGGGACTGAACTACTACGACCCCGACCACGAATGGTCGGTCTCTGCCGTATGTAAGAACCTCGGTGGCGAGCTGAAGGCGTACGACGAGAAATACAACAAGATGCCGTTAGACCTACAGGTAGGCGTGAGCAAGACCATCAGAGTGCTGCCCATACGCCTCTCGGCAACACTCACCGACCTTACCCACTACGACTACAGGTTCGTGAACCACCTGAACCTCGGAGCCGAAATACTCCTGACCGACCAGATATGGGTGGGTGCGGGATATAACTTCCGACGAGTGGACGAGATGAAGGTGCAGGAGGAGGAGGGCGAGAGCAGCCACGGAGCAGGAGTGACACTCGGTGCCGGAGTGAACCTGAACCGCTTCAAGCTGAACCTGAGCTACGCTAAATACCACGTGTCCAGCAACTCGATTATGGTGAACGCGGCGTTTAGCCTTTAAGGAATTAACTAC
>ONCJ01000051.1 GCA_900316295.1 uncultured Prevotella sp.
GGATAAGACTCCTATCAAGGAACTCTTTACCAAGGAACCTGAGTATGTTGCAGATGATGGTCAATTGACTCTTAATTTTATTTAGTGGACACTAGTGATACAAAAACATTATGAATTTATTTAGCGAACAAGATTTTTCTTTCTTATTTTTCATGTGTGAGTAAGAAGGGGTGAGGGGTGAGAGAATAGATTTTGGCTGCAATGCAAAGATTGATACCCTACAGTTTGTTGTGCTCTGTTCTTACGTTCACAATAGCGTTCGCACTGAGCACAAATATCATAGCCAAGCATTGCGCCAAGAATAAAGTCCTCCTCGGGTGAGAGCTGGTTCAGCGGTCGTGTCACTATCATGCGGATGGCGTCAAGACACTCCTTACGACCAAAGAAGAGGTTCAGACGGTCGTTGCCCACAGGCTGTATGATGTAGTTGATGCCCTGACGCTCAAGGCGCTTACACGCAAAGTCCTCATACCTCTTATTGAAGGTGAATAGTACCATGCGGCGGACTCCTTTCTTGTACTCATAGATATGATTCATGAGCACCTTCATATCATTAGCCATCTGAATCTCACTCATACTTATCCTTTTTGTTTTCTGATTACAGTTGTGACTTTATTCCGTCTAACCATGCGTCGATGCGTGCCTCGGTCTTGTCGTCTTCGTTGACATCATCAAGGGCGAGTCCGACAAACTGTCCATCGACAACTGCTTCTGAGTCGTCGAAAGTATAGTCGGCAGCGCTCACAAAACCAATGACATTGGCACTATCCTTAACGACATTATAAATCTCCGCCAAAGCGCCGCAGAAGGTGTCAGGATAGCTCTCTGCATCACCGCAGCCAAAGAGTGCAACGGTCTTACCTGCGAGGTCGGCACCTTTGAGCACCTCTATTCCGTCATACCAGTCATCCTGCAACTCTCCTGCTCCCCATGTAGAGGTGCCGAGTATCAGATTGTCATTCTCGGAGATGGCAGCATCTGTGAAGTCGGCTACATTGATGGCCTCCACTCCCAATTTAGATGCGATGCTGTTCGCGATAGATTCGCATGTACCTGTCGACGAACCATAAACTACTAAAGTCTTTTTCATTTTATATATTACGTTACTTGATTAATTCGCTTGCAAAGATACAGCGAATACACAAATGACGCAATACCTAAAATTAGTGGTTTTGGCAAAATACCTAATTTTGATGATATGTTAATTCCTAATCAAAAGCGAGCCCTCGCCATCTATCTGGACAGCATAAATGCCACGAGACATGGAGGAGAGATCGACAGCGTAAGTGGCAACACCTGAAGGCACAACCACCTTACGCATGAGTGTTCCTGCCGCAGAGAAGATATTAACCACGATAGGGCGTGTCGCCGTTGATAGGAAATGTAGATTGAGTCGCCCTTCGGTGATGTTATATGTGACGCCTTTAGGTTGACACATTGAGAGCGACTCCAGCCCCGTGGTGGTGCGCTTCAGAGCCTCAACGAGTCCTGCATACACATCGATCTCGCCATATCCGTAGGTGTTGTTAGGATATGTGAGCGAGGGATCGGGCTGAATGCTCGTAGTACTGATAATGTCAAAGATGTCAGCAGGCGTGAGGTTAGGATTGGCTTCGAGCCATAAGGCTACGGCTCCGCCCACAACAGGAGTTGACATCGAAGTGCCAATATTGACACACCAACCGTAACGGCGCCCGTTCCATTCAGAATGAGTAGTACATCTTTCTGCACACCACGAATTGGGATATGCCTCCAGGTTATAACTGTTCAACGCCGAGACGACAGTACCTGGAGCCACCACGTCGGGCTTAGTGCGACGATCGAACGTGGGTCCGAGTGACGAATAGGGGGCGATGAGTCCGTCTGTACCTCCATCGTATGAATACCACACATCCTTATAGTTCTTCACTTTACCGCGATAGCCATTGGCGCCAACGCAGATGACACAGGGGGCACTACCTGGCGAATGGATACCTCTGCTGCAGTCGCCTGCCGAGAGTGCAGGATTACGGTTGTTGGTGGTCAGCGTGATACCTGTAGCAAAAAACTCTGCGTCGGCATCGCTGCCCACCAGTTCTACTGACAGCGGAGTCGTTGTTCCCACGTTACCGGGTGACTTGACACCCACGACATACGAAGATTCGCCATCATAGTATGGCGAAGGATTGCCCTCTACAGTGAAGATATATTCTCCATCCTCGAGCAACAACGTATCGCAGACCTCTCGCTCTGTGTCATCAAGACGATAGACTATGGTGTCGGGATGCTGGGAGTAGACCACCATACGCACGTCTACGGGAGCAGTGGTATTGAGGGTAAATGACGCAGTGGTGCTGCCACGACTGACGAAGGCGCCCATGTTGGCAGTGCCTATGGGTTTATGGAAATAGTGCTTCGTTGTGCCAGTATTACCTGCCGACGCTACAAGTATACGACCTGGTCCCGTAAGAGCCTCCAGTGCCTCGTATATCAGTTTGTCCTCGCCAACGAGGTCTTCAGTAGAGCCTTCGCTAAAGGAGATGACGCAAGGCTTTCCAACCGACTCCGCATAATCAAAAATATATTTGAACCCAAGGATATCCATCGTAGAGTTATACATCTCTAACAACGAGTCTGGGATAAGGTTGGCGTTGTTGGTCGTAGCGTTGGCAACCAGACAGATGTCGCTCTCCCACGCCAGTCCTCTGTACGATGTCTCGTATCCACTACCAGCAGCGATGCCTGTGGTATGGGTTCCGTGCGCTTGCTCTATACCGTCATACGAGTGGCCCAGTCTAAGTAGAGCCTCCTCACCAATATATTGTTTTCCTATAGGCAAGTCATTATCGTTGAAGCCGTCGTTATCCAACTGGTCCCATAGCGCCTTGACACGATACGCCGATGCCGTATTGTCATAGAATGTGGGATGAGTAAGGTCGAAACCGATGTCCATAACACCCATAACAACACCCTTGCCCGTATAGGCTTGCGGCAGATTGGTGGCTGAATATACCGGCATAGCATCTACCACAACACCTGTCGTGTCAAGCAGAGCCGTAGACCTGCCACTTGCCTCCATTCGCCTGACGTCTTCCTCTTCAGAGAAGGCTGCCAACTGAGCCACTGGCAACTCCACCACAGAGACACCTCCCAGCTGTGCATGCAATTTGCCACCATAACGCTCTACAACCATCTTTCTGTCGCCAGTGATGCGTGCTAAAAGCATCATGCGTGGAGTGTGCGACCGTCCGATAGCCGCAAGTCTGACCATTGGCGACATCTTTTTACGCGACGACGACTGAGCCATCGTGGTCAAGGTCATCAGTAAGGCACATATAATGATTATAACCCGCCTCATATTCATATTTTATTTTGATTGCAAATATACCACTTTTTATTGAATTTATCGTTACCTTTGCAGACTGAAATGAACGTATGAAACGTTAAAGAAACCAAATACAAAATAATGGAAACTAACGAGGGAATACAGACGGCATGGGATTTCGTGGAACATACAGGTAAGAGTATCTTTCTCACTGGTAAGGCGGGAACGGGCAAGACCACATTTCTCAAGTCAGTGGTCAGGAACTCTACCAAACGAATGGTGGTGGTAGCACCTACGGGTGTGGCTGCCATCAACGCCGGAGGGGTCACCATCCACTCGTTCTTCCAGCTACCCTTGTCGCCATTTGTACCTACAGCAAAGATAAAGAACCGCTATGACTTCTCTAAAGAGAAACGTAAGATTATAAGCACTATAGACATACTCGTCATCGACGAGATATCGATGGTGAGGAGCGACCTGCTCGATGCCGTCGACAACGTGCTGCGCAGATATAGAGACCACGACAAACCCTTCGGAGGAGTACAACTGCTGATGATTGGCGACCTGGGACAACTCATACCGGTAATGACACAAGAGGACGAGACGATGCTCAAACCCTATTACGACACACCTTACTTCTTCGGCAGTCATGCGCTGGCCCTCGTCGACTATGTCACCATCCAACTCGATCATGTATACAGACAACAGGACATACGATTTCTTAACATACTGAACCACATACGCGACGGCAAGCCGACGACTGAGGACCTTACTCTGCTCAACCAGAGGGTGATGGGTAAGAATATGCCTGTCGGCAACACACCCATCCGACTGACCACTCACAACATGACGGCTGACAGACATAACGAGACAGAGATGCAGAAACTCACCAGTCAGCCCTTTGACTATAACGCTGAGATAAATGGTGTATTTCCTGAATACCTCTACCCTACTGCCGAACGACTCACTTTGAAGGTGGGCGCACAGGTGATGTTCATCAAAAACGACCCCACGACAGCCCACAGATACTATAACGGACGCATAGGTAAGGTGGTGGAGACAACAAGTACTTCGGTCAAAGTGCTATGCCCTGACGACGACAAGGCGATAGAGGTGGAACCACAGGACTGGGAAAACGCAAAATATACGCTGAACGAGAAGACCAAGGAGATAGAAACAGAGATACAGGGTGTATTCAGACAACTGCCTCTAAGACTGGCTTGGGCGATAACCATTCACAAAAGTCAAGGACTGACATTCGACAATGCTGTCATCGATGCTAACTTCTCCTTCTCACCAGGACAGGTATATGTGGCGCTGAGCCGCTGTCGCACCCTCGAGGGTATGTGGCTGGCAGCACCTCTCTCACCAAACGCTATCATCAGCGACCAGAGGGTGGAAACGTATCTCGCTGGACAACAGCAAGCAGCCATAGATAGCACCCGTCGACTACCAGAGTTCAAGGAGGAATACTATCGACATCTGTTGCTGGAACTGTTCGACTTCCATCGCATAGCCCAACATGAAGAGGCTCTCTGCCGCGTCTTCATAGAATTTCTCAGCCGCAGCAATCCTCAACTGACATCACTCCACAAACAGACACTGGTGGACATGAACACGAAGGTGACCACCATCGCCGCGAAATGGGCTGCCTACATACTGTCGCTCACTATAAGCTCACTACACGAAGCCGAATTTGTAGAGAGGGTAAAAAGAAGCGCCGAATACTTCTATAAGACTCTCACGGAAATTTTCCACGACCTGCTACGCATCAGCAGCAACGTACAGACGAGCAACAAAGCCGCACAGAAACGAATAGACTCGTCGCTCGCCGACCTCTCACTCGCATATCGTGCCCACATAGGACAGCTCGAGGCCATGACCCACAAGACATTCTCTGTGGCTTCCTATCTCAAGGTTAAACAGGAAACCCTGCTTGACGCTATGGAGGAACGAAAAATCAGAAAACGTAAACGGCAGAGCAAATAAATTAGATTTTAATTTACTTGATAGAAAATTTTGTACTGCGCTCGCTTTTCACTACCTTTGTGCCCAAAATAAAAAAGAAATGGAGAATATGGATAATAAATACATATCAGTGAGCTACAGACTGTATGTTGACAACGAAGACGGCAAAGTAATAGTAGAAGAAATGAAGGAGGATCAGCCTTTTGCCTTCATCACGGGATTTGGCATAACCCTGGAGGACTTCGAGAAGGAGCTGGAGAAGATGGAGACGGGCGAGGAGTTCGACTTCACACTGCTTAAAGAGAGGGCATACGGTGAATACGAAGAGGGACACGTGATAGATCTCGACAAGAGCATCTTCTCGATAAACAACCACTTCGACCAGGAACATGTCTTCAAGGGAGCTACTGTGCCGCTGCAAAACGAGGACGGCAACTACTTCATGGGACGAGTGCTGGACATCACCGATGATAAGGTGAAAATGGACCTTAACCACCCGCTGGCTGGCAAAGACCTGAACTTCAAGGGTAAGGTGCTGGAGGCTCACGAGGCTACTGACGAAGAGGTGAAAGCATTCATACAACGTATGGAACACCACTGCAACTGTGACGACTGCGGAGGCGGATGTGACCATGACCACGACCACTGCGGACACGGACACCACCATCACGATGGATGCGGATGTGGACATTGCCATTAAAACATCACTCCATACTAACAACAACACACCATGAGCAATACCTTCGGAAAGATTTTCACACTTACGTCCTTCGGTGAAAGCCACGGAGAGGCTGTCGGAGGAGTCATCGACGGAATGCCTGCAGGCATTGACGTGGATATGACATTCATACAACAAGAACTGGACAGGCGCAAGCCTGGACAGAGCGCGCTGACGACAAGCCGTAAGGAGAAAGACGAAGTGGAATTGCTCTCAGGCGTGTTTGAAGGAAAGACAACGGGTGCTCCTATCGGATTCATAGTAAGAAACACAAACCAGCATTCCCACGACTATGACAACATGAGAGACCTCTTCCGACCATCACACGCTGACTACACCTATTACGAGAAATATGGCATCAGAGACCATCGCGGTGGCGGACGCTCGTCGGCTCGCATAACCATAGCACGAGTGGTGGGTGGAGCATTAGCGAAACTGGTGCTCAGACAGATAGGCATAGACATAAAGGCCTATACCTCTCAGGTGGGTGATATAAAGTTGGAGAACGACTACCTACACTACGACCTCGACACCATTGAGCAAAATGACGTGAGATGTCCAGATAAAGAGAAGGCTGCCGAGATGGAACAGTTTATAAAAGAGGTGAAGAGCGAGGGTGACACCATAGGAGGTGTAATCACTGGAGTGATAAAGGGATGCCCTGTAGGACTTGGAGAACCTGAGTTTGGTAAACTACACGCACAACTGGGAGCTGCCATGCTAAGCATTAATGCCGCAAAGGGATTTGAGTATGGTGACGGATTTGCAGGTGTCACGATGCGAGGTAGCGAGCAAAACGACGCGTTCACTATAGAAAATGGGAAAATCACCACAAAAACCAACCATAGCGGAGGTATACAGGGAGGAATAAGCAACGGACAGGACATCGTATTCAGAGTAGCATTCAAACCCGTAGCCACACTCCTAAAAGACCAGCAGACTGTAGACCGCGAAGGCAACATGACGACTTTCAAGGCTCAGGGCAGACACGACCCCTGTGTATTGCCGAGAGCGGTACCCATAGTAGAAGCTATGGCTGCAATGACAATACTCGACATGTATTTACTTCGCAAGCATTAACCATTACGTATTAAGCATTACGCATTAAGCATTACGCATTAAGCATTACGCATTAAGCATTACCCCAATAATTTCGCTGACCGACCGGCATCCATGACGGTCTAACCATTCATTGATACCATCACGAACCTTGATGGTGACAGCAGGATCGAGGAAATTGGCTGTACCAATCTGTATCGCTGTAGCACCTGCCATCATAAACTCTATGGCATCCTCAGCTGTGGTGATGCCTCCAAGACCGACGACGGGTATCTTCACTGCATGGGCTACCTGCCACACCATACGCAGTGCTACGGGCTTGACAGCAGGACCACTAAGTCCGCCCGTTCCGATACTCAGGCGAAACTGACGGCGCTCAATGTCTATGGATGTACCCATAAGGGTATTGATGAGAGATACAGCATCAGCACCCTCAGCCTCACATGCACAGGCTATAGCGGCAATATCTGTGACATTTGGCGAGAGCTTCACTATAAGAGTCTTGTGATAACGCTCCCTGACGGCACGAACAACGCTGGCAGCTCCCTCGCATGAAGTACCAAAAGCCATACCTCCATGCTTCACATTGGGACATGAGATATTCAGCTCTATTGCTGGTATCTTGTCAAGAACATCAATACGAGCGGCACATTCGGCGTAATCTTCTGGAGACGAACCGCTGACATTGACGATCATATTTGTGTCTATATCCTTAATCTGAGGATATATGTGCTCTGCAAAATAATCTACTCCCTTGTTCTGCAACCCAACACAGTTGAGCATACCCTGGGCGGTCTCTGCCATACGAGGATAGTCATTACCCTCACGAGGAAGGAGCGTCGTTCCCTTGACGATGATACCACCAATGCCGCCAAGCGGTATAAAGTCTGCAAACTCAATACCGTATCCAAATGTTCCAGATGCCGTCATTACGGGATTTTTCAACTTCAGACTGCCTATATTTACTCTAAGATCTGCCATAATTCAAGAATTATCATATTTAAGTGTTCCGCCTTGCTCAACTATTAGGAGTTGAAGACGTTACCATCTCTTTCACCAAGTCAACTTCTCAAGAGGGAAGACTGGACCTTCAGTGCATACGCACACATTGCCTTTAACGGTCTTTTCGACGCAACACAGACACGCTCCAACGCCACACGCCATCATGTTTTCGAGAGAAACCTCACAGGGCACACCTTTCTCACATGCAACTCTGCCCACCGACACCATCATAGGCTTTGGACCACAGGTAGCGATACGGTCGAATGTCTCTTTCGTGAGCAGGGAATGGTTGGTCACAAATCCCTTCTCACCCATAGAACCATCCTCGGTAGTGACAAACAAACGACCTACAGACTTGAAGGCATCCAGTTCTAAGAGATCGGCTGACGAGCGGGCACCAAGCAGAAAAGTGGGTTCAATGCCGCATTCCTTGAGCTGATAACCATAATATAATAATGGTGCAACACCAACGCCACCACCTATCAACAATATGCGCTCCTGCTGCGTAGGCATAGTAAAGCCATTGCCAAGAGGCAAGACACAATTCAGGATGTCTCCCTCGCACAGCTTACCCAACTGTCTCGTACCATCACCTATCATAGCAACAAGAAGCCATAGCTCGTTTCGAACTTTATCAACAAAATGAATCGAGATAGGACGACGCAACATCACGTGTGAATTGTTGTCTATTCGTACCTGTACAAACTGTCCAGGCAACATCTCTGGTAGTGGATTCTCATCTGTCAGCTTCAGCAATACATACTTATCATTCAGTCTCTCTACCGATGATACTTTTAGGTCAAGAATGTATTTATTCATAATTACATCGTTCTTCTAATCTGCAAAGTTACAAAATAACGAGAGAAAAACAAAATTATTTATGATTTACTTCTTAGGTACGAACGTCTCCCAAGTCTGATCATCGAAGAATATCCTAATCTCCGTAATATTTCGTTGCGGTTTGTCAAATATTTTCGCATTTAAGACTTGACGATTTGAAGTCGTGTGGTAGTTAGGAGGCGTAACAGCTCCAGAGGATCGTCCAGACTGTACAGCTGGAGTAGAGGAGGGAGGATCAGAAAACAGCAGAGTCTGTTCGCCATCGCTCGCACCAGGACCATTCTGCACATCATCCTGACCTGGGGTATCATCCAAAAACATCATACCTTTACCATACATCAACCAATCAAGACTGATAGTTGGAAATTTGTTACGTATAGCTTCAACTGTATTTAGGGTCGGTTTTGTACGATCATTGAAAATGCTGCTTAGTGAGGCAGATGAAATTCCAATGAAATCTGAGAAGGTTTGTTGGGTCATGTGCTGACTCTCCATGAGTTGTTTTATTCTGTCTTTCATAGTAAAATACGCTAAAAAAGTGATTTTTCAAAGATTTTACAAAGGTAAAACAAAAAATACAAAGAAACAACAAAACTAAAGGAAAATTTATTTTCTAAATTATATATTTCGAAACTTATACTTTTGTAAATCTAAATCATATACCTAAATACAGAATTGTTTTTATAAATCAAAAATCAAAACACCTAAATTTAGGGTTATAAAAAACTCCAGTAAAAAAGTGTAACTATCTGGCATATTTCAAAATAAAACATTGTTTATTGCTTATTTTAAGCCGTTTATACATGTATATTGGTAAAAAGTAGCTTATTTTTCTCGTAAACCCTTTTACTATATTTGTTAAATACATCATTTTCAAGCAATTACGTCAACATAACCCATTTTGAATAAATATGCTTTTCGGTATTTACTTCTTAATATTTTGAATTATAATTACAAATTAAGAAAACTAAAATCGACAAATTTACCACATTTTCTTATTTGTGTATATTAATTATTTTATGGTTGTAAAGTTTGTATTTCTAATTATTTACATATTCAAATAGTTAATGCAAGTAAATAATAAAGATTTAACTCCCATAATCTCGATTTTTTGGAAATACTACGATATTCTCGAACGGGAGGAAAGAATGCTCAAAATACGAGATTCTCAAGAGGGTAATTATGCTGTTAAGTGCCTGAAAGCCTA
>ONCJ01000009.1 GCA_900316295.1 uncultured Prevotella sp.
CGATGGTACTGCAATGCGATGCGGGAGAGTAGGAGGTTGCCCATTTTCTTACACACGAGGCTTCACTGTCATTATTGATGGTGGAGCCTCTTGCTTTTTACTGGTAACCATAATGCTATGAATACTATAGGTACTTTGAATACTATAGATTCTATATATTCTTTATATATAATGTGAATGCTATGACATAAATCAATAAATGTCGTTAATATTCAGTAAATTATCGTATATCTATTTGTCAGGTTATTAAATGTTTGTACTTTTGTGCTCGCAAACAGGAAGTGTGGCATGTTGGTAGCTTTTCTCACGTAGGACCATGCCTTGAATAATTCTCGATGTTATTCAGCTTCCATAAATTTTTACATGATGAGAATATTGAAATGTGTTTATTTAGCAGCGATGCTGCTATTAGCTCCAATCACGGCGGATGCTGTTGTCGGAGAAGAAAAAAGTGGATATGATTGGACTCCAGTGATGGACGCCATCATACAAGTAGAAAGCAAGGGAAATGAAAAGGCCGTATGTGGCAAGTATGTTGGAGTACTTCAGATTTCTCCAATCTTGGTAAAGGAATGTAACAATATCCTGAAAAGCAGAGGAAGCAGTAAGCGTTATACTCTGAACGACAGGTACAATGGTAAGAAGTCTCGCGAGATGTTTGTGATTATCCAGTCTCAGCACAATCCGATGAACAACATTGAGAGAGCGATTCGATTGTGGAATGGAGGTATCAGATATAATGTGGCGAAGACTCAGAGATATTTTAATAAAGTAATGAGTTATCTGCGTTAAGATTTCCCCTTATTGTTAGAAAGTTATTGTAGAAGGTTAGAAGAGATTGTTGCAATTAGTTTGTAGCAGTCTCTTTTTTATGTTTACGCTTCTTTAGAAATAATAAAATCCGTTTATTTCTTTTACGAATGATTTTTTTCTTTTACTTTTGTACTATCTAATTTATATTGAATAGTTATGGAATTTTTGATTATTATTGGTGTAGTAGTGATATTGGCTATATGGCTTGTAAGTCTCTACAATGGTTTGGTGAAGAAGCGTAACAATCGTGAGAATGCTTTTGCTGATATTGATGTTCAGTTGAAGCAGCGTCATGACCTTATTCCTCAGTTAGTAGCAACGGTGAAGGGTTATGCGGCTCACGAGAAGGAATTGCTTGAGAAGATTACGACTGCTCGTGCAGCGGCAATGGGTGCAACGACTATCAATGACAAGGTGAAGGCTGAGAATGAGCTGAGTGGAGCTTTGGCTGGATTGAAGGTGTCGTTGGAGGCATATCCCGATCTGAAGGCAAACCAGAACTTCTTGCAGTTGCAGAATGAGATCTCTGATGTAGAGAACAAGCTGGCAGCTGTTCGTAGATTCTTCAATTCTGCTACCAAGGAGCTCAATACCGCAGTCCAGTCATTCCCAAGTAATATTATTGCCGGTATGTTTGGTTTCCATAAGGAGCCTATGTTTGAGATTCCTTCCGCTGAGCGTGCCACGATGGATAAAGCCCCTGATATTCAATTCTGATAGCAGGTGAAGTACGTAGGAATCTATACCCAGATAAGCAGGAATAATATGCTCAGCATATTGCTTCTGCTTATGTTTCCAGTAATTATATTGGGAATGATATGGGTGTTTCTCTTGATTGTCAACTACCTTAATGGTGGCTATTATGACTCAGTTGGCAATTATGTCCATTATGTGTCGATAGATATTGTCAACGAGTATTTTCTTAATGCTTTGCCTTGGGTAGTAGCAGGAGTGGCGATATGGTTTACTATTGCATATTTCTTCAACGCTTCGATGGTCCGTCATGCTGTTGGCAGTCGTCCGTTAGAGCGCAGGGAAAATGTTCGGGTATACAATATTGTTGAGAATCTCTGTATGTCGTGTGGTATGCCAATGCCAAAGTTGTATGTTGTCGACGATCCGCAACTCAATGCTTTTGCCAGTGGAATAGATAATAATAGCTATGCCGTAACACTTACGACAGGTATTATTGATACGCTCGACGATGACGAGTTGGCAGGCGTGGTAGGCCACGAACTTACTCACATCAGAAATCGCGACACTCGTCTGCTGATAACCAGTATTATCTTTGTCGGAATCATTTCCACAGTGATGAGTATAGTGGTACGTACCATGTACAATACATTCCTGTTTGGCGATAACCGTCGAAAGGAAAACAACGGTGCGAGTGTTATAGTCATACTTCTCGTTGGCTTGGCTTGTTGTGCCGTAGCCTATCTGTTTACTATGCTCACCCGTTTTGCCATTTCCCGTAAGCGCGAGTATATGGCAGATGCAGGTGGTGCCGAGCTCACTCGCAATCCGCTTGCCCTTGCTTCGGCATTACGTAAGATTTCTGCCAATCCAGGACTTGATAATGTCAAGAGGGCAGATGTGGCACAAATGTTTATTTGTGAGCCCGATGAGATGGAGTCAGGACTGATGAGTTTTATGAACTCCCTGTTTAGTACCCATCCTGACGTCAATAAGCGTATTCAGATATTAGAGCAGTTTTGAGATGACAAGGCATTTTTTTGTATATACATTAGTATTGATGTGCATGAGTATGACTGCGTGTGCGCAGCGCAACTCTGAGGGCAAACATTACAAGGAGATGGTAGACTCCTTTGCTGCCATGCCTCCCATCAGCTCTTCCGACATAGTTATGCTTGGCGACAGCCATACCGAGTGCGGAGGTGATTGGAACCATTATTTTCCTGGAGCCAAAAACATTCAGAACCGTGGAATAATAGGTGACGATGCTCGTGATATTCTCAAGCGTTTGTCGCAGGTAAATGCCGATTGTCCAAAAGCCATCTTTTTCGAGTGCGGAGCCAATGACCTCAGCTATGGCTATTGTGCTGAGCGCGTAGCTTCAGATATACTTATGGTAGTAGACAGCATTCGTGCGTCATGTCCAAATACCCGTCTGTTTGTCCAGAGCGTATTCCCGCTGAATGAGGATTTCGGCAGATGGAAGAAACTGGAAGGCAGGACCGACGACGTTCCCGTTGTCAACAAGTTGCTGAAGCAGGGCTGCAAGGAGCGCCGAATAGAGTTTATTGATCTTTTCGTCAAGTTCAAGGAGCCCTCTTCCAACAAGATGCGCAGGGAGATAAGCAGGGACGGCTTGCACCTCAAGCCCTCCGGCTACAAGATTTGGGCACAGACAATAGCCCCATATATCTCCAGACTCAATAAGCAATAACTATCAATAGTCCGCAAGACTCTGCGACCGTAGGGCTCATGTGAGAGTATCGCCTGAATGAAAAAAAGCCAGTCTTATCGACTGGCTTGCTTTGTTGCGGAGGCAGGACTCGAACATGCGACCTCCAGGTTATGAGCCTGGCGAGCTACCAACTGCTCCACTCCGCGATGTTATTTTTAATTTGCGAGTGCAAAGGTACTACTTTTCTGCGGTATGTCCAAATGTTTTTGCTATTATTATTCAAAAATGTTACATTTTCTTGGTTTTTATCTGATTTCCATTTGCTCAGTAGACGTGTCGCAATCATGACATATCATTTGCACACGATAAAATATATGTGCAATTATTTCTTAAAATATTTGCATGTATCAGATAAAAGCTATACTTTTGCACAAACTATTTGTAATGTGCAATAAGTATTTGTCATAAGGAGGTTATAATAATGTCAATATCAAAGACAAGACAAAAACTGGTAGATGTAGCCCGTCAGCTGTTTGCTAAGGACGGTGTTGCCAATACTACGATGAACGATATTGCGTTGGCATCGGGTAAGGGCAGGCGCACCCTTTACACCTATTTCAAGAGCAAGGAGGATATCTATTATGCCGTGATAGAGTCGGAGCTGGAGCGATTGTCAGACAAGCTCGATGAGGTGGCAGCACGCAAGATGAGTCCACAGGACAAGATTATCGAGCTGATATACACCCACCTGAAGATGATCCGTGAGACTGTGGTGCGCAATGGTAACCTGCGTGCCGAGTTCTTCCGCAATATCTGGATGGTAGAGAAGGTCAGGAAGAACTTCGACGAAGACGAGTTGGAGCTGTTTCGCAAGGTATATGCCGACGCCAAAGCCAATGGCGACTTCGACATCGAGGACGTAGGTCTTGTTGCCGACATCACCCACTACTGTATCAAGGGTCTTGAGGTGCCATTTATCTACGGCCGCATAGGTCATGGACTCACCGAGGAAGCCTCGCGCCCACTCGTAGCCAAGGTGGTATATGGTGCACTTGGAAAGAACGGAAGAGTATTGAAATAACTTTTTTATATACATTAAAAAAACAGAAAACAATGGGATTATTAAGTGGTAAGACAGCCCTGATCACAGGAGCTGCGCGCGGTATCGGTAAGGCTATCGCGTTGAAGTTTGCCGAGGAAGGCGCTAACATCGCATTCACCGACCTTGAAATCAACGAAGAGACCGAAAAGGAGATTGCTGCCAAGGGAGTAAAGGCAAAGAGCTATGCTAGCAACGCAGCCGATTTCGCTCAGACTGAGGAAGTGGTTAATGCAGTAAAAGCAGAGTTCGGTAGCATCGACATCCTTGTCAACAATGCCGGTATCACCAAGGACGGACTCATGCTCCGTATGACCGAGCAGCAGTGGGATGCAGTCATCGCTGTCAATCTGAAGTCAGCATTCAATTTCATCCACGCATGTACTCCAATCATGATGCGCCAGCGTGGCGGCAGCATCATCAATATGGCGAGTGTCGTAGGCGTTCATGGTAATGCCGGTCAGGCCAACTATGCCGCATCCAAGGCAGGACTCATCGCCCTTGCCAAGTCTATAGCTCAGGAGATGGGACCGAAGGGCATCCGTGCCAACGCCATCGCCCCAGGCTTTATCGAGACGGCAATGACAGCACAGCTTCCTGACGAGATACGTGAGGAGTGGAAGAAGAAGATTCCTCTCCGCCGTGGAGGTCAGGTCGAGGATATCGCCAATACTGCAGTCTATCTTGCCAGCGATCTCTCCAGCTATGTCAGCGGACAGGTTATCCAGGTAGATGGCGGTATGAACATGTAATTTTGGTTTTATAAACGCAACATGATGCACGTAGGGAAACAAAACCCTGCGTGCATTTTTTTTGTGTGCAAATAGGATTTCGCAATTTATTTTCAGGCTGCGAATATGTTCTTGTTTAGTGACATTTCCAATCTGGGCTCTTTTGGTCTTCAAAACGGGCCGAATTTAAGAGCAAAATGGGCTCTTTTGGTCATCAAAATGGGCCGAATTGAAGTGCAAAACGATAGCTTTTGGAAAGGTTAAGGTAAAAAATTAAGGCTGGTTTGTGTTTTTTCGTTGACATGTAGTATCTTTGTAGCATGAAAGTAGTCTACGAGGATAATCATATTATAATAGTTTACAAGGAGAGTGGCGAGATAGTTCAGGGCGACAAGACTGGCGACAAACCCCTCTCTGACACCGTCAAGGAATACATTAAGGAAAAATATCAAAAGCCTGGGAATGTGTTTCTTGGCGTAGCCCATCGTTTGGATCGTCCCGTGTCGGGGCTAGTTGTTTTTGCAAGGACCAGTAAGGCGCTGACCCGACTCAACAAGATGTTTGCCAATGGTGAGGTGCATAAGACCTACTGGGCTATTGTGGAGAGGTCTGCCACCCAGCCCCTCCCTGTGAATGAAGGGCTGGAGGAGCGTACACTCATCCATTGGCTCGTGCGCAACGAGAAGCAGAACAAGAGTTATGCCTACGACCATGAGGTGAAGAATTCCAAGAAAGCCGTACTCAGGTACAAGGTACTCTCTCATGGCGACCGCTACGACCTTGTCGAGGTCAACCTCCTTACGGGCCGCCACCATCAGATACGTTGCCAGTTGGCAGCCATCGGCAGAGTGATCAAGGGCGACCTGAAGTATGGTGCTCGCCGCAGCAACCCCGACGGCAGCATCTCCCTGTTGTCGCGCCATGTAGAGTTTGTCCATCCCGTATCAAAGGAGTCCGTCAGCATCGACTCGCCATTGCCAAAGGATGGACTATGGCAGATGCTACAGGACAAGGAGGCAAGGCGTAAAAAATAACGGAATTTATTTTGTTCTGCTCTCGGTTTTCATTACCTTTGTCGACGTATTGATATACAGTCATCCCCGAACTGCGCCCCATGATAGAATCATACCATAACGAGGACCTATGAAAAGAGTAATAAAGTGGTTGGCAATAATACTTCTGACGCCGATACTACTTTTCTTTATACTGACACTCCTGCTTTATCTGCCACCTGTTCAGAACTGGGCAGTAAGGCAGGTGGCTTCGTATGCCTCGCATGAGACGGGTATGGACATCACGGTAGACAATGTGCGTCTGGCTTTCCCCTTAGACTTGGAAGTCAACGGCTTCAAGATGATAAAGCCCACCGTACCTCCCGATACTGTTGCCGATGTGGAGCGGCTTGTCGTCGACGTGTCGCTCTTGCCGTTGCTTGACGGTCAGGTGGAGGTGAATGCCCTAGAACTAAACGAAGCCAAGATCAATACGCTCGACATGATACCCGCCGCCCGCATCAAGGGCAAGGTGGGACGACTATACCTGCAGAGTCACGGCATAGACCTAAATGCCGAGACCGTACGGGTGAACACCGCCCAGCTGGAGCGGTCGCAGATAGACATAGCGCTGAGCGACAGCGTGCCCGAGGACACGACGGAGAGCACAGCCGACTGGAAGATAGACATTGACGGACTGGACATCAGTCAGACCGCTCTTGTCCTGCACATGCCTGGCGACACCATGTCGGTGGCGCTGAGCATGGACAAAGCCAAGGCAAGGCAGGCATACCTCGGACTGAAGGCTGGCGAATACCGAGCGGGCAGTCTTGACTGGAACGGAGGCAGATTCAACTATGACCAGAACTACGTGAAGCCTGCGGCTAAGGGCTTCGATGGCAGTCATATAGCTATGACCGACGTGAATATAGGAGCCGACAGCATAGTGGTGAGAACACCCGACATAAGTGCCAACATCAGGCAAGCCAGCTTCAAGGAGAAGAGCGGACTCGACGTGAGGTCGTTCGACGGTCGTTTCTCGATGGACGACAAGCGATTGGCACTACACGACGCACACATAGAGACGAGCGACTCACGGGTGGCAGCCAACTTCCAGATGGACCTCAACACCTTTGCCGACAAGAACCCAGGCAAGCTCTTTGCCGACGTAGACGCACAGATAGGCAAGCACGACATGCTGGTGTTTGCTCCCGACCTGCCACGCGAGATGATGGTGAAATGGCCCAACAGACAACTCTCCGTAAAGGGACACACCGAAGGCAACATGCAGTATATCACCTTCAAGAACCTGCATGCCCAGCTGCCGACAGCCTTTGACGTGACGACGACAGGATGGCTCGCCAACCCGACCAATCCCGACAAGATGCGTGGTGAGGTAAGGCTGAAGGGCAGAACCGACAACCTAGACTTCGTCACGGCGATGCTACCCGCAGAGACACGCAAGCAGATAAGCATACCACGCGGCATAGGAATAGACGGCAATGTGAAGATCAACGGAAGTCAGTACAACGCTGACCTAACCGCGACAGAGGGCGGAGGAAGCGTGAAGGTGAAGGGAATAGTAGATACCCGAACTATGGCTTACAACATCAAAGCCAATGCCAACAACCTGCAACTCAATCACTTCCTGCCAGGACAAGGACTCGGTCCGTTCTCGGGCGACATCGTAGCCGAGGGCAGAGGTACCGACTTCCTAAACCCAAAGACGGGAGCCAAGGTGACACTCAACGTGCGCCAGTTCCAGTATGGCGGCTACAACCTCGCAGGACTGGGTGGCGACATACGACTGAACAACGGCATGCTGCACGCCAACATCAACAGTACCAACCCCATGTTGGGTGGCAAATTCTCGGTAGACGGACGACTGGCAGCCAACAATGTAGACCTATATATAAAAGGACACATAAATAATGCCGACCTGAAAGCACTCGGAGTGACGGACCAACGATATGTCATCACCACCGATGCCGACATGCGAGTGAAGACCAACATGAAAAACTCGTATGCCGTAGACGGCACCTTTGGCAACTTCTCACTCCAGGAAGACAAGGGCAAGGGACTGATGGTGCCTGTGGCAGAGGGCAATTTCGACGTCGACTTCAACTCCGACCTCAATGAATATTATGCGGCGAAAGGATATATAGACAACCTGCGCATATACGAGGGAGGAGCAGACAGCAGCTATGATGTCAACAACGTCAGATTTGACGTACTTACAAAACACAACGCCACCCATGCCCTCGTAGAGAGCGAGGGGCTGTATCTCAACGCAGACCTTGACGAAGGCTACAAGCAACTGCTCAGACGGGCGGACAATATCACCCGTGAGGTGGAGCGACAATACAAGAACCGACAACTCAACCAGGCTGCCATCAAACAGCAACTGCCTAATGGCAGGATCAGGTTACGCTCTGATAGCGACAATATTATGGCTCGCCTCTTGCGCTATGGAGGGTATGATGTGGGTGTCATCGACTTAGACGTCACCACGTCCAGTGCTGACGGCTTGCAGGGCGGGGGATACGTGACGTCGCTTATGCTGCTCAACGACAGCATCACCCTGGACAGTGTCGGCATAGCCCTTAACTCCAATGACGACCAGCTGGGCTACGACCTCATGGTGAGGAACAACAAAAACAACGCCTATCCCTTTACTGGTCGTATGCAAGGTCAACTGCAAGAGGAGGGACTCTCCACCGCCGTTACGCTCTGGGACGGTCAGGACAAGGTAGGACTCGACGTGTCGTTGTTGGCTGGTATCACGCAGGATGGCTATCGGCTGAACATTACCTCCCCACGCTCCGTGCTCGGATACAAGGAGTTCAGCGTCAACAAAGACAACTATATCCTTATAGGAAAGGGTAGGCGGCTGTCGGCACAAATGAAGCTACAGGCAGACGACGGAGCCGGAGTACACATCTATACCGACGATAGCGACGAGGATGTGTTGCAGAATATCACCCTCTCGATGCACCGCTTCGAGCTGGAGAAGCTCTTCTCCGTCATACCATATACGCCGCAAGTGTCGGGAGTGCTCGATGGCGACTACCACGTCATACAGACCAAGGACGAGCTGATGGTGTCAACCGATATGACCATCAAGAACTTCGTATACGAACATTCGCCAATGGGCAATGTGGGAACACAGCTCGTGTACGTGCCGCAGGAGGACGGCTCGCACTACGTCGACGGCATCGTGCTGCAAGACGGACGCGAGGTGGGCACCCTGACAGGTACGTATAAGTCGGAAGGCGAGGGCAGTCTTGATGCCAATTTCCACCTGAATCGCTTCCCTCTGCATTATGCCAACGGCTTCGTACCCGACCAGATCATAGGTCTGAGAGGTACCGGCGAGGGCAACCTCACCGTGAAGGGACCGCTCAACCGACTAGACATCAATGGCGAGATACTGCTCGACTCGTCATATATATACAGCGACCCATATGGTGTGTCCATGCGCTTCGGTAACGATCCCGTAAGAATACAGCACAGCAAGGTGCTGTTCGAGAACTTCGAGGTATACGCCAATAATGACAGTCCGTTAAATATTCAGGGCAACCTGGACTTCTCAAACATGGACAAGATGATGCTTGACATCAGGATGAGAGCACGCAACTTCCTGCTCGTCGATGCCAAGGAGAATCCCCGTTCGGAGCTATATGGCAAGGCATACGTCAACTTCTTCGGCTCGATGCGTGGCCCGCTCTCAGCCCTCCGCATGCGTGGAAAGTTAGACTTGCTTGGCAATAGCGACATGACATACGTGCTGAAAGAGTCGGCGCTGACCACAGATAACGAGATGGACGACCTTGTCAAGTTTACTAACTTCTCGGATTCTACCGCAGTAGTTACCGTACAGCGTCCCGACATCAGCGGATTTAACATGGACATGAGCATCGGTATAGACGAACAAGCGCATGTGATGTGTGCTCTCAATGCCGACCATTCCAACTATATAAACCTGATTGGCGGCGGCAATCTGCGTATGACATACGACCCCACCAACGACCTGCGCCTCACGGGACGCTATACCCTGAGCGAGGGCGAGATGAAATACTCCCTGCCCGTGATACCTCTGCGTACATTTAATATCCAGGAGGGTAGCTACCTCGAATTTACCGGCGAGGCTGTGAACCCGACACTCTTTATTACCGCCACCGAACGATTGCGCAGTAGCGTGTCAGACGGTACGAGCAGCGGCAGGATAGTAGACTTCAACTGTGGTGTGCGACTGACACAAACTCTTGCCAAACCGACCATAGAGTTTATCATAGAAGCTCCGGAAGACATGCAGGTACAGAACGAGCTGAACACCAAGAGCGTGGAGGAACGCGGCAAACTGGCCGTCACCATGCTCGCCTCAGGAGTGTACCTGGGTGAGGGCGGCGGCAATGCCAATGCCTCGATGAGTGGTGCGTTGGCATCGTTTATGCAGAGTGAGATCAATAACATCACGGGAAGTGCGCTGCGCTCGATGGGGCTTGACATCAGCGCCAACATGGAAACATCAACTGACGCGAGCGGCGGACTGCATACCGACTATACCTTTAAGTTCTCGAAGCGACTGTGGAACAATCGCCTCCGACTGATCATGGGTGGCAGAGTGTCGACAGGCAGTACGGCAGGTGGCGACAACGGTGCTTTCTTTGACAGCTTCTCAATGGAATACCGACTCAACAAGAACGAGACACAATATCTGAAACTCTTCTACGAACGTGAGGCGTACGACTGGCTCGAGGGCGACCTCAGCGAGTTTGGCGCAGGTTTCATGTGGCGTAGAAAGCTCGACCACTTCAAGGATATCTTCAATTTCAAGACAAAGAAGCCGCAGATGATGCGACCAGTACAGCGTCGGGATACCCTTGTCAACTTCCAAAATCCTAATATCAACCATGAGAATGTGCCGGATAGTCTACATAAAGAATAACATAATAGCTCTCATCGCAGCCGTCGTGGTAGTGACGATGGTGGTGGCGTGCTCATCAACCAGCGGTCTGCCAGAGGGTAGCCAGTTGTATGTGGGTCAGAAACCCGTAAAATACACTAACTATGAGCGCAACGACCATGCTACTGCCGTGCGTGAGGAGATGGATCTCGTGCTCGCTACGCCACCCAACGGTTCGCTCTTCGGAAGCAGCACGTACCGTTCGCCATTCCCTATCGGACTATGGATATGGAACGCAACGGCTAAAGACAGTACGAAGGTGGGCAACTGGTTCACCCGTTCCTTTGGCTCTAAGCCCGTATTGCTCAGCAATGTCAATCCCGAACTCCACGCGATGGTGGGCGACGGCACACTCAACAAGCGCGGCTATTTCAACGGGCATGTCACACACGAGATTATCCAACAGAGAAATCCCAAGAAGGCAAAGGTGGCATATACCGTGGATATGGGTCATCTGTGGACCATCGACAGCATGCGCTATGTTAACTTCCCTGCCGCTACCGACAGCCTGATAGAACAGACTCTCGATGAGGCTTACATCAAGAAAGACGACCCCTTTGATGTGGCAAGCCTCGAGGAGGAGCGTCAGCGCATCACAAATCTGTTTCGCGACCACGGCTATTATTTCTATGAAAAGAACAATGCCAGCTATCTTGCTGACACGGTGACGGTGCCTGGCAAGGTGCTCTTGCGCTTGCAGATGGCGGAGGAGCTAAGCGATAGCGCTACCCATCCGTGGTATATCGGCAATATCACATTCAATCTGCGCAAGTCGTTCATGGAGAAACTTACCAATAGTCGTAAGCTACGCACGATGACACTTAACTATAATGGCTCGAAGCCGGCTGTCAGATTGCGAGTGTTGCTTAATAACATGCTTATGAGGCATGGTCAGTTGTATAGTAGGCAGCGTCAGATAGAGTCGCAACGGAAACTGAATACCACAGGACTGTTCTCCATGACCAATTTCTCTTTCACCCCACGCGACAGCTCAGCACTATGCGACACGCTCGATCTGCAGATAGACTGTACGCTTGATAAGCCATACGACTTCTATGTGGAGGCATACGGCAAGGGCAAGACCTCAGGCAAGTTTGGTCCAGAGGCTATTGTCGGTATCACCAGGCGCAACGCTTTTCATGGTGCGGAACTCCTGGATGTCAACCTGCATGGGTCGTACGAATGGCAGACAGGTCATCGGGGCGAAGGAACA
Organism: uncultured Prevotella sp.; assembly: GCA_900316295.1. GTDB lineage: Bacteria > Bacteroidota > Bacteroidia > Bacteroidales > Bacteroidaceae > Prevotella. Next base: position 12,183 of record ONCJ01000009.1, read on the forward strand.
TCTTCGGGAGTCAACTCATACGAGTATGGCGCAGAGGCGTCACTCACGCTTCCGCGTATAGTCAATCCGTTTAAGGTACCAATGCGTAAAAAGTTGGAAAGGGCACGTGCCAAGGGTGTAGACCTGCGTAGCAGATACCGCTCGCGCAGACGCTTTTATGACACTCCGACTACGGTACTTAAAGCATCGGCAAGCGTCATCAACCGTGCTGAATACTTCAAGCGCCATGTAGTGTCGGGCGAACTCACCTACCATTGGCGCTATTCGGCACAGTCGGCATTTGAGTTTAGTCCGCTTATCCTCTCCTATGAGTATATGACAAGCCGCACCGACTCCTTCTTGCGTATACAAGAGAAACATCCATATCTGAAGGCGTCGCTCGACGATCAGTTTGTACCAAAGATGTCGTTCTCATATTCATATCGCAGTCCAGAGGAGTATCGCAACCCCATCAGTTGGTGGAGCACCGTGAGCGAGGCTTCAAACCTACTCTCTGTGGGCTATGCCACCTTTGGTGACAAATGGAGCAAGAAGAACAAGACCATGTTCAAGAACCCTTATGCCCAGTTCTTTAAGATAGAGACCAACTTCACAAAGCTGTGGCAACTCACCGAGCACACCTCACTTGCCACCCATGCAGGCATGGGAGTGGTATGGACATACGGCAACTCGTCGGTAGCTCCGTATACAGAGCAGTTCTATGCAGGTGGTGCTAATACCATACGTGCCTTCAATGTGCGATCTATCGGTCCTGGAAAATATCGTCCTGCCGACCGCCGTTCGTCGTATGTAGAGCAGACTGGTGACATCAAGCTCATCGCCAATGTGGAATACCGGCCACGCCTCTTTGGTAGTATGTATGGCGCGGTGTTCCTTGATGCTGGCAATGTGTGGTCGATGCACGATGATACTGAACGTGTTGGAGCCAAGTTTGAAGCAAAGAACTTCTTCAAGCAGATGGCTGTAGGAACGGGTATTGGTCTGCGCTATGACCTCACCTATTTCATCCTTCGTCTTGACTGGGGTATTGGACTACACGTGCCATACGAAACAAGTAAGTCGGGCTTCTACAATATCGACAGCTTCAAGGATACGCAGACCTTCCATCTCGCTATTGGCTTGCCTTTCTAAAAAGGAATAGACGTCGGGCTAACGAAAGATAAAATACATGATATTACAGAAAATTTCGATAGTAAACTATAAGAATATAAGGGAGGCATCGCTTGAGTTGTCACCCAAAATCAATTGCTTGATAGGACATAATGGTGCGGGGAAGACCAATCTCCTCGATGCGATATATTTCCTGTCGTTCTGCCGTAGTGCGTTCTATCATCAGGACTCGCTCGCAATAACTCACGGACAAGAGTTCTTTGTACTTGAAGGAGAGTATTCTGATGATACGGACAATGCCAATGTCGATGTTGAGAAAATATATTGCGGACTGAAGCGCGGTACGAAGAAGCGGTTTAAGCGAAATGGAAAGGAATATAAGAGACTGTCGCAACATATAGGACTGATACCTGTGATAATGGTGTCGCCATCCGACTCTATATTGGTTGAGGGTAGCAGTGAGGAACGACGTCGACTGATGGATATGGTTATAGCCCAGTATAATCCCTTGTATATCGACGACCTTGCCAACTATAACAAAGCGTTGCAACAACGTAATGCCTTACTGAAGCAAGAACAAGAGCCCGACGACTCGCTTATGGAAATCCTGGAGATGCAGATGGCAGAGACGGGTGAGCGTATATACACGCAACGCCAACAGTATGTGGAACAGATGTCACCAGTGCTAAGCGAGATTTACAGAAAGATCTCTGGTGACAAAGAGACGGTGGAGCTTAATTATGTTTCCCATTGCCAGCGTGGTCCGCTTTTCGATGTGATAAGTCGCGACCGCTACAAGGATCGTGCCGTGGGATATTCCTTACATGGCATTCATCGCGATGACTTGGAGATGCACATCAACGGCTATCCCATCCGTCGTGAGGCTAGTCAGGGACAAACAAAGTCATTTGTTATAGCGTTGAAGATAGCCCAGTTTGACTTCCTTCGCCGCACTCATAGTAACACCACACCCTTGCTCTTGCTTGACGATGTGTTTGATAAGCTCGACGCCAGTAGGGTAGAGCGGATTATCGACATGGTAGCGGGCGAGGGCTATGGGCAGATATTTATTACAGATACCAACCGTGACCATCTCGACAAGATATTGCAACGTAGTGAGGGGGACTATAAGATATTTGATGTCGAAGACGGTACGATAGCCTTGCGGGAGGAACATCATGTTTAGGAAGAGTGTGATCCGACTTAGTGAGATTCTTCCCAAACTGTTGCGTGAGGAGGGACTTGAGACACCGTTATTGCAGAAACGGCTCATTGACTCATGGGGAACAGTGGTAGGAGAGACTGTAGCAAGCTATACCACGGAGAAATTTATACGCAATCAGACTCTCTTTGTTAAGATTCAAAGTCCAGCACTTCGTGCAGACCTCTCTATGATAAGGCAGAAGTTGGTGAAGAAACTTAATGACAAGGTCGGCACGATGGTGATAGCCGATATACGTTTTTATTAGTTCTTGCCTTTCATCTTTGACCTTCGGTCGACCTCTGTCATGACTCGGCAGAGCTCATGCAAGCATACTCTGCTCTCACTGCTCCATCGGTTCTTCTTCCTCCATATCCTTATCCAGCTGTCCTTCCCATAGGTACTTGCGTGTCTCTTTGACAATTACTCCGCTGAGGAATATGACAGACAGAAGGTTAGGTATTGCCATCATTGCATTCATGCAGTCAGCAATATCCCATACTAAGGCGAGATTGGCTATGCTGCCTACGAACACGGCAGCAATATATAGTATGCGATATGCCAACACCACCTTGCGTGAAAGATATTCCGCAGCCTTCTCACCATAGTAGCTCCATCCTAAGATAGTGCTGAATGTAAAGGTTAGCAGCCCGAATGTCAGCAACGGACTGCCAACGTATGGAATCTTGGAGAATGCAGCCTGAGTCAGTGCTGCCCCGTCCTTATAGTCTATGTCAGGGTAAGCAATGATACTACTCACAATAACAATACCTGTGAGTGCACAGATGATCACTGTGTCCCAGAATGTACCGCTTGACGACACCAGTGCTTGTCTTACCGGATTGCGTGTCTGAGCAGCAGCGGCAACGATAGGTGCCGAGCCAAGTCCAGATTCGTTAGAGAAGAGTCCGCGTGAGATTCCATAACGGACAGACATGATGATGGTGCCACCCACAAAGCCACCACCTGCGGCCGCTGGATTAAAGGCGCTCTCGACTATCATTTTGATGGCTGGCCATACGTATGGCGCATTGACAAACAAGATGTAGCAGCAGCCAAATATGTAGAATAATGCCATAAACGGCACAAGCATGGAGCATACCTTAGCTATACTCTTTACGCCTCCAAGTATCACAGCTCCTGTAAGGCAACATATCACAGCTCCTGTGAGGTATGGTGATACGGCGTATGTGTCCCTTGCTATGGTTGCGATAGCGTTAGCCTGTACGGTATTGCCGATGCCAAATGATGTGACGGCGGTGAACACTGCAAACAGTATTGCCATGGTCTTCCATCCCAGACCTTTCTCTAATGCGTACATAGGTCCGCCCAGCATCTTGCCTTTTACTGTCTTTACTCTGTATTTTATAGCCAGCAGACCTTCTGCGTATTTTGTCGATATGCCTAAGATACCAGTAACCCAACACCAAAACACAGCACCAGGGCCGCCCAGTGTGATAGCTGTTGCCACGCCAATGATATTGCCAGTTCCGATGGTGGCGGCAAGAGCGGTGGCAAGAGCAGCAAACTGCGACACGTCACCAGTGGAATTTTTGTCACGCTTGAGCGACAGGCGTATAGCTGTAAAAATCTTTCTTTGTGGAAAGCGTAGTATCAGTGTCAGGTAGAGATGGGTGCCCAGCAGCATTATCAGCATTGGCCATCCCCATAGAAATGAACTGACGCTACTTATTATGTTTGATATCTCTTGCATTATAAGTTTCTATTTTTATATTTGTAAATCCCATAGTTCTTAGTAATTGTTCAAAATACGCCTTCGCATTCTCTTCGGCAATGGCGATGTTGGTTGCCGACATGCCACGTGCTACCATCTTGGCATGAGCTCTGTTGTAGAGTGCCTCCATGTCCTTGTCATTCCAAGAACCACTCTCGAAGAATGATCTTGTGCGCGCCTCATCGATGAATTGACGGTCAAGTAGCTGTATCGGTGGGAGCTTTACTATTATCGAGTCGTCTTTAGTAGTTATCCACTCTGGTTCAGCCGACTGGATGTTGATGCCAAGACGCATGGTACCGTAGTATATCCTCACTAATTCCTTGTCACGTATGAATCCACGCTCCACTGTGTCTACCAGTTCCTCGTCGTTAATCGCCAGAAACTCCCATTGCCCGATTTCTTCTATCGATCTTATTTGTTCTGGTGTTATGTCAATTTTTTCGTTGCTTGCCACCTCTATATGGTTGTCTTTGTTGCAAAACCACAACAGACCTACCACCACTGCGATGACTATCAGCAATACTGTAATGCGTGTTATGAGTTCTTTCATCTTGACTTCTCCGTTTCTGGCATTGTTATCAGTTTGCTAATCTCGTTGGTAGAAAATTCTTTGCGGAATGTGATGGTGATGTTTTTCTCATCGAATCCCATACTCGATATCAGTGGGATCAACGTATTTGCAGCGCTGCGTCGGGCTGTCTCCATTATTCCCATCTTCGGTATCGACTTTATAATTGCCTGACGTCCCTGCTGTTCATAGCTTGTCAGCTCCTTGTCAGTAAAACTGCTACGAGTCAGTGCGACGTATTTCTTTATCTCGTCGTGGTTGATTTTTGTGCTTGTCAGTTCAATTCGTGGGTCAGGGAGCGTCACGGTAATCTTGTCACCCTTTCGCTTGATATTCTTATTGGTTATCGCTCCCATGTCTACATACGACTTGACGACTGCATCCATAGGTATAGCTATACGTCGCTCGCCCATAGGCAGGTCTATTTCAAACTCCTGCTGCATGATGGTGCCTTGAAGTCGTAATTGGTCATCGTGTGTTATGATTTTGTGTATGTGATATTCTGCGGTATAAAGGCGCGATACGCTTTGTACCTGCGTCACCAGCATGGGTATAGTGTCAATAGGTGTCGGCGTGCTGACTTCCTCAGATTTATTGCCACATGCCACCAATGATAATATTGCCAATATATAAATAATGTGTCTCATTCGGCTACAAAATTACAAAAAAAATATGGTTATCTCCACTTTTTTGTCTAATTTTGCAGAATAATATAACACAAAATGATACTATGAATAGGTTTTCACTACTAATATTGACAGGTGCGTCACTATCAATACTTGCATCGTGTAAGGAGAAAAAACAAAGTGACATTATTATTACCAGCAAACCCGTAGAGGTAGAGGCGCCTAAAGGTACGCAGGAGATGTCTCCATCAGATTGGAGTAATACAGTGGAGTGGCTTGACCAGAATTATACAATTTCCATCCGTAGATATGTGGATAAGGAACTTCCTGAGGTTAAGGATGAGCAAGGACGTAAGTATTACGACAACAAGATAGACCTGAAGATAACCCGTCAAGATGGTAGCTCGTTTATGTCGAAGACCTTTACTAAGGACTCTTTTCGTGAATATATCGACAATGCTTATGGCAGGAAAGGAGCCTTGTTAGGGCTGGCATTCGATCATGCTGATGACTCTAATCTTTACTTTGGTGCCAGTGTCGGTTCGCCCGATGTGATGAGTGACGAATATGTTCCTTTGTCTGTGACGGTATCGAAGTCGGGCAATATAAAAATAAAAGCCAGTACCCAATTGGATACTGGTGGAGGTTCTGGCGATGCTAATCGTGAAGACTCGGATGATGAAGAAGATGGCGTTTAGAATTTCGCCATCTTTATCGCTACAACGGCACACTCATCTCCCTTGTTTCCCAACTTGCCGCCGCTACGTTCTTTAGCTTGTTCCAGATTGTTTGTGGTGAGCAATCCGAATACTACAGGTGTCTCGCTTGTAGCATTCAGCCTTGCAATGCCGTTAGTCACACCTTCGCATATATAGTCGAAGTGTGGCGTGTCGCCTCTAATCACACATCCCAGCACAATGATAGCGTCATAGCCGCCATTGAGCGTCATCTGATGGGCACCATATATCAACTCATAGCTTCCTGGCACCGTCTTCACATGAATGTTTTCAGGTAGTGTGCCGTGCTTCTCCAGTGTCTTTACTGCGCCGTCGAGCAGAGCTCCCGTAATCTCGGGATTCCACTCAGACACTACAATACCGAAGTTCATATTGCTCGCATCGGGCACACTATTCAGGTCGTATTCCGACAAATTATGCAATGATGTAGCCATTGTCTAATCCGTTAATTGGTCAAGTTATTCAGCAGTTCTTTCGATGTACTTGTCAATATCCTGACGGATGGGCGAGTTGATGTATTTTTCCTTGATCTGCTTATAGATGGCATTAGCCTCAGCTTTCTTGTTCTGGCTTTCGAGTATGACGCCAGCCTTGCGCAGAGCTAATGGCGCAATGCTGTAGTTCAGTTTGTCCTCAGCCTTGCTGTCTGCCATGTCTGCTGCTTTCTTGAAGCTCTCAACGGCCTTGTCCAGTTGGTCGTTGTTGGCATATATGTCGCCCAGTGCCATCTGTGAAGCGGGAGAGATAAGCTGATCGCCTTTAGTGTCAAACTGCTCAACATATTCCAATGCTTTCTTCCAGTCAGGCTTCTCCTGATTGGCATAACACAGACCAGCATAGAGATTAGCAAGATTGCCCGCATCCGTACCACTATAATCGCTTGCAATCTTCAGGAAACCACCAAATGTGGCACCGTCGCCCTTGAGAGCCTTGTCAAACTGCTGAGCATTCATCAACTCTTGTCCTTTTGCCAATGCAGTACTTGCCTCGTTCTCTCTTGGTTCCAGTACATACTGCTTTACAAGCATAAATCCTACGATAATAACAATCAGCGCTACGATAGCTGCGATAATAGGCTTCTTATATTTCAGGAAGAAAGCCTCAGACTTGTTTAGGCTCTCTACTACTTGTTCCTGAGCCTGTACCTGTTCATTTTTCTTTGCCATTTATTTGTCTTTTTATTTGTTTTCTGCAAAATCGATGCAAAATTACGGAATAAATCTAATATAGTGAAATTTATATCCAACATTTTTTCTTGCTGACAGAAAAGTTATGTGGTAATAGCCTGTTTTCTGTACTTTTACCTATCCATGTGAAACCCGCATTTTTTTCTTGCCAATTCTCACTGGTATCGATAGCTGTAGCTCGGTAAGGTCAGCACGAAGGAGGTGGGCCTTAACCTGAATACCAAGAGAGATGCCATGTAGACGTGGTATGGTGTAGTGTATTCCAATTCGTTCGTAGTAAGGCTTCTCTGTGCTGCTTTCTGATCGGAAGCCTACATGCCGATAGAGATAGTAGCCAAGACCGAACCGTGCTGACAAACGATGATAGTATACCTGATGCTGTATGGCTAAGGCTACGCTCCACGGGTTGTGACTGACGTTGTGGCCATCAGCTTCATCCATCTTACGTACGTGGTCAGTATAGGTGACATAAAACAGGTCCACTCCCAGTCCGGTAGCTCGGGTGCGACCGTAACGCCTGAGCAATGCAGCCTGCATGGAATACGTGGCGTATAGACGGAAATGGCTGGTACGATATTCGGGATCGCCTGGTGGGGTGGAGAACTGGGTACGCTGCCATTCCTCCTCAAGGGTCTTACCTCCGAAACCAAGTGTGAACGAAAGGATCATAGGGGAAGTCTGCTCCAGACTTTCTGCAATCTTAGGACTATCGGTGGAAGAGTTGTGCCCGTTCCCTGTAAGAGAGTTCTTCTTGTTGTTCTCGTCAGCACTTGATGGCGTATATGCCACTCCCAGAAATGGTCCAAGATAGTTAGCACCTTTGTTAGGACGATTAAGGGCTCCGTTGCTAAGATGGCTGAAGTCTATTCCTCCTCTTAGCGTCCATTCCTGGCTGAGACGATATGTGGTAAGGAGTCCACCTGTGAAGAATATACAGACATGCGAGCCTATCAGCTCATTGTCAATCTGTGATGTGGTGTTATATTTACGATGGCTATAGCCTATACCTGCACCGAGATATGTAGAAAACTGCCATTTGCCACTTGTTATCCATGGTCGCTCGTATGATCCATATAGGCTTATGTTGTTACCCATCTGTGTGTCATAGTCTACGGGCTCGAGTTTTCCCCAGTCGGGATCTTTGTCACGATGCATATATACATCATGGTTGAGACTTAGGCGTACGCCAAAAGACAGTCGTGGATAATTGTTTTTATAGGTATTGCTATTCGCTTTCGGATACGATCTGTAGGACGACGACTGTTCTACCTCCTCAATGGTGGAGTAATCTTTGGGTGCTAAATGTAATGCTGCAACAAAAGAGTGCGTTAGGTTGGATTTCAGCCATTTACGTGAAAACTTGTCTGTAGCAAGAATGGTGCCAGGTGAGTATGTGAATGAAATTGACGGTTGATTATTGATTGGCTTTTGGTAATGAGGTGTGATTGGTGCTTGTTGATATTCTTGCTGGGTCTGTATAGAGTCATCACTCCTCGCGTAAAGTGCGGGGAGTGATGACAATATAAGTATGGTCAGCAGGGTGCGCATACCGTAGCTCCTGTTATCTTGCTGCTTCGAATTCTTGTAAGAAACGAGTATCGTTCTCAGAGAACATACGGAGGTCAGACACTCGATACTTCAGGTTGGTAATGCGCTCTACACCCATACCAAAGGCATATCCACTGTATATGGTACTGTCGATTCCGCATGCTTCAAGTACATTAGGATCAACCATTCCACAACCGAGGATTTCTACCCATCCAGTATGTTTGCAGAACCCACATCCCTTGCCTCCGCAGATATGGCATGAAATGTCCATCTCTGCACTTGGCTCTGTGAATGGAAAGTAGCTTGGGCGTAGACGAATCTTTGTATCGGCGCCAAACATCTCACGAGCAAAAGTCAGGAGGACTTGCTTCAAGTCTGTGAAAGAAACATTTTTGTCGATATATAATCCCTCTACCTGATGGAAGAAGCAGTGTGCACGTGCTGAGATTGCCTCGTTACGATAGACACGTCCTGGACACAGAATGCGAATGGGCGGCTCGTGGGTCTCCATGTAGTGAGCCTGATCGCCAGATGTGTGTGATCGCAGAATGACATTCTTGATGACATTCTGTTGATTCTGCTCGATGAAGAACGTGTCTTGCATATCGCGAGCAGGGTGATCAGCGGCAAAATTGAGCTTGGTAAACACGTGCAGGTCATCATCAATCTCAGGACCGTCTGCAAGCACAAAGCCCATACGCTTGAAGATGTCGATAATCTCATTGCGTACTATGGTTAGCGGATGGCGTGTTCCAAGTGTTACGGGATATGCTGTACGTGTCAGGTCAATGTCATTGTTAGTGGCTTCGGCGGTATCAAACTGCTCTTTGAGTTCGTTGATACGTTGTTGTGCCTTCTGCTTCAGTTCGTTTATCTTGATACCGACAGCCTTCTTCTGGTCGGCGGCAACATTACGGAAGTCAGCCATCAGTGCGTTGACCTCGCCCTTTTTACTTAGGTATTTTAGCCTAAGCTGTTCAATCTCTTCTGCGTTTTGGGCTGAGAGAGACTCAATCTCTCTCAGCATTTGTTCTATTTTCTCTAATAGCATTTTCTTATGAAAAGTGTGTTTAGACGAAGATGAAAGTACGGAGTAGCCAGTAGCAAACTATACCAGAGATATAACCTACAAAAGCAATCCATGTGACGTTTTTCATGTACCATCCGAAGGTGATCTTCTCGAGGCCCATAACCACGACACCAGCGGCAGAGCCGATGATGAGCATAGAACCACCGACACCAGCACAGTAAGCAAGGAGCTGCCAGAAGACACCATCTACACCGAAGTCAGTACCAGGAGCTCCCATTACATACATCTTCATCGCACCAGCTACAAGAGGTACGTTGTCGACGATGCTTGAGAGAATACCTATAGCACCAGTAACAAGATAGTGGTTGCCAATTTCCTGATCGAGCCACTCGCCGAGAGCTCTGAGGACACCTACTTCAGACAATACTGCTACAGCCATAAGAATACCGAGGAAGAACAGAATAGTGGACATGTCAATGCGTGACAACAAGTTGCTGACGCGCTTTGCCATAGGGTCGTGTTCCTCTTTGCGACGATATATCAGTTCGGTAACGGTCCAAAGGATAGCCAGCACGAGCAAAATTCCCATGAATGGAGGTAGCTCTGTGAGCGAATGGAATACTGGTACGGAGCAGAGACCGCCTACACCAAGACAGAATATCATCTTACGTTCCATCTGGGTTATATAGCTGATTTCTGCCTCATGCTTATCCTCAGGTACTACCAGTTTACCCTTAAGATGAATCTGCAGAACTGCCGCAGGCACGATAAATGCTATGAACGAAGGTATTATTATCTCGGTGATTACGCCTGCTGCAGTAATCATCTTACCGTTCCAAAGCATGATAGTTGTAACGTCACCGATAGGTGAGAACGCTCCACCGGCATTAGCTGCGATGATGACCAGTGATGCAAACCATATACGGTCTTTCTTGTCGGCAACGAGTTTGCGCAAAATCATTATCATTACGATACTCGTGGTAAGGTTGTCAAGAACTGCTGAAAGGATGGCTGTCATGAAGGCAATCTTCCAGAGCAGAGCTCGTTTAGTCTTAGATTTCAAAGCACCTCTTACCCAGTTGAAGCCACCATGTTGGTCGACAATCTCCACAATCGTCATGGCTCCCATCAGGAAGAACAGCGTAGTTCCAGCCTCGCCAAGGTTTTTCTCAATGGCTTCGCCCAGCTCAATATGAAAGACTTCGGGCAGACCTAAAACTGTAAACAGAGTCCAGCATACCACACACATCAGCAGTGCTATCGCTGCCTTGTTAATCTTTGTTACACTCTCAATGGCAATAAAGAAATAGCCGATGACGAATGCGACAACAATAGGAATTGTTAAACTTGTCATTTGAATTTTTTTTGAATAAAATTTTAATAATGTTGATTTTGCGTGCAAAGGTAATATTTTTTCTTGCAGAAAGCGCAGAAAGCAAAAAAAAAATGTATCTTTGTGCCCAAATAGACTAAAACTAAACAAAAAAATAACTAACCAATGAAAAACATTAGAACAATTTTGAGCGTCATGATGTTGATGGTATCGGCTTGTGTGTGGGCTGACGACTATGCTGTCAATAATGATGAAGTTACAATTACAGTGAAGAATGTGGCCGCAGACGGAGTGAAGAATATCCGACTGCAAGTTATAAATGACAACATTGTCAGGGTAAGGGCTACACCCGAAAACGTATTTCCTGAGAAGACGAGCCTAATAGTTGTACCTGAAGCCTTCAAATGCAAGAAGGAATCTCCAAAAGTGAGTCAGAACGGTAATGAGGTAACTGTTGCGGCGAAAAACGTCAGCGTAGTAGTCGATGTGAATACCGGACGAATTGTTTTCAAAGACAAAAACGGAAATGTGATCTTGAAGGAAGTTGCGCAGGGTGGAAAGACCTTCAAGCCATTCCAGGTACCAGAGAAGGAAATAGGAGTAGGTACACTCACCGACAGTCAGCGCAATGGCTGGACATGGAGGGCGCTCTTCGACAGCCCTGAGGATGAGGCATTCTACGGACTGGGACAGCATCAAGCTGAGGAGCTGAACATGAAAGGTAAGAACGAGGACCTGTTCCAATATAATACTAAGGTGAGCATTCCGTTCGTGATAAGCAATAAGAACTATGGCATACTATGGGATAGCTATAGTTATTGTAGATGGGGTAACCCCAATGACTATCAGCAGCTGAACAAAGCCTTTACACTATATGATGAAAAAGGTAAAAAAGGTGGACTTACGGGTACATATATAGATAAGGATGGCAAAACACTCGTCAGACAGGAAGATTCGATATACTATGAATATGCCATTCCTGAGGTTAACCCGCTGCATTGTGAGGACTTGGGCGTAGACGCTCTGCCAAAGGGCTTCAATATGGATGGAACAAAGGTCGTGTATAGCGGCTATCTGGAGGCACCAGTGACATGCAACTATCACTTTATACTGTATTATGCCGGATATATGAAGGTCTATATCGACAACAAGGAGGTGGTAACAGAGCGTTGGCGTACTGCATGGAACCCAAATTCATGGAAGTTTACCTGTCAGTTGGAAAAGGGAAAGAAGACGCCAATACGCATAGAATGGCTTCCTGACGGAGGCGTGAGCTATTGTGGACTACGTGCGGCAGTACCACAGACCGATGAGGAGCAGGGACGACTGAGCATCTGGACAGAGATGGCACGTGATATGGACTACTACTTCATCGCAGGTGACGATTTGGATGAGGTGATCAGTGGATATCGTACTCTGACAGGCAAGGCTTCTCTCTATCCTAAATGGGCTCTGGGATTCTGGCAGAGCCGTGAGCGATACAAGTCTCAGCAGGAGATAGAAGAGACGCTGGCTGAGTTCCGTAAGAGACATATCCCTGTAGACAATATTGTGCAAGACTGGAACTACTGGCCACTGCCTGACTGGGGTAGCCATAAATTTGAGACTAGCCGTTATCCCGATCCGCAGGCTATGCTCGACAATGTGCATAAGATGCACGGCAGATTTATGATTTCAGTATGGCCGAAGTTCTACGACACCGTGGATAATTATAAGGAATTGGATGCCAAGGGTTGGATCTACAAACAGGCCATCAAGGACGACATCCATGACTGGTTGGGATATACCGGTTCGTTCTATGATGCATACGATGCTGACGCGAGGAAGATGTTCTGGCGACAGATGGACGAAAATCTTTATACCAAGTACCATCAAGGAATCGACGCATGGTGGATGGATGCCAGTGAGCCAAACGTGCGAGACTGTACGCCTATGTGGTATCGCAAGGCGCTCTCGGGTCCAACGGCACTCGGCTCCTCTACAGAGTATTTCAATGCCTACTCTATAGTCAATGCCGATGCTATATATAATGGTCAGCGTAGTGTGAACCCCAATCAGAGGGTGTTCTTACTCACACGAAGTGGTTTTGCTGGCGAGCAGCGATACAGCACAGCCACATGGAGTGGCGATATCGGTACCCGATGGGAGGATATGCGCTCGCAGATGACAGCCGGACTCAACTATTCTATGGCAGGACTGCCTTTCTGGGGCATGGATCAGGGTGGATTCTCTGTAGAGAAACGTTATGTGGCTGCACAGGAAGAATATGACAAGACTGGTGTGGAGAATGCTGACCTAAAAGAGTGGCGTGAGCTGCAGGCTCGTTGGAACCAGTTTGGTTGTTTTATCCCGTTGTATAGGGCTCATGGACAATGGCCGTTGCGTGAGGTGTGGAACATAGCTCCAGAAAATCATCCATGCTATAAGACAATAGTATGGTACGATAAGCTGAGATACCGAATGATGCCATATATGTATTCGTTGGCAGGATGGACTCACTTCAAGGACTATACCATCATGCGTGGTCTGGTGATGGACTTCAATGGTGATGAGAATGTGTACGATGTGAAAGACCAGTGGATGTTCGGTCCGGCTATGATGGCATGTCCTGTTGGATACTATCAGAGATACACACGTGATGTATATCTGCCCAAACAGTGTGGCTGGTACGACCTGTATACTGGTGCTTTCTACAAGGGCGGACGTACCATCGTGGCTGATGCTCCATACGATCGCATACCAGTGTTCGTACGTGAGGGTGCCATTATTCCGTTCGGCCCAGCTATGGAGTGGAGCGACGAGAAGCCCGCAGAGCTTATCAACCTGTACGTCTATGCAGGCAAAGACGGCGAGTTTACCTTGTATGAGGATGAGGGTACCAACTATAACTATGAGAAGGGAAAGTATGCTACCATCGTAATCAAGTACGACGACCATCTGAAGACCGTCACTTTCTGCGAGCGTAAGGGCTCGTTCGATGGGATGTTACAACAGCGCCGCTTTAATGTGGTATATGTGAAACCAGGAAAGAAGCACGTGGCTCTGAACCTCGACAACCCCAAGGGCAAACTAGTGAAATACATTGGTAAGGAAGTCAATGTGAAGCTGAAGTAAGTATTTCCTATAGTCTTCTAAAAAGTTTATCAAACTGACTATGAAACGAAGAATAATGCTATTGTTCGTGATAGCTATGCTGTCAGGGATAATAGCGGCAGCAGGACGAGATCGCCAGTCTTTCGACAGGGGATGGCGTTTCTGCCTGACTGACAAGGATGCGTCGGCAGCTGACTATGATGACAGCGACTGGCGTATACTCAATGTGCCTCACGACTGGGCTATAGAGGGCGACTTCTTGGCAAGTAACCCGTCCGGAGCAGGCGGTGGTGCCCTGCCTGGTGGGATAGGGTGGTACAGGAAGAGTTTAAGAGTTGAAAAATTAAATAATGAAAGGGTCTTTCTTGAGTTTGACGGCATATACATGAACTCTACTATATACGTCAACGGACAGAAAGTGGGCTATCGACCGTATGGCTACAGCTCTTTTGAATACGAGATAAGTAAGTATCTCAAAGTTGGTGATAATGTCGTCGCTGTGAAGGTGGACAACAGCGACCAGCCTAACTCGCGATGGTATAGTGGTTGCGGCATCTATAGGCATGTGTGGCTGACGCGGACTGCCGAGACTCGTATAGCCCATTGGGGAGTCCATGTGGTGGCAAAGCCCAAAGGTGAGGTACTTGTCAATGTGGACATTGATGGAGAAAAAAAGAATACAAAGATAAGGAACACGCTGTACGATGCTGACGGCAGACAGGTGAAGATGCCCGTCAGACACCCTCGGATGTGGTCCGTGGAGTCCCCATATATATATAAGTTGAAGACTGAGCTGCTGAAAAATGGCAAGGTTATAGACGAGGTGACGACGATGACGGGATTCCGTGACTTCCGTTTTGACAGTAAGACGGGATTCTGGCTTAATGGCAAGAACTTCAAGATCAACGGAGTGTGCGAACATCACGACCTCGGATGTCTTGGTGCGGCTTTCTCTGAGGACGCCATGCACCGCAAACTGACAAAGCTGAAGACGATGGGTGTCAACGCCATACGATGCTCGCACAATCCGCCGGCACCAGAACTGCTCACCATGTGCGACACCATGGGACTGATTGTCATGGATGAGAGCTTTGACATGTGGCGCAGAAAGAAGACTCAAAACGACTATGCACGCTTCTTTGACGAATGGCACGAGCGAGACCTTGCCGACCTCGTCAGGCGTGACCGTAACCATCCGAGCATATTGATGTGGAGCATTGGCAATGAGGTGTTGGAACAGTGGTCGTCTGCTGATGCCGACACGCTCAGTCTCGAGCAAGCCAACCTGATACTCAATGCTGGTCATGACGCGTCCACACTTGCCAAGGACGGCGAACTGTCGGTACAGTCTTTGCTGACACAACACCTGGCGGAGATAGTGAAACGCTATGACACCACACGACCCATCACGGCGGGATGTAATGAGCCAGACCCAAATAATCATCTGTTCAAGAGTGGTGCGATAGATATCATCGGATTCAACTACCATCACCAGTGGGCGAAGGATGTGCCGAAGAATTTCCCCGAAAAGCCGTTCATCTTCAGCGAGAGCGTGAGCGCCTTACAGACACGGGGCTACTACATGATGCCGAGCGACTCCATATATGTGGCTCCTAAGGAGTGGTGGCTGCCGTATACCGATCCTACATACATGTGTTCGGCATACGACAATATGCACGCCTCGTGGAGCAGTACGCATGAGGAGACATGGGACGTGGTGAAGCATAATCCGTATGTAGGAGGGCAGTTCCTGTGGACTGGTTTCGATTATATTGGCGAGCCTACACCATATTCATTCCCTGCGCGTTCCAGCTACTTCGGCATTATCGACCTTGCAGGATTCCCGAAGGATATATATTATATGTATCAGAGTGAATGGACCCAACGCCCTGTGCTCCATCTCTTCCCTCACTGGAACTGGATGGAGGGACAGACCATAGATATGTGGTGCTATTATAACAATGCCGACGAGGTGGAACTCTTTGTGAACGGAAAGAGTCAGGGAGTGAGGAAGAAGGGCGCTAACCATAATGGGAATGCCCCGCGACTCTCTACCGAGTACCATGTGATGTGGCGTGTGGTATTCGAAGCAGGCGAGGTCAAGGTGGTAGCTCGCAAGGACGGCAGGCAGGTGGGCGAACAGACCATACGTACTGCCAGCCATCCCGACCAGCTGGCTATGGATATAGACTATCGGGGCAAGGACCTTACGTTTGTAAACGTGGAGGTGAGAGACAAGGATGGAGTGTTATGTCCGTGGGCTGAGGACCAGGTGTTCTTCGAGACCACAGGCGATCTTGAGATAGTAGGTGTAGACAACGGATGCCAGACTTCGATGGAACGGTTTAAGGGCAGTAAACGTAAGGCTTTCTTTGGCAAGTGTATGGTGGTGGTCAGGGGACATGGCTCTCTTACTGCCAAAGGCATAAACCTGAAGAAGGCAAGGATGGAGATTTAGTTCATAGTTCAATTTTTTTAGTTTTTAGTATGAAGAGACGTTCATTGATAATAGTAGTGTTAGCCGTGGCACTTACTTGTCATGCCCAAATACAGATGAATGGGGGTATGCAGTATCTGCAAGCTAATAGTAAGGACATGTCGAGCGATTTTTCGGACCTGTCTAATACGTATTTCTTTGCTGATTCCTTAGCATCATTCGATGTAGGGTCGGCAACGGGAATGCTTAACTGGAAACGTTATCGGCTGGCCCCACGTCAGGCTTTCAATCTGAATGGCTACTGGCCAGTGCGTATGCAGATGCTCGACTTCCCCGTTACGCAGTATGACAATGATCCTAACCTGAAGATACAGTTGCGGTTTGTCGATGACCGTACCGTGCGTATCACCATGCTTACCACGCCTATCCAGCCTAAGGACGAAGACAAGGACGACCCGATGTTCGCACCAGAGTTTCTGGCTAAGCTGGATGGCGGTAACAGTACGGCTTGGCAGGGCAAGGACACTGGGAAGAGCATCGTATATAAATCGGATGAAGGTACGGTGGAGATACAGAAATTCCCGTGGCGTATCATCATAAAGGATAAGAATGGCAAGGTGCTCACCCAGAGCCGTCACATCATTGATAACGACTCCACACAGGTGAAACTTGTACCTTTCTGCTTCATCAAGCGTGGTAGCGACAACTCCCGTAGTGTCAATCCTGTCTTCCTCCTGTCGCCCAATGAGAGGATATATGGATGTGGAGAGTCGTTCACTAAACTCAATAAGGTTGGCCAGAAGGTGATGCTTTCGGTCACCGATCCGCAAGGTCCTGAGACTGACGGCATGTATAAGCCTATACCATTCTATTTCTCTAATCGTGGCTACGGAGTCTTCATGCACACCTCGGCACCTGTGACGTGCGATTTTGGTGCCAGCTATATCGGTGCCCAGCGTTTGTTTATGGGTGATGAGCGCATAGACCTCTTCATCTTCTTTGGTGAACCCAAGGATATCCTTGACGAATATACCAATGTTACGGGCAAGTCACCCATGCTTCCTCTCTGGACTTTCGGTACATGGATGAGCCGTATTACCTATTTCTCACAAGAGGAAGGACTGGATATTGCCAAGCAGCTGCGCAAGCACAGGATTCCCGCGGATGTCATACATTTCGACACAGGATGGTTTGGTGTGGACTGGCAGTGCGACTATGAGTTTGCCAAGGATAGATTCAAAGACCCTGTAG
The DNA here is from genome assembly GCA_900316295.1 of uncultured Prevotella sp. GTDB lineage: Bacteria > Bacteroidota > Bacteroidia > Bacteroidales > Bacteroidaceae > Prevotella. The sequence continues at coordinate 30,042 of ONCJ01000009.1, forward strand.
GTATGTTGAAGCAGCTTAAGAAGGATGGATTCCATACTTGTCTGTGGCAGTTGCCTTACTTCACACCGAAAAACCGATATTTCCAGGAACTGGTTGATGGTGGTATGCAAGTGAAGAACGGCATGGGTGGCATGCCATACGAAGACGTTGTGCTCGACCTCTCCAACCCCATTACGGTCAACTGGTATCAGGGAAAGATAGCAAACCTTATCAAGCAGGGGGTGTCGGCGATAAAGTGTGATTTTGGTGAGGCAGCACCATACAACGGACTGTATGCTTCAGGTAAGACGGGATTCTATGAGCACAACCTCTATCCGCTGAGGTATAACAAGGCTTTGTGGACGGCTGTCAAGGAGAATAGCGGCGAGGGTGTGATATGGGCACGCTCGGCATGGGCTGGTTCACAGCGATACCCGCTCCATTGGGGTGGCGACGCCGCTACTAACAACACTGGAATGATGGGCGACCTCAGAGGAGGACTGTCGTTCGGACTCAGTGGCTTCTCTTTCTGGAGTCACGATATGGGCGGCTTTGTCACAGCCTCACCAGAGAATATCTATCGTCGATGGCTGCCTTTCGGATTCCTTTCGTCGCATACCCGTGCTCACGGAGCTCCTCCCACTGAGCCGTGGCTTATCAGCGAATCGTTTACAGATGCCTTCCGTGAGGCAGCAGAGATGAAGTACCAACTGATGCCATACGTATATGCTCAGGCTAAGTTGTGTACAGAGAAAGGTCTGCCTATGGTCAGGGCTATGTTTGTGGAGTTCCCTCATGATCAGGGTGCTTGGTATTGCGAGGACCAATATATGTATGGTAGCCAGATTCTTGTGGCACCAATGATGGAACAAGGTGATGAGCGTACGGTATACCTGCCTGAAGGACGATGGATAGACTATCAGGATGGTAAGGTTTACGACAAGGGCTATCAGACTATCAAGGCAGGCAAGATACCATGCGTGATCCTTGTTAGGGATGGCAGTCTGCTGCCTCGAGTACCTGTGGCGCAGTCTACTGATAAGATTGAGTGGGACAAGATAGACTGGACTCCTTATCGTGTGGACGCTAAGGAGTGCGTGGGCTATCTCTTCAAGCCTGGCAATACCAAGGTGCAAGAGTTGAGGAGATGAGTGAGTTTAGATTTCGTCGATTCGCCGTACGACAAGACCGATGTGCCATGAAGGTGGGCACCGACGGGGTGCTGCTTGGCGCATGGGCACATACTGGTCGCAGGATGTTGGACATAGGTACAGGTACGGGACTCATCGCCTTGATGATGGCTCAACGTAGTGAAGAATCTCTCATTGACGGCATAGATATCGACGAGGAGGCTGTGGCGCAGGCTAAGGAGAATGTCGCTGCCAGTCCCTTTGCCAGCAGGATACGAATACTTCATGGGCGTATTCAGGAATATCAGCCTACTGACGCCACTCTATATGACTCCATTGTGAGCAATCCGCCGTTTTTCCATAATTCGCTGGGCAGTCCGGACACTCAGCGCCAGTTGGCTCGCCATACCGACAGCCTTACTTATCGTCACCTCTTTGATGCCGTCCAGCGATTGCTTGCTCCTGATGGATGCTTCTCGGTAGTCCTTCCGTTCGATTGTCGTGACAGCTTCGTGGATGAGGCTTTGCTTCATGGGATGATGCTTAGCAGGGAATGTGGCATCCGTACCACTCCGCGCAAGCAACCACGCAGATACCTGATGGAATTTAGATTCGCATCACATTCGGACACGACAGGGTCGTTGGAAAAAGAAGAAGTGGTGTTGATGGATGATAGGGGAGGACGCTCGGAGTGGTATCAACGGCTGACACAGGGCTTCTATCTATAGGTTCAGCTTTCTCAGCAACAGCTTGTTGAGTACCTGTACGCGATGTCCCTGCTTGGTGATATTGTCGCGTACGGCATTGATGTCATTAAAGAATTCGCTGAAGGCAGTCTGTACCATGTTGGGTTGGCGATGTGACTTGTCGGCATGCGGATTGACCACCATCTTTATTCCTTTGCTCACGATGGAAATGTCTACGTCAGCATCAGTCATCACGGGGTCGCCATCATAGTGTATCAGTCCTGGCTCCTTTCGGCTCACGTGTATATGCTGAGTCTTGAATGTCTTAATCTTAGAGTTCTTGTCGAGTGTCTTGTTGAACATGTCGATGCTTATCTGCGGAGCCTCCAGCACGTCAAAGGGTTCCATGATGATGACATCCAGTTTGCCGTCGCTCATCGATGCTTGCGGAGCTATATATGCGTTGTTGCCATATTGCGACGCGTTGGCGGCAGAAATCAGGAAGGCTTTGTATCTCTTCTTGCCCGTCTCGTCTTCTATCTCGTATGTCTCTGGCTCGTACTTCAGTCCTTCCTTCAGCACGTTCTCTAAGTAGGTGGTGAGTCCTCGCTTGCCAGCCTCGGCAAATTTCATGCTTATGAATGCGTCAAACCCCATTCCGCAGGTACAGAAGAATGGTTTCTCGTTGATGATGCCATAGTCGAGGTCGTGGATCTCACACATGTTGATGATCTTTATCGCCTTTCCTGCATCCATAGGTAGCATCAGGTGGCGAGCCAGTCCGTTGCCCGAACCGCAGGGTATGATGGCGAGAGCCGTCTGACTGCCGATAAGGGCCCTGCCCACCTCGTTGACGGTGCCGTCGCCACCGATGGCACACACGATGTCCACACCCTCATCGATGGCTTGATGGGCGATCTCTGTGGCGTGACCCGCATATTGTGTCTCCCTAATGTCATAGCTGAACAGCTCCTTGTCCAGCAGCTTCTCTATCATACTCGGTATGGCACTCTTGCTCACAGTACCCGAGATAGGGTTCATTATGAAAACGATGTTTTTCACAGTTGCAAAGTTACTATTTACTATGTTATATTTGATAAAATATTCAAGAAAATTTCATTTTCTGCGAAATTTCTTTGCAAAATAAGCCGTATATTAGTTTATTTTTTTACCTTTGCACCCTGAATACAAAAGAAGATGTTCTACACATTATATAATTAATGGGACAGTTACAAGAAAAATACAAGAATTATCGTGAGCCGCAGAAGTTCATGGAAGCTGGTGTCTATCCATATTTCCGTGCTATTACAGGCAAACAAGCCACTGAGGTGGAGATGGGCGGACACAAGGTGCTCATGTTCGGTTCGAATGCATATACGGGCCTGACTGGTGATCAGCGTATTATCGACAAGGCTAAGGAAGCACTTGACAAGTATGGCTCGGGATGTGCCGGTAGCCGATTCCTTAACGGAACGCTCGACCTACACATACAGTTGGAGAAGGAGATAGCCGAGTTTATACACAAGGATGATTGCCTCTGCTTCTCTACCGGATTCTCCGTCAACCAGGGTGTACTGGCAATGGTGGTTGGCCGCAACGACTACATCATCTGCGATGACCGCGACCACGCAAGTATCGTCGACGGACGACGCCTGTCGTTTGCCACACAGCTGCACTATAAGCACAACGACATGGAAGACCTCGAGCGTATACTCCAGGGACTGCCACAAGAGGCCATCAAGCTTATTGTCGTTGACGGCGTATTCTCTATGGAGGGCGACCTTGCCAATCTGCCAGCTATCGTTGAGCTGAAGCATAAGTACAATTGCTCCATCATGGTAGACGAGGCTCACGGCATTGGTGTCTTCGGCAAGCAGGGCAGGGGCGTATGCGACCATTTCGGACTCACCGACGAGATTGACCTTATCATGGGTACCTTCTCAAAGTCGTTGGCAAGTATCGGTGGATTTATCGCATCCGACTCTGATACCATCAACTTCCTGCGTCATACCTGTCGTACATATATCTTCTCTGCGTCCAACACGCCTGCGGCTACGGCAGCAGCTATGGAGGCTCTGCACATCATCCAGCAGGAGCCTGAGCGTATAGAGAACCTCTGGAAGGTCACCCGCTATGCTCTGAAGCGATTCCGTGAGGAAGGCTTCGAGATAGGCGAGACCGAGAGTCCCATCATTCCGCTCTATGTACGCGATGTCGACAAGACATTCCTTGTGACAGCTCTCGCTTATGAGGCAGGAGTGTTCATCAACCCCGTTATACCTCCGGCATGTGCGCCGCAAGACACTCTCGTACGCTTCGCACTCATGGCAACTCATACCGAGGAGCAGGTGGAACGTGGCGTTATGGCTCTCAAGAAGATTTTCGTGGAGCAGGGAATTATTAAATAAGGTTAACAAAGGAAAGAAAATACGCATTACGCATTACGCATTACGCATTTATTTCTTACCTTTGCACCCGCTTAACGGCAACGAGGTGTAGCGCAGTTGGTAGCGTTCCTGGTTTGGGACCAGGCTGTCGCAGGTTCGAGTCCTGTCACCTCGACACAATTTCATAGTTTTTTAGACTGCTGGTTCTCGTAAAAAAGGACTGGCAGTCTTTTTTGTTGCTTTGTTGCTACTAACGTTATAATACGTTGACAGTAAGTGCGTTGCGAGTGGCAGTAAAAGCGGCAAAGTGACAACAGACAACAGAAAAACGTCGATTTTCCATCTTTTTTCTGGCTCAGAAAAGAATGTTTTCCTAATAGGATAAGGGAGCTTTCCGGTTAGGATTACGTTGGTTCTGAAGATTTCTTTTGCTTCTTTTTTCTATTTTGTGTTCGTAAAATATGGTGGTCTTTAATTTCTTTAACGTCAAAGTAACTCCCTCTTTATGTGAAAAACACTACCTTTGCATGCAATTGATACGAGTATACATCAAACGTAATCAAACATACATAAGAACATGAAACCAACATTATTTCTTTTGGCAGCTGGTATGGGTAGCCGTTACGGCGGACTGAAGCAACTGGACGGACTGGGACCCAACGGTGAAACTATTATGGACTATTCTATCTATGATGCTATTCAGGCAGGCTTTGGCAAGGTGGTATGGGTGATCAGGAAGGACTTTGAGGAGCAGTTCCGCACGCAGATATTGTCGAAGTATGAAGATAAGATACCTTGCGAGTTGTGCTTCCAGGGGCTGGATGCCCTGCCAGAGGGCTTCGCTGTTCCTGAGGGAAGGCAGAAGCCGTGGGGTACCAACCATGCGGTACTGATGGGTAAGGACGTGATAAAGGAGCCGTTCTGCGTAATCAACTGTGACGACTTCTACAATCGTGATGCCTTCATGGTGATAGGCAAGTTCTTGAGCGAGCTGCCCGAAGGAGCTAAGAATCAGTATGCTATGGTGGGCTTCCGCGTGGGCAACACGCTGAGCGAGAACGGTACGGTGGCTCGCGGTATATGCTCGAAGGACGGTGAGGGTAATCTGACTACCATCGTGGAGCGTACGGAGATAGTCCGTTGTGCCGAAGACGGCAGCAACGCTGGCGCTGAGAGCGAAGCTATACGCTACAAGGACGAGGACGGCAAGTGGGTGGCTGTCGACGACAAGACACCTGTGAGCATGAATATGTGGGGCTTCACACCCGACTATTTCGAGCATAGCGAGGAATACTTCAAGGAGTTCCTGTCGGATCCGAAGAATATGGAGAACCTGAAGGCTGAGTTCTTCATCCCGCTGATGGTGAACAAGCTGATCACGGAGAAGACGGCTACTGTCCAGGTGCTCGATACCACAAGCAAATGGTTTGGCGTGACATACGCCGCTGACCGTGAGGGCACTGTCGCTCGTATCAAGCAACTGGTAGAAGAGGGAGTGTATCCAGAGAAGTTGTTTTGAACGTTGAGCGTTAAATATTGAACATTGAACGTTGAGCATTGGAAACTAAATTGCTATCAGATGCGGAACTGGAACAGCTGAGAAGCATACTGGCTCCGAAACAAAACATAGTGGTGTGCTGCCACAAATCGCCTGACGGTGATGCCATGGGCTCGTCGTTGGCTTGGGCATCATACTTGCGACGCACGGGTGACGAGGGGCGTAAGGTCACGGTGGTGATACCCGACTCGGCACCTGACTTTCTGAGATGGATGCAGGGATATAAGGATGTGGTCCGTTATGAGAAAGATAAGGAACTGGTCCAGACGTTGCTCGACGAGGCTGACCTCGTATGTTGTCTTGACTTCAACATGCTGTCGCGCACGGAGATGATGCAGGACGTGCTTGCCCAGTGTGAGGCTCCGCGACTGCTTATCGACCACCATATCGGTCCTGACATTGAGACGGTGATGAGCATCTCTCATCCAGAGAAGAGCAGCACCAGCGAGATGATATTCCGTATCATAGAGCAGATGGGCGGCTATGACGACATGACGCGGTCGGAGGCTGACAATATCTATTGCGGCATGATGACCGATACGGGTGCGTTCACATACAACAGCACCGACCCAGCCATCTTCTATATCATCGGTCGGCTGATGGAGAAAGGCGTCGACAAGGACGAGATATACAAGAAGGTGTACCATAACTACCGGATGTTGGCACTGAAGTTGCGCTCGTATGTCATCTGGAGAAAGCTGCGCTACATCAAGGCCCTGCATGCTGCGTACTTCACACTGACCAAGGCAGAGATGGAACGGTTCCACTATCTCAAGGGAGACCTCGAGGGACTGGTCAACGAACCCCTGCAGGTGAGAGGCATGAAGCTGAGCATCTCCCTGCGCGAAGACACCGAGCAGGACAACCTCGTACTGGTGAGCCTGCGCTCTTCGAACGGGTTCCATTGCGAGGAGATGGCACGTACATACTTCAATGGCGGCGGACATGCCGACGCTGCTGGAGGCAAGCTGTATTGCTCTATCAAGGAGGCTGAGGCGATAGCCAACAAAGCGATACTGGCATATAGAGGGAAACTATAATGCGTAAATAATAAAATATGAGAAAGAGTATTGGGATAATGTTATTTGCGGTGGCGGCAGTCGTTATGCTGGCTGCATGCAATCACGGCGACACATACGCCGACCAGAAGAACAGAGAGCGTTCTGCTATCAACAAGTTTATTAAGGAGAATGGCATCAACGTCATCTCTGAGAGCGACTTTGAGGAGCAGAACAACGTCACCTATCTCGACAAGAACCAGTTTGTCTTGTTCAAGACCACAGGTGTATACATGCAGATAGTACGCCAGGGATGCGGCGAGAAGATCAAGAAAGGCGAGACTTGCCGCGTGTTGTGCCGCTATTCGGAGGTCAACCTCCTGACCGACTCGCTCCAGTCGATAAACAATATACAGTATTGGGCTGCAGTGGTAGACAAGATGGACGTCACCAATACCAGCGGTACGTTTACTGCATCGTTTGTAGCGGGCGAGAGCGTGATGGCTTCCGACTATGGTAGTACTGCAGTACCTGCCGGTTGGCTGACTCCTCTTTCTTATATCAACGTTGGGCGTGTGACTTCCGAAGACGACGAACTGGCAAGGGTTAGACTCATCGTGCCACATACTCAGGGACAGCAATACGCTTCGTCGAGTGTATATCCTTGCTATTATGAGATAACATACGAGAGAGGAAGATAAGAGAATAAGGAGATGAGGAATAAGTAGTTGAGTAATAAGTAGATGAGTAATAAGGAGATGAGTAATAAGTAGTTGAGTAATAAGGAGATGAGTACATAACTCCACAACTCCTTACTCCTCAACTCCACAAATACAAAAAAGCTATGTCATTAATAAAATCAATTTCGGGTATTAGAGGTACGATAGGTGGTCGCACGGGCGACACTCTTAATCCATTAGATATCGTAAAGTTTACAACAGCATACGCTACGTTCATACGTCGCAATGGTGGCGACGGCAGGGACGCAGGCTTTAACCAGAACCGTCCGACTATCGTTGTAGGTCGTGACGCACGCATATCGGGTGTGATGGTTGACAGCATCGTCTGTGGCACCTTGATGGGAATGGGCTTTGACGTAGTGAATATCGGACTGGCTACCACGCCGACTACCGAACTCGCAGTCAGCACGCTCGGCGCCGATGGCGGCATAATCATCACAGCCAGCCATAACCCACGCCAGTGGAACGCGTTGAAACTGCTCAACCGTGAGGGAGAGTTTCTTACGGCTTCCGATGGTGCTCAGGTGCTACAGTTGGCTGAGGCTGAGGACTTCGAGTATGCCGAGGTAGACGCATTGGGACACTATATCAACTGTGACGAGGCTGACGACTGGCACATCGAGGACGTGCTTAGCCTTGAACTCGTTGACAAAGAGGCAATCAAGAACGCCCACTTCAAGGTATGCGTCGACGCCATCAACTCTGTCGGAGGCATTATCCTGCCAAAACTTCTCGACCAGCTGGGCGTGGAATACAAGATCCTGAATGGCGATCCTACGGGTGATTTCGCCCATAACCCCGAACCATTGGAGAAGAACCTCTCAGGTATCATGGACGAGATGAAGACAGGTCAGTACGATCTGGGTATCGTTGTAGACCCAGACGTAGACCGTCTGGCATTCATCTGCGAGGACGGCAGGATGTTTGGTGAGGAGTATACGCTGGTCAGCGTGGCTGACTATGTGCTGAGCAAGACAAAGGGCAATACCGTGTCAAACCTCTCTTCGACGCGTGCACTGCGTGATGTCACAGAGCGTCATGGCGGTAAATATAGCGCTGCGGCAGTAGGCGAGGTCAACGTCACCACGAAGATGAAGGAGGTAGGTGCCGTCATCGGCGGTGAGGGCAATGGCGGAGTCATCTATCCTGAGTGTCACTATGGACGCGACGCCTTGGTGGGCATAGCCTTGTTCCTGTCCAATCTGGCACACAAGGGCAAGAAGGTGAGCGAGTTGCGTGAGGAATATCCTAACTATTTCATCGCAAAGAACCGTATCGACCTCACACCAACTACCGATATTGATGCTATACTGAACAAGGTGAAGGAGATGTTCAAGGACGAACAGGTCAACGACATCGACGGCGTGAAGATCGACTTTGCCGACAAGTGGGTACATCTACGTAAGTCGAACACCGAGCCTATCATCCGCGTATATAGCGAGGCTGCCACAATGGAGGAGGCTGACGCCTTGGGCAAGCAGCTGATGCAGGTGGTGTATGATAATGCTTAATGCTTAATGCGTAATGCGTAATGCGTAATGCTTAATGCGTAATGCTTAATGCGTAATGCTTAATGCTTAATGCGTAATTAGTGTTCAATGTATAATGCGTAATATTCTTTCTATCATATTGTTTTTTGTCGTTCTTTGCGGCTATGGACAGCCGGAAAGGGCTGAGTATCGTGTCATACCTCTGCCTCAGAAGATAGAGGAGGGCAGGGGAGAGCTGGTGGTAGTACGCTCCGATCTGGACCGAATGGTGAAGTCAGTCGTTGGTGGCAAGGCGACAAAAGCGATTGAGCGTGAGGGCTATGTGCTCACCGTCAATAAGAAGGGAATACGCATAGAGGCGCCAGACAGTGCGGGATTGTTCTACGGAAGACAAACACTCATGAAGTCGTTGCCACTTACGGGCGACACCATAGTATTGCCTTTTGTCACAATAACAGACCAGCCACGTTTCCATTATCGTGGTATGCATCTGGATGTGTGTCGACATTTCTTCCCTGTCTCGTTCGTGAAGAAGTACTTAGACATCATGGCTCTGCACGGGATGAACACCTTCCATTGGCATCTCACTGACGATCAGGGATGGCGCATCGACGTGCCTGGCTATCCATTGCTCAAAGAGAAGGCTGCATGGAGATCGGAAACGGTCATCGGACGCAACTCTCCCGTATATGACGGCGTGGCTCATGGCGGCTGCTATACTAAGGACGAGCTGCGTGAGGTGGTGGAATATGCTCGTCAGCGACACATCACCGTGATACCCGAGATAGATATGCCAGGCCACATGCTCGCCGCTCTCTCTGCCTATCCCGAACTGGGATGTACTGGCGGACCGTATGAGGTGGGGCGCTCCTGGGGTGTCTTCGACGACATCTTATGTGCTGGCAAGGAAGAGACTTTCCGCTTTGTCAAGGCTGTTCTCGACGAGGTGATGGACGTGTTCCCGTCAGAATACATCCATATCGGTGGCGATGAGGCTCCGAAGGTGAGATGGGATGCATGTCCTTTGTGCCAGAAGAGGATGCAGACTGAGGGGCTGACGACATGCAATCAGTTGCAGGGATGGTTTGCCAAGCGTGTGGAAAACTATCTGAACAGTCGTGGCAAACGCATTATAGGTTGGGACGAGATTCTCGATTGTGATGTCAATCCCAGTGCGACGATAATGAGTTGGCGAGGCACGGAGGGTGGTCTCAAGGCTTCGGCTGAGGGTCATGATGTCATCATGGCACCTACCCAGTATTGCTATTTCGATTATTATCAGACCAAAGACCGCGTAGATTATACACCGTTTGTGTTCAATGCAGAGGTGTTGCTCAGCAAGATATATTCGCTTGATCCTGCTCCCGACAGCCTGCCTGAGTATGCTCGTAAGCATATTCTTGGTGCGCAAGCCAACCTATGGACGGAGTATATCGCCTATGAGTCGGTGGCAGAATACCAGGTGTTGCCTCGTATGGCAGCCTTGGCAGAAGTCGACTGGTGTCAGACTTCGCAGAAAGACTATGCCGATTTCCTGAAGCGACTGGACCGTCTTCAGGCTATTTATGATCAGAAGGGTTGGCAATATTGCGCGCGTAGGGAGTAGTCATGTCCTCGCCTGACAACAAGCGGTCAAGGTGGTTACGTGGTATGCGCCAGTCATTTTGTATAGTCTTGAACTCATACCCCTGACTCTTCAGCCATTTTATCGACTCTGGCAGAGCATAGTGTAGCTTGTCTATGCTCTTTAGTGAGTCGTGGAAAGTGATAATCGAGCCGTTACGGGTGTATCTTTTCACGTTTTCTATCACATCGTCGGCAGTCATCCACTTGGAGTAGTCGCGTGTCACAACATCCCACATCACCAGCTTCCGCTTTCTCGTTATCCAGAAATACTCACTCCAACGCATCGTGCCATGTGGCGGACGGAACAGGTTGGAGTGGATGATGTCCTCTGCCTTCAGAGCGTTTACTATGTATGTTGCCGCCCAATGCTTGAAGGCTCCCAGGTGGTTGTATGTGTGATTGCCCACCTCATGGCCATCTTCCAGTATCTGCTTGAACAACTCAGGGTTGCGCCTTACGTTGTCGCCGACGAGGAAGAAGGTTGCCTTGATGTCAAATTGGCGCAGCGTTTCCAGCAGAAACGGCGTACTCTGAGGAATGGGTCCGTCGTCGAACGTCAGGTATACTGCATGCTCGTTGGGATCCATTCTCCAGAGGGCTCTCGGATAGAGCCATCTCAGCCATCGTGCAGGTTGCTCTATAAACATAGAATAACTGTAAACTTAAAGCCGTAAACTGTAAACTTAAAGAGCTACTCTGGCATGTTGCCGCCCTTAGCCTGATATGTCTCTATCAGTTTCTTGGCTATCGGCTCGTGCTTGTCCACCCATTTGGTGTCGATTTCGTCGACAGCCTGCATGATGGACATCATCATCTGGAACTGCATGAAGCAGTCGTTTTGCGACATGCTGAAGCCGCGGTCGCTCAGCGACAGGTACCACTTGGCATACTGTTCGCTGTTTTTCCACAACTTATCATATATCTGCAGCGCCTTCTGTTTCTTGTCGCAGAGGGTGTAAGCCTGTGCCATATCAGCCGCGCCGCTCATGTAGTTCATCGGCACGTTGTATTCAGGAATCTCTTTTTCTACCTTTGCCATCGCCTTCAGAGCCTTGTCCTTCTTACCCTCGAGGGCGAGTTGCAGAGCCAGCTGAGCCACCAGTCGACGGTGGGTATAGCACATGCGTGTGATGGTCTCGTCGAGATAGAGTCCCTTTTTGCTAAGACCGCCCCATTTGAACTTGTTCATCACAAGGTCGTATGTACGTTCGGTGTCAAATCGCTTAGCTCCCTCTGCTGCGGTGGTGAACGGTGTGATGCGGTTGACGAGGCCCTCCTGTATGAAGTTGTCGCCAAGATTCATGTAGTTTTCCGATCCTACAGTCAGCGCCACGTATATTGGGCGTGTCCAGTTGGCGTTGGCAATCATCTCCAGCATCATCAGGTCACCCTTGTAGAGAGCCCGTTTTCCGCTGAGCGAGATTACCATCTTGTCGGGTATCGAGTCGCTTGCCATGAGCATTCCGCTCTTCTTCACAGCCTCTTTGTCTATGGTGAGGTAGAGGGTGTCGGTAGGTATCACGTGGTTGTTGGGGTCCTTCGAGCGTACCCAGTATTTAAGTACGTTCTTCAGTTCGAATGGTTCGTCGCCAAACTGTGCCTTAGCCTCCTCAGGACTCTCCGCATAGAACTGCAGTACCTGTTCCTTGTATGAAGGTTCCACCTGCACATACTCGTTGGTGCCTGACACGTAGTCGAGTCGTGGCCAGCTGATAGGCAGGGCGGGGGAGTCGTATGCAGGACGTATCATCTGGTCGATATACCAGTCTGTCTGCAGGTAGCTCAGGTTGCAGACCCTTGCGTCTGTTCGCACGCCCTCAACATCTTGGTTGTACCATAGTGGGAAGGTGTCGTTGTCACCATTGGTATATATTATCGGATTGCCCGTCTCCTGTAGCGACATCAGGTAGTTCTGACCAAAGTCGCGACATGTGAATCGGCCCGAGCGGTCGTGGTCGTCCCATGTCTGCGAAGCCATCTGTATAGGTATGCACAGCGTCAGCAGTGCCACTACCGATGCTACAAGAGTCTCGTTCAGCTTCAGCTTCTTCAGCCAGTCTATGATGGCTGCCACGCCGATGCCACACCAGATGGCGTAGGCATAGAACGATCCAGCGTATGCATAGTCACGCTCGCGAGGCTGACCAGGTGTCTGGTTGAGGTAGACCACGATGGCAAGACCCGTCATGAAGAACAGGAAGAACACCACCCAGAACTGCTGGATGCCTCGCTTGCCGCGCCATGCCTGCCAGAAGAGACCTATCAGACCGATGATCAGCGGCAGACAGTAGAACACGTTGTGCCCCTTGTTCTCCTTCAGCTCGTCGGGTAGCTTGTCTTGGTCGCCATACATCATGTTGTCTATCGCCGAGAATCCTGTGAGCCAGTTGCCGTGTTCCAGTTCGCCGTTGCCCTGGATGTCGTTCTGTCTGCCTGCGAAGTTCCACATGAAGTAGCGCCAATACATGAAGTTGCATTGATAGCTCAGGAAGAATCTCAGGTTCTCAGCCTGTGTCGGTATCTTCACTCCGTCGACATCCCTGCCAGTTATGCCGCCCATCCATGACTCATACTGTCCTGCATGGCCCGCATCCCACATTCGTGGGAACAGCATGTTCTGCGCATATACATAATGTGTCTTATGACGTACCACGAAGTACGAGTCCTTCTCGTCAGCCGAAGCCTTTTCCTTGCGCTGGTAGATGGGTGCTCCCTCCTTCATCTCGTAGTGCATGCCGTCCTCGGCGACAGCAGGTTCCGAGCTGTATGCCTGACCATATACCAGCGGATTGTCGCCATACTGGTCGCGGCTCAGATAGCTTCCCAACGTAAAAATGTCCTCCGGGGAGTTCTGATCCATTGGCGGATTGGCTGTCGAGCGTATCACGATGACGGCGTATGTGGAATAGCCTATCATGAGCATCAGCATGCAGAGCAGTGTGGTGTTCTTCAGACGTGCGCTAACCAGCGGCTTGCCGGCATTCTTGCGGCTCACCACCACCCACAGCAGAGCCAGCACGATGGCTCCGATGATGAAGGCGTTCCATCCATATCCGTAGAATGGTATGCCCAGCAGACCTACGGATGCCGTGAAGGCGATGTTCTGTCTCAGCAGGCTCTTGTCCTGTTGGGTCTCATAGATAGCCCATATCACGGTGCCGATGAGAAGCAGCATGTATATGATAAGTCCGGTATTGAACTTCATACCCAGCGTGTTGACGAAGAACAACTCAAACCATCCGCCTACGGTGATGATGCCTGGCACAACGCCATAAAGCACGGCAGCCACCAGTACGAACGACAGTGTCAGCGCTATGAGCGATCCTTTCAGGTTGGCGTCAGGCACACGCTTGTAGTAGTATACCAGCACTATGGCAGGGATGCAGAGCAGGTTCAGCAGGTGGACTCCGATGCTCAGTCCAGTCATGTATGCTATCAGTACCAGCCAGCGGTCGCTATGCGGCTCGTCAGCATGGTCTTCCCATTTCAGTATCAGCCAGAACACCACTGCGGTGAATGCCGAAGAGTAGGCATATACCTCACCCTCGACAGCCGAATACCAGAACGTGTCGCTAAATGTATATATCAGCGCGCCCACCAGTCCCGATGCTTCTATGGCTATGATCTTGCTCAGAGTCAGCGAGTCCCAGTCCTTCAGTATCAGTCTTCTCACCAGATGGGTGATGGTCCAGAACAGGAACATGATACATGTGGCTGAGAGCAGCGCACTCATCGTGTTCACCATCAGCGCCACCGTCTGCGCACTGCTGGCAAACTGTGAGAATAGGTTGGCTGTAAGCATAAAAAAGGGTGCCCCGGGTGGGTGGCCTATCTCCAGCTTGTAGCCAGTGGTTATAAACTCAGGACAATCCCAAAACGATGCCGTAGGCTCCACGGTAGAGCAATATACGAAGGCGGCAATAGCAAAAGCTATCCATCCCATAATATTGTCTACCAATCTAAACTTTTTCATCTATGTCTCTTCAGTTTTTTCTAATCTGCCTGCAAAAGTACACTTTTTTTTCGCATATATCAATACATTTCATGAAAAAAACAATCTCCCTGCACTTACATTACACTCTTATCATGTTGCTGTTGTGCTCTTGTCATGTACTCATAATGCTCTTGTGTAGTCCCAATCTGATACAAATCTTCTGCCAAAAACCATGCTTTCTCATCTACTGACAATAAGCGTATACGCTTAAAGGCAAGATAGTAGCATAGGGAAAATATCCTTATCCTGCAAGGAAAAGGTTGTAATGTTCGTAACTCTCGCTTACATAGCCATTCCTACTCCATAGATGAGGAGGACGTAGCGGAGGAACTTGCCGAGTGTGATGCTGAATAAGGAGAGGGGAAGATTGGCACGGGTGAGGCCGAGGACGATGGTGATGGCGCTGCCAAGGATGGGGATGAAGGAGAAAAAGCCCATGAGGGCTCCGTGACCACGCATAAACCGACGAGCCTGAATGAGCTTCTCACGACGTACATGCAGATAGCGCTCAATCCATTCTAACTTACCCAGTCTGCCGACTCCATAATTGAACATACCACCAGCCACATTGCCGACGGTACCATAGATGACAAGTCGCCAAGGATCAAGACCGGCAGTCTGCAATCCTACCATCACTACTTCGCTACTGAAGGGGAAGAAGCTGCCTGCAAGAAAGGCGGCAAGACCCATGCCAAGATAGCCCCAACTGGTCAGAATGTCAATAATGAATTGCATATTTCTGTAGGTATTAGCGGTGCAATAAGACTGAGAATGGTAATAGTAAGGGCGAGAAACAACAGCAACTTGGTGAGACGGTTGGTCCAGCGGGTATGGGTGAGCGCAACGAAGTGGGCTATCAAGGGTGCTGTGGTGACGATAATCATACCGATGAGACTCTCAATGTGTTGTGGCTGTGCCAGCATAAAGATGATGGCTGCGATGTTGACGACGACAATGGACTCATAGAGTAGCTGCGTCTTGATGTGGTCTTGCTGCTTGGTACGGAAATAGTGGACGGTACCTATGATAGCGCATAGTATGGGCAGCGCATACTGGGCTATATGTAATATTGAACAAAGAGAGAATGATGGCTGTACGAAAATGGAATAGTAATATGGTATGGGTGAGTGGAACTGGGCGATGTCTGCCACATATTCGGTGAAGAAAGTCTTGATGGGGGTGAGGGTGTCGGTGTCTACGGCATACGATGCCCATGCCTTGTATGCGAGGATTATCCAGTATGGCGTGATGAGTCCTAATATGGATGCGAAGAATGTCTTGACGGAGAGCGACAACAGACGGGTGCCCATCAGCAGCCATAGCAGAGGAACGAAGAAGAGTATCTGAGGAAAGAAGATGCTTGCAACCGACAGACTGACAAAGGCATAGTATACCTTACCTGTGGCTTTCCTGTCCTGATAGGTGAGGAAGAGCAGATAGAAAAGTAGTGAGGTGGCAAGGGTGACGACATTTCTCTCTGCCGACCAGTGGGTGATGGTGAGTGTGGTAGCCATTACAAGAAAGCAGCTCGACACCATACGGCTGTATATGCGTATCAGGGCATTGCGATTGTTGAGCTCGGCTATCAGGAATACTGATATCAGGGTGAGTAGGCCCCATAATAGGACGTAGGACGTTGAATGTTGAACATTGAACGTTGGGTGAGGGGTGAGGGGTGAAAGGCTATGGGTAGGCGAGCTCTGCTCGGGAATGAGACAGGAGCCGTATGCCAACATATACCATGCGCTGACCAGCCAGGCTGGTAGGCACAGTAATATGGTAGCAATCAATGCGAAACGGCTCTCGGCTATCTTGTTCTGAAATCTTTTTATCATATCAGGTCCTTGCCAATGTCGCTGCGGAAATATTTATCCTTGAAGTCAATCTGTTTGGCTACTTCGAATGAGCGTGCAAGTGCTTCTGCCTGATCTTTGCCATAGCTGGAGACTGCGATCACCCTGCCGCCATTGGTGACAACCTGCCCATCCTTCATAGTGGTACCGCTATGGAAGAGAAGGGTGTCTTTGGAGCGTTCTTTCTCCGCTTTGCTATTAAAGCGAGCAAGCTCGAGCGGAACGTTGGGTGAGGGATGAGAGCCTTCTTGGTTCTCATTAAATGTAATGGGGTAGCCCTTCTTGTATGCCTCGGGATAGCCACCGCTGACAAGCATCACACATACGGCACTGCGGTCGTCGAACTCTATGACGCGATTGGCAAGATTGCCCTCAGCCACTCCCTCGAAGAGGTCTACGATGTCGCTCTTCAGTCGCAGCATCACGCTCTCAGTCTCTGGGTCGCCCATACGGCAGTTGTATTCAATGACCATTGGCTCGCCTTCGACATTGATGAGTCCGAAGAAGATGAATCCCTTGTAGTCGATACCCTCCTCGGCAAGTCCGTTGACAGTAGGACGAATGATGCGGTCTTCCACCTTTCGCATCCATTCCTTTGTAGCAAAGGGTACTGGCGTGACACTGCCCATGCCTCCGGTATTCAGACCAGTGTCGCCTTCGCCGATACGCTTGTAATCCTTGGCTTCTGGCAGTATCTTATAGTTCTTGCCGTCGGTTAGGACGAATACCGAGCACTCGATGCCGCTAAGGAACTCCTCGATGACAACATGTGATGAGGCATTGCCGAACATACCACCAAGCATCTCACGCAATTCCTTCTTAGCCTCGTCAAGGGTAGGGAGAATAAGCACACCCTTGCCGGCGCATAGTCCGTCGGCCTTCAGTACATAAGGAGCCTTCAGAGTCTCGAGGAATGCCAATCCCTCTTCCAGGTGCTCACCGTCGAAGGTCTGATAGCGAGCTGTCGGAATGTTGTGCCGCTGCATGAATCCCTTGGCAAAGTCCTTAGACCCCTCGAGCACAGCACCTGCCTTGGATGGTCCGATGACGGGTATGTTCTTGGTGCGGTCGTCGGCTTTGAAGTCATCGTAGATACCTTTTACCAGAGGGTCTTCAGGACCAACTACGACCATGTTAATATTATGCTCTACTACAAACGATTTTAGCGCATCAAAGTCATCTGCCTTGATGTCCACGTTCTCGCCAACCTCGATAGTGCCAGCATTACCTGGTGCGATGAACAACTGTTCGCATTTCTCACTCTGTGCAATCTTCCATGCCAGTGCGTGCTCTCTGCCGCCACTGCCTAATAAAAGTATTTTCATATCTCTCAATTCTTAATATTCACTTCTAATCTACTTCAAATAATCCTCAAAGTATTGCGTGATTCTCTCATGTAGGTGGACACTGCTATGTCCACGCATGTTATGTGGCTCGCCAGGATATACGAAGAAGTCGGGCTGGGTGCCAGCCTCGATACATGCCGCAAGGAACGACAGACAGTGTTGTGGAACTACGGTGTTGTCGTTGTAGCCAGTGATTATCTGTAGTTTTCCTTTAAGGTTCTTGGCTTTGTCGATGAGACTTACCTTTGCATATCCTTCGGGATTAGTCTGTGGCGTGTCCATATAGCGCTCGCCATACATCACCTCATACCATCGCCAGTCGATGACGGGTCCGCCTGCTACGCCCACCTTGAATACGTCGGGATAGGTGGTCATCAGCGAGATCGTCATAAATCCGCCAAAGCTCCAGCCATGTACTCCAAGTCTGTCGCCATCCACGTATGGTAGTGACTTAAGATACTCCACACCCTTCATCTGGTCTTTCATCTCTATCTGTCCCAGCTGTCGGAATGTAGCCTGTTCGAAATCACGTCCTCGGTTCTCGCTGCCACGATTGTCGAGAACGAAAATGATATATCCCTTTTGTGCCATGTATGTCTCCCATGAACGAGAGCTGTAGTGCCAACGTGCATCGACATTGTGAGCATGCGGTCCACCATAGACATATACTACCGTGGGATATTTCTTCGAAGGGTCGAAGTCGTATGGCTTCACCATTCTATAGTAGAGGTCGGTAGTGTCGTCGGCAGCCTTGATGGTGCCCTGCTCGAAGATAGGTACCTTATAACCTTCCCATGGATCTTTGGCAGTGAATAGCTCACGGCTCTTACCTGTGTCGGTGCTGGTCACCATGATACGTCTTGGAATGTCTGGCTCTGAATAGTTGTCGAGCAGAGTCTTTCCCGTAGGTGACAGCTGGGCATAATGCCATCCGCGCTGGTTGTCCAAGGGCTTGCGATGCCCTGACCTTATGTCTACGGCATATATGTTGCGTTGTATCGGATTAGCCTCATTGGAGGCGATGATGACGGATTTAGCTTTAGTGTTGAACCCGATGAGTTCCATTACAACCCATTTGCCCGATGTCAATTGGCGTATCAGCTTGCCATTCTTATTATATAGGTATAGGTGGTTGTAGCCATCACGCTGACTTTGCATCAGGAATGTGCTGTCGTCCCAAGGCAAGAACACGATGGGGTGGAGTGGTTCTACGTATTTCTTGTTTTGTTCACGATATAACTCTTTTACGCGCTTGCCATTTGTTGCGTCATAGCTCACGAGTCGGCAGTCATTCTGATCACGGTTTAGCTCAAACATGTATATCAACTTTGAGTCTGGACTCCATGATATGTTGGTGAAGTAGCGGTCGGTGGGGGCACCGGCATCAAGGTATATGACAGATTGGCTCGCAAGGTCATATACTCCTATGGTGACTTTGTGTGATGTCTCGCCTGCCATAGGGTATTTGTCGGGCATGTACTGCGCTATTCGAGCATCTATGTTCACTTGCGGATAGTCAGTCACCATCGACTGGTCCATCCTGTAAAATGCTACCTTTTGCTTGTTTGGACTCCAGAAGATACCTTCCTCAATGCCAAACTCGTTGCGATGGACAGCTTCACCATAGACGATATCACGGCTACCGTCGGTTGTGAGCTGATGGCGAGAACCGTCTGTGTCGACCAAATAGAGTTGGCAGTCGTCCTCCTTTACAATTTGTGGCTCATTGGTCTGTGGCTCCTCATGCTTGTCTGCTCTTACCGGCATCTCCCCCTTCCACTTATAATGGCGATACTCGGGTACCATCTTGCGATAGTTCTTACCGCCGAAGTTCAGCTCTTCCAGTGTAAACTCCTTTTGTGCCATTACGTGAAGTGGAATGATGAGTTGTAGTGAGATGAGTAGTAAGGAGGGTAGTAGTGAGGCGATAGCCTTCTTATTCTTCATCTTCAAAGAGCCTCCTTCTCTGTTCTGCCGATTTGTTTCTTCTCTTGTCGTTTCGGAAGTCCTTTGTCCTGTCTCCACGAAAGTCTTTTCTTGTACCCTCGTACCTTCGTTCCCTCGCTCCTTCATTCTTTCGTTCCCTTGGTCGGTCGTTCCTACGCTCCCTTGGTCGGTCGTCGTTTTTGCGTTTTCTTCCAAGATAGTCTTTCTCGAACGAGTGGAATGTGAAGGAACGGATGTCTCCTTCTTCATTTTCCTCGTCTTCGGTGAGTCGTTGTTTGAAGTCGCGGTTCTTCTTGAAACGATGTTTCTGTGCCATCTCCCTTTTCTCCTCTTCTGTCTTCACGATGCCACCTTCACTGCGGAAGGCTTTCATCTTGCCGTCGAAAAGAGTGTATTTGCGGAACTCGCACTCAAGACTGCCATTGTATACGGGAATCTTTATCGATGGTTTCAGACCAATCTGTTCGAAACACTCCTCGCGATAACTCAGTATCCAAGCGTCGTTGCCTCCGAAGGCATGCTTCAATCGCTCGCCAATCATCTTGTATGTTGCAAGCAGGTTGGGCGTTGAGATACGTTCTCCGTATGGAGGATTTGTAACCATGATACTCTTTGCCGAAGGCTTCTCAAAGTCTTTCATGTCAGCCTGTTCTACAGTGATAAACTGAGCCATTCCTGCTGCTTTGACGTTGAGTCGTGCTGTGTTCACAACCTTCATATCTATGTCGTAGCCATAGATGCGGTGTTTGAACTCTCTCTCATGTGAGTCGTCATTATATATCTTGTCAAAAAGATCTTGGTCGAAGTCAGACCATTTCTCAAAGGCAAACTCTTTGCGGAACACGCCAGGTGAGATATTTCTGGCGATAAGTGCAGCCTCAATAAGAAGAGTACCGCTACCACACATCGGGTCGATAAAGTCGCATTCACCGTTCCAGCCAGTCATCAATATCATTCCGGCAGCAAGAACCTCATTGAGAGGTGCGTCGACACTCTCCTGACGATAGCCACGACGATGGAGAGACTCACCACTGGAGTCAAGTGACAGCGTGGCGTCATCCTCGGCGATATGTATGTTAAGTCGTATGTCAGGATTAGTGACTGAGATGTTTGGTCGGTTGCCAGTCTTTTCTCTAAACTGATCCACGATGGCATCCTTTACTTTGTATGTGACGAAGCGCGAATTGCGAAACTCCTCCGAGTATACTACCGAGTCTACTGAAAAGGTCTTACCTTCACCGATGTATTTACTCCAGTCTATCTTTTTCACTTCTTCATACATGTCTTCAGCCGATCGTGCCTTAAAGTGAGCAATAGGTTTCAGTATTCGTATCGCTGTATGTAATTGGAAGTTTGCCCGATAGAGCATCTCCTGGTTTCCAGTGAACGACACCATGCGTCGTCCTGTCTCTATGTTGTTTGCACCAAGTTCTGTCAGTTCCTTCGCAAGGACATTCTCCAGTCCCATGAAGGTCTTGGCAATCATCTTAAATTCCTGTGCCATGATTGAATACGATGTCAAGTTTGTCTATTTTTTCCTTATTGTATTTACGTGTGTTTGGTTTCATGTCGCGTGTCACCCATACGTTGGCACCCACAACACAACCATTGCCGATGGTGATGCGTCCCAAGATGGTGGCATTGGCATATATCACCACGTTATCCTCTAAGATTGGGTGACGAGGAATACCTTTTATAGGATTTCCATTGTCGTCGAGAGGGAAGCTGATGGCACCGAGTGTTACTCCCTGATAAAGTTTTACGTTGTTGCCAATTATACATGTAGCACCAATCACAACACCCGTACCATGGTCTATTGTGAAGTGATGGCCAATGGTGGCGGCGGGATGAATGTCAATGCCTGTCTCCGAATGTGCCATCTCGGTGATCATTCTGGGTATCAATGGTACTCCGAGATTCATTAATTCATGTGCTATGCGATAGTTGATGAGGGCTTTTATCACGGGATAACATGAAATAATCTCGCCCTGACTGAGCGCCGCGGGGTCGCCATTGTATGCAGCCTCTACGTCTGTAGCCAATATGCTTCTTATCTCTGGCAGCTTGGCAATGAGTTGTGTGGCAAGGTTTGACGCCGTAGTAAGGCATATTGCAGAGTCTGCTCCTTGTGAGCATCCACACTCTCTGTTCTCAGTATCCTTATCTTTAGTTTCCTCAGAGAAACACAGACCTGCAAGAATCTGTTGCGACAACAATTTATGCAGTCGCTCTAAATTGACTCCTATTTGGTATTTTATGGTGTGAAACTTTACAGACGAATGTCCGTAGAAACCAGGGAAGAGAATGGCTCTTGCCAGTTCAATAATCTCCTCAAGAGCCTTTGCCGAAGGCAGCGGATCACCGTCACGATGTTCATGAAAGAGTCCCTTCAATGATTCCATGCCCGAGAGGGTGTCCACCGTTTGGGTGATGATGTTAGCTGTTTTTTCGCTACTCATTGTTGTGTGTCAGTAAAATTACGGTGCAAAGGTAGTGAAAACCTCAGCGAGAACAAAATAAAAAAGAACATTTATTTTGTATTGTCTTCAAATTCCACTACCTTTGCCATCTCTATGAGGTATGCTATTATAGCAGCAGGTGAAGGCACGCGCTTGTCACAAGAGGGTGTGACGGTGGCAAAGCCTATGGTGGCGATTGGTGGTGAACCGTTGCTGTGCAGGCTTGTGAGGATATTTAATGACAACGGAGCAAGTCATGTTGTGGTAGCGTTGAGAGATTCGTCTATTGCCCATCTTCCCACGACCGAAGATACTACGATAGTTTACTGCTCAACTCCCAGTTCGATGCATAGCTTTCACAAACTGAAACCGCACCTTTATACAGAAGAACCGTTTATACTCACTACGGTAGATACTGTCTTTATAGACAGAGAGTTTGCGGAATATGTAAAAGCTTTTCGTCAAGCAGTAGCTGACGGCTATGATGGACTGATGGGAGTGACTGATTATATTGATGACGAGAAGCCGCTATACGTTAAGATTGAAGATAGCGGTAATGAGATAGAAGGGTTCTACGATGAACCGTGTTCGCCATTTGTGTCGGCTGGCATCTATGGACTTTGTACTAATGCTCTGGATACCCTGGAACGATGCGTGAATAATGGCGAAAGTAGGATGCGTAACTTCCAACGAGCACTGATCAGGGAAGGCAAACGACTGAAGGCATGGCAGTTTTCTAAGGTCATCGACATCGATCACGTTTCGGATATAGCAAAGGCAGAGGAGTTATGCGCAAAGTGATAGGCGTGCTGAGAGCACAAGAATATTCGCCAGGTGCTGTGGAAAGAGACGAGGCGATAATGAGGGCTGTGGTGGAACCACTCTATGGACAGCTTATCATGGAGGAAAATGTCACGGAAGCGACAGACTTTGCCGATTGTATTGTGTTCTCGATGGCACGTCGCCCCGAGACCTTGCAAGTGCTGAGCCGGTGGGAGAGTCTTGGCGTGAGGGTCATAAATCCTACTGCGGGGGTGATGAACTGCCGGAGGAGCATAGTAGAGCACATCATGCGTAAGCATCATTTACCCTGTCCGCCATCCAGGGGACAGTACGGCTACTGGTTGAAGCGAGGCGATATGGCTGTGACTGTCGATAATGGTATTGCTTATTGCAGGAATGAGAAGGAACTAGAGGATGCAAAAAGCGACTTTGCGGAGCGTGGCATAACAGACATTGTCGTTCAGGCGCATGTGAGAGGTGACGTGGTGAAGTTTTATGGTGTGGAACCGAAAGGCTTCTTCCGAGTATATCATGTTGATGATAATGAGTCTCACTATTTCTATCAGAAACAAGTACTGCAGGCTAATGCCGAACTGCTTGCTCGACTGGTAGGTGTACAGGTGTACGGCGGTGATGCTGTAATAACAGCTGATGGCGATGCTTATATCGTCGACTTCAATGACTGGCCCAGCTTTTCGCGATGTCTTTGTGAGGCGGCTGAGGCTATAGTAAAGATGGTACGCTAAAAGGTAAACAAGGGAAAGACGGATGCAGTATGCATATTACATAAAACGATTTAAGCAACTCTGGCTATCTACAATGAAGTCGGAGGATACCGAGGAGTGGTTGGATGTGTGGTTCACACGTCCTATCGGACTCTTTTTTGCTCTAATATGGCGACGATTGGGTGTCCATCCTAATACAATCACAATACTGTCTATTTTCCTCGGTATTGGCGCGGCTTTGATGTTCTATCATGCCGATCTGTGGCATAATATTGCAGGCGTGGCGCTTTTGATGTTCGCAAACTTCTGTGACTCTACGGATGGTCAATTGGCGAGGATGACAGGGCAGAAGACTCTGGTAGGCAGAGTGCTCGATGGCTTTGCAGGCGATGTCTGGTTCTTTTGTATATATGCCGCCATCTGTTTACGACTCATGCCAGAATTTATGCCAGGAACTGACATGGCATGGGGCTTTTGGATATGGGCATTAGGCTATGTTGCGGGTATCCTTTGTCATACCAGACAGGCTTCTCTTGCCGACTATTACAGGCAGATACATCTCCTCTTTCTGAAAGGTAGGGAAGGGTCAGAGTTGGATAGCTATGAAAGTCAGCATGCCATCTATGAGAACCTGCCAGACGATGCACCTCTGTTTCAACGAATATTCTATTATAATTATCAAAACTATTGCAAGAACCAAGAGCTGAGAACTCCTGAATTTCAGAAGTTTTACTCTTATGTTATGAAACGATATGGGTGTGTAGACAAAGTTCCCAAAGACCTGCGTGAGCGTTTCCGAATGGCCAGTAAACCGCTGATGCCGCTGACCAATATCTTGTCGTTCAATGTACGTGCTATCTGCATATATGTTACCTGTTTGATGAATTGTCCTTGGGTATACTTCGTATTCGAAATAGTGGTATTGGGCCCCATCTATTTATATATGCAATGGAAGCATGAAACTATATGTAAGGAATTTGTACGTCAGATTACAGATGGCGATGCTCTTCCAAATACCATAATTTTTGATTTCGGAGGGACGCTCGATACTAACGGTCAGCATTGGGCTCATTTTATGTGGAATGCATATCGTCGCCATGGAGTAGAAATAGAATGGGAAGACTTTCTGCCTGCGTATATTTATGCGGAAAAACAGTTGGGACGAGAACCTTTGTCGGGATTGACAACAATCACTCAGCTTGTTGAGAGGAAAGTGAGACTGCAGAAAGAATACTTGTCGGATAGCGGATGGACAAACGGGCATATGGTCGATGACGAGACATATATTGATGTTGTCGCTGCCCTGTTGGAAAAGCAGACAGCTGCCTTGGCTTACAGTAAGGAAATCCTTATGCAGCTACGAAAGCATGTAAGACTTGCATTGGTAAGCAATTACTATGGAAATCTTACCACGGTGCTCAAGGAGTACGAAATGGACGGTCTGTTTGATGTGGTGATCGATTCTGCTGTCGTAGGGGTTCGCAAACCAGACTCACGCATCTTTTCTATTGCTATTGAACAGTTGGGATGTAGTCCACATGAAGTGATGGTGGTGGGTGATAGCTTGAAGAATGATATTCAGCCTGCGCAACAGCTTGGATGTCAGACTGTCTGGTTGAATGTGAACATGGACGAAAACTTTAATCATGTCGAAAGGAATAAGTCAAATGCCTCTACGACGGTGAAGGCGATTACTGATTTAAGTCAATTATTAGGGTTTTTGACAAATTGTTGTTAGTAGGTGTATAATAAATAATGTGTATGTACGTTATATAATGAATAAAATTAGACGAACTAGATGAATATAAATGATATAAGACCTGCAAATGGTAAACTCGGGGTGATGGTGGTAGGATGCGGTGCCGTAGCAACTACCTTCATGACGGGAGTGATGATGGCAAGAAGAGGACTTGCCAAGCCTATTGGGTCTATGACACAATACGACAAGATAAGAGTAGGCTGTGGCGATAATGAACAACGCCTGCACTATTCTGATATTGTGCCACTTGCAAAGTTGGATGATCTTGTCTTTGGTACATGGGATGTATATCCACAGAATGCTTATCAAGCCGCAGTCTATGCGAAAGTGTTGGACATGAGAGATATCGAGCCTGTAAGGGATGAACTTGAGAAGATAGTCCCAATGAAAGCTGCTTTCGACAAGAACTATGTGAAGCGTTTGGACGGTGACAATGTGAAAGACTGTTGTACACGGTGGGACATGGTTGAGGCTCTTAGACATGACATCCAGCAATTCAAAATAGCTAACAATTGTGACAGACTGGTCATGATATGGGCTGCGTCTACCGAGATATATGTTCCGTATAATGAGCAGTATCATGGTTCGCTTCAGGCACTCGAACGTGCTATGAAGGATGATGACCGCAGTCATGTGGCACCATCTATGTGCTATGCTTATGCAGCCCTGAGCGAGGGAGTTCCTTTTATAATGGGAGCTCCTAATACTACTGTTGACATACCGGCGATGTGGCAGCTGGCAGAGAAAATGAGGGTGCCAATAGCAGGTAAGGACTTCAAGACAGGACAGACTCTCGTCAAGAGTGGCTTTGCGCCAATTATCAGTACGCGATGCTTAGGACTCAACGGATGGTTCTCTACCAATATTCTGGGCAACCGTGATGGTATGGTGCTTGACGAGCCAGAGAATTTCAGGACTAAAGAGGTGAGCAAGCTGTCTACCCTGGAAACGATACTTCGTAAGGAAGACCAGCCAGACCTATATGGCAATTATTGCCATCAGGTGAGAATAAACTATTATCCACCACGAAATGATAATAAAGAGGGATGGGATAATATTGACATATTTGGATGGATGGGGTATCCCATGCAAGTGAAAATAAATTTCTTGTGTCGCGATTCCATCCTCGCTGCACCATTATTGCTCGACCTGTGTCTGCTATCCGATCTTGCAGCGCGTGCCGGACGATATGGCATACAGCGCTTCTTGAGTTTCTTCCTAAAAAGTCCTATGCATGACTATACCAAGGGAGAGATTGCTGTTAATAATTTGTATCAACAATACACAATGCTGAAAAACGCCATCCGAGAGATGGGAGGATATGAACCAGATGAGAAACTTGACTAAACGAATTTTTTCCGTTGTGCTACTCTTGACGATGACAACCATCGCTATGGCACAGAAGATACAGGGCTATGTCGTAGACCAGCAGTCGGGCGACAGTATTCCGTATGCTAATGCAAGATATGCTGGTACAAAGTCTGGCGCATCGTCAGACGAGTCGGGACGCTTCACTGTCGAGAGGATCAATGGATCTACACTGACAGTGACAGCCGTGGGATACAAACCTCGAAAGGTGAAGATCTCGGAGAAAACACCTGATGTACTGCATGTTACTCTGATTGCGGACTCCAAACGTATGGAAGAGGTCGTAGTGAAGGCTAAACGACGCCATCGTTATTCGCGTAAGGATAATCCCGCCGTAGAGCTTATGCGACGAGTGATTGCTGCTAAGAAACGTACGCAACTGGAAAATCATGACTATCTGCAGTACGACAAGTACCAGAAACTCACAATGGCCGTCAACAACATCAAGCCGGAAGAGTTAGAAAGCAACTTTTTCAAGAAGTCTCCGTGGCTTCTGGAACAGGTGGAGATGTGCCCGTATAACCAGAAACTGATACTTCCTGTGTCGGTGGACGAGACTCTTACACAACATATCTATCGTAAGAATCCCAAAGACCAGAAGGATATCATACAGGGACAATCCACCAAGGGTATCAGCAAACTGATACAGACGGGCGAGATGATCAACACTGTAGTGAAGGATGTGTTTACTGATATAGATATCTATGACGACCAGATCAGACTCCTTCAGAGCCAGTTCCCAAGTCCGATAGGTTCTACTGCTATCTCATTCTATCATTTCTATATCGATGATACCACCTACGTAGACAAAGATCAGTGTATAAGACTGCAGTTTATGCCTGCCAATCAGCAAGACTTTGGCTTCAGAGGTGAACTGTACGTCCTGAATGACAGTTCTCTGCATGTTCGAAAGTGCGACATGCAGCTTCCTGCAAATACAGGTGTTAACTTCGTAGATGCGATGAAAATACAGCAGGAGTACAAACAACTCGATAATGGTGAATGGGTACTCACAACAGACAATATGGTCGCCGAGCTCGAGCTGACCGATCTCTTCCAGCGTGCAATAGTAATCCGTTCTACACGACTGAACAACTATTCTTTTGCTCCTATAGACAATAAACTGTTCAAGGGTAAGGCGAAGATTACTATGGCGTCTGATGCAAAGTTGCGAGACGAAAACTACTGGAACCAGCATAGACAGGTACAACTCACAGGTAGTGAGGCTAACATGAATGGTTTTATCAAAAAGATGTCACAGTCGAAGGACTTCAAATGGGTGATGTTCGCATCAAAGGTTCTCATAGAAAATTTCATAGAGACCGGTAACGAGAAACATCCGAGTAAGTTTGATATCGGACCTGTACTCACCTTCGTGTCAAGCAACTATATTGATGGTTTGCGTCTGCGAATGGCGGGACGTACCACAGCTAAACTGAATCCACATTGGTTTGGAGAGGGCTACTATGCATATGGTACCAAAACTCATAAGAGCTATTATGGCGCTAAGGTGACTTACTCCTTTGTGAAGCCAGAATACCACCCAATAGAGTTTCCGTCAAGGTATATCTCCTTCGAGTCGACATATGACCTTATGGCACCATCCGATAAGTTCCTGAAAAACCATAAGGATAATGTCCTCATGGCAATAAAACCGAAGAAAGCCAAGGAATATTATTTTTACAACCGACAGCAACTTGACTTCGTGTGGGAGACCAACTACGGCTTGACAACCGAATTCCAGCTAAAGACTGAGAGTGACGAGGCAACAGGCGAGATGCAGTTCCGCCGACTCAACACTGGCGAGATTATCAAGAAAATCAGGACTACCGACATTACGCTGGGTATTGACTATCGCCCGGGACAAACGTATGTGAATACAAAGACCACGCGTATGGAGGTGAATATGGATGCTCCAGAGTTTAGAATCAGTCACACGATGGGATTGAAACACTTCCTTGGAGGACAGTATCAAAGTAACTATACCGAACTGTATATCTACAAACGCTTATGGTTGGGTAGCTGGGGCCATATAGATACTCGACTCAAGGGTGGTGCCCAATGGAATAAGGTGCCATTCCCATTACTAATATTCCCTCCTGTCAACAACTCATATTTTGAGAGTGCCGGAACATTCAATATGATGAGGGATATGGAATTCCTTAATGACCGCTTTGCGCAGTTCAGTGTAGCATGGGATCTTAATGGGAAAATATTTAACAGAGTACCTTTCTTGAAGCGATTGAAATGGAGAGAATATGTTGCTTTCAAGGGCATGTGGGGTAAACTTACTGACAAAAACAACCCTTACCTGCCTGTCAATGCTAACAGATCCGATCTTTTCTATCTGCCAGATGTGACTCGAGTGATGACACATGACCCGTATATGGAACTTGTACTCGGTGTACATAATATATTAAAAATGTTTGAAGTAGACTACGTTCGCCGACTTACTTATACTAATGTGCCAGGTGTTAAAAGAAACGGAATTCGGTTTGGATTTAATATTACATTCTGATTGTAAGAAGGTTAAGGTATAAAAGCAAAAAAAAAGAGCCAAAAATGTTTCACAACATCCTTGGCTCGCCAATTTTCTAACTAACTTATTATCAACTATTCATTACTCACTTTCTGTTTTCTGTTTGCAAAGATATTTACAAAATGCAAAAAAAACAATAGTATGTAGTAAAAAAAATACGTAAACGTTTGCGTATATATTGTTTTTTTTCTACTTTTGCTGCGAAATTACAGAAAAATTGAATAATGAAGCAGCGCAGAGTATCACTGAAAGACCTTGCCAGTAAACTTGGTGTCAGCATTGCAACCGTATCCAGAGCACTGCGAAATAGCCATGAAGTGGGAGAGGATATGCGAAATAAGGTACAGCAGTTGGCACAAGAACTTAACTATCGTCCCAATCCTTTTGCACAAAGTCTTCGCAAAGAGGCACCACGTATTATTGGTGTGGTATTGCCCAACCTCGTAACCCACTATTATGCGTCTGTGCTCGATGGTATAGAGAATTACGCAAGGACGCAGGGCTATTCTGTATTCAGTGGTAATTCGCACGAGACGGAACATGATGAGAAACTGGTAGTCGACAGTTTTGTAAATATGCATGTAGAGGGCATCATCGCCTGTCTGTCGCAAGAGACATCCGATTTCTCTCACTTCGTAGAGGTGAAGAATATGGGTATACCCCTTGTTTTCTTTGCGCGTACGTGTCTGCAGGATGACTTTTCGTATGTGGTTGCAGATGGAGATGTAGCGGCTCAGGAGGCGACCCAGCATCTTATAGATTATGGTAGTAAGAGAATTGCCTTTGTGGGTGGACCAAACCATCTCGATATGGTACGTCGGAGAAAACATGGATACCTTGAGGCTCTGAGAGAGAACAAGATATCTATAGACAGGGATCTTGTGGCTTGTGGCAAGATAGATTATCAGGTAGCATACGATGCAGCTCTGTCGTTGCTCAATAGCCCCAATCCGCCAGATGCGATACTTGCATTTAATGATGTTATCCTCTATGCGGTTTTCGAAGCAGTGAAAAGTAAAGGACTGCGCATACCTGAGGACGTGGCTATCGTAGGTTTCTCGGATGGGGATACTGCGGAATATGTCACCCCACGCCTCACAACCATTGCCGACCAAGCGTATGATCAGGGACAGATGGCTTGCGAGTTGTTGCTTAGGGCAATAGGTGGCGATAAAAAAATATATCACGAGATAGTCCCTATGCATCTGACAGTCAGGGATAGTAGCAAAAAGAAATAGAACAAGTGCCTATATATAAATAGTAAGCATTCGTTGAAATACACGTTGTAGCAGTTGTAGTATCGTTGTACCTTTGCAATCGCAATAGTGCACACAACTACAACTGTTATTGTATTATGA
>ONCJ01000024.1 GCA_900316295.1 uncultured Prevotella sp.
CCAACTTTGGGTCGTCTGTGCAAACTTTGGGTCGTTTTAGTACCAACTTTGGGTAAAAGTGTACCAACTTTGGGTCTAATTGTACCAACTTTGGGTCAATTTGTACCAACTTTGGGTCAAATAGTTTACGCCATAGTCTCACGCACCTTACGCCGTACCCTTCGTGACCTTACGCCCTACCCTTCGTGACCTTAGGCTGTACCCTTCGTGACCTTACGCCCTAACCTCAGTGACCTTACGCCCTAACCTCCGTGACCTTACGCCCTAACCTCAGTGACCTTACGCCGTATCCTTCGTGACCTTACGCCGTATCCTTCGTGACCTTATGCTGTATCCTTCGTGACCTTATGCTGCAACTTATGTGACAGCTTGTTCCTTTATATTTATTATCTCAATACGTTGTGAATTGCTAAAAATTTCGTATCTTTGCACTGGTATAAACAACTAGTAAGAATATCATCGAGGAAGTCAACATGTACTGTTAGCAAATGGTGTAGTAATACAACACAACCTGATTTGCAAACTTTGGACAAAATTGCCAAGTTGCTTGATGTTAATGTCAAAGAACTTTTAAACGATACCGAAAAGATTTAATAATATGGCTGCGATAAATGACTTGATTGCTCGAATTCAGGATCCTGAACTTCGTATGCGAATAGAGAAGGAGGTAAAGGATTTGACTAAACAAAAGAAATTTGGTCTTGTATTTGAGAACCATATACCAGAAATGACCTTACTCTATGACTATCCTATTAGTCGTGGATGTAAAGTGATTTGCAAGTCAGATGATGACAAGAAGCTCTCAGAGGATATTCTTTGGATGGTAATGAAAATAAACAAGGGAAAGGCTACTTGTGTACATACTGTTACGAATGAGGAACAGACTTTTGATATTTCTGAGCTTATTTGTGTGGCCAAAAATGGCGAGCCTATTTATCCTTGTTTAAAGTTTGTTGACTCGGTTCAAAATGCACCTGATAGTGATTTGTGGCATACTCTTATAGAGGCAGATAACTATCATGCTCTTCAGCTTCTTGCTTATCTTTATCCTGGTATGGTGGATTGTATATATATTGACCCTCCATATAATAGCGGCGCGACAGATTGGAAGTATAACAACAACTATGTGGATGGAAATGATGGTTATCGTCATAGCAAATGGCTCGCTATGATGAAGAGCCGCCTGTTGCTTGCAAAGAAACTACTTAATCCCAATGACTCTGTACTAATTATTACAATTGATGAAAAGGAATATATTCATCTGGGATGTTTATTGGAAGAGTTGTTCGTTGAGGCTGAGGGTGATAAAGAAAATGACTTCAAGGGCAGAGTATCTATACAAATGATAAGCAGTGTAATTGCCCAAAGTGGTGTAGCAAGAGCAAATTCTTTCTATAGAACAAATGAGTTTATTTTCATTATTCAGTTGGGAAAAAGTTCTGTTCAAAAGTTGGTGCTATCTGATGAATGGCAACTTGGCAAAAAACAAAGCCAAGGAGCCAAAGGTATTGTATGGAACCAACTAAGAAGAACTGGAACTAATAGTATGCGTGAGGACAGACCCAATTTGTTCTATCCTATTATATTCAATCAAAGTGCGACCTGTATAATTGATGTTGGGGAATCTTTACCAATTACAGAACATCCATCTTCCGTTTTGGAAAACAAAGATGGCCGTTTATACCTATGGCCTATACGTCCTGATGGAAGAGAGGGAAATTGGCAAATCGGACAAAGTGAGTTTAAAAACCGTCTATCAAAAGGTTATATTAAATGGGGTGAAATATTACAAACTGGCATTTACTTGACTTTCTTAAAAAAAGGCAGTATAGGAAAAATTGAAAGAAATGAGGTTGAGGTTATTGGTCACGAACCTCTTAGTGGGACTGTTATAGTTGATTCTACGGGTTATTCGCGCTCTTTTGTTCCAGGGACTCAATGGAATATAGCTACTCACGATGCTAGTTATAAAGGATCTCAGTTGTTAAATAAAATAATTGGTAATAGATTTGATTTCCCCAAATCACTTTATGCCGTTCATGACACAATAAGATTTTTTGTCGCCAACAAGCCTGATGCGCTAATTTTAGATTTCTTCGCTGGCTCTGGAACAACTCTCCATGCAGTTAATCTTATGAACAAGGAAGATGGAGGTCATCGACGTTGTATCATGGTTACAAATAATGAGGTGAGTGCAGATGAGGAAACTGATTTCAGAGCAAGTGGTTTGCACAAGGGAGATGAAGACTGGGAGAAGTTTGGTATTGCTCGTTATGTTAATTGGCCAAGAACAAAATGTTCAATAGAGGGTATTGATGTTAATGGACAACCTATCAATGGCGAATATATTACTTCAAACACTCAAGAGGTTAAGCAGAAGCGTGTCATAAAACAATTATCTATAGACATTCCTGCTGGCAGTCAAGGCATCAATGTTAAGAAACAGATAGTGGCCCTTATCAACGATAAGAAAATGCCTCAGAACTCGGTTACTGCAGAATGCCCTTATATTGTAAAAGAGGATGCTTCTACAGCAATCTTGTTTGACATAAATAGTTTTGACGATTTCTTTGATGAAATCCATGAAGATATAGAAACCATTTACATTGTATCAACAAACAACAAAGCATTTAAAGCGGCAAAACGAGAACTTGATGAATTGCCAGAAAGAACAAAGACCATCCCTGTTACTTTCCCGATGTCTGATGGTTTTGAGGACAATGCCGCATTCTATAAACTTACATTCTTAGACAAAGAGGCTGTTTCTTTAGGTACACAACTTGATAAGTTGTTGTCTATACTCTGGATGAAAGCTGGTGCACATGGTGTCTGCCCTACTCATGTTGAAGGAGAATATGCAATTTTTCCAGAGAACAGGATGGCGATACTTATTGACGAGTATGGTTTTGATGAACTGAAAGAAGAAATCGAACAGCATCCAGAAATAGAAACAGTTTACATTATAGACGATAGCGAAGATAATTATCGTGCATTAGCGGCTCAGTTGAATGTTAAAAACACCTATCAGCTCTATCGCGATTACCTTGATAACTTTAAAATTAACATAGAAAGAAGATAAAGGCTTATGTTAGTAGATTTATTTGATTTTCAACAGAAAGCGCTTGACGAATTACGAGAGCGACAACAGAAAGCGCAACGCAGATATATACAAGATGGTGATAAACACATCATCCCCTTTACGGCTCCAACTGGTGCTGGTAAAACGATTATCATGTCAGCATTTATCGAAGCTCTCTATTGCGGCGATACTCATCAAGGGGCACAAAATGATGCTATTGTCCTATGGATTAGTGATTCCCCTGAGTTAAACGAACAGAGCAAGATGAAACTCTATGCCAAGGCTGATAAACTGATGATGCGTCCGGTTGTAACCATTGACGAGAAGGGTTTTAAATCAGACAAGTTACAACCTGGCACTATATACTTCGTAAATACTCAGAAATTTGGAGCAAACAGTAATCTCATCAAGTACAGCAACGATAGGAACTACACAGGTTGGGACTTCATGCGTAATACTGTAGAGGAATATGGAGAGAAACTTGTTGTCATCATTGACGAGGCTCACAGAGGCGCAAAGACAGATCAGATGGAACAAATGTCTATCATGCAGAAGTTCATACTTGGTTCTGCTGCTGACAATATGCCGTCAATGCCTTTAGTAATTGGTATGAGTGCTACCCTCGAAAGATTCCAGTCACTGGCAAATAATTCCGATTCAACTCAAATGCCAAAGGTGGAGGTTACTCCAGATGAAGTGCGCGAATCTGGTTTGCTGAAAGATAAAATAAACATTCATCACCCCAACGACGGTGAGGCTTTTGCCGAAATGACCTATCTGGCGCAAGCGGCAAAAGAGTGGATGGATAAATGTAAACATTGGGAGGCATACAAACAGCATGAGAATGTAGATGTTTGTCCTGCTCTGGTTGTTCAAGTAAAGAATGGCAAGAATGGAGTAGTGTCTGAGACCGACCTTGACGAATGCATCCGCCAGATAGAGTCGAATGCAGGAGTTTCGTTGCGACCAGGTGAGGTGGTGCATACATTCAATAATGGTGAGGTAATCAACATGAATGGTCTTGAAGTGAGATACCTTGACCCTTCACGAATTTCAGAGAACAAGGATGTTAGAGTGATATTCTTCAAAGATAATCTCTCAACAGGTTGGGATTGTCCACGCGCAGAGACCATGATGTCTTTTAAGGTAGCTACAGGTTATACTAACATTGCGCAGTTGCTCGGGCGAATGGTGCGAACACCTTTGCAGAAACGGATAGAAACAGACGATACACTGAATGAAGTAAATCTATATCTGCCAAACTTCAATTCAGTGACGGTTGAAAGAGTAAAACGTGAGCTGGAAGGTGTTATTCCTACGAATGTCGAAACTCATCCTAAAGAGAAACAAATACTTGAACTTCGAGGAGATCTGCCTTGTGGTATTTCACGTCAGGAGGTCTTTGAGGCTATCAACGATGCACAGATTGATTCCTACGCTATACCAAAGAAGGGTATTACAAACTATAGAACTGCACTTTTCAAGTTGTGCCATCTCTTGGTTAGAACGCGACTTTGTCGAAATGCAACTAAGGATTTGCTTGCGGATATTGTAAGCAAAATAGCCTCATATATTCAACTGTTGGAAGACAACGGACAATATGAGCAGACTATGAATAGTGTTCGTGTGATGAATGATATGATAGTGTCACTTGATGCGTTGGGAACAATTATTACTGATGAAAAAGATGGAAGTTCTTTTGAACTAAAAGATACCGACATCTACAATTGGAGTGAGAACGTTGAAGCACAGTTTGGACGTGATGGCGTCCTGACTGCCTATCGACAAAAGAGGGCTGGAGAATATGACAATACAGATTTACGTCTTCACTTTATACTCTATGTCTATGACCAAACCTGCAAAGAGCAACTTGACGCATTCTGCAAGGCAAAGTTTCATGAGTATGTTGACAGGTATCGCCACGACATTGAGTCGCGTGGTGAGGCTGAGAAGCGTGAGTTCGAGAAGATTGTAAAAGCGCATGTTTCAACCCAACCATTCGATTTGTGCTTGCCTGACTTAATAGTTACAAGCAAGAATCCTGATGGTCAAATCTATAAAGACCATCTGTATTGTGATGGTGCGGGCAACGCTGTGTTCAAACTTGACACATGGGAGGATGATGTTCTTCAGGCAGAAAGACAGAAGGAAGGATTTGTCTGTTGGTTGCGAAATATTCCAAACAAGGAATCATCACTTTGCATTCAATATAAATCAGGTACGGAATTAAAGCCTCTATTTCCAGATTTTATTATTGTTAGGAAGGTGAATGATAAGTTTGAATTTTCCGTGCTTGAACCTCATTTTACAGGGTATGCTGACTCTGTTCCTAAGCTAAAAGGTATGGCTGAATATTCTGAACGTTGTACTTCCGTAGGGCGTAATGAAATGCTACGTGTTGTAGAGTCTCCTTCTGGAAAGAAAATTCAAACCATAAATGTCGCATTTTCAGCAGTTCGAAATGTAGTCTATTTGTTGAATGACCATGATGAATTAAATAATTTGTTCATTAGATTCAACGATCAAATATAGTATTATTGTTAAATCTATGCAAGTGTATTAACTACCAAATGGAAGAATATTATTTCATAAATAGATTGTCATGACCATTCAAGAATTCGACTTATTCAAGGCAGTCAATATAGTTGCCGATTTCGCAGATTGGGACACGACGGCAAGATTAAATCATTCTTTAAGAGCATACTGCAATTATGATGACAGTGAATTCTTACCATACGAAACATTATTAGGCAAGACGATGAACATAATGTCTGGGATAATTTCGTCATTATCTTATATGCATCTCTCCATCTATCAAATATCACATCAAGATTTGAATGAAGAGTTGGAGATAGAGGGATATACAGAATATGACCTATATCGTTACCACTATATTGTTTTCAGTCACTCAGTAGCATTATTACAGGATTTAATGTTCAAGCTGACAGCAGAAATTTTCTGTTTGAATGTACCCCAAAGAATGATTGGATGGAAAAAGCTTGAGAAAGAGCTAAAGAAATACAACTTAATAAATATCAAACAAATACTTGAAGATTTCTATAAATGTTTTTCAAAGCATATAGACAAGCGAAACGGATTCTCTCATGAGGGCCTGCTGACATATAATGCTTTAGATAACTATTACATGACATATATATGGACTAACTCACACACCATTGATGAAAAGAAAGAAAACCTGTACCCTCAATATACAAAAGGGTCAAATGATAATGTTGAGTTGCTAAAAAAGACAAAGGAAAACTTTATCAATGAATTAAAACTGTTAGCAACTGAAGCAGAATCCTATGTGATATCATTATGTGATATGTGTTTCCCAAAACTGTTAGATCAAGTTGATATAGACTTTTTTATAGAACATGGTGACAATCTTAAGAAACTAAATAACAAGCCACTTAACAGACACTTAGAAGAATTAGGTATCTAAATATGATATGAAATATGATAGACAATAAGGTTAAAAACAGAATTATTGGATACCAGCAAGTGTTGATGAAGATTTTCATGACTCAACAATCTTGTATATCAACTATAGCCCAGGAGATTACTATGGACAAGCTGATATAGCATTAAAGATATGGAGCCATGAGAATGATGAAACTCATGACATCATTGTTGTATTCCATCTTGAAGATATTAGAGAGTTTCACGTTGACAATCAGACTTGCAATTTTACTACTTGTTTGACTATTGAAGAAAATGACTCACAACAGATTGACTTTTGGAAAGGCTGCATGGACTTTCTGCTGGATGAAATTGGTGTCCGTATTTCTGCACGGATTATTTCAATAGTTTCTGTTGAACCTTTTGAAGAATAATAGCTAATTCATTTTTTCAAGATTTACTATCGATTTGTTGTGATATGAAGAAAAAATGATTATTAAATTTGGAATATATCGAACAAATTACTCACCAAGATTTTTTAAACATTTAGGCGATATGGAAGAACAAAACGAAAACTTAACACTTGCTTTTAATGAAAGTATAGACAAAAAATATATGATAAAATTTGGAGGTTAAACGAAAATACATTACCTTTGCACTCGCTTTATGACTTTGGTGCCTTGGATGAGTGGCTTAGTCAACGGTCTGCAAAACCGTCTACGGCGGTTCGAATCCGCCAGGCACCTCAAAGAAATGCAAACAGAAAATAGTGTAAGGAGAGAGGAGTAGCTGTGATAGTTACTCCTCTTTTTTATTTCATAAATAGACGTGAATTATATTCCCTATAGGAGTAGAGATTGAAGAAGTAAAACATTTGTCCTTAACTCCTTTAACTCCCTTAACTCCTTTAACTCCTCTCAACTTGCGAAAGTTGAGTAAATATTTGTTGTTTCTATTTCTTATTTGAAAATAAAACAGTATCTTTGTCGGCAATTATCCAATATAATATAACAAAAAACAGAACAATGAGAAGTAAGACATCATTATGGTTTGAAACCAAGGTGAAATATGACAAGACGATGGAGGACGGACAGCCTAAGAAGGTGATTGAGAGCTACGTGGTGGAGGCGATGAGCTTCGGCGAGGCTGAGGAGAAGATCACTGAGGAGATGTCGGCATATATCAGTGGCGAGTTCGACGTGAAGGCTATCACCCCGACAACTTATGGCGAGATATTCTTCTCGGAGAACACTAACGACGACCGCTGGTATAAGACGAAACTGCAGTTTATCACCATCGACGAGAAGACGGAGAAGGAGAAGCGCTCAAACGCATATTATCTGGTACAGGCGGCTTCGCTCAACGGTGCGGTGAAGAACATTGAGGAGGTGATGGGCACGACGATGATTGACTATGTCATCGCTGCCATCAATGAGACGAAAATAATGGACGTGATTGAGCACGGTGCGTAGTTGTTTTTAGTTTTTAGTTTTTAGTTTTTAGTTTTACGGGAAAAAATGTCGATAGCTGAGAACTTAAAGGCGGTGAAGGCGAGTCTGCCCGAAGGGGTGGGACTGGTGGCGGTGAGCAAGTATCATCCCGTGGAGGTGGTGATGGAGGCTTATCGGGCTGGTCAGCGTGTGTTCGGTGAGAGTCATGAACAGGAGCTGAGGCTCAAGCATGACGAGATGCCAAAGGATATAGAATGGCACTTCATAGGTCATCTGCAGACGAACAAGGTGAAGTATATAGTACCGTATATCACGATGATTGAGGCGGTGGACTCGATGAGGCTGCTGCGAGAGATTGAGAAGCAGGCTGCAAAATGTGGCAGGACTGTCAGGGTGCTCTTGGAACTGCATATCGCTGAGGAGGCTACGAAGTACGGCCTGTCTCCCGACGACTGCCGGGCGCTACTCAAGGACGGCGAATGGCGAGGGATGGAGCATGTCAGGATATGTGGACTGATGATGATGGCTACCAATACTGACGATGAGGCGCAGGTGGCTCGTGAGTTTCAGACGGCAAGCGACTTCTTCGATGAGGTGAAACGAGACTATTTTGCTGATGACGATGACTTCTGTCAGAGGTCGTGGGGCATGAGCGACGACTATCCTATCGCCGTGAGACATGGCTCGACAATGGTGAGAGTGGGTACGATGATTTTTGGAAGGAGAGAGTATTGAGGAGATGGGTAATAAGGAGTTAAAGGAGTTAAAGGAGTTAAAGGAGTTAAAGACGATAGGAGATGAGGAGATGAGAAATAAGGAGATGAGTAATAAGGAGATGAGTAATAAGGAGATGAGTAATGAGGAGATGAGAAATAAGGAGATGAGGAGGTAACAGAATTAGATAACAAATGGCAGAGAATAATAATACAAGCAGACGGAGAAGGGCGCAGGCAGCGCCGATAGATAATACGTATGGCCATCTGCCACCGCAGAACCTGGATATGGAGAGGGCGGTGCTGGGTGCGCTGATGGTGGACAAGGATGCATTCTCGGTGGTTGCCGAGTTGCTGCAGCCTGAGACGTTCTATGACTCTAAGCATCAGAAGATTTACCACGCTATACAAAAGCTTAACGTGAACGAGGAGCCAGTGGACATCATGACGGTGGCTCAACAGCTGGGTAAGGATGGCACTCTCGAGGAGGTGGGCGGTCCTGCGTATATCGTGGACCTCAGTGCTCAGGTGGCGAGCTCGGCACACATAGAGTATCACTCGAAGATACTGAAGCAGAAGTTTATGGCTCGTCAGCTGATACACTTCGCATCAATGGTGGAGGGTGACGCCTTCGACGAGACGGTGGATGTGGACGACCTGATGCAGAGGGCGGAGGCTTCGCTCTACGAGATCTCGCAGAAGAACATGGTGCAGGACTATAAGCACATCGGCGACATACTGCCAGAGGCTAACCGCATACTGATGGAGGCTTCGAAGAACAGTGGCGGTCTGACGGGTGTGCCTACGGGCTATCATGAACTCGACGACATCACCTCGGGATGGCAGCCGAGTGACCTTGTCATCATCGCAGGTCGACCAGCTATGGGTAAGACTTCGTTTGCGTTGAGCCTGCTGAAGAATATTGCGATAGACTATCGTGAACCGGTGGCTTTCTTCTCGTTGGAGATGAACAGCGTACAGCTAGTGAACCGACTGATATCAAATGTGTGTGAGATACCTGGCTCGAAACTGCTCAACGGACAACTTTCTACCGACGAGTGGGAGCGGTTTGATAAGAACATGTATAAGATGGAGGGTGCTCCAGTGTATATCGACGATACGGCAAACCTCTCGATCTTCGAACTGCGTACCAAGGCTCGCCGACTGGCTCGCGAGCACGGTATAAAGGCATTGATGATAGACTACCTGCAGCTGATGAACGCCAGCGGCATGCGCTTCGGCAGTCGGCAGGAGGAGGTGTCGCACATCAGCCGCTCGCTCAAAGGACTTGCCAAGGAACTGAACATACCTGTGCTGGCGCTCTCGCAGCTCAACCGCTCGGTGGAGAACAGAGATTCGGCTGACGGAAAGCGACCCCAGCTCAGCGACCTGCGTGAGTCGGGTGCCATCGAGCAGGATGCGGATATGGTGCTCTTCGTACACCGTCCGGAATACTATCATATATATGCGGACGATAAGGGACGACCTACAAAGGGTAAGGCGGAGATCATCATTGCCAAGCACCGTAAGGGTAAGACCGACACCGTACTGCTCAACTTCAGGAGCGAATATACCCAGTTTGCTAATCCTGAGGACATGAGGTTCTCTGCTCCAGCACCACCAGAGATAGGTGGTGAGATAGTGGGAAGTCGTGTCAATGGCGGTGATGGCGAAAATTACAGCGACGCGATGAACCCCGAAATGGCACCTCCGGAGTCAAGTCCGTTCTGAGAACGTTGAAGGGGATTTTCGGAATGCCAATATAATGATATTTCGAGATAACGACTAAAAACTAAAAACCAAAAACTAAAAACTCAACATGAAATACTATTTATTATTAATTATGTGTAGCATTGGTCTTACTGCCAATGCACAGAGGGTGTCAATACTGGGTGACTCCTATTCTACGTTTGAGGACTTTATGACGCCCGAGACCAACGAACTGTGGTATTACGCTAAGAACGCTCCGGAGAAGACGGACGTGAACCGTGTGCAGGATACATGGTGGTGGCAGCTGATAAAGAATAATGGGATGCGCCTGTGTGTGAACAACTCGTACAGCGGTGCTACCATAGGCTACCAGGGGTACGACGGCAACGACTATAGTCCGCGTACGTTCATAAAGAGGATGAGAAATCTGGGCGACCCCGACATCATCCTGATCTTTGGCGGAACGAATGACAGCTGGGCTGGTGAGCCTGTGGGCGAATATAAGTATGAGGGATGGCAGTATGGCGACTTCTATACCTATCGTCCGGCGATGGCATATATGCTGGACTGGCTGAAAAACCATCATCCCAACGTG
This sequence comes from uncultured Prevotella sp., assembly GCA_900316295.1. Taxonomy (GTDB): domain Bacteria; phylum Bacteroidota; class Bacteroidia; order Bacteroidales; family Bacteroidaceae; genus Prevotella. The sequence goes on from ONCJ01000024.1 coordinate 10,951, forward strand.
GACATATACGTGATCATTAACAACGACCTGAGGGCTGACATCACCGAGTCGACAAAGACCATCTGCGACCACTATGGCATCACATATATCCAACTCAAGGATATCGACAAGATAAGTGGCCATCCGTCGGTGAAGGGTATGAAGGCTATCGCTGAGCAGGTAGCTGCTGTGGTGTGTAAGAGGTGAGAGGTAAGAGGTGAGAAAGGAGAGAAGGTTAAAAAATAGTTAATTGTAGGAAGAAAGTTGGCGTTAATGTTAGCGTTTTACTTGAAAAAGTGTACCTTTGCAACCAAATTAAGAAAAAATGTATCAAAACGCAAACCTATTGAGCATTATTATTGGTCTTCGACTGCATAAAAACGGTTGGAAGTGATGATGCGTGCCAGTAGGTTTAGCCATAGCAAAACTCGAAGAGCCTTTCTCACTTCCAACGTGGGAAAGGCTCTTTGGGTTAGTTTAGAGTTTAAAGATAATAAATAATATAGTAACAAATGAGCGACAGACTTTACATTTTCGACACAACGCTGAGAGACGGCGAACAGGTGCCCGGATGCCAGTTGAACACGGTAGAGAAGATACAGGTGGCAAAGGCACTTGAGCAGTTGGGAGTAGACGTGATAGAGGCAGGATTTCCTATCTCCAGCCCAGGTGACTTCAATTCGGTGATTGAAATTTCGAAGGCAGTGACATGGCCTACTATCTGTGCGCTGACACGTGCGGTACAGAAGGATATCGACGTGGCTGCCGAGGCACTGAAATTTGCCAAGCACAAGCGTATACACACTGGTATCGGAACGAGCGATTCGCATATCAAGTACAAGTTTAACTCTACTCGTGAGGAGATAATCGAACGCGGAGTGGCTGCGGTGAAGTATGCCAAGAAGTTTGTCGAGGACGTGGAGTTCTACTGTGAGGACGCTGGTCGTACGGAGAACGAATACCTCGCACGCGTGGTGGAGGCAGTGATCAAGGCAGGTGCCACGGTGGTGAACATCCCCGACACTACGGGCTACTGTCTGCCACAGGAGTATTATGAGAAGATAAAATACCTGAAGGAGCATGTCGACGGTGTCGACAAAGCCATCCTCTCTACCCACTGCCACAACGACCTGGGTATGGCGACAGCCAACACGTTCAACGGTGTGATGGGTGGTGCGCGCCAGGTGGAGGTGACCATCAATGGTATCGGTGAGCGTGCGGGAAACACCTCGCTCGAGGAGATAGCCATGATACTGAAATGTCATAAGGGACTGGGCATTGACACTAATATCAATACCACAAAGATTTATCCTACCAGTCGTATGGTGAGCTCGCTGATGAACATGCCCGTACAGCCAAACAAGGCCATCGTGGGTCGCAACGCCTTTGCTCACTCCAGCGGAATACATCAGGACGGTGTATTGAAGAATGTGCAGACGTACGAGATCATCGACCCGAAGGATGTGGGTATCGACGACAACAGTATCGTGCTGACGGCACGCAGCGGACGTGCGGCGCTGAAACACCGCCTGAGCGTGAACGGCGTGGACGTGGACGAGGAGAAGCTCGACAAGATATACGAGAAGTTCCTGCAGCTTGCCGACCAGAAGAAGGAGATCAACGATGCCGACGTGCTCATGCTTGCCGGTGCCGACACCGCTGAGGCTCATGCCGTGAAGCTGGAGTTCCTGCAGGTGACAACGGGTAAGGGTGTGAAGAGTGTGGCATCGATAGGACTGGACATCTCGAACCAGAAGTTTGAGGCTGCTGCCAGCGGTAACGGTCCTGTGGATGCGGCTATCAAGGCCCTGAAGAAGATCATCATGAAGCAGATGACGCTCAAGGAGTTTACCATACAAGCCATCTCGAAGGGCTCGGACGACGTGGGTAAGGTGCACATGCAGGTAGAATACGACGGAAACGTATACTATGGCTTCGGTGCCAATACTGACATCGTAACCGCCAGCGTCGAGGCATATATCGATTGTATCAACAAGTTTAAGAAATAAAAGAAGATGAATACCCTTTTTGATAAAATATGGGACAAACACGTCGTGCAGATCGTTGAGGACGGTCCCACCCAGCTATATATCGACCGCATGTACTGTCATGAGGTGACATCACCACAGGCCTTCGACGGCATGAGGGCACGCGGACTGAAATGTTTCCGTCCGAAACAAATATACTGCATGCCCGACCATAACACACCGACACATGACCAGGATAAACCCATAGAGGATCCGGTATCGAAGAAGCAAGTGGACACGCTGGCGTATAACTGTAAGGACTTCGGACTGACCCACTTCGGAATGATGTCACCCGACAACGGTATCATCCATGTGGTAGGACCAGAGAAGGGGTTGTCGCTGCCAGGTATGACTATCGTCTGTGGCGACTCGCACACCTCGACCCACGGAGCGATGGGAGCTGTAGCCTTCGGTATCGGTACCAGTGAGGTGGAGATGGTGATGGCGTCGCAGTGTATACTGCAGCAGAAACCGAAGTCGATGCGCATCAACATCACTGGTAAACTGGGCAAGGGCGTCGTCGCTAAGGACGTGGCGCTCTATCTGATGTCGAAGCTTACCACCTCGGGCGCTACGGGCTATTTCGTGGAATATGCAGGACAGGTGGTAGAGGACATGTCGATGGAGGGTAGGCTGACGCTGTGTAACCTCTCGATAGAGATGGGTGCACGTGGCGGTTTTGTGGCTCCCGACGAGACGACATTCGAATATATCAAAGGTAAGGAATATGCGCCCAAGGGCGAGGAGTGGGACAAGGCCGTGGCATACTGGAAGACGCTGAGGAGCGGCGACGATGCTGTATTCGACAAAGAGCTGACCTTCAGCGGAGAAGACATAGAGCCACGTGTCACCTACGGTACCAACCCAGGTATGGGCATCGGTATCACCGAGGCTATACCGACAGAGGGCGGAGTGGGATTTGAGAAAGCACTCGACTACATGGGATTCAAGGCTGGCGAGAAACTTCTTGGTAAGAAGATAGACTACGTGTTCCTCGGAGCATGTACCAACGGACGCATAGAGGACTTCCGTGCCTTTGCCAGCATCGTTAAGGGTAGGAAGAAGGCAGACAACGTCATCGCCTGGCTCGTACCTGGCTCGTGGGCTGTAGACCGTCAGATTCGCAAGGAAGGACTCGACAAGGTGCTCGAAGCGGCAGGCTTTGCTATACGTCAGCCAGGATGTTCTGCCTGTCTCGCCATGAACGACGACAAGATACCGGCAGGCAAGTACTGCATCTCTACCAGCAACCGTAACTTTGAGGGACGACAAGGACCTGGCTCGCGCACCATACTATGCTCGCCACTTGTCGCAGCAGCGGCGGCGGTAACCGGAGTGATCACCGATCCGAGAGAACTTCTTTAATTGACAATTGATAATTGATAATTGACAATGGCTAAACAGAAATTCGACATAATAACAAGTACATGTGTGCCACTACCATTAGAGAATGTGGACACAGACCAGATCATACCAGCACGATTCCTGAAGGCTACCGACAAGGCTGGCTTTGGCGACAATCTCTTCCGCGACTGGAGATATGACAAGGATGGTAATCCGATAAAGGATTTCGTACTCAACGACCCTACCTACGGTGGATGTATCCTCGTGGCTGGTAAGAACTTCGGATCGGGCTCCTCGCGCGAACATGCTGCATGGGCTATCGCAGGATATGGTTTCAGGGTGGTCATCAGTTCGTTCTTTGCCGACATACATAAGAACAACGAACTGAACAACTTCGTACTGCCTGTTGTTGTGACAGAACCATTCCTGAAGGAGCTCTTCGCCAGCATAGCAGAGAACCCGAAGATGGAGGTGGAGGTGGACCTGCCCAACCAAACCGTTACCAACAAGGCGACGGGCAGAAGTGAGCATTTCGAGATAAACGGATACAAGAAACACTGCCTGATGAATGGTCTTGACGATATTGACTTCCTGGTGGAGAACAAGGACAAGACCGAGGCGTGGGAGAAGGGTGTTTTTTAGTTTTTAGGTTTTAGTTTTTAGGTTGTAGTGCAGAATTATCGCTTTATAGAGATAATGGACTCCACCCTCAGGGATGGTGAGCAGACGAGTGGCGTCAGCTTCTTGCCCCACGAGAAGTTGATGATAGCACGTATGCTGCTGCGTGATGTCAACGTAGACCGCATAGAGGTGGCGTCGGCTGGAGTGTCTGAGGGTGAGAAAGATGCTGTGCGCATGATATGTAAGTATGCTGACAGTGCTGACATGCTGAAGAGGGTAGAGGTGCTCGGATTCGTGGATGGCGGCAGGTCGGTAGACTGGATTGCCGACTGTGGCGGAAAGGTGATAAACCTGCTGGTAAAGGGTTCGCTGCGCCACTGCGTGCAACAGCTGAAGAAGACGCCCGAGGAGCATATAAGAGAGATAGTGAAGGTGCTGGAATATGCCGACAAGAAAGGCATTGACGTGAATGTATACCTTGAAGACTGGAGCTCGGGCATGAAGGACTCGCCTGAGTATGTCTACCAGATGGTGGACGCACTGATAGGCACCAACGTGAAACGCATCATGCTGCCTGACACACTGGGCATCATGAATCCGCTGCAATGTGTGGAATATTTCAGAAAGATGCTGAAGAGATACCCCGATCAGCACTTTGATTTTCACGGACATAACGACTATGACTTGGCGGTGTCGAACTCACTGGCTGCGGTATTGAGCGGCGCCAAGGGACTGCATGTGACGGTGAACGGGCTGGGAGAGAGATGCGGCAACGCTCCACTCGCCAGTGTGCAGGTGATACTGAAAGACCAGTTCCATGCCAAGACAAACATCGCGGAGGACAGACTCAACGAGGTGAGCAGGGTGGTGGAGAGCTATAGCGGTATCTCGGTAGCTCCCAATCAGCCCATCGTCGGCGAGAACGTCTTCACACAGGTGGCAGGAGTGCATGCCGACGGTGACAAGAAGAACAACCTGTACTGTAACGACCTCGTGCCAGAACGCTTTGGCAGAAAACGTGAATACGCCCTGGGCAAGAACTCTGGCAGGGCAAACATCATGAAGAACCTTGAGGAGCTGGGGCTGGAACTCACTCCCGAACAGACACGAAGAGTGACTCAGCGTATCACCGAACTGGGCGACAAGAAAGAGATTGTGACACAAGACGACCTGCCGTATATCGTAAGTGATGTGCTGAAGCATGACACTGAGAGCGACAAGGTGAAGCTGATCAACTATGTGGTGTCTACCGCCTACGGACTGAAGCCTGGTGCCAATGTGAGGGTGGAGATCAACGGTAAGCAATATGAGGCTGGAGCCACGGGCGACGGACAATATGATGCCTTTGTCAAGGCACTGCGTTACATCTATAAGAAGTATCTCGACAGAACATTCCCCATACTTGCCAACTATACCGTTACCATACCCCCTGGCGGACGCACTGACGCCCTCGTGCAGACAGTCATCTCTTGGCATCATAACAACGGCCTGCTACGTACACGAGGACTCGATGCCGACCAGACGGAGGCTGCCATCAAGGCAACTTTCAAGATGCTGAATATTGTGGAAAACGAACAAAATAAATAGGTATATAAAAATATGAAACTAAAGATTGCGGTATTGCCAGGTGATGGCATTGGACCAGAGATTATGAAGCAAGGCGTGGCAGTGATGGATGCTATCGCTGAGAAGTTTGGTCATGAATTTGAATATGAGGAGGCCATCGTCGGTGCTCATGCCATCGACGTGGTGGGCGACCCTTATCCTGAGGCTACCCACGAGGCATGTATGAATGCTGATGCTGTGCTCTTCGCATGTGTGGGTGACCTGCGATTTGACAACGACCCTACCGCCAAGGTGCGTCCAGAACAGGGACTGCTCGCTATGCGTAAGAAGTTGGGACTCTTTGCCAACGTGCGTCCTGTGGCTACCTTCGACTGCCTGCTGCACATGAGTCCGCTGAAAGACGAACTGCTCAAGGGTGCCGACTTTATTGTCATCCGCGAACTGACAGGCGGTATGTATTTCGGTGAGAAATACCAAGACAACGACAAGGCTTACGACACCGACATATACACACGTCCAGAGATAGAGCGCATACTGAAAGTGGCGTTCGACTGTGCAATGAAACGCAACAAACACCTCACAGTGGTAGACAAAGCTAACGTGTTGGCTTCGAGCCGACTGTGGCGACAGATAGCAAAGGAGATGGAACCACAGTATCCTGAGGTGAAAGTGGACTATATGTATATAGACAATGCCGCTATGAGGGTGCTCACCGAGCCACGCTTCTTTGACGTCATCGTGACCGAGAACACATTTGGCGACATCCTGACCGATGAGACTTCATGTATCACTGGTTCGATGGGTCTGCAACCGTCATCGTCGCTCGGCGAACACACACCACTCTTCGAACCCGTGCATGGCTCGTGGCCGCAGGCTGCCGGCAAGAACCTTGCCAACCCTGTGGCACAGATACTCTCGGCAGCAATGCTCTTAGAGTATTTCGACCTGAAAGAGGAGGGCGCCCTGATAAGGAAAGCTGTCGACGCAAGCCTCGATGCCAATATACGTACACCAGAGATACAGATAGAGGGTGGCGCACACTATGGCACCGAAGAGGTGGGCGCATGGATTGTCGACTTTATCAAGAAGGCATGAAGCGCTTCCTGCTGCATATTCTAATGATGATAATGGCTATGGGAGCGTCTGCCCAAAGCCATCAAGATCTAAGAGACTCGCTGGCGAAAGCCAGTGAGCTTCTTGCATATAACGTTGACAGTATCGACCTCAGACTGAAGAAGGCTGCATGGAACATAGAACTGAAACAATGGGAATATGCAAAAGACGATTATGACAAAGTGCTCTTCTTACAACCAGATAACCTCGCGGCACTGTATTATCGTGCATACGTGAATGAGCGGCTGGGACGATACAATTTTGCCCGACGTGACTATGAGAGTGTGCTGCAACAGGTGCCTGGTAATTTCGAGGCGCAACTGGGATTGGCGCTGCTCAACGAGAAGGACCATCGCAAGACTGACGCGATGGACATGATAAACCGACTGATAAACCAATATCCCGACAGTGCTGTGGCATACGCAGCAAGAGCAGGTATGGAGCGTGACAGAGGAATGACGGAACTGGCAGAATATGACTATACTGAAGCCATAAAGCGTGATCCAAACAACGTAGACTATCTGCTGGCAAGGGCAGATGTGTATATCATAGAGAATAAAAAACGGCTCGCTCGCAAAGACTTGGAACAACTTGAGAAACTTGGTGTCTCAAGAGTAGCACTACTTGACTTCTATCACCGTCTGAAATAAGATAGAAACTCCTATAGTCCCTTATACATCTTCTCGTACTGACGCGCCACCTTGATATGGTCATGATGGCGACGTACATACTCTATGCTTTGCTCCTGGAGCAAAGGAAGACGCTCGGGATGTAACACCAGCTGTTGCAACTCATGAAACACGCTATCATAGTTAGGCTCCACGTTGATGATGGGACGCAGTGCTGTCTCATGGATTATCTCATAGTTCTCAGGCTCGCCACCACCGACGACAACGATACCCCTCGCCATAGCCTCCAAGGCATTCATGGCGGGTGTATAGCTGTATAATTGGTCGAGTATGACGTCTGAACCCTTCATCATGTCGACATACTGTTCGAAAGGAATGCCGTCGGCAATGCGCAGCTCTATCTTGTCAGGATATAGAGCCTTGATGTCTTGTGCTGCCCGAAGCATTATGTCAGTACCCTTATATTCACTCCTTTTCTTGCTGATGCCGATGAAGACGGTGAGGGACTCCTCGAGGAGCGAGGAGTGTGGCATGGGGAGCGAGGCATGGGGAGCGATGATAGGGAAGGGTATGAAGTGGGTCTTGTCTGGAAAGTACGGACGATAGCATACGTCATACTCATAGAGTCCGGTCACGATGGCGTCGCAGTCGTCAGCAATATATTTGTTAAGACGCTCCTTAGCTGTTCCTAACCAGTCGTGGCGTTCGGCAAGGGCATCGCTGTTGGTACGTAGCTGTTGGCCAATATTAAAGTCGCTATATCGAAGAGGCTTCTTTTCGCAACAAGTGTTGACCCAATACCAGTCCATTCCGAAGGCATCGAGTATAATGTGTTTGTTGTGTCGGCGAAGATATTTGTATATCGGCAGTATGCGTTCGGCACGCAGCTCCAGAAACATCGGGTTGATGAGCTGTACAATGTCGAAGCCACGCAGTCGTGGCAGCAGACTATATATCTTTGCCATGAGTCTTATTCCGCCCCATTTGCCTGGCGAGCGTGCCAAGTCGATATCCCTCGGGTAGTCTTTCCAGAAATCACCGTTGGACGCCACCGTCACCTCATGTCCCAAAGCCGTAAGACCGTGAGCAAGTGTCGCATGAACGTTGCTGTATTCTCCTAATAGCAATATCTTCATGATTCTCTTTTGAAATGAGGTAGTGTGTTGAGTAAGAATGTACGTCCGACGGATGTGCCGACGATGCGACGAAACCACTTGTATTTGGTGGAGTAGTTCTTCTTGGGTAGCGGGAAGAGTCCTTCAGACTGCAGGTCGGCGATGGCTGTGTCGAGTTGCTGCCTGGAGTGTGTAAGCATGATGATGTTATACAGATAGTCCATCGTCAGTTGGGCAACCCTTCGTTGTAAAGCCGCCTGCTCATTCTTTGGTAGCCGGTCGAGGTCGCCATGTAACCGAAGGATGACCCTGAGTGTGTCCTGGAGTCGTTTCTCTACTCGGTTGTCATCGTGTGTAGCCGAACTGTCGTGTTGACGGTAAAAGTATGCCTTCGCATCGGTCGTCACTACCTTTTCAACTTTCAGCAACAGACGTGTAGTAAACTCTTCGTCTTCAGCATAGTCAATACCTTCCGTGAAATGTAGGAGAGGAGCAGCATCCTTGCGAAAGAGATACAAGCATGCTGAGCCCTTGATGTTATGATTGTGCATCAGTGAGGTGCCTGACTGATAGGTAGTGTCGTGGTATGATTGGTGTGATGACGACGGTCGCTTAGTATAGTCGAAGGCTATCATGTCGACATCATCGCGTATCAGAGAAATACAATGGTTGTAGTCTTCCGTCACAAGACAGTCGTCAGCGTCGACAAACTGTATGTATTTTCCTGAAGCCATTGTCAGCCCCCTGTTGCGTGCCATGCTGACACCCTGACCTTTCTGATAGATATACAGGAGATGGGCTTCATGGTCGGGCATCTCGTTGATGGGACTCTTGTCAGAACCATCATCGACAATGATAATTTCGCGCTCGTCATCTCGCAGGCAGAGGTGTCGAATGCTTTCTATACATTCGGCGAGCATCTCTACAGGTTCGTTGTGGTAGGTGATGACGAAGCTTAGAAGTGTTTCCGAGGTATTATCTTGTGCCATAATGTGTTAATGGTTCTTAGTGCGCCTATGCCACAGTATTTCATTAGCATGAGCTTCGATGTTACCGCAGGTACGTTGCGTGCTATCTCTGTCCAGTAACGATCGTTGATGCCTGTGTCAAGCAGGATGTTAGTCACGTGAGCGAAGTAATAGGCAAATGATTTAGTCGACCAGTCTGCCCTGTCAGTATATGTCTCAATGTACGTCTTGTGTGCTTCCAGCAAATCACATAGTTCCTTTGTGCCGGCACTGGCAGTAATACCCTTACTGTTGTAGCAGTAGTAATAGGTACCATGCGATGTTGTTGCCACTATCTGAGCATGCTCCAATATGAGTGGTAGGGTGAAGACATCTTCGAACACTTTGTCCTGCGGAAAGCGTATGCCGCTGAACAGTGAGCGCCGGTATATCTTGTTCCAAGCATAGGCGTGGCTGTATGCCTTGCCGCCAATCCAGTACTCCTTCATGTCGGTATATTCCTTGCGACCTAAGTGTAGTCTGTGCTGGTGGGGACTGCCGTATGCTATCACGGCGTCATATTCGAGGATGTCGTATTCGGGATGAGCCTTTAGGATGTTCATCATGCGTGGCAGAGTGCCAGGCTCCAGAAAGTCGTCGGAATCGATGAAGGTGACATATTCGCTGTGCGATCGTTTCAGTCCGGTATTACGTGCGCTCGACAATCCTCCGTTCTTCTGATGGATGACCCTTATGTGTGTGCTCTCCTCAGCGAGTGAGTCGCATATCTCGGCACTGCCATCGGTGGATCCGTCATCGACGAGTAGCACCTCGTAGTCGCCCAGCTTCTTGTCGATAATAGTCTCCACACATTTGCGCAACAGTGAGGAAACATTATATACTGGTATAATAATTGTCAGTTTCATACAGATGCAAAGGTACAGCCAATTTTGCAATCTTCCAAATCTTGTACGAATATTTCGTTGATGAAAAATAATTCTTCTGTTTTGTCGTTCATAATAAACAAGGTCATGAGTAAGGAAAAAGGCAAGGCATATTCACATATACTGAAATATACGAGTCTGTTTGGTAGCATTCAGATGCTAAATCTGATGGTAGGACTGATACGAAACAAACTCGTAGCAGTGATATTGGGTCCTGTCGGAATGGGACTGGCGTCTCTGTTCAACTCCACAATCCAACTCTTGTGCAACACCGTGAACTTAGGTACGCCGATGAGCGGAGTGAGGGAGGTGGCTGCTGCCCATGAGCGTGGTGACAAAAATGAATTGATAAGGGCCATCTCCGCAGTGAGAGTGATCACTGCCGTAGCTGCTGTCGTAGGTACATTGTTGTGTGTCTTGTTGGCTCGGCAATTAGACATGTGGACATTCTCCTGGGGCGACCATAGCCTGCATTTCATGCTCTTGGCACCTGCTGTGGGAATGACGGTGATAGCTGCAGGTGAGATGGCTATACTGAAGGGAATCAAACGGTTGCGCGCTTTGGCTCGTATTTCAGTTTATCAGGTTTTTGCAGTGCTGTTTATTTCCGTACCACTATATTATGTATGGCAGCAGGCAGCCATCGTGCCGGTTATAATCCTTGTGGCACTGTCACAGTTGGTGCTTGTGATATGGATGTCCTACCGACTCTTCCCTCCCTTTTCCCGAGTTGATGGCAAACTGCCCATCAAGCGGCTGTTGAAGCTGGGCAGTGCGTTTATTGTCTCAGGCGTGATGGCAAGCGGTGCCGACTTCCTGATACGTACATATATAAATAATGTGTCTAACGAGGATGTTGGTCTCTTCAATGCGGGCTTCATGCTTATGAATATGTATGCAGGCATGGTCTTTGCGTCGATGGAGGCAGATTATTTCCCTCGTCTGTCGTCGAAGATAGAGAGCAACTCTCGCGCCGCCTCGCTCGTCAGTGTGAGTCGTCAGGTGGAAGTGACCCTACTGCTCACCACGCCTATGCTGGTGGCTCTGATGGTGATGATGCCGATAGTGATGCCAGTGCTCTATAGTAGCGAGTTTGACCCTGTCATCGACATGGTGCAGTTGGCACTTATCGGAATGTATTTCCGTTCTGCATATCTGCCTGTAGAGTATATAGCCCTCGCCAGTGCACATTCGCGTATCTATCTCGTACAGGAAAGTGTGAGTGCGGTGTTGCTTGCCGTATTGGTCATCATGGGCTATTGGCAGTGGGGACTGATAGGTGCGGGTGGCGGAATAGTGGTAGCATATCTGTTAGAGCTATTGTTTGTGTTGTTCCTGACATACAATAAGTTCGGGTATGTGTTGTCATCAGAGTCGACTAAGATATTCCTTATCCAACTGTTCATAGGTATCATGGCATGTGGCATCGTCAATTTCACGACAGGATGGATATACTGGATTGGCGGAATGGTATGTGTTGCGGTCAGCGTGATCTATTCGATGATGAAGATGCGCAGTGCAGGAAAACGAAACTGAGACAGCAAAAAGAAGGGATAAAAAAGAACAGAAACTTAAAAAATGTAATAATGGGAAAAAAGTTGGCGTAAACGTTATCGTATATGCCAACTTTTTTGTTACCTTTGCGCAAATAATATTTTTTCTTTATGACAAAGATTAAGACAATTGGTATTCTTACTTCGGGAGGAGATGCTCCTGGTATGAACGCTGCCATACGTGCGGTGACTCGTGCTGGAATATATAATGGTTTCAATATCAAAGGAATATATCGTGGATATGATGGTCTGATCAAGGGCGAGGTGAAGTCGTTCACAACGGAAGACGTGTCAGGCATTATCACACGTGGAGGCACCATACTGAAAACGGCACGCTCAAAGGGGTTTATGACCCCTGAGGGAATGGCGCAGGCATACGAGACGTGTCAGAAAGAAGAGATTGACGCATTGGTGGTGATCGGAGGTAACGGATCGCTGACGGGCGCTCGCAACTTCGGCATGGAGTTCGACTATCCTGTAATCGGTCTGCCAGGAACCATCGACAACGACCTCTATGGTACTGATGCTACCATTGGCTATGACACCACAATGAATACCATTATGGAGTGTGTCGACCGTATCAGGGATACAGCCAACTCACATGAGCGTATCTTCTTTGTCGAGGTGATGGGCCGCGACGCTGGCTTCCTGGCGCAAAACTCAGCTATAGCCTGTGGTGCCGAGGCTGCCATCATACCTGAGGAGATGACAGAAGTAGACCAGTTGGCACAATTCATGGGTCGTGGCATACGAAAGTCAAAGAAGTCGTGTATCGTCATAGTGTCGGAGAGCCCTAAATGCGGAGCCCTGTACTATGCCGATCGTGTAAAGAAGGAATTTCCCGAGTTTGACGTGAGGGTATCCATCCTTGGCCATTTGCAACGAGGAGGCTGCCCAACAGCACGCGACCGAATACTGGCATCGCGTACGGGTGTAGGTGCTATTGAAGCCATCAAGCAGGGACAGCGTAACGTGATGGTAGGCGTACGCAACAATGAGGTGGTATATGTGCCGTTCTCAGAGTGCATCCGAACAGATAAGCCGTTTGATAAGAAACTCATCAAGGTGCTTGACGAACTCAGCATCTGACACACTGGGACTTACGGAACTAATACTACTGCTACTAAACGAACTTAATTATCTAAAAATATTATAAGCTTATGTCACAAATCATCGGGCACATCTCTCAGATTATCGGCCCTGTTATCGACGTCTATTTCGATACCAAGGGTGAGGATGCAGAGAAGGTGTTGCCAAAAATCTATGAGGCTTTGCGCATACAACGTCCTAACGGCAGTGAATTGATTGTCGAGGTGCAACAGCACATCGGTGAGGACACTGTACGTTGTGTTGCTATGGACAACACTGACGGATTGCAGCGAGGTCTGGAGGCTATCCCTGTGGGAAGCCCTATTCAGATGCCTGCAGGCGACCAGATCAAGGGTCGTATGCTGAACGTGGTGGGACAACCGATTGATGGTATGAAGCAGCTCGACATGAAGGGCGCTTATCCTATCCACCGCGAGGCACCTAAGTTTGAGGAGTTGTCTACCCGAAAGGAAATCCTTACCACAGGTATTAAGGTCATCGACCTCTTGGAACCATATCTAAAGGGAGGAAAGATTGGACTCTTTGGCGGAGCAGGTGTGGGTAAGACCGTGCTTATCATGGAGCTTATCAACAACATCGCTAAGGGTCACAATGGATTCTCAGTGTTTGCTGGTGTGGGCGAGCGTACTCGCGAGGGAAATGACCTCATCCGTGAGATGATAGAGTCGGGCGTAGTACGCTATGGCGAGAAATTCCAAAAGGCAATGGCAGAAGGAAAATGGGACCTCTCACTTGTTGACCCGGAGGAGCTGAAAAAGAGTCAGGCAACACTGGTGTATGGTCAGATGAATGAGCCACCAGGGGCACGTGCTTCAGTGGCACTCTCCGGACTGACCGTTGCGGAGACCTTCCGTGACAATGGCGGTAAGGACGGCGAGGCTGCCGATATCCTGTTCTTCATCGACAACATCTTCCGTTTCACACAGGCAGGATCTGAGGTGTCGGCGCTGCTCGGTCGTATGCCGTCGGCTGTGGGATATCAGCCAACGCTGGCAAGTGAGATGGGTGCTATGCAGGAGCGTATCACATCAACCAAGAACGGTTCTATCACTTCTGTTCAGGCTGTGTATGTGCCTGCCGATGACCTCACTGACCCGGCACCTGCGACAACCTTTACTCACCTGGATGCTACGACAGTGCTTGATCGTAAGATTACACAGCTCGGTATCTATCCTGCTGTAGATCCGCTGGGCTCTACATCGCGCATCCTCGACCCGCTTATCGTGGGTAAGGAACACTATGATTGTGCTCAGAGAGTAAAACAGATACTGCAACACTATAACGAGCTGCAGGACATCATCGCCATCTTGGGTATGGACGAGCTTTCTGATGAGGACAAGCTGGTAGTCAACCGTGCACGTCGTGTACAGCGCTTCCTGTCACAGCCGTTCACCGTTGCCGAACAGTTTACTGGTGTCAAGGGCGAGATGGTGAGCATCGAGGATACCATCAAGGGCTTCAACATGATTCTGAATGGTGAGGTCGACGATCTGCCTGAGCAGGCATTCCTCAATGTGGGAACTATCGAGCAGGCTATTGAGAAGGGTAAGAAACTCATGGAAGCTGCAAAAGGATAATAAACTATGATGCAACTAAGGATAGTATCACCGGAGAAGGTGGTGTACGACGGTGAAGTCCAGCAGGTGATAGTGCCTGGCTCAGTGGGTAGGTTTGAGATACTCACAGGTCATGCGCCTATCATCTCATCTCTGGACGAAGGCATCGTCGAGTTTGCTACTGCCGATGGCGAGAAGACACAGTTCAATATCCTTGGCGGATTTGTCGAGGTGAAGAAAAATAATGTCAGCCTTTGTGTAGAAGTGTGATGGATATAGATAAGACAAGTAGGCGTTATGCCCAGCAACAGCTATGCCTGACAGCGGCTCTGTTTCTTGTAGCCTTGTTGGTGGCGAGAGTATGGCTGCTCGACAGCATACTGGTACCGGCGATAGTCAGTGCGGTGTTTTCACTCATAGTGGGATTCAGTCTGGCTGTGATATGGCGTCGTGTGGCAAAGCGTTCGCCAGAGAACCTTCCCACGTTCTTTACCGCCGTGTCGGGGTTCCGGCTGTTGTTGGCATTGGCTACGATGCTTGTCTACTATCTCGTCAGCGACCGCGAGGAGATGATGGTCTTCTTTTTGGTCTTCCTGACATTCTACTTCATATTGCTGGCTCACCATTCGGTTTTCTTCGCTCGTGTGTCCAATCGTTCGTGACGGATACCAATGTAGTTCGTATACACATTATCTATAATAAGAAATGAAACAAATTAAGTCAATAATCTTCCTGATGATGATAGCAATGCTTCCTGTGCAGATGATGGCACAAGAGGCGAAGGCTGGTGAAGATGACACCCAAAAGGTGGCTGCTGTCGCAGAGTCTTCAAAGGCTGAAGGTGAGGAGCTGAACATCCCCGAGATAGTGCTCGAACACCTTGCCGATGCCTATGAGTGGCATATCGCCTCCTATCAGGGTAAGCATCTGAGCATACCGTTGCCTATCATCATCCGCAGCTCGCAGACTGGACAGTGGCATTTCTGTACTGCTCACAGCTTGCCTCAGGGCTTCTTCTTCAATAAGAATGCTCATGGTAAGATATACGAGAAGATGCAGGACGGCAGTGAGGTGCGACCACTCGACTTGAGTATCACAAAGGCTGTGATGCAGATATGGATAGTGGCAGCAATCCTCATCACCGTATTCCTCATCTGTGCGCGCTGGTATAAGAAGCACGACAAGACAAGTCCCGCACCTGGAGGCTTTGTGGGATTCATGGAGATGTTTGTAATGATGATCCACGACGATGTCATCAAGTCGTCAATAGGTGAGAAGCATTATAAACCCTATGCTCCCTACCTTATCACGGTATTCTTCTTCATCTTCACGACCAACATCGTGGGACTGGTGCCCATATTCCCAGGTGGAGCTAATGTCACGGGTAACATCAATATTACCTTCTTCCTTGCCCTGTGCACAATGTTGGCAATCAATGTCTTTGCCAACAAGGAATATTGGAAGGAAATATTCTGGCCTGATGTGCCACTATTCCTGAAGGCTTATCCAGCCCCCATCATGCCGGTCATCGAGCTCTTCGGCGTATTCACCAAGCCTTTTGCCTTGATGATCCGTCTCTTTGCCAACATGATGGCAGGTCATGCTGTGATTCTCAGCTTCACCTGTGTCATCTTCCTTGGCTGGTCTATGGGTGTAGGTTATGGTTTGGGCCTGAATCTCTTCAGTATCATCATGCTCCTCTTCATGAACCTGCTTGAGGTGCTGGTGGCATTCGTTCAGGCATATGTGTTCACCATGCTTAGTGCAGTGTTTATCGGACTGGCACACAAGGAGCATGAGGCAGAGTAATCGTCTATAATTTATCTATAAAAAATAAAAGTAATAACATAATTAATAATCTAAAACATTTAAGACTATGATTTCATTAACAATTTTGGCTGCTGAAGGTCTGGCACAGCTGGGCTGCGGTCTCGGTGCAGGTATTGCAACAATTGGTGCAGGTTTGGGTATTGGTAAGATTGGTGGCAGCGCCATGGACGCTATCGCTCGTCAGCCAGAGGCTACTGGCAAGATCCAGACCAACATGATTCTGACATCAGCATTCGTTGAGGGTTGTGCGCTCTTCGCTATTGCTGCATGTGCATTCTTGATCAAATAAAAAAAGAAAAAACAGTTAGCTAATGGATTTCAGTAAACTGCCAGCAATCCTTACACCAGACCTTGGCTTGTTGTTCTGGATGTTGCTCTCGTTTGCAGTGATATTCTTTGTGCTTATCAAGTACGCTCTTCCTTACATCGTCGGAATGGTGAACGAAAGGAAAGACTATATTGATGAGAGTCTGAAGAAAGCACATGAGGCATCCGAGCGTCTTGAGAACATACGTCAGGAAGGTGAAGCGATTCTCCAAGAAGCACGAGAGAAGCAGGCTCAGATATTAAGAGAGGCTGCCGAGACGCGTGATGCCATCGTGGAGAAAGCACAGGGGAAGGCTCGCGAGGAGAGTGCCCGTCTCATTGCCGATGCAAAGGCACAGATCGAAGGCGAGAAGCGTAACGCTATCCGTGACATCCGTTCACAGGTGGCAGAGCTCTCAGTTCAGATAGCCGAGAAGGTGCTCCGCGATAAGCTCTCTTCTGACGCCGCTCAGATGGAGATGATTGACAGACTGCTGGATGACATTTCTGTTGACAATAAAAAAGAATAATAGTTTATGGACATAGGTGTTATATCGGTTCGCTATGCTCGCGCACTCCTGAAGAGTGCTTCCGAAGCAAAACTTGAGGCGAAGGTGTATGCGGAGATGCAGACGCTTGCGGAGAGCTATCTGCGCGTACCCGAACTGCGGTTTACGATAGACAACCCCATGCTCGCCAAAGACAAGAAGGAAGACCTGCTGCTCACCGCCTGTGGCGCTACTGCCGGTAAAGGCAAGGACAGCGGAGTCTCCGAACTCACCAGCCGGTTTGTACATTTGGTCATCGAGGAGGGTAGGGAGAACGCACTGCAGTTCATGGCTAATTCGTATATCACCCTTTACCGCCAACAGAAGAATATCATCCGCGGTAGACTTATCACTGCCGCTGCCGTGTCGCCTGCTACTGAGCAGAAGATGCGCCAGATGGTGGAAAGCAAGACTCAAGGAACTGTGGAGTTCCAGACTGAGGTGAACCCCGATATCATCGGAGGCTTTATTCTCGAATATGGGACTTATCGTATGGATGCGAGCGTGAAAAGTAAGCTCAAAAGCATCCTCACAGAATTAAAGAAATAGAATATAATGTCGTCGTGTCGCAATAACGTTATAATGTAATGTCGCCATATCGTAATCTCGAGACATCGTCATTCCGTTATGCCGTCAGAGCGAGACAGAACGAAAAATGTAAACAAAACAATGTCAGACAAAATAAAACCAAGTGAAGTATCAGAGGTCCTGCTCCAGCAGCTTCGTGGCATTAATGAGACGGAAAAGTTTGACGAGGTAGGAACGGTGCTCACCGTCAGCGATGGTGTGGCACGTATCTATGGACTTCGTAACGCCGAGGCCAATGAGTTGATAGAGTTTGAGAATGGTACCATGGCTATCGTGATGAACTTGGAGGAAGACAACGTAGGTTGTATTCTTCTTGGTCCTACGGCAGGCATCAAAGAGGGACAGGTGGTGAAGCGTACACATCGTATTGCGTCCATCCGTGTGAACGACAACATGTTGGGTCGTGTCATCAATCCTCTGGGTGAAGCCATTGACGGACTGGGTGACATCGATCTTGCCGACTCTTTCGAGATGCCTCTCGACCGAAAAGCCCCAGGTGTGATCTATCGTCAGCCTGTAAAGGAGCCGTTGCAGACTGGTCTTAAGGCTGTCGACTCGATGATTCCTATCGGTCGCGGACAGCGTGAGCTCATCATCGGTGACCGTCAGACTGGTAAGACCGCCATCGCCGTTGATACCATTATCAACCAGAAGAGCTTCTATGAGGCTGGCAAGCCAGTCTATTGTATCTATGTTGCCATCGGTCAGAAGGCTTCTACCGTAGCAGCTCTCGTACAGAACCTGAAAGAGCATGGTGCGCTGCCATATACCATCGTGGTAAGTGCAACGGCTGCTGATCCTGCCGCCATGCAGTACTATGCACCATTTGCCGGTGCAGCCATAGGAGAGTATTTCCGCGATCGTGGCTATCCTGCCCTCGTTGTCTATGACGACTTGTCGAAGCAAGCCGTAGCCTATCGTGAGGTGTCGCTGATTCTGCGTCGTCCTTCCGGACGTGAGGCTTATCCTGGCGACGTGTTCTATCTGCACTCCCGTCTGTTGGAGCGTGCGGCTAAGATCAACGAGCAGCAAGAGGTGGCAGAGCAGATGAACGACCTGCCCGAGTGTATGAAGGGTCATGTACGTGGTGGTGGATCCCTCACCGCACTGCCAATCATCGAGACACAGGCAGGCGACGTGTCGGCATATATCCCAACCAATGTGATTTCTATCACTGACGGACAGATATATCTGGAGTCCGACCTCTTCAACCAGGGCTTCCGTCCTGCCATCAACGTAGGTATCTCTGTATCTCGTGTGGGTGGTTCGGCACAGATCAAGTCTATGAAGAAGGTTGCAGGTACGCTGAAGATTGACCAGGCTCAGTATCGTGAGCTCGAGGCATTCTCCAAGTTCTCGAGCGATATGGACGCTGTGACAGCTATGACGCTCGACCGCGGACGTAAGAACAACCAGCTGCTCATTCAGCCACAGTACAGTCCAATGCCTGTAGGTGAGCAGATTGCCATCCTCTATTGTGGAGTTCATGGTCTGATGCACGAAGTTCCTGTAGACAAGGTGCGTGAGTGTCAAGACACATTCCTCGACAAGATGCGCACTGCCCATGCCGACGTTATCAACACCCTTGGTTCAGGTCAGCTTACCGACGATGCCACCCAGACCATTGAGAACGTTATGGCAGATATCGCAGGACAGTATAAGTAGACGAGCCTATGCCAAGCTTAAAAGAGATAAAAAACCGTATTGCCAGTGTTCAGAGCACCCGTAAGATTACGAGTGCCATGAAGATGGTGGCCTCGAGCAAGCTCCACCATGCGCAGGTGATGATCGAGAACATGTTGCCCTACGAGACGATGTTAGAGCACATTCTCAAGACTTTCCTCGCAAGTGAGGCTGATGCCACCACTGTCTTCAGTCAGGAACGACCTGTCAAGAACGTGGCATTCGTGGTCTACAGCTCTAACTCCAGTCTTTGTGGTGGCTTCAATGCCAATGTTATCAAGATGATGGCTCAGGCAGCCGAGGAGTACAATCACCTTGGCAAGGACCACATACTGATATATCCTATTGGTCGCAAGGTGGCTGAGAAGGCAACTAAGATGGGCTTCCGCACTGCTGGCAACTTCAACGACCTTGCCGACAAGCCAAATGTTGCAGCTTGTATAGAGATAGCCAAGGAGATTGGACAGAAGTTTGTAGACGGAGAACTCGACCGTGTGGAGATGATCTACCATCACTTCAAGAGTGCCGGTAGCCAGATTCTCACACGTAAGACCTTCCTGCCTATTGACATTACCGAGGAGCTGAAAAGCGACAAAGAGCGCGACCTCACCTCGAATGTCGTGACCAAGAAGGCTCAGGAGTATCTCAAGAACAAGAAGCAGAGCAGTGAGCGCGAGCAGGTGGAGGTGAAACCATTGGCTGACATCTTCATTGTGGAGCCAGACATGAACACCGTTCTGTCGCAGCTTATACCTAAGCTCGCCCATCTGATGCTCTACACCGCCACTCTTGACAGCAATGCTTCGGAGCATGCGGCACGTATGGTGGCGATGCAGACGGCTACTGACAATGCTGATGAATTGCTGCGCGAACTTAACTTGCAGTATAACAAGTCGCGTCAGCAGGCAATCACCAACGAACTGCTTGACATCGTCGGTGGTTCGGTGAACAACTAAAATATTATCCCTGTATAGGATTGACGGAAGAACGTACATGCTTCCGTTAGTATCCAATACAGGGATAATTTTTTTTCTACATTTTGATTATTTGTTTTTTTATCTTTTTAACAAAAAATCATAATTTAATGTATGAATATGTAAAGATGTATATATCTTTGCATTGTAATTTGTGACTTTTACTTTTGATGTTGGAATTTAATATTTTGTTGTATGGATACAAGATCAGTACAAACAACTCCCGTAGAATTGTCTTGTTCCTTATTGAACAAGAAAGTATATGTAGCTCCTTCTACAGACCTAATCAGTACGTCAGGCGAGACGTCTTTTCTTGAAACATCACCTGACATTACTCATAACAACGGTTCTGGCAATACAAATGTAGATCCTTATGAGGATGGTGGTGAAGAGGAGATATTGTTTGCTCCTTGCGTAAATGACTCCATAATCCATCGTCTTTGTCCGGATTTGGCAGATTTGGTATTCTTCTTTGCTCTGTTGTTTTGTGCATGTAGCAGCGACGACCAGATAGGAACGGAAGCAACAGAGGAGGGGACTCCCATATCTTATGGTGTGGAATTATTACAGAACTACGAGTCCAATCGTCGTTCTGTTAAGAAGAAAGAAGATCGTAATTTTGCTTTGCAAGATAGTAAAGGTTCTATTGCCTACATGCACGAGTATGCTATAGGCAATATAGTTGACTACAGAAACATCAATAACATTGCGGGTGAGCTGTTGGTACAGGAGAGTAGCTCGCCATCTCGTTCGCCAATGCGAAAGGGAGCAGCGGTCATCTCTGTTGATGGAATGAGCAATGAGGGCTTCAGCTCTTTTGCCTATCGTGACGACGGACGGTCATATTACTATAATATCCGTAGTGACAAGCAGGGTAATCTCTCTCAACAGAAAGTGTGGCCGTTGAATACGTCGCTCCGGTTCTATGCGGTACATCCCTATATGGAAAAGTCCTCTGTGTTTGGTGGTAATGCTGACGGATTGACATGCGACTTCGAGGTAAACAGAGATGTAGAGAAACAAGAGGACCTGATGTATGCCAGCACAGACGTGATGACGTTCCAGGAAAGCGGTCTCGCTCCGCTTCAGTTTCGTCATGCTCTTACAGCCATCCATTTCTCATTGGGCAGCAATCCCGATTTTGGCAAACACATTACCAGTATTGCAGTCAAGAACATTTATACTAAGGGCACCTATACATTGCCCAAGGGGAGCACTGCCAATACTGCTGACCCCGCCGAGGGCTCATGGAGCAATCTGAGTGGGCAAGGTGACATTGTGCTGTCAGGACTTGATGTTGAAACCGACGGCCATCCCAACGCATCCATCCTGTCGCCGACACAGACCTTCCTGCTCCTGCCGCGTGCCGATCTCAATGGAGTTACGATAGAGATTGGCTTCGAAGATGGAACAACGCTGTCGTCAACGTTCTCTTCTGGCGAATGGAAGGCTGGATATACATATACGTACAAGTTCTCTAAGCGACCAGAGCAGTGGGATTACTATATGGAGGTGTATCCAAGTGATGGCTATACACTTAA
>ONCJ01000025.1 GCA_900316295.1 uncultured Prevotella sp.
TGGGCTCGGCGGCTGACCTTGGCGACGAGGAGGATGTGCTGGTGGCTCCGGTGGAGAGCGAGGGCTTCCATCAGTCGCTGAAGCGGAAGTTCGTCGAGGGTAACGCGGGCTTCATGTCGCTGGTGGCGCTGGCGCTGGTGCTGGGTCTGGCTTTCTGTATCGAGAGAATCATCTACCTGACGCTCTCGGAGATCAACGCGAAGAGGTTCATGGAGGACTTGGACGCGCTCATCGGCGAGGGGAAGATTGAGGAGGCGAAGGACTTGTGCAGGAACACGCGCGGACCGGTGGCGTCGATATGCTATCAGGGACTGCTCCGGATAGGGGAGAGACCTGAGGAGATACAACGTAGCGTGGAGGCTTACGCTGATGTGCAGGTGGCAAAACTGGAGAAGGGTACGTCGTGGATACGTCTCTTCATCGCTATCGCTCCGTCGCTGGGATTCCTGGGTACGGTGATAGGTATGGTGATGGCGTTCGACCAGATACAGATGGCTGGCGACATCAGTCCTACGATCGTGGCATCGGGTATGAAGGTGGCGCTCATCACGACTATCTTCGGTATCATAGCGGCTTTGATACTACAGTTGTTCTACAACTATATAGTCTCGAAGATTGAACACCTGACGGCGCAGATGGAGGAGTCGGCGATAACGCTGATGGATAGCTTAATGCGTAATGCGTAATGCGTAATGCGTAATAAATAATGCGTAATGCGTAATGCGTAATGCGTAATTTTTCCTACTCGCTTGAGAAGAATTCGTAATAATAATGCTTAATGCGTAATGCGTAATGCGTAATTTTTCCTACTCGCTTGAGAAGAATTCGTAATTTGTAAAATTGTGAAATAAAAAATCATGGGAACAGCGATATTGAGTAGTATTGTGATCATCGTGCTCGAGGTGGTGGTGGCCGTCGCCTTGGGTGTGTGCCTGTGGTCGGTGGTGCGCTCGGCGATGCGCTCTGCCAAGGAGAAGAATACTAAGAGCAGGGAGCAGCGGCTTACCAGCATTTGTGTCGCGGCGGTTACGGTGGTGTTGCTCGTGGTGACGTTCCTCTTGGGCTCGTCGGCACCCCTCATCATCAATGGTCTGCCATACGATGACGGGTGGTGGCTCAGGGTGGCTGACATGTTTGTCGCTTCTACCTGCGTGATGCTCTTCCTCGCCGCGGCTGCCGTAGTGGTAGGACGTGTGTGGAGCAGGAGAGTGCATAGTTCTTAGTTTTGAGTTTTTAGTTTTTAGTTTTTAGTTGGGTGATGAGGAGAGAGAGACATACTATTCCGGATTTGAATACTACATCGACGGCAGACATCTCGTTTATGCTGCTGATATTCTTCCTTGTCACTACGTCTATGGACATCGACAAGGGTATCACTCGCCAGCTGCCACCGCAGGTGGACGAAACGGAGGAGGTGGCTGACGTGAAGGAGGGTACGGTACTGTCGCTCGCTATCGGGGCAGACAACAGCCTGACGTGCGAGGGCGAGCCGATGACGCTGACAATGCTACGCAAAAGGGTGGCTGACCACGTGACGAAGATAGGCAAGGAGCACGTGATACAGATACAGACCGACCGACAGGCGTCGTATGATGCTTACTTCCACGTGCAGAACGAGATAGTGGCGGCGTATAACGGACTTCGGGACAAGGAGGCGAGGCGACTCTACGGGCGCTCCTTTGCCAGTTGTGACGAGGAACAACAAAGGGCTTTGCGAGAACGCATACCGCAGAGAATCTCGGAGAGGTATTAGTTTTTAGTTTTTAGTTTTTAGTTAGAGAATGAGACGGAGAAAGAAATATACGATACCAGGACTGAATACGGCGTCATTGCCGGATTTGATCTTCACGGTGCTCTTCTTCTTCATGATTGTGACACACATGAGGAAGGAACCGCTCAAGGTGAAATACAAGGTGCCGGCGGGTACGGAGCTGACACGACTGACGAAGAAGTCTACCGTCACATATATCTATATTGGCAGACCTATGGGTCAGCCTAATGGCGCCACGCAGGTGCAGATGAATGACAAGTTTGTGACGGTGGGCGACATAGTTGACTATATCTCACGCGACAGGGCAGGTATGTCGGCAGAAGACTTGCAACAGATGACCGTATCGATAAAGGCAGACAAGGCTACCCCGATGGGCATTATTACTGATGTGAAGCAGGCGCTAAGACAGGCTAACGCCCTGAGGATAAATTATTCGGGGGAAAAATTCTAACATAATTCAATTTTGGAGTTAAAGGAGTTAAAGGAGTTAAAGGAGTTAAAGACGTTAGTCTTTTTCCTTGAATATTCCCTATAGGAGTAGAGATTTAAGAAGTAAAACATTTGGTAAAACATTTGTCCTTAACTTCTTTAACTCCTTTAACTCCTTTAACTCCTCTCAACTAGTAACATAATCCACAAAAGCATACTTGTAGGCATGCTTCTCGTCGATGGCATGCTCTTCGCGCGACTCCACCTTCCAGTCGTCGTATGAAGGGAAGAAGGCGTCGGCATGCTTCGGTGTGTCGTCAATCTCGGTGAGGCAGAGGCGGTCGGCAACCTTCATGGCTTGCTCGTAGACGCTGGCACCACCAATGATATATACGTCCTCGTCCTTGTCGCAATGGCTGAGGGCTTCTTGGAGCGAGGCGAAGGTCTCACAACCAGGGAACTCCTGACGGCTCCTGCTCAGTACGATGTTCCTCCTGTTGGGCAGAGCTCCCTTGGGCAGCGACTCGAAGGTCTTACGCCCCATGATGATGGTGTGGCCTGTGGTGAGCGCCTTGAACCGCTTCAGGTCGTTGGGCAACCAATACAACAACTTGTTCTCATATCCTATCGCCCTATTTCGGGCTACGGCAGCAATTATCGTTATCATAACTAAAAACTAAAAACCAAAAACTGTACCTCTACACGCTGACTTCGGCTTTGATGTGTGGATGTGGGTCGTAGCCTTCCAGCTGGAAGTCCTCATACTGGAAGCTGAAGAGGTCGGTGACGTCGGGGTTGAGCTTCATCACGGGCAGAGGTCGCGGCTCGCGAGTGAGCTGGAGCCTGGCCTGCTCGATGTGGTTCAGGTAGAGGTGGGTGTCGCCCGTGGTGTGGATGAACTCGCCAGGCTGGAAGCCCGTCACCTGTGCCATCATCTGGAGCAGTAGGGCATAGGAGGCGATGTTGAACGGTACGCCGAGGAAGGTGTCTGCCGAACGCTGGTAGAGCTGAAGGGAGAGTCGCCCCTGCTGGTCCTGACCGTTGGGGTAGTCCACATAGAACTGGAACATCGTGTGACAGGGAGGAAGCGCCATCTTGTTGACCTCAGCCACGTTCCATGCGCTCACGATCATGCGTCGTGAGTTGGGGTTGTTCTTCAGCTGGTCGAGCACGTAGCGTATCTGGTCGATGGTGCCGCCGTCGTAGTCGGGCCACGAACGCCACTGGTGACCGTAGACGGGTCCGAGCTCGCCGTTCTCGTCAGCCCATTCGTTCCATATCCTCACGCCATGTTCCTGCAGGTACTTGACGTTGGTGTCGCCCTTGAGGAACCACAGTAGTTCGTAGATGATACTCTTCAGGTGGAGTTTCTTTGTGGTGAGCAGAGGAAAGCCGTCGGCAAGGTTGTAGCGCGACTGAGTTCCGAAGATGCTGATGGTGCCTGTGCCTGTGCGGTCGCCCTTCTGGGTTCCTTCCTTCAGGATGCGGTTGAGGATGTCGAGGTATTGTTTCATAGTATAATAATGTTTAATGCGTAATGCGTAATGCTTAATGCGTAATGCGGACTCGAGCTATGCTCGCTTGCAGAGCGAAGCGGCGCAAGAATGCTTAATGCGTAATGCTTAATGCTTAATGCGTAATGCGTAATGCTTAATGCGTAATTCAAAACCAAAAACCAAAAACTAAAAACCAAAAACTTATATATACGTCGTTCTTATTCTCCATTCCTTGGGGTATAGGTTGTTGGCGCGGTTGCCAATGTTCTTTGCCAGTCCCAGTGCGTTACCTTCATACGTGAGCATCACGATGCCGCGTGGGGTGTCTGGTGGTAGGGTGATGGCTTCGCGCCGCAGGTAGCTGATGGCTTGCGGGCGAGCAATCTCAATGCGTGGCGCATCAGCTGCTTCATGCAGACCGTTGAGGAATGTCGGCTCGAGGATGGTGAGTGCCGGTGGAAGGGAGCAAGGGGCAGGGGGCAGGAGGTTAGATTTCTTGCTCCTTTTATCTATCATCTTGCTTTCTTCTCCTTGCCCCTTCCTTATCGCCGCCATGAAGAGCCCTTCGCCACGTGAGGTGCCAGGGATAAATCGGTAGACGGGCTGGTCGAATCCCTTGAGCAGAGAGCCCGTGATGTGCCATTCAGGAGAAGTGGATACAGGCAATACCTCGCAGTTGAAGTTGTCAAGAATCCACTGGATGTTCTGCTCGTTCTCTATGGTGTTGAGCGTACATGTAGAGTAGATGAGCAGTCCGCCTGGTCGCAGGCATCGCCATGCGTCCTCGACTATCGATTGTTGTAGTTGCTGACATTGTCTCACCTTGGCTGTGCTCCACTCCTTGATGGCGTTCGGGTCTTTCCTGAACATGCCCTCTCCCGAGCATGGAACGTCGCAGAGTATCACGTCGAACGTGATGTTGCTCTTGCTGTAGTCTTTCGGATAGCTGTTGGTTGTCACCACCCGGGTTGCCAAGTCTTTCTCATTGGTGTCTGACAACCATTTCTGTATGTTCTCTGATAGCACCTGAGCCCGTTTGTGTATCGGCTCGTTGGCATATATCATACTTCCTCTGGGGAGTGCCGCTATGGCGCATGTGGTCTTACCTCCGGGTGCTGCACATAGGTCGAGCATCGTTACGGCACTGGTCACCCATTGGCTCAATACATGATGGACAAACATAGACGAGGCTTCCTGTACGTAGTAGGCGCCTTGATGGAGCCGCGGGTCGAGGGTGAACTGCGGTCGTGACTCCAAATAGAATCCGTATTGACACCAAGGCACCTGCTCTCCACCCTCGATGCCGGTGAGCTTCAGCGGGTTGAGACGTATGCTGACGGGAGGTTCCTTGTCGAGCGCGTCAAGAAATCGATTGAACAGCTCGTCGCCCATTATCTCGCGCGTGTGTCTTATGAAATCCTCAGGAAGGTGCATTGGTTTCTTTTATTTTCGTTATGTCGTTATTTCGTGATACTGTTGTTTCGTTATTCCGTTACTCGATGACAAATTCGAAGTTACTGTCGTCGTCGAGCTCTTCCTTCTGCCTTGCGGGCTTTGGTTGCTCTTTCAGTTTGCCCTGCTCGTCGAACATGCCGTAGGTGGTGCGGAGCACGATGAACTCGGTGCGTCGGTTGAGCTGGTTGCATATCTCTTGTTTCTCCTCGTCGAGTTTCTTGATAAAGTCCTCGGTGAGGATGTCGCCCTCTTTGAGCCACGTATATTTCTCGGTGAGCTTCTTGCGTATGGTCTTAGGCTTCTCCTTGCCGTAGCCTACGGGCGAGAGACGGTCGCTGGCGATGCCGTGAGCCACGAGGTAATTGACAACGGACTCGGCACGGCGCTGAGCCAGACGCTTGTTGTATTCGGCTGAGCCCTTGAAGTCGCAATGGGCGCTGAGCTCGATGGTGACGTTCGGGTTCTCGTTGAGTAGTTTCACGAGGTTGTCGAGTGCTTGTTCTGACTCAGGTCGTAGCGTAGCCTTGTCGAAGTCGTAGAAGATGTTGTCGATCATCACCGGCACACGGATGCCTGCCAATGGGAATTGCAGGACGTATTGCTCTGACTCCTCCACCTTAGGCACCGAGAGTTGTTCCTGATGGTTGAGGTAACCTTTACATGTAGCGAGCATCACGTAGTTCACTCCAGGTCGTATTTCTTGTTCGAACGAACCGTCGCCCTTCACGGAGAGTTTCAGGTTGGTGCCGTCGTCGCCCACCATATACACCTGTGCGGCAGGCAGCTCGTAGCCTTCCATCTCGTAGACCCACCCCTGAACGGTCTGTATGATTTCAGGCAGCTCGAAAGAATAGATGTGGTCCCAGCCTTTGGCATCGCCTCGGTTGCTTGAGAAGAAACCACGATTGTGAAGCCCCTCGAACGTACATCCGAAGTCGTCGCCTTGGGAGTTCAAGGGATAGCTTGGGTGCTCAACATGGAAGTGGCGGTCGTCGCCCACCTTGGCGATATATATGTCCAGTCCGCCGAGGTTCTCCTTGTGTCCGTTGCTCGAGAAATACAGGTCGCCATTGGGTCGGAAGGTAGGGAATACCTCGTCACCAGGGGTGTTCACGGGTTCACCGATGTTCTCCACTCCTCCTATGCTTCCGCCAGTTATGCGCACGCGCCAGATGTCCTTTCCGCCTTTGCCTCCAGGCATATCGCTGGTGAAGTACAGCCAGTTGCCGTCGGGCGATAGTGACGGATGGGCGAATGATGAGAGGGTGTCCTTGGAAATCTCTACCTTCGAGGCTTTGCCCCAGGCAGCATCTGAGCGGCTGCTCTTGGATATCTGGGCATAGCGTGGATAGGATGGGTCGGTGAGACATTGGGTGAGGTACATCTCCCTGCCGTCGACCGTGAATGCCGGAGTGCCCTCGTCGTGCTCGGTGTTCAGTCCTGTCTCTATGGTCTGGGGCTTGCTCCACTTGCCTTTGTCGTCTTTCTCGCTATAGAAGATGTCGCTGGGCTTGGTACCTGTGATGCCGCTCAGCTCGTCGCCCTGAGCCTCGTTGCGCGTGGAGGTCCAGAAGAGTTGGTCGTATTGGTCGCCGAAGAGCATGGGCGAGAAGTCGGCACGGCGCGAGTTGAACTGCTCGGCCTTTTTCACGATGTAGCGCGAGCCGCGCTCCTTGTTTTGTGGTGCAAGTCGTGCGTTCTGCATTCCCTGTTCGGCACGAGACTGGAGTTCTTCAGTCGTTAGCGGTACTATCTCCTTGTTTTGTATTGTCAGCTTGCTCTTTTTCTTCTCGTTTGCGTCCTGTTCTATGGTGAAATACATGGCACTTGAGAGAGAATCGAGTACCGATTGGTATTCCTTCTCGGCCTCACGATAGCTGCCCGACTTCATGAGGTTGTCGGCAAGATGCAGGTGAGTCTCAGGGTCGTCCTGCTTGTAGCGTATCACGTTGCGATAGGCAGCTATGGCTCGTTGGTTCTCGTTGATCTTGTCATAGCAGTATGCCATCATTCTGGCGCGCTGACCTCTAAGGACACGTTCCTTCGGAGGAGTGCGTTGGTAGGCAGTACGAAATTCCTTGGCTGCATCGTAATATTCGCCCAAGGCGAGATACTTCTCACCCTTCTTCATGTTCCTGTCAGCTCCGCAGGCGCAGAGCAGCAAGCATAGAGATGCTATTGTGATAATGTGTATTCTACTTCTCATATAGGAATAAACGTACAAACGACGACATTTATTTTTTCTCTTTGCCCTTTTTCTTCTTGCTCTCTTCCTCGACGATAGCGACACGTCGGCTACTGTTGTCGGCAAGCACCTGACTAACTATCTCGGTGATCTGCTGCTTGAGCTCGTTGATGAACTGGGCAGGGTCGTACTTCTGGTGTTCTATGTCGCGTAGCTTCTTCTCCCAGATGCCCGTGAGCTCGCAACTCTTGAGCAGCTCTTCCTTGATCACGTCGATGAGCTCTATGCCGGTGGGCGTTGCCACGAGGCGCTTGCGCTCCTTGCGTATGTAGTGGCGGCGGAAGAGAGTCTCGATGATGGCGGCACGCGTGGATGGTCGGCCGATACCGTTCTCTTTGAGTGCTGCTCGTAGTTCCTCGTCCTCAACAAACTTGCCAGCGGTCTCCATAGCCCTGAGCAGGGTCGCTTCGGTGTAGTAGGGTGGAGGAGTTGTCATCTTCTCGGTGAGTGTAGGCTTGTGGTCGCCGCTCTCACCCTTGACGAAGGTGGGAAGGGTCTTCTCGCCCTCGTCGGTGTTTTCGGGAGAATCGTCCGAGGTGGTCGGAGTATTCTGATTATTCTGATTATTCTGATTATTCTGATTGTCTTGATTGTACACCACGTGCCAACCCGGTTCGAGAATCTCTTTGCCGGTGGCCTTGAAACTGATGGCCTTCTCGTTGTTCTTGGCATCTTCTCCTTGCCCCTTTTCCTCGCCCGCCACTTCGCCCAGTACGGTGGTAGTGGAGTATTTGCAATCGGGATAGAAGGCGGCGATGAAGCGGCGAGCTATGAGGTCGAATACATGCTGCTCGGCATCGGTAAGAGCACGAGGGGGAATGCCTGTGGGGATGATGGCGTGGTGGTCGGTAACCTTGGAGTTGTCGAACACCTTCTTCGTCTTCTTCAGAGCCTTGCCCGCCAACCCTTTGACGAGTTCGGCATAGGGAGCCTTGCCTGCAAAGGTAGTCTTGTAGAGTCCGTTCATCGTCTGCGGACACTTGGGATAGATGTCGTCGGAAAGAAACTGAGTGTCCACACGTGGGTAGGTGGTGACCTTCTTCTCGTATAGAGCTTGTGCCAGATTGAGGGTCATCTCAGCCGAATATCCGAACTTGCGGTTGCATTCTACCTGAAGGGAGGTGAGGTCGAAGAGTGGTTTTGGTGCCTCGTTGGCATTCTTCTTCTGAACGTCCGTGATGACAAAGGGCTTGCCCTCGATGAGCGAGAAGGCCTTCTCGCCCTCTTCCTTGCTCGTGTACTTGCCGGCGGTAGCGGTAAACTGGGTGTCACGATAGATAGTTGCGAGCACCCAATAGGGTTCTGGCTTGAAGTTGTCAATCTCCCGTTGCCTGTTCACGATGAGTGCGAGCGTAGGTGTTTGCACGCGTCCGACACTCAGGGGCTTGCCTGGCTGTCCGTACTTGATGCTATAGAGACGTGTGGCGTTGATGCCGAGTAGCCAGTCGCCGATAGCCCGTGATAGTCCTGCGAGGTACAGAGGCTGGTATGCTTGTTGGTCTTTCAGCTTCTGGAATCCCTCACGTATGGCCTCGTCGGTCATCGAAGATATCCACAGACGCTTCACGGGGCATTTGGCCCCAGCCTTCTGCATCACCCATCGCTGGATGAGTTCTCCTTCTTGTCCGGCATCACCGCAATTAACTATCTCGTCGGCTGCCTGCATCAGTTTCTCTATGGTGGCAAACTGGTTGCGCACGCCTTGGTCGTCCTTCAGTCGGATACCGAAGCGTGGTGGTATCATGGGCAACGACGACAGGCTCCACGACTTCCACATGGGGGTATAGTCTTCGGGCATCTTCAGTTCGCACAGGTGTCCGAAGGTCCACGTCACCTGGTAGCCGTTGCCTTCCATGTATGTCTTATGGTCTTGTGTGGCACCTAAAATGCGCGCGATGTCGCGGCCCACACTTGGTTTCTCTGCTATACAAACAATCATTTGTCTTTTTTTCTTCTTTTTAATTTAAGGTCTTTAAGGTCTTTAAGGTCTTTAAGGTCTTTAAAGTCTTTAAGGTCTTTAAAGTCTTTAAGGTCTTTAAGGTTCTATTGGTATCTCCCATTCGTATGTGTCGTAGCATACGGCACGGGCACCGAACCCTTCTTTCTGATGGATGAGTGATGCGTGGAGCTCGCTGCTACCAGGCATGTTGGATGTGCCGAAGTCGAAGTAGCGGAACCCTGCTTCCTGACTCTTCATGAGCAAGGCGTCGAAGAGCTGGTCGATGACACCGTGTTGCAATCCATCCTCGTTTGCCGAAATATATTGTGTCTTTACCGTTTGACCAGAACAGTATAATAGCGTGCCGCCTACCATTCTGTCGTCAATTGATGCCGTGAAGAGACGTATGTTCTCAGGAAATCTTTTGCGGAGTAGGCTTATCTCTTGCAGGGTGTGCACGGGAAGTGCGTTGAACTTGCTATGTAGATGGTCTGAAAGGAGTGACCAGAAACCTTCAAGGTCGTTGCTTTCGCTTATCACCACTCCTGCCTTTTGTGCCTTCTTTATACCTCTCTTGCGTAGCTCGGAGAATGGTAGACGATGGTGTAGGTCAACTACTGATGCTATGTCGCGCGAACGGATGGATGCTTTGCTTGTCTGGACTATGGCATAAAGGTCTTCTTGTGAGGGAAGATTGCAATAATGCCAGGGTGTGTGCTTGTAGATAATCTTTTGAAAACCAGCTTGTTTTAGATAATCGTTCAATTCTAAGATGAGCTCGCAAACTTCTTCCGTTCGGCATCTGTCCGACATGATAAGTCCGCCGAACGTGAGTCCTTGGTGCGACCAAAGTGTGCCCTTCCCGTCGTCGTTGGCGGGAAGAAGAGCGTATAGCCTATCTTGCTTGTAGAACATCAGGGAGTGGTCTTTGAAACGATCGGAGTGGTAGTCCATATAGTATCGGTCGAAGAGGAACGTACCGTTCTTCGACTTTGCCACGAATGTATTCCACTCGTCTATATGTTCTGATGTGTATCTTACTATTTTGAACATCCGATAAACTCCTCGTAGTCGTATATGTATTCGTCCTCATCGAACAGCTCGGAGGCAAGGACCAGGCATACGGCTCCTGAGGAGAAGTCCTCAAGGGTACGCCAAGTATGTGTGCCGACGTATAATCCCTGATAGGGGTGGTTGAGGTGGTGTACTTCCTTTCCGCCGTGTCCGTCATCGAGCGTCACGTCGAAGGAACCGCTTACGGCTATTATCACCTCCTCGCATGTGCGATGAGCATGTCCGCCCCTGCGCTCGCCAGCAGGAATGTCGTAAGTCCAGTATACTCGTGCTATGTCGAACGGCACATTCTTCATCTGTTCCGCAACGGTCAGGTTGCCTCGTGGGTCAACTATCTTGGGCAGGTCAATTATTTTTCCTATCATAATACTTTTCTAACGCAATTTCTCTTGCAATGTTGTGTGTATCGGATTGACAAACCATCGTTTAGTAGCGTATGACACAAGGATTATCACTCCGATGGTGGCGCATATCATCCACGGGAGCAGTCGCTCTGCCTCGCCGATACCATAGGGTAGCAGCAGGCTATAGAATATGCGCATAGTAATCCAATGGGTCAGATATATCTCCATACTGATGCTGCCCAGCCAGAGAGCTATAGGGTGGTGGAGAAGGCGAGCCACCAAGCCTCCGTTGTTGTCGGTACTCACGAAGACAAAC
The DNA here is from genome assembly GCA_900316295.1 of uncultured Prevotella sp. GTDB lineage: Bacteria > Bacteroidota > Bacteroidia > Bacteroidales > Bacteroidaceae > Prevotella. Next base: position 11,070 of record ONCJ01000025.1, read on the forward strand.
AACACCACGGGCGAGACAAACCAGAACAGACTGGCACAACGAAAACCCAGAGGCGAATATTCGTAGACGAAGAACGACCCCACGACAAGCAATACAGTACAGATCTCTATGGCGGTTCGCATCGTGGCAGACCTTGCAGCTATCCATCGTATCTCCATCTTGCCAATGTTCGACTGGGTGTAGCGATATAGTAGAATACCGATACAGAAGTCGATGAGGCGTGTGGCTGGGTTGGCATATAGTACGGCATTCACCTTCTCCATTGGAATAGCGAGAGCCAGCGCTACGTAGGCAGCCAATACTATCATCAACACCAATATGAGACGACGAACAGACAAACGCGTGAGCAGGCTGAAAGCCAATGAAAAGACGAGATAGAAGAACAGCAGGTCTGACAAGAACCATGATGAGCCATTGGCTACGAAGAAGAAGCTGTCGTCAGGAATCCAGCTCTGTAGGAGTAACATGTTTGGCAGCAGGCGATACCACTCGAAGTAGCGCTCCAGTCGTGCGTCAAGCGCTATCATGATAAAGAATGTAAGCAGATGGAGAGGGTAGAACTTAGTCAACTGTTTCTTGATAAAAGCCTTAGTGCCAAACTTGCCCTCAGCTACTTTCTTGCCGTAGGCATACGAAAGTATGAAGCCGCTCAATATAAAGAAGAACGATACGCCACTCTCACCGCCAAAGTCGAACGACTTGCCGATGATGTGCGACATCACTACAAGCATGATGAATACAAACCTCAACGACTGGATGGAACGTATCAACTCTTCAATTCTTCAACTCTTCAATTTTTTAACTCTTCAATTCTTCAACTCTTCAATTCTTCAATTTTTCTTCATGTACGGATCTGTACCAAGTACGGTCTTTGCCAGTCGTTTGGCTTTTTCTCGTAGGGTATTTATATCCGCATCGACATCACCATAGCATAGCATCACACCCATGCGGCGCCCCTTGTGAGCCTCAGGCTTGCCAAAGATGCGTATGCGGGTACGGTCTTCACGGAGAGCCTCCTCCAGGTTGTAGGGTAGAAGAGAGCGGTCGAGTGGTGTGTTAGCCTCCACAGGTGACAAGATTACGGCGCTGGCTCCCGCATGCTCCAAGTGTATGCCCGCGATAGGCAGTCCCAGTACGGCACGCAGATGTAGCTCGAACTCTGAGAGGTTGGTGGTGTGGCCGAGTGTCACCATACCTGTGTCGTGTGGACGTGGAGACAGTTCTGAGAAGATTACCTCGCCCTGTTTGGTCAGGAAAAACTCCACACCCCAAATGCCAGCGCCAGTCAGAGCCTTTGTCACCTGGTCAGCCATGTGTTGTGCCTGCTTCAAAGCCTCTTCGCTGATCTGGTATGGTTGCCATGACTCGCGGTAGTCGCCACCTTTCTGCACATGTCCTATCGGTGGGCAGAATAGTGTGGGCCATCCGTGTTGCTGGGTCACGGTGAGCAGGGTGAACTCTGACTCGAAGTCTATGAATTCCTCGATGATGACCTCCTTCACGTCACCACGGCTTCCCTCCATAGCCTCGCGGAAGGCTTGTTCCAGTTCGTCGTCGTTGTGAACGTAGCTTTGTCCGTGACCGCTCGATGACATCAGAGGCTTCACCACGCATGGGAACCCTATCTCGTCGGCTGCTTTCTTGAATTCGTCGAATGTCTTGGCATAGAAGTATTTAGCTGTGCGTAGACCCAGTTCTTTTGAAGCCAGATCGCGAATAGCACGTCGGTTCATCGTGAAGTTGACCGCACGAGCCGAGGGTACTACCTGTATGCCCTCTTCCTCAAACTTGAACAGGCGTTCGGTACGTATGGCCTCAATCTCCGGCACGATGATGTCGGGCTGGTGCTTGCGTACAACAGCCTCCAGCGCGTCGCCGTCGAGCATGTTGAACACCTCCTGTTCGTCAGCCACCTGCATGGCTGGAGCACCTGCATAGCGGTCGCATGCGATTACATACTGGCCAGCTCTCATAGCGGCAATAACAAACTCCTTGCCCAGTTCGCCTGAGCCCAAAAGCAGAATCTTCTTCATGACGTATCTTGTGTTGTTTATAATTCGTTCAAAGTGGTTTTATTTCTAACCTACGCTTTTCATCATCTGCCATTCGGGAGTGATGGCAAGCCTTCTGAGGCTCTCGTCTATCTTGGTCATCATGGTCTTGGGCGAGAGCCCTCTTAGTCGGGCTATCTCGTCGAGTCCCATCTGTTCGTGCCCCAATATGCCGAAGTAGTGGAGTAGGGATTCTTCGTCGTCAGGAGGCAGTAGATGGGTGAGATGTTCCAGATAGTGTTCCATCTTCTCCGAAACGGAATCTGGACTATAATGTAGTTTTACCAAAAACGATTGTAATTCCTTAGTAATCTCGTCCATATAGTACATTCATAGCTCCCTCGTTTTCTTCGTAAGCAGAGCGAACAAGTTCAAGCGGGGAGCGGGGTAGGCTTTATCCGTACATTTTCTCATAGTACTTCTGGTAGTCGCCCGAAGTGACGTTGTCGAGCCATTCCTGGTTGTCGAGATACCAACGGACGGTCTTCTCTATTCCCTCCTCAAACTGTAGCGATGGCTCCCATCCGAGTTCCTTCTGAAGTTTTGAAGAGTCAATGGCGTAGCGAAGGTCGTGACCAGCTCGGTCGGTAACAAATGTTATGAGGTCCATATCCTCGCCCTCCTTACGTCCGAGGAGTCGGTCTACGGTTTTGATTACCACCTTGATGATGTCGATATTCTTCCATTCATTGAATCCACCGATGTTGTAAGTCTCGGCTATCTTGCCTTTATGGAAAATGAGGTCGATGGCTCGAGCGTGGTCTTCGACGAAGAGCCAGTCTCTCACGTTCTCGCCCTTGCCATATACAGGCAGCGGTTTGCGATGGCGTATATTGTTGATGAAAAGAGGTATGAGCTTCTCGGGGAACTGGTAGGGACCATAGTTGTTAGAACAGTTGGTCACTACTATTGGCATTCCGTAGGTATCGTGGAAGGCTCGTACGAAGTGGTCGCTCGAAGCTTTTGATGCGGAGTAGGGCGAATGAGGGTTGTACTTGGTCGATTCCAGGAAGAACTTATCACCGTATGCCAAGTGGTGTTCTGCCGAAGATGCCGTTGTGGTAAATGGTGGCTCTATACCTTCAGGGTGGGTCAGCTCCAAGGCACCATATACTTCGTCGGTAGAGATGTGGTAGAATCGTTTGCCTTCATACTTCTCTGGTAGTGACTCCCAGTAGAGCTTGGCAGCCTGCAGGAGCGAGAGTGTGCCTATGACGTTGGTTTTGGCAAAGGTGAACGGGTCCTTGATGGATCGGTCTACGTGGCTCTCGGCAGCCAGATGGATGATTCCGTCCACCTTCTTGTTCTGCATCAGCTGATAGAAAGCGTCGAAGTCGCAAATGTCCATCTTGACAAACTCATAGTTGGGCTTCTGTTCTATATCCTTCAGGTTAGCGAGGTTGCCCGCATATGTCAATTTATCAAGATTAATGATGTGGTATTCGGGATATTTGTTCACGAATAGGCGCACCACATGGCTCCCGATGAAACCTGCTCCGCCTGTGATTACTATTGTCTTCATTTATATTTAAAATTTTATTTGTTTGCAAAGGTACGATTAAGCGAGCGAAAAGCCAAATTTTATTTGAACTTTTCCAAGCAAGAGAACCTTAGGCGTAAGTTAAAGACGATTATGCAATCGATACACAAAAGAAAAAGCAATTTCAAGACAGGGTGACTACCTCGCAATCGGTAAAGCGTGAGCCTTCGATGGTCAGTCTGACGAGCGTGCGCTCCTTGTGCCATCCTTGCATGCCTGCCGCACCCGGGTTGATGTGTAGTAGGTTGAGCGTACGGTCGTATTTTATTTTCAGGATGTGAGAGTGGCCGCTTATGAAGAGCTGTGGCGGCGAGGCATAGATACGTGAGCGGATTGAGGGGTCGTAGTTCCCAGGGTAGCCTCCGATATGCTTCATCAATACATCTACGTCTTCACACTTCCAGCGTAGTACTTCTGGGAACATTCTTCTGAGATCGCCTCCGTCGCAGTTGCCGCAGACAGCACGTAGCGGACGAAACTCCGAGAGTCGGTCAGCCAGTTCGGTAGAGCAGATGTCGCCTGCATGCCATATCTCGTCGCATGGCTCAAAGTAGTGCAGGTATTTGTCGTCCCAGTAGCTGTGTGTGTCGCTTATGATACCTATTTTCTTCATGATATTTAAAGAGGTGGGGGGAGGCTCCTATAACTTTGAACTCTTAACAATAAAATCCCTTACCAGTTGGGCTGTGGCGTCAAGTCCCAGTCGGCAGCTATTGACGCATAGGTCGTAGCTTGCAGAGTCACCCCATCTCTTGCCCGTATAGTAGTTGTAGTAAGATGCTCGTTGGCTCTCGGCATTATGGATTATCTTCAGAGCCTCGTCCTTAGAACATTTGTGACGACTGATCACCTGTTGGGCACGCCAGTCTAAGTCGGCTGTGATGAAGACGCTCAGCATGTCAGTTCGGTCGCGTAGTATATAGTCGGCACATCTGCCCACAAAGACGCAGTTGCCCTCGTAGGCAGCCTTCCTGATGGCGTCACTCTGAAACTGGAATAGACTCTCCTCGGAGATATCACTCTTATAGAAATTGATGTCGCTCACATGGGGTATGTGCATGTGAAAGAGCGATTTCAGGAATCCCTTGTGTTCGTCATTTTGTTCGAAGAACTCCTCGGAGAATCCACTCTCTTTTGCGGCAAGGTTGAGGAGCTCTTTGTCGTAAAACTTATATCCGAGCATTTCTGCCAGTCTGCAGGCTATCTCTCTGCCACCTGAGCCCAGTTGTCGTCCGATGCAAATGTTCATGGTTTTTTATTTTTTTTCAGTCGATATTTCATTCAATCTTTATTTCGAGATGTCAATTATCTCGTTTTTTCGAACTATTCTCACTCCTCATTCCTTGGAAGTTTGCCTCCTCTCATTTTTTCTCATATATATTATCATGAGTATTGTCGTGACTATGAAGGCTATGCAGTCGCTTGCGGGCAGGGCTGCCCATACCCCCGTGACTCCATACATCTGGGGCAGAATAGCGAGCAGAGGTATTAGGAAGAGCATCTGTCGCGAGAGGGATAGGAATATACTTATCTTGGCTTTACCAATGGACTGGAAGAAGTTGGTGATAACAGCTTGATAGCCTATCAGGGGGAATGCGAGCATGTTGATGCGAATGCCCTCCATAGATTTCTCTATGAGTTCAGGATCGCTGGTGAAGGCTCTGGCACAGGGGTAGGTAAGGAATTCGCCTACTATCCATCCTATGGTCATCGCCGCCGTACCTCCGATGATCGAATACTTGAGCACCTGCATCACACGGTCCATCTGCTGGGCCCCGTAATTGTAGCCTGCGATAGGTTGCATCCCCTGGTTGATGCCCATGACGATCATGAAGAAGATAAATCCTATACGGTTGGCTATGCCGTATGCTCCCACCGACGAGTCACCACCATAGCTTACCAGCTGATTGTTGATGAAAATGACCACCAGACAGGCGCAGGCGTTCATGGCGAATGGTGACATGCCTATGCCGAGGATGTTCTTTATCAGATGCCATTGCGGACGGAATGTGCCTCGCTCGAAGTGGAGCAGTTCGCGCTTGTTCATGAAGATACTCACCTGCCAGCATAGGGCTACCATCTGCGAGAGTATGGTGGCTATGGCTGCTCCTCGGATGCCCCAATGGAACACCCAGATGAAGATGGGGTCGAGGATGATGTTCAAGACTACTGTGAACATCGTGGCATACATCGCCTCTTTGGGTTTGGAAGCTGAGCGCAATACGGCGTTCATTCCAAAATAAAGGTGGGTTATGGTGTTGCCAATCAGGATTATCTGCATGTAGTCGCGGGCATAGGGTAGGGTGGCGTCGCTTGCTCCAAAGAATCGTAGTATTGGGTTGATAAAGACCAGACATACCGCCATGAGCAGCATACCCGTGATGATCTTGAGCGTAACAGAATTGCCCAGCAGATGGCGCGCCATGGAATAGTCTTTTTGACCCAGCTTCATCGAGATTAGGGTCGAGGCTCCCACACCAATGGCAGCTCCCACGGCTCCACTCAGGTTCATGAAGGGAAATGTGATGGCGAGTCCCGAGATGGCTGTGGCGTTGACACCCTGTCCTATGAATATCGAGTCTGCCATGTTATATAATGACGAGGCTGTCATGGCTATTATGGCAGGCGTGGCATATTGCACGAGCAGCTTGCCCACGGGCTTCGTTCCTAATTCTAATGTAGCTTGCTTATTGTCCATATCGGATGCAAAAGTAATGAAAAAAGTTTTAAGTTTGGAGTTTAGAGAGGAAAATTCCGAAATAACGATAGAAAAAACAAAAACTAAAAACCAAAAACTAAAAACTTTTACTACTTTTGCACGTGATATGAAGAACATATATACGCTACACGAGGCCAACCAGATGGTGAGGCGTGCTATCGAGGGCATGCTTAGCGAGAGCTACTGGGTCCAGGCTGAGCTGTCAGAGGTGCGCGAGAGTCGTGGCCATTGCTATATGGAGCTGGTGGAGACCGACCAGAATGCTCTTGTGGCACGTGCGTCGGCAAAGTGTTGGGCTTCTACATGGCGACTGCTTCGCTCGCATTTCGAGCGAGTTACGGGTCAGCCTCTTCACAAGGGTATGCGTGTGATGATAAGCGTCAGCCCGCAATTCCATGAGTTATATGGCTTTTCTTGGATAGTTGATGACATTAATCCCGAGTTTACCCTCGGCGACATGGCACGCAAGCGCCAAGCCATCATCGACCAGCTGAAGCAGGAGGGCGTGTTCGACCTGCAGAGGGATTTGCACCTGCCGATGTTTGCCCAGCGTATTGCCGTCATTTCCTCGGAGACGGCTGCGGGCTATGGCGACTTCTGCCGCCAGCTACATGACAATCCCTACGATTTCCTGTTTCATGTAGAGCTGTTCTCTGCCGTGATGCAGGGCGATCAGGTGGAGCCAACCATCATAGAGGCGCTCAATAGGATATATAATGCCCCAAATCCTTTCGACTGCGTCGTCATCATTCGTGGTGGAGGAGCCACTACCGACCTTTCGGGCTTCGACACCCTTGCCCTTGCCGAGAACGTAGCCAACTTCCCTCTTCCTGTCATCGTTGGTATAGGTCATGATCGTGACGAGACCATCCTCGACATGATCGCTCACACACGTGTGAAGACCCCTACGGCAGCTGCTGCATTTCTTATTGACCATCTTGCACAAGTGGCAGAGCGACTGGAGCGCTACGCCTCACGCATACCCCAGCTCGTCAGCCAGCGGTTTGCCGACGAGCGACATCGCCTGGATAGCCATGCCGACAAGTTGAACCACCTTATGAAATACATCTTCGAGCGCCATCAGCACCAACTCCAGACCATAGAATACCGCCTCAGAGCACTCGACCCACAGCTCATATTGAAGCGAGGTTACAGCCTTACGATGAAGGATGGCAAGGTTGTACGCAATGTCTCTATGTTGTGTGAGGGCGACATCATCGAGACCCGACTGGCAGACGGACGGATTGAATCAGTCGTCTCTAACCACTCACCACTCACCTTAAATCACTAATTGTATGAAATACGAAGAAGCAATAAAACAACTGGATGAGATCGTTCAGAAAATGGAGAACGACGAGTATGACATCGACCAACTGGGCGAGCAGATGAAGAAGGCTCGTGAGTTGATAAAGATGTGCAAGGACAAACTCACGAAGACCGACGAAGAGGTGCAACGAATGCTCAAGGACGAGTAGAAATGTAGTCTGTATTATTGATTAAGACGAGCAGTTGCGTGCTGTCTTACGTGGCGTTTTGCTATGGAAAAAGAACCGTCGAGTTAAAAAATGATTAAAATAAATTGTTTTTTCTGACAATTTATGTATTTTTGCACGCTAAATACGAAACACATATTTATATACACGATATGAAGAATATAGATTGGGCAAATTTGTCATTTGGCTATATGCCAACAGACTACAACGTACGTTGTTACTACAAGGACGGTAAGTGGGGCGAAATCGAGGTATGCTCCGACGAGTATCTGAAACTGCACATGGCTGCAACCTGTCTGCATTACGGACAGGAGGCTTTCGAGGGATTGAAGGCCTATCGTTGTCCTGATGGTAAGGTGCGCGTCTTCCGTGTCAAGGATAACGCCGAGCGCCTGCAGTCTACCTGTCGAGGCATCATGATGCCTGAGGTACCTACCGAGCTCTTTGAGGAGATGGTAAAGAAAGTGGTACGCCTCAATCAGGAGTACATCCCTACATACGAGAGTGGAGCCACACTATATGTGCGTCCGCTCCTCATCGGAACGAGTGCTCAGGTGGGTGTCCATCCTGCCAAGGAATATTGCTTCCTCATCTTCGTAACGCCTGTAGGACCATACTTCAAGGGCGGATTCTCCAGCAATCCTTACGTCATTGTGCGTGACTATGACCGCTCGGCTCCCCTCGGAACTGGTAAATATAAGGTGGGTGGCAACTATGCAGCATCGCTATTTGCCAACAACCTCGCCCATGAGAAGGGCTACGCCTGCGAGTTCTATCTCGACGCTAAGGAGAAGAAATATATAGATGAGTGTGGAGCAGCTAACTTCTTCGGTATCAAGGACAATACATATATCACTCCGAAATCGACCAGCATCCTGCCCTCTATCACCAACAAGAGCCTCATGCAGGTAGCTGAGGACTTGGGACTGAAGGTGGAGCGTCGACCAATACCCGAGGAGGAGCTCACCACTTTCGAGGAGGCTGGAGCATGCGGCACGGCGGCTGTCATCTCGCCTATCTCATATATCGACGACCTCGAGACAGGCAAACGCTACGACTTCGGAGCCGAGCCAGGCCCCATCTCAAAGAAACTCTTCGATACTCTGCGTGGCATACAGTATGGCGAGATTGAGGACAAGCATGGCTGGACTACGGTAGTGATTGAATAATGCTTAATGCGAAATGCTTAATGCGTAATTATTCATTCTTGCTAACAAAGAATTCATAAAGAGTCATGAGTAAGGGAAAATTAGCAAAATTTGCTGACATGGAGGCGTTGCCAAACGTCTTCCAGTTCCCCTATTCGTGGTTTCTTAGCAATCAACGAGTCGGCGATTCTGCCGACTCGCTCCCTAAGGGAGGACAAGAATTTGTTTGTCACCCCCTCTCTGGCGCGTGGCACTCCGAAGTCTTCCATAATCAGAACCCAATAGTCTTGGAACTGGGATGCGGCAAGGGTGAATATACCGTCGGGCTGGCGAAGATGTTCCCCGAGATGAACTTCATCGGAGTAGACATCAAGGGTTCGCGTATGTGGACGGGTGCCATGCAAGCCCATCGGGAGGGAATGGAGAATGTAGCCTTCCTGCGCACGAACATCGAGATAATCGACCGCTTTTTCCGTGAGGACGAGGTACAGGAGATATGGCTCACCTTCTCCGATCCGCAGATGAAGAATCCGCGCAAGCGACTCACCTCGACATACTTCTTGGAGCGCTACCGCCATTTCCTCTGCGACCGAGGCGTCATACACCTCAAGACCGACTCCCGATTTCTCTATACCTACACCCGCATTATGGCGGAGACCAACCATCTGCCTATCCTCGTCGATACGGATAATTTGTATGCTAACGTTGGTGAAGCCGTTCCTCACTCCTCGAAAGACATCTCGCACCTTTCAGCTTTCAACTCCCAACTCCTCACCATCCAGACCTACTACGAGCAGATGTGGATAGCACGGGGGCTCAATATCAAATACCTAAAGTTCCTGCTGCCTCGTGAGGGAGAACTCACGGAACCAGACGTGGAGATAGAACTTGACGACTATCGCTCCTACCATCGCAACAAGCGAAGCCCGAAGACTACAGCAAAATAATCTATAAAAACATTTCTATGAAATCACAACCTTACCCCAGCTTATACCTCCTTCAGGCAAGGAGGTCGTTGGCGTGTATGCTGCTACTTCTTGTTTCGCTCATAAGTTTTTCCCAAAATGACTGGAAAAAGACTATGAGACAAACCGATCCTGCCTTTTTCCAGACAGCTGAGGCTCGACGTATAGGTGACCAGTTGCTTGTCTATCAGCGTGTGACGGGCGGATGGCAGAAGAATACCGACATGACGCGTCACCTGAGCGACAAGGAACGCGCGGAAGTACTCTCCCTAAAGAACCGACGCAACGATTCTACTACAGATAATGATGCCACAACGATGGAAATGAAGTTCCTTGCTCGGCTGTATCAAGCCACCAAGGAGGCTTCTTATAGGGACGCTTTCTGCCGAGGGGTGGAATATCTTATCAGCGGACAGTATGAGAGTGGCGGTTGGCCTCAGTTCTGGCCTGAGATGCGCGGCTATCAGGTACATATCACATACAACGACGACGCTATGGCAAACACCATGTTCCTCCTGCGTGACATTGCCCAGCAGAAGTCACCATACGACAACGACCTCACCACAAGGGAGCTGCGCCAGAAGGCTCAGCTGTCCTTCGACAAGGGTGTGGAGTGTATCCTAAAGACCCAGATAGTGGTAGACGGACAGCCTACGGTATGGTGTCAGCAACACGATCGAGACACATTCCAGCCAGCTGCGGCGCGAGCCTTCGAACTGCCCTCATATTGTACGCAGGAGAGTGCTACACTGGTGCGCCTGCTCATGGAGATACCCCATCCGAGCGAAGCCGTGAAAAGGGCGGTGCACGGCGCTATGGCATGGTTTGACAAATATAAGATTACGGGCTACCGACTCGAACGCACAGGCGACTGGAGTAAGATAAATCCCGAACGAGAAACTCGGCTGGTGGCTGATGTCAAAGCAGGGGTGCCCTTATGGGGTAGGTTCTATGACCTGAAATACGTCGAACCGTTCGTTTGCGACCGTGACGGACTGCCGCGTCGTCGTCTGGAGGACATTGGTCCCGAGCGTCGTAATGGCTATTCGTGGTACAATAGTCGTCCGGCAAGTCTCTATAAGCTATATTACGCTTGGGCAGACAAGCATGACCCTACGCACAAGCTAAGGATAGAATTGAACTCCAAGGGAGGGAATGAGACGGGCGAGATGCAACTCTTCCGTCACCCCGAGAAGTCCATGTCCGACTTTGATGCCGTCGTCAGCAGCGGCGAGAGCATACAGGAGGCTGTCAATAAGGCACCCGTAGCGGCCGACCGACCATACAAAATCTTCATCCGTAAGGGCGAATATCGGGAGATGGTGCTCGTAGACCGCCCCAATATCGTCCTTGTGGGAGAAAACCGAGACAATACCGTCATAGTCTTCCCTGTACTCTCAAACGATACATCAGCCGTAAGAAAATGGGGTTACCGAGCTGCGCCCGTCATGCTGACCGAACAAGCTAACGACTGTGTCATCGCGGGTCTTACCATCTACAATAACTATGGCAAGGTGGTCACACCGACCAGGCGCGACCAGATGGCAGTCTTTGACAGAGCCACGCGCACGATTATTCTCAATTGCAATATCTGGAATGAAGGGAGCGACGCTCTGGCGTTATGGGCTAAGGGCGGCGACGGAATGTACTATAATGCTGACCTTTACGTGCGCAGTACGGGTACCGATGTGTTCTGTCCTCGAGGATGGTGTTATGCCACACGTTGTCGCTTCTATGGCGATGGCAGGTCGATAACATGTCACGACGGTAGTGGCGACGAGACGAAGAAACTGGTCATCACCAACTCTGAGTTTGACGCCTCACGTCCCACCCAGCTCGGACGCTATTACCATGACTCGCAGTTCTTCTTTGTCAATTGTCGCTTGTCCCAAAATATGATGGATAAGAAGATCACCTATGTACATATAGACAGGGAGCCCGACCCGAATACCTCTGGCGGACGAGCATACTTCTTCAACTGTACCCGCAAGGGAGGACATAATGGTTGGCTGGCTGACAATCTCAGTAGTGCTCCAGGCAGTCCTGACCTCTTCCGCATCACGCCCCAATGGACTTTTTCGGGCAAGTGGGACCCTGAAAAACGCATACGAGAGCTGTGGGCTTATATAGAATATTAGAAAAGTAAGCCCTTTTTGACTACAAATATGGACGAGATGGGAGGTCAAAACGGGCGAGATTGTGAGTGAATATTCCTTCGGAGAAGTTACTTGCATTCGGAAAAGTGCAAAGACTCCGAGCTTGCTCGCCTGAACACCGATAAAAAAAAGAAAATGAGTGAAGAAATTTGCCTTTTCTCTCGTTTTTTTCGTAACTTTGCAAGCCTAAAACAAATGAAGACATTATGGAATTATATCCGAAAAGAGTAGAGGAGGTGCTGGCAGGGGTGATGTATGCCGGTACTAAAAAGAATCTCGTGGAGAGCGAGATGATAGCTGAGACACCTGTTGTGACGTTCGACCGCGAGCGCCAGCGATGGCAGGTCAGGGTGGTGCTCGTCTTCCCAAGAGATACCGATCCCTTCCTCCGTTCTACCGTCAAGGCGGCGGAGGCTGCCCTGAGATACCATCTGGGCGAAGACGTGGACGTGGAGATAGAAACTGAATACAAGTCTAAACCCAGGCCGAAGGAGGACGATCTGCTGCCAGGGGTGAAGAACATTATTGCCGTGAGTTCGGGCAAGGGCGGCGTGGGCAAGTCTACCGTTGCAGCCAACCTCGCCATAGCACTCGCCCGACTGGGCTACAAGGTGGGACTGCTGGATACGGACATCTTCGGTCCGTCTGTGCCAAAGATGTTTGGTGTGGAGGAAGCCCGTCCGTATGCTGTCGAGGTGGACGGCCGCCAGCTCATCGAACCAATAGAACAATATGGCGTGAAACTGTTGAGCATTGGCTTTTTCGTCAATAAAGATACGGCTACATTATGGCGTGGAGGCATGGCTACATCGGCGTTGAAGCAGTTGTTGGCTGACGCCAACTGGGGCGAGTTGGACTACTTCATACTGGATACACCGCCAGGTACGAGCGACATCCATCTGACCTTGCTGCAGACACTCGCCATCACAGGCGCCATCATCGTGTCTACTCCTCAACAGGTAGCCCTCGCTGACGCAAGGAAGGGCGTGGACATGTATCGTAACGACAAGGTGAATGTGCCCATTCTGGGACTTGTCGAAAATATGGCTTGGTTTACGCCTGCCGAACTGCCAGAGAACCGATACTATATCTTCGGCAGGGAGGGATGTAAGCATCTGGCAGAAGAGATGGGTTATCCTCTGTTGGCACAGATACCTGTGGTACAGAGCATATGCGACAATGGCGACGCAGGTACACCAGCAGCACTCAATATAGACACCATTACGGGACAAACCTTCCTGAGTCTGGCTCAGAGCGTGGTGACGGTGGTCAATCGCAGAAATCAGACTGAGGCTCCTACTAAGAGGGTAGGGGTGGAATAAGAAAAGATTATCGTCTTTGGCTCCTCAAAATATTCCTCTTTTCTTGCAATAGATGCTTCCTCGCTTGTATGATCTGATAGCGATAGACCAGACAGGCAACAAGGAAATACACCAGCGCTTGTATCCATAGCGCTTGATACTCAGGGCGGATGTCATTCAGATGTCCGCCCATGCTGTTTAGTGTGAGGAAGCCGCGAATGCCGAACGTCGAGGGTACCAGCCACGAGATACCCTGCAGATAGCCAGGAATATTAGACAAAGGCCACGAGATACCCGTGACAAAGAGCATTGGCACGGACGTGAAGACCACCAGTAGCATCACATTCTCACGATATCGCACCAGGCAGGAGAGCATCATTCCGAAGAAGATACACGCCAGCAGATAGGGTAGCAGCAGACCGAAGAGATCGGCAAGGTGGACCATCTGGGTGAAGCCGAAGAAGCGCGGCACACACAGGGTCATATACGTACTCATGACGGCATATATCATGAAGTAGCACATCGACTTGCCTATCACGATACGGAAGATGCCATTATAGTGCCGACTCACGGGTATTAGGTCGCGATGGCGGTTGCGCTCACGGGCTGTGCCGGCAGAGAGTCCGATGCCCAGCAGGAGCGTCTGCTGGATGATGAGCATCAGAACGGCAGGCAGGATGGCGTTGCCATAGCCACCTGTAGCATTGAAGATAGATACCTCCTCAACGAGCATAGGAGTGGTGTTGAGCTCGTCGTCACGTGCGGTAGTGCCCATGGCTCGTGGCCGTTGTATCTCCTTGTTCATCTCTAACGACACGAGGACGGCAGACTGGTATATTGCCTTGTACGTGAGCAATAGAGACATATCGCAATAGACGCTCACGTGGGTCTGCTCGCCACGGTTGACCTTGAGGTCGAAGTCGGAGGGGATATGTACCACTCCACGTACCACCTGGCGACCTACGAGCTGACGAGCCTCCTGCAGATTGTTGCAATAGTAGGCGGCACGCACCTGAGGCGAGGCATCAAACCGATGGATGAACTCGCGCGAAAGTCCAGTATGCGACTTGTCGACGATGGCGACAGGTACCTCCCTGACCACTTCGTTGCAGTATATCCACGAATATACCAGCGGATAGACCAGAGGCGTGAGTAGGAAAAAGATGAGGACGCCTTCATCCTTGACGACGTTCTTCATCTCCATCCACCAGATATAACACATATCGTGGATTCCTTCATTTATCTGTCTCCAAAATCCTGACACTTCTATTTTCAATTTTTCAATCCATCCTCTACAATCTACGGTATATATACATACTCCATCATCGCTTTGCGTATCCTGCCAAGCACAAGGATTGGCATCATGGCAAAGGCAAACAATATCATCACATTGGACCATGCGTCGAAGAGCGGATAGCCGTTGAATACGCACAGCTGGTAGGTCATGTAGTAGTGGCGTAGAGGAAAGAGCCACGACACAGCCTCCAGTATAGGATGCATGGCAAAGATGGGATAGGTGGCTCCCGACAGGGAGATGCCCAGTACAGCCCATAAAGAGCAGACACTCATCGACATGCGTAGCGATGGCGCTATGCCGAACATGAAAATGCCAAACCCCTGACACGAACCTACCATAAGCAAGCCTAACAATAGGATGTGCCATACACTACCGGCATGGGGAAATCCCAGATGGTTGTAGATGTACCATTGGTAGGTGAAAGTGACGGTGAGGAATACCAGGGCGTGGGGCAACAACTTTCCTACCATCGCAACAACTATGTTTCCGCGCGCAAGTCGCATCCATACCTTGGAGCGGTTGAACTTCAGTTCGGTACCTATCGCGTAGACCGTGAGCAGGGTGAACAGGAGCATGAATAGTCCTGGAACCATCATCGTGGTGAGGTAGACGTTATAGTTGGTCCACGGATTGTTGGGCAGATGGACGTCAATTACGATAGGCTGGAGAAACGCCTGAATCTCACCCTCCGACTTGCCTATGGCACTTAGCTTGGCTGCTCCGACGGCTGCCGAGGCGAGCATGGTAGTGGTCTTCATATCGCGCATGAGCAAGGCTCCTGTCATCAGGGTGACACTACTATAATAGAACGAGATGGTGGGCTGGCGAGAGGCAAGCAGGTCGGCGGTAGTCCCCTTGGGAAAATACATAAAAGCATAAATCTCGCCACGCTGGATAGCCTGACGAGCCTCGCTCACGCTATTGTAGCGACCTACGACGTGGGAGGTCTGCATACCGTCAAGTCTGCGCGCAATCTCACGTGTGGTCGACGTGTTGTCGTGGTCTACTACACCACATGGCAGTTCTGTGGGCAAACCCTCTGACATGAGCGACGTGAAGAAAAGCATTATCAGCATAGGGAAGAGGATCATGCAGAAAAGGTATATCGGATTTCTTACCAATATACCGCACTCACGCCACATTATCTTTCCTATACGCCCCAAGACAATCTGTTATATGTTTTTACCTTACCACCAGCGACATTCCAGGACGCAGACCCTCGACAGCCTTCATGGGACGAGCCTTTACTTCGAACGTCTTCAAGTCGTATTGACCTTGTGTCTTTGTTGCTTTCCATACGGCATACGATCCTTCGTCTTTCATGGCATAGACCTTCATCTCAATCTCTTTGTCGAAGGCTGGTATATATGCCTTGAATTTGTCGCCCACCTTCATGCCTTTGAGTTGGTCTTCACGGATATTGAATGTACCCCAGATGTCGTTGGTCATTGAGATGGTCATGATAGGAGAACCCAGTCCCACGAGTTCACCCACCTTAGGATAGATGGTTGACACCTCGCCATCGGCACTTGCCGTCTGAACGGTCTCGCGTAGCATCGACTTCACCACGTTGACGGCTCCACGTGCAGCCTGTACCTGCTGGCGTGCAGCACGCTTCTCCTGCTCGCGAGCCCCGCTCTTAGCCATCTCCCATTGAGAACGGGCTGCCACCATCTGAGCCTCTGTCACCTTGTGGGCGGCAAGGGCTTCGTCACGCTTCTGGGCGCTCACCACTCCCTCATCGTACAGGCGTTGCATCCTGCCGTAGGTCTCTCGTGCCAGATTGTTGGCTGATACAGCCTGCTGATATAGTTGATAGGCTCCATCGATAGTCTCCTTGCGGGCTCCCGCGTCGGCGAGGTCGCTCAGAGCCTGTGCTGCTCCTTGTGTGGCTTCGGCAGCCTGTTCCTGAGCCGTAGCCTCAGGCACCTCGAGGATGGCAAGCGTGTCGCCCTGATGGACGAAGTCACCCTCCTTAACTCTTATCTCCACAATCCTGCCAGGCAGCTTGCTCGAAACACGATACTCCTCCACTTCCACTTCACCCTGGATTATCTCCAGACTTCTGTCGAGAGTGAAGAAACCAATGAGTGCTACTGCCACAACCACGAGCGTGAAGCCCAGTATGGCAAGAAGAATGTTGTTATGTTGTGATTTCTTTGACATATCTTTTAATTTTCAATTATCAATTATGAACTAATCCTACATCCTCCCCAATGCCTTGCGTAGCCCAATCTCACTCAGTATGACCTCGATTTCGGCGTCGAGTTTCTGCGACTGGGCTTTTTGCCAAGCCGTTTGCGCTTCCATCACATCCGTGATTGTCATCACGCCTTCGCGAAATCCCACATTGGCACAACGCAGGTTTTCCTCGGCACTCGACATGTTTTGTTGTGACATTGTAAGCCGTTTTCTTGCTTCTTTCACCTTGAATCTGCTTTGTTCCACCTGTAGTGAAATCTTTTCCCTGGCATCTTGCAACTCCAGTTCGGCTATCCTTGTTGCTGTACGACTGGCATTTATCTTGTATCTACCCTCGTGCCAACTCCACAGAGGCATCTGAACCACGATGCCAATATTCCAAAGATCCTTGAATCTACGCTCAAATCCGTTGTATACATTAGGATTGCTGACGAGCACTCCGCCCGTCAGAGCCACGTGGGGCATGTATTCAGCCTGTATCAGTCGGGTGCTGAGTCGACTCATGTTGATGGCGTTCTTGAGTAGTTTTATCTCAGGACGCAGGTCAATGGAAGTACTGTCTGCAGAATATAGCGTGGCGGAGCTTGCCTCAGAGATGTCTTCCTTATCTTCGTCGGCAAGAAGAATTTCTCCGTCGAGCGGCAGACCACATAGCTGGCAAAGGTACATTTTCGATAGGGCAACTCCGTCTTCTACTTGCGTCACAGCCATTTCTGCGTTGTTCACAGCCACGTCTACCTTCAGACCGTCGGCACGTGTGGCAATCCCTTCACGTATCAATTTATGAACATCGTCGTCAAGCTTCTTTACAAGAGCGAGGAAGTCGTTGGCAAGTCGTTGCTTGTTTTTTAGCGAGACGGCAAGCCAGTATGCGTTGTCTATAGCGTAGAGGGTATTCTGTTCTATGGCATCGACATTGTTGGCGGCCATCTCTTCGCCTATACATGCCATCTCGTTGGCAACGGTAATGGCACCACCCATATATATAGGTTGCGTCACCATGATGCTACCCGTCCATAGATCCTTGCTGTTGGTTCGGAAGGCGTCACGGATAGTTGCGCCGAAATGGTCACCTTTTTGGGCTATCGGAGCAAAGTAGCCATCAATCCTATTCGTAATTTCCTGTGCGGCCTCGCGCGTGATAAGCCCATGAGCCACCCACCCCTCTAAAGTGTTGCTGATGCTTGACGTGATAGCTCCAGTAGCGTTACTACCCAGATTGCTCAAGGCTGACTTTTGACGGCTGTTCAGAATGGAAATTTCACGACTGAAATGTTCATAGCCGGCAAGCCCACTTATGCGAGGCAACTTCTTCGTCTGTGTAGCCCTGCGGGTGTTTTCGGCTATGTCCTGACTGAGACGCGACACGCTAAGCTGCTTGTTGTTGGCAAGCGCCAACTCACGACAGCGCTCAAGGCTATATCGCTCCTGAGCTTGCACGTACATGACCGAAGCCATGACTATTATGAATAACAATATTTTCTTCATCGTTTTGGCCCGATATTGACTTCAACGGCTGCAAAGTTATGTGTTTTTTCCTTTTTCACACAATTTTTTAGCGTACCTTATGCCATTATTTATAAAAATTGATATTTTTAGAGAAAAATCGAACAACTTTTACTCGTATTTTACTATTCTCTCACTTCTTACCACTCACCCTCACTCCTATGTGTGATGTATCTTCTCCCTATATATAATAAATAATGTATAGTATATTCAAAACTGACATGTGTCAACCTTAAACATTAAACGAATGTTAATTCTTGAATTTTCTTTCGGATTTATTTGCAGGTTAGTAAAAATCGACGTACCTTTGCACTCGCTTCGCTCAAAAAATAACATTTGCGAGCGAAATTAAAAAAGAGTCGTTCTTTGAATAGATTTACATAAGCAGAGAAGTAGTACAAGAAGCGAGGCGGCGCTGTTGTTTTGATGGCGTTGTCTTGGGTAGA
>ONCJ01000044.1 GCA_900316295.1 uncultured Prevotella sp.
GTCTGTGCAAGTTTGCGAGAAATATAGAAGTTTGTAGTATCGCCCTCCATGGTACTTGCCAAGGCGAGTATCACCTCATCTACCCCTCCCCTTTGACATCTCTCGACAAGAGAATCTATCTCAAGGTCGGCAGGTCCCATACCATCCATCGGTGATATCACGCCACCAAGGACATGGTAGAGTCCATTGTATTGTCCTGTGTTTTCTATTGCCATCACGTCTTGGATATTCTCGACAACACATATCAATCTACTATTACGTCTTTGGTCAGAACAGATAGGACAGATGTCGGTATCACTAATATTATGGCACACACTACAATGTTTCACATCATGCTTCAGTTTCACGATTGCTTCAGCGAAACTATCCACCTCAGAGCCATCCTGTCTGAGCATAAACAACACCAAGCGGAGCGCAGTCTTGCGCCCCACTCCTGGCAATTTGGCAAATTCGCCAACAGCTTTCTCGAGTAATTGTGACGGATACCTGCTATCCATCAATCATCAAAGAGGTAGATTCCGATGCCAACTTTCAGACCTACTGTAGAATACTTGCTTTTCTTAAAGCTTTGATCATAGTACACAGCAGGTTCAATAGTGACAGAACGATTGATATAGAAAGCATAACCTACCTCTGCACCTGGCATAACGTCATTGTAGTGCGTTTTATATCCTTCCACTTTCTGTGCGGCATGAACATACTTTGCGTTCACGCCGAGATAGAGTCCGTTCTGAATGATGTAATAACGTCCTCCAACACCAATCATGAATCTGTCGGTAGTATTCTTGTGTCCTTTGTGTTCATAAGAGGTGAAGGCAAGTCCCATGAGGTTATCCATAAACAGGTAGCCACCCTTTGCCTCAACTCCGATGTTGAACTTATCGGCACCATTATAATGCATGTCAAGACCTGTGAGGGAAGCTCCGATGTATCCCTTACCTTGTTGGAACTGGGCGTTAGCCGCCATTGTCATTGCGAAGGCTGCTATGAGCAGCATGATTTTCTTTTTCATAGTCGTTATTTATTTTTGAGTTTCCAAATTGCAAACCATATTACAGCCACTGTCAGCACAGCCGATCCCAATCCGTAAGCCACATACACTGGCAGTCCAAAAGCCTGCTTTGATACGAAGAGGAACGTAGAGCAAACTACAGTCATGAACAGGGCTGGTATAAGCGTAATGATATAAGGTTTACGTTCGCGAGCAAGATATACCGTGAGTGTCCACAGAGTGAACACAGAAAGAGTCTGGTTGGACCATCCGAACCATCCCCATATAACATTGAAGCCATCCTTGTCAGCCATCTGCCACACGAGCAATGCTATAGCAACAGCAAATATAGGAATGCTGACAGCCAAGCGTTTGGTTTTTGTACGCTGCTCCATGTGCAGAAAATCAGCTATGATAAGACGACAGCTACGGAAGGCTGTATCTCCACTGGTAATCGGTGCTGCCACGACACCCAACATAGCAAGTATTCCTCCAATGATGCCCAGCCAGTCGTTGCAAATAATGTTCACAACCGACGGAGCATCATTGAGAGCATCGACGCCACCGGCAATCAACTGATATCCAGGTGCGGGCTCACCATAGAAAAAGTACATAGCAACCGTAGCCCATATCAACGCTACAAAGCCTTCTGTTATCATTGCACCATAGAATATAGGACGTCCCTGTCGCTCATGTTTCATACAGCGCGCCATGAGAGGACTTTGTGTTGCATGGAATCCGCTTATGGCACCACATGCTATTGTAATAAACAATCCCGGGAAAATCAGACTGCCATTATCGAAACGCTCAGCGCCCATATTCTCCATATTCTGCCACAACTCCGGTATAGTAGGCCACTGAACAAACAGCACAACCATCAGAGCCAACGCCATAAAAATCAGCGAGAAAGCAAATAACGGATAAATTTTGCCTATAATTTTATCAATAGGAAGTAGAGTAGCTATGATGTAATATACGAAGACCACTACTATCCAGAAAAAATAGCTACCGAAATTCTCTACAAAGAAAGCCGGTTCCCATATACTTCCGAGAATTTTCGCAGGGCTGAAAACAAACACAGTTCCTACCATCATCAGCAACAAGACGCAGAATACCAGCATCACCTGTTTGGTAGCATTACCGAGATACTTTCCTATGAGGTCCGGCAAGCTTGCCCCTCCGTTGCGTACAGACAACATACCACTGAGATAGTCGTGAGTCGCACCAGCAAAGATACATCCAAGGACTATCCAAAGGTACGCTACTGGTCCAAACTTAGCACCCATAATGGCACCAAAGATAGGACCTGTACCAGCGATATTAAGAAACTGAATCATAAAAATCTTCCATCCAGGAAGAACAAGATAGTCGACACCGTCGGCTTTGGCAATTGCAGGCGTAGGGTTGTCTGTGGGTTTAATGATACGTTCGACAAAACGACCATATACCATATAGCCTACTATTAATGCCACCAATGAAATGATAAAAGTAATCATCCTGCTAATTATATTCTCTATTTACGATGCAAAGATACGACTAAGCGAGGACAATGCAAAGAAAAATCTTGTTTTTCTTTCAATGTCGAGCGTGAGTACCTTCGACGACTGTCAAAGATAATTAAAACATCATGGAGAACAAACAAAATACCCGTATTTTTTGCATGATCATGGCATATTTCGTACTTTTGCATCCATGAATACAATCAAAAAAATTATTCTTGCCACTCTATTGGCACTTGTATCCTTAGTTCTTAAGGCACAAACACAGCAATTAGCGCTTTTCGGAAAACCTGTGAAATACGAGGTACGTGCCGTATGGCTTACCACCATTGGCGGAATAGACTGGCCTCACTCATACGCTCGCAGCGGTGAGGCTATTGCCAAACAGCAGAAGGAATTGTGTGATATTCTTGACAAGCTAAAAGTTGCAAACGTCAACACGATACTCATTCAGGCTCGCGTCAGGGGCACTACCATTTACGAGTCCAACTATGAGCCATGGGATGGTTGCCTATCTGGTCACCCAGGTCAGTCGCCTGGATATGATGCTCTCACGTTTGCCATCAACGAATGTCATAAAAGAGGTATGGAATGTCACGCCTGGATAGTAAGCATACCTGTTGGAAAATGGAACGGTGCAGGTGCTAAAAACCTAAGAAGCACTCATCCAGAACTACTCAAGAAGGTGGGTGACGAAGCATATATGAATCCAGACCACAGCGGCACATCACCATACATCGCTAAGATATGCAGGGAGATAGTCGAAAATTACGACATTGACGGCATACACCTGGACTACATACGCTATCCTGAGGCATGGCCAGGACTGGACACTAAGAATCATGCCACACAAAACCAACGACGTGAGAACATCACAAGAATTGTCCGTGAAGTACACGATGCTGTCAAGTCTTCTAAGCCATGGATTAAGATGAGTTGTTCACCAGTAGGCAAATTCAAGGATGTCACCCGATACTCATCACGTGGCTGGAACGCATACGACAAGGTATATCAAGATGCTCAGGGGTGGCTTCGCGACGGACTGATGGATCAGCTATACCCTATGATGTACTTCCGTGGCGACCATTTCTATCCATTTGCTGCTGATTGGGCAGAAAAGTCATACGGCAAGACTGTCGTTCCTGGATTAGGTATATACTTCCTTGACCCCCGCGAGGGTAAGTGGCAGAGGGAAGAGGTGACTCGTGAGATGTATGTGACACGTACTCTCGGACTGGGACATGCGTATTTCCGCAGCGATTTTTTCACACGCAACACCAAAGGTATCTATGACTACACCTGCAAATACATTGACCCCTACCCTGCGCTGATACCTCCGATGACATGGGCAAGCAACAAGAAACCTGCCCAGCCTTACACCGTCAATGTTACGAAGACATCGGTAAGTGGCAACAACGAAGAGATCACCATCTCATGGCGTGGAGCTACACCTTATTATAATATATATCGCTCCGAAACTCATCCAGTAGACATCACCGATGCCCGAAACCTCATTGCACAGCGAGTAGAGGCCAACCAGCTATCCATAAGTAAGAGTGGCGAGGCTTATTTTGCCATTACCGGAATGGATCGATACGGCAATGAGAGCGACGCACTCCAAAGCATCCTTGAACCCTCAAGCCGTCAGTCTCTGCATGCCAACGACGGCAAACACCTTGTTTTACCACAACGTGTCATAGAATCAAAAAATCTTTCCAATGCAGATATGGTCGTGATGGAGTCATTACAGGGGCAGATGATTGCCACCAGACGTATGACCAGAAATCAAAAAACGATAGACATCTCCCAATTACCTGATGGTGTATACTATCTTAAGACACTCGATAAGAAAGGCATCACCCACCGACTCGGAGAATTTACAATTAAAAGACAATGATTTGAGAATAACGAGACTACGGAATAGCGAGATAACAACATCCATCCCCGAGAAACAACAATCAAGCCTGCGGAATCCCGCAGGCTTGATTATTGTTTAGAAGAACACATCTTCTATTCCGTTAAAGTTGAGTGAGTCTTTCTCACAGGAGTCGAACTTATCAGGAATATCAAACTTCACGTTAGGACTGTAGCCAAGCGATTTGTCGGCATAGACCTGCTTCATATAATATCCCCAGATAGGCAGCGCCATTGACGCACCCTGACCAATACTTGTCGCATCGAAGTGGATGTCACGATCCTCGCCTCCTACCCAGCAACCATTAACCAGCTCAGGCGTGAAGCCCATGAACCAACCATCCGAGTTGTTGTTTGTAGTACCTGTCTTACCACCAATTTGTCCACTGATGCCATAGTTGCCGCGCAGTCTTCTACCAGTACCTGCATCGACGACGGCACGTAACATCTCTATCATCCTGTAGGAATTCTCCTCGCTGATTACCTCATTCATCAGCGGTGGGAACTGCACGAGCACGTTACCATGACTATCCTCGATCTTTGTGACAAATCGCGGTGCACATCTCACGCCTTTATTTGCAAATGTAGTATAGGCACTCACCATCTCACCCACCGACACCTCACATGGTCCCAAACACAATACCAGCGACGTATTCCTGTCTATGTCCGGATTGTTCAGTCCGAAATCGTGCAAGATATTCACGAACTGGGCAGGACCGAGCAGGTTGATGAGATAAGCCGATATCCAGTTGTTAGAGGTTTGCAGTCCCCACTTCAACGGAACATTAGCGCCATAGCGTGCTTTGCTACCGTTACGAGGAGTCCATCCGCCATACGAGCGCTGCACATTAGGAGCAGTAGAACAAGGTGTCAGTCCGTTCTGCATAGCGAGCGAATAGAGGTATGGTTTGATAGTAGAACCTACCTGACGACGCCCCATCATCACCATGTCATACTTGAAATGCTCAAAGTCTATACCTCCCACGTATGCCTTCACATCGCCAGTCTTCACCTCCATACTCATAAAGGCTGAGCGCAGGAACGATTTATAGTAGCGTATAGAGTCGATAGGAGTCAGCGTAGTGTCCTTATCGCCACGCCATGTGAACACCTTCATCTTGACTGGTGTACGGAAGGCCTTTCGTATCTCGTCGGGTGATGCGCCCTGCTCCTTCATCAGTCTGTAGCGCCGGCTTTGGCGTATCGCCCTGTTAAGTATCGCCTTGATGGTATTTCTGGATATGCGCGATGAGAATGGTGCATTCTTCTTATAGCTGTTGGCACGATTGAACATCGGCTGCAAGTAGCCAGCAAGGTGTTTCTTCACAGCTTCCTCAGCATACTGCTGCATACGTGTGTCCATTGTGGTATAGATGCGCAAGCCGTCACTATATATGTTATATGGTTCTCCGTTTCTCTTGAAATTCTTGTTACACCAACCATATAGCGGGTCATCAGCCCAAGCTACGGAGTCAATAGTAAACTGGCGTATATTCCATGATGGGTACTTGTCGCGTACGGGTTCTTCCGCCATCATATACTGGCGGAGGAACTCTCTGAAGTAGTCGCCCGATCCCTTGACAGGCTTTGCCTGCTGATAGTTCAGTCCAAGAGGTTTGGCACTCTGCTCCTCATACTCGCTGTGAGAGATGTATCCAGACTTCTCCATCTGTTGCAGCACTACATTGCGGCGGTCGAGACAGCGTGTGGGATATTTCAGTGGGTTAAACAGCGAAGGGTTCTTACACAGTCCTATTAGCGTTGCCGACTCGGTGATGTTGAGGTTGCGAGGCTCTTTCCCAAAATATATATTAGCGGCACGCTTTATTCCCACCGCATTGTGTAGGAAGTCAAAGTAGTTGAGATACATCGAGATGATGTCCTCCTTAGTGAAGTGGCGCTCCAGTTTTATGGCAATGATCCACTCTATCGGTTTCTGTAACAGACGTTCGATAGTGCTGTGAGCATTCTCTGAATATAGCTGCTTGGCAAGCTGCTGCGTAATGGTCGATCCTCCACCAGCACTCTCCTGTCCCATCACGCCTCTTTTCACGATGGCTCGTCCCAAGGCTATGAAGTCGATACCCGAATGTTCGTAGAATCGCTCATCCTCTGTTGCCACCAGCGCATGTACAAGATGTGGAGACAGATTGTTGTAGTCCACCGCTACTCGGTTGGCCTTATCCAGATTCCACGTACCTATCATCTTGCCATCGGCAGAATACACCTGCGATGCATACTTATCTATAGGGTTCTGCAGTTCTTCCATGTCGGGCATATACCCTACCCATCCGTTCCAAACACATACAAAGAACAATATCATGGTAGCAATACCAGTAATCATCGCTCCCCATAGAAAATGTACAAAAGCTCTTCTCATTACAGTTCTAAATTTGTCGACAAAGTTACGAAAAGTCGAGAGCAAAACAAAATAATTCATTCTTTTTTTTGCAGAGACAAAGTAACTTCGGCGAAGCCAAAGTTACGAAAAGTCGAAAGCAAAACAAAATAATCACAAAGATTTTTCTTTTTTATACTATCAAGGTAACTTATTTTCAAAATTTATCCGTAACTTCGCACACGAAAATAATTATTCAACTACCTTCATAATGGAGAAACAAGACTTTGTTAACATCGAAGGGCTGTCACGAGAGAAGATACTCTATCTCATTGAGATGGCTCAGGAATTTGAAAAACATCCCAATCGAGAACTGCTAAAAGGCAAGGTGGTGGCAACACTCTTCTTCGAGCCTTCTACTCGAACCAGGCTTAGTTTTGAAACAGCAGCCAACCGTCTTGGTGCACGTGTCATAGGATTTGCCGATCCAAAGATTACCAGTGGCACCAAAGGCGAAACTCTGAAGGACACCATTCTCATGGTTTCCAACTATGCTGACGTCATCGCCATGCGCCACTATATTGAAGGTGCTGCTCAGTATGCCAGTGAGATAGCGCCCATTCCTATCATCAATGCTGGCGACGGAGCCCACCAGCATCCATCACAATGCATGCTCGACCTATACTCCATCTACAAGACACAAGGTACGCTGGAAAACCTTAACATTTATCTTGTTGGCGACCTGAAATACGGACGTACGGTACACTCGCTCATCATGGCAATGCGTCACTTCAACCCAACGTTCCATTTCGTTGCACCAAAGGAACTTGCTATGCCTAAGGAGTACAAACTCTTCTGCGACGAACATGGCATCAAATATCAGGAACACACCGCTTTCAACGAAAAGGTCATCGCCGATGCCGACATTATATATATGACACGCGTGCAGAAGGAGCGCTTCTCCGACCTCATGGAATATGAGAGGGTTAAGAACGTCTACATCCTGCGCAACGATATGCTCTCAGGAGTCCGCGACAACATGCGCATCCTCCACCCTCTACCCCGCGTCAATGAGATAGCCTACGACGTAGACGAGAACCCGCATGCCTACTACATACAGCAGGCAAAGAACGGACTCTACGCTCGTGAAGCCATCTTCTGCTATTGCCTCGGCATCACGCTCGACGAGATCAAAAAGGACAAGACAATAATCAAATAAATAATAACAACAATGGCAGAAAAGAAAATGCTCGTTGCCGCCATTGAGAACGGCACAGTAATCGACCACATACCCACCGACAAGACTTTCCAAGTAGTCAACCTCCTTGGACTCAAAGACGTACAAACACCCGTCACCGTTGGCTACAACTATCCATCAGAAAAGGTCAAGATAAAGGGTATCATCAAAGTTAGCAACAAGTTTTTCACCGATGATGAGATTTCCCGTTTGTCTGTAGTAGCTCCAAAGGTGGTGCTCAACATCATCAAGGACTATGAGGTCGTAGAGAAAAAGACCGTGGAGACGCCCGACGAACTGCATGGCATCATCAAATGCAACAACCCCGTATGCATCACCAACAACGAGCCAATGACTACCATCTTCCACATCGTCGACAAGGAGAAAGGCATCTGCAAGTGCCACTACTGCGACAAAGAGCAGGACATCAACAAGGTGGAACTCTGTTAGGAGGTGAAAGATGAAAGACGAAAGGTGAAAGTTTTTTACAAGAGAAAAGCAATTATAAATTTTGCTTTTCTCTTATTTATTAGTACATTTGCAACCAAATTCACGCAAAACGCA
This sequence comes from uncultured Prevotella sp., assembly GCA_900316295.1. Lineage (GTDB taxonomy): Bacteria > Bacteroidota > Bacteroidia > Bacteroidales > Bacteroidaceae > Prevotella. The sequence goes on from ONCJ01000044.1 coordinate 8,544, forward strand.
TCAAACGACAACAAAAACAATGAAACAGGACAACGTGATTTTTGATTTGATTGAGCAAGAGCATCAGCGTCAGTTGAAGGGCATTGAGCTTATTGCAAGTGAGAACTTTGTTAGCGACCAGGTAATGAGAGCTATGGGCTCATACCTCACTAACAAGTATGCCGAAGGCTACCCTGGCCATCGCTATTATGGCGGCTGTCAGGTAGTTGACAAAGTAGAGCAGCTCGCCATCGACCGTGTATGCAAGCTCTTCGGGGCTGAGTATGCCAACGTACAGCCTCACTCAGGTGCTCAGGCTAATGCCGCTGTACTGCTGACAGTATTGAAACCAGGCGACGTCTTCATGGGACTTAATCTCGATCATGGCGGTCACCTCTCTCATGGTTCGCTGGTGAACACCTCGGGTATTCTATACAAGCCCGTAGGCTACAACCTGAACAAGGAGACGGGGCGCATCGACTACGACGAGATGGAGAAACTGGCTCTGGAGCATAAGCCAAAGCTCATCATTGGTGGTGGCTCTGCATACAGCCGTGAGTGGGACTATGCACGTATGCGTAAGATTGCCGACGAGGTAGGTGCACTGCTGATGATTGACATGGCCCACCCTGCAGGACTGATTGCAGCTGGCGTACTTGACAATCCTCTGAAATACGCACACATCGTGACATCGACAACCCATAAGACCCTGCGTGGTCCTCGTGGCGGTATCATCCTCTTGGGCAAAGATTTCGACAATCCGTGGGGCATAGCTACCAAGAAGGGCGAAATACGTAAGATGAGTTCTCTGCTCAACTCAGCTGTATTCCCAGGACAGCAGGGCGGTCCGCTGGAGCACGTCATTGCAGCCAAGGCCGTTGCCTTCGGCGAGAATCTCGAACCATCATGGAAAGACTACGCCATGCAGGTGAAGAAGAATGCGGCGGTTCTCGCACAGGAACTTATCGACCGCGGCTTCGACATTGTGAGCGGTGGCACCGACAACCACTCCATGCTTGTTGACCTGCGCTCCAAATATCCCGATCTTACTGGCAAGGTGGCAGAGAACGCTCTCGTCGCTGCCGACATCACAGCCAACAAGAACATGGTACCATTCGACTCTCGTTCGGCATTCCAGACCAGCGGTATTCGTCTCGGTACGGCTGCCATCACCACCCGCGGCGCTAAGGAGGACATGATGCGCCTCATCGCCGAGCTCATCGAGACCGTGCTCAACGCACCAGAAGACGAGAAGGTGATTGCAAACGTTCGAGAGAAGGTGAACGCAACGATGAAGGACTATCCTCTCTTCGCTTGGTAAACCACTGTATATCATAAAAATAGGAGCTTTTCTGCAGAAAAGTTCCTATTATTTTATTCTATTGCTTTAGCCTCCTTAAAGACCTTAAAGACCCTAAAGTCCTTAAGTCCCTAAACCTTTCACCTCACAGTAATATGAAAGCAGCTTTGCTTCACTTCATGTTTGATGTAGCATCGCTTCTGGTTTCGGAGGTCGCGTAGCACCTCACTGAGTACAAACTTCAAGCTGTCGTCGCGTACCAGGCGGCGTGGAGCTTCAGCAGGATTGCTCACCGTCTGGAACTTAGTATAGGAAATATCGAATGTAGTACCATACAGGTGGCACGACTTCTCTGTAGCATTCCTATTGTGCTGTCGCAACTTCGCCACATCCTCCTGAGTACGGAGCACGCTCGACACCATGATCTTGTGCAGCGGTATCTGCTTCACCTGCAGACTATCAAAGAAGTTCTTTCCTATATCTTGCAGCAAGACGGCGGCACGAGGTACGAGATACGGAATACTGCTACTCAGCGAGCGCACCTCATAATATGGATTGCTGCCTATATACACCAGTTCGCTCTTCCTGTGCTCAGCATCCACGCGGTTGGCTACAGGCTTCACGCCATACTTCTCAGCAGCCGTAAGCTGCAAGGCATTAGTATCAGGAAACTCCTCCTTGAACGAACTGACACTATATATAGGATGCTTTCCGTCAAGAAAACGATTGTATTTAGAGGTAAGGGGTGAAAGGCTACGAGCGGGCGAGTTCTGCTCGGGAATGGGATGAGAGGTGAGATTTTCATTCTCGCCAGCGCTTTCGTTCTCGTTGACACTTGCATTCTCGTTAACACTTGCATTCTCGTTAACATTAGCATCAATTCCCGCCACCCTTTTCACACCAGCCAAAACCAGTGTGACTACGATAAAGCCAATCAAGAAATTCATCTTTGTAACAACAATCTTCTTCATTCGGTGTGCAAAGGTACAATTATGGTCAGAAAAATGCAAATAAATTTGCTTTTTCATTCACACGTATCATAAATAGAAGATCTTATATGAAATCATGATAAAATTATAAAGGAAATGTCCGTGATTTGTTGGATGCCTTCAACTCCGTATTCGGGAATGTGATACCCTTTGAACAATGCTATGCCACATACGAGGCTATCAAAAGAAGGAAACTGACAGCAAAAGCCGCTTTCATAGAGTCGATGCTGAATGGGTTGCATAACCGCATGAAGGAGGATGACCGCAAGGAGCAAGCCAGAAGATAGAAACCTTATTTATTCATATCTTGAATATATTGAATATTGATAATCAACAACTTATACGTCAAACGGCAAAAAAGTGGATTGAGAATTGGGGGATGCAGAAAATAAGGAAGAAGATTTAACGTATTTAACCTTTGTTTAGGTTCTCATAAGGAAAATCGTAAAGAGTAAGGCCCTCATTATATGCCTTTGATGGCGGTCTTTATCTGCGACATGTTGCTGCGCGAGACGGGGAGTATTTCGTGGCAGTGATTGATAAGGAGTTGGGTAGTGCCGGAATGTGAGACGATTTGCTCGACCTGGCCGAGGTTAACAAGAAAGGCACGATGGCAGCGGACAATCATAGGATAGTCACGCAACTCTTCTTCTATCTGTTTGGAAGTGGCGCGGAGCATGTCGGCACGGACAGCCCCGTCACGAAGGTGATAGACCTTCACGTAGTTACCTACGGCCTCTATATATAAGAGGGCAGAGACCTGAAGCGTGACGGTCTCATTGGTTGTCCCAGTTAGAGTCAGATCTGCCGGGGCTGACGAAACAGGTGAGGACTTTATTGCCTTCAACTGCTCATTCAGCAGTTTCGTTTCCGCCAGTTCTTCAGCCAGATAGCGGCTGCGGAACTTGAAGCGCCAGTAGAGCCCGATGGCAAAGGAGCAGAAGGCGATAATCAAAAGCGTCTCGAAGAAATTGCTCCATGAAAGGTGATTGGCAGGAATACGCCCGCTCATCACGAAATGGCGATAGAGACAAATCATCAGCGTCACCAGCAGGGTGTTGATAATCTGGAAGTACAGATTACGGCGAATGAAATAATCGACATCCCTACGACTATCGTCCATAGAAACGGGGTTGCGGACAAGATATTTCAACACGGCATCCGTCAACATGCACACGACGACACCCAGCGCAAAGATACATGCCAGATGCATATAGCCCTGCCAATGCCATGCATCAAGTCCGAAGGGCTTGAATACGGCAAGGGCAAGTGTCGTAAAGGCAGTACTGACGACACGCATGCGGATGATCTCTTTCTGTCCTTGATCCATGATGTCGGCAAAGGTACGAAGAAGAAGTGAAAAGGTAAGAGTGAAAAGAGAAAAATTTGCTACCGCTCGTCACTTTTACTGTCATTCATCACACTTTCATTACCATTCATCACATAATGATACAGAATATCCCAGATATTTGCACCTTCCAGCGATGCCACTTAACTTTGCACTCGCAATCATGCAAAACCATCAAATGTTTTAGGTTATGAGAAGAAGAACTATTATTGGCGTTATTTTCATCGTGGCCGCTCTGTTGAAGTTGGCCACACTGTGGGGTATTCTCCAGTGGAGATGGTTTGAAACCATGTCAGAAGGCCGATGGGCCATGTACTTCGGCATATTCGTTTTGCTATATGTCGGTGTACATCTTGTTATCGACAGTTATCGTCGCGACCCAAGTCAATGGCTGCAGCGACCCATTCCACCTGCCGAAGAGGGAAAGCGCATCTGCTGTTCGGTCCACTATGGCGGCGACGAGTATATATATAAAGGTGAGCCGTTCCACGGAGCCCGACTTGATGCTTTCTGCGGAGGGCTTCGTCTGGACTTGCGCGAGGCTGTCATCACGGAGGATGAGGAGATAGACATCCACACCTTCATGGGTGGCGTGGAACTGATAGTGCCCGACTGGCTGAATGTCGAGACGAAAAGCCGCAGTTTCATCGGCGGTGTGGGCAATGAGACGAACCGCAACGTCAAGGACGGTGCGCCTACCCTGCACATTGTTGCCAGTAATTTTCTTGGTGGTGTAAGTATAAAAAACAAATAGGAAGTATAATAATATGAGAAGTATTGGTTTTAAGATGGCAACATTGATGGCTGCAATGATGATGACAATGATGAGTTTCGCTAAGACACAAGACTTTGGCGGACGAGTATTGGATGAGAAGGGCGAGCCGATGCCCTATGTGAACGTGGTGCTGCTG
>ONCJ01000005.1 GCA_900316295.1 uncultured Prevotella sp.
CGGGCGATGAACTCGTCTTCGGAGATGATGGGGATGCCCAGCTGCTGGGCTTTCTGGTTCTTTCCGGAGGTGGAGGTGACATCGTTGTTGATGAGGTAGGATGTGCTCTTGCTGACGCTACCTGTGACCTTGCCGCCCTGCGACTCGATGTATGCCTTCAGTTCGTTGCGGTTCTGATAGTGATGGACGTCGCCCGTGATGACGAAGGTGAGTCCTTGGCAGGTGTTGCCTTTGGGCTTTAGGTCGGGCTGGGTGACTTGTATCTCGCTAAGCAGATTGCTGAGGGCATGTCGGTTGTCGGGGTCGCTGAACCACTCTACGATAATGGCGGAGCGCTCGGGACCGATGCCGTCGATGTTGGAATACAGGTCTGAGGGCTGAGGGTCGGGGTCTGTGGGACTGATCAGCTGGTCGAACTTATATTCGCCGAGCAGGCGCTTGGCTACGTCGGGACCGCACTTGGGGATGCCCAGCGCTACGAGCAGCTTCTGGGCGTCGACCTCGCGTGCCTTGTCGATGGAGCGCATGATGTTGGCTGCCGACCGCTCGCCAAAGCCTTCGAGGGATGCTATCTCACGGATGTGGTTGCGCAGTCGGTAGATGTCGGCATACTCGCTGATCCACCCGAGGTTGATGAATCGGGCGAGGGTCTGCTCGCTGATGCCGTCGATGTCGACTCCACTCTTTGAGACGAAGCGTGCATAGCGCTTGAGCTGCTTGGCTGGACATGTGGGGTTGGTGCAGTGGAGGGTGCGGGTGCCGCTCTCGCTTTCTACTATCTCAGTGGCGTGTTGGCAGACGGGACACTGGGCGGGAATGTCGAGTGTGCCTACGGTCTCGTCTACCTTTATCACCTTGGGTATTATCTTGTTTGCCTTGATGACCGACAGACGGGTGCCTGCCGAGCCGATGCCCAGTCGTTCGCACTCGCTGATGTTACACAGGGAGGCGCGCTTGACGGTGGTGCCCTCGAGCTCTACGGGACGGAAGACGGCTACGGGCGAGATGGTGCTGGCGGCGCATGACCATTCCACCTCGATGAGCTCGGTCTGGGCGGCTTCGTCCTGCCACTTGAAGGCGAGTCCGGCACGGGTGGCATGATGGCCGGTGACGCTACCAGTCTGGGCGTATGCGGTATCGTCGTAGACTATTACGAGTCCGTCGACGGGGAAAGAAAGTCCACCTCCGACCCCTTCTGAAGGGAGGGGAGACTCAATTGGCTGTCCTGTGACTTTTGCCGTAAACTGGTCGATGACGGTCTGGATGTTTTCTTGTGTGGGGTCTTCTATCAGGATGCGCTCTACGGTGGTGAAACCGAGGGAGTCGAGCCACGACATACGGGTGCCCCATGAATGGAGTTTCTCGTCCTGCTCCTTGCTCCCTGCTCCTTGCTCCCTGACATTTACCAGCGTGAACGGTATCCACTGGATGTGGCGGCGCCTTACCTCGTCGATGTCTTTCAGGGTGAGGGAGCCTGAGGCGAGGTTGCGCGGGTTGGCATAGTCCTCGCCGCTCTCGAGGAGGAACTGGTTGAAGTCGTCGTAAGAGATGACTGCCTCGCCACGAATGACTATGTGGCTTTTCTCCTTGATGGTGGCAGGTATGCCGCTGATGGCTGTGGCAAGATGGGTGATGTTGGTGCCGATGTGTCCGTCGCCTCGTGTGACCACCTTTGTGAGTCGTCCGTTGTCGTATGTTACGACGAGGGTGAGTCCGTCGAGCTTCCATGAGATCCATACGGGTCGTCCCTCGGTCCACTTCACGATGTCGGCAACCTGCTTGGTCTTGGCGAGCGAGAGGGCGGCAAACTCATGTTGCTCCTTCCTGCCCTCGACGTTGTCCTCTGATACATGTTGTGTGGGCGAGTCGGGCAGGGTAGTGCCCGTCTCCTCCTCCAGTCGGCGCAGTTCGTCGAAACGTGCATCCCATTCGTAGTCGGTCATCAGTTCCTGCCGACCGTTATAGTAAGCGTCGGAAGCCTGGTTGAGCTCCTCAACCAGCTGCTCCATGCGTAGTAGTTTATCGTTCATTATCGGTTGAGAGGTGTGAGAGGTCTATGTAATAGGATTATTCAGAGAAAATGTTCAGGGTCTCCAGAAGTTTCCTGTCGGCTTCGGTCCAGCGCAGGTTGTCCATCTTCTCGCGCGTGAGCCACTTGGCATCGAGGTGGGAGAAGAGCTTGAAGTCTTCGTCGCCGCCCTTACACAGATAGGCAGTGAGAGTGATGGTGTAGTCTGGATATTCGTGGTCGATGCTTCCGAGGCGCCTGCCTACGAAGATGTCCCAATCCATCTCTTCCTTGATCTCGCGAATCAGGGCTTCGTAGTCGTTCTCACCCTCCTTGACTTTGCCTCCAGGAAACTCCCAAAGCTCGCTCTCGTAGCGTTTGTGTGAGCGCAGACGTTGTGTACATAGATATTTATCGCCATCCTTGACAACGGCGCACACCACCTTAAGATGTCTCTTTTCCATAGTTGTTGTAGCTTAAAATCTTCCACAAAGATACAGAGGTTTCCTACAAATACGTTGTCTTTAACTCCTTTTAACTCCATATACTCCCATAACTCCAAAGAATAAGGTTAATTTTGCATGTCGGAAAATCATGAAGAAGGGATTAGTATTGGAGGGAGGTGCCCTCAGAGGACTGTTCACGGCGGGCATACTGGATGTGCTTATGGAGAACGGCGTGCGCTTTGACGGGCTTGTCGGAGTGTCGGCAGGTGCAGCCTTCGGATGCAACTATAAGTCGGGTCAGGCAGGCAGGGTGATACGCTACAACAAGCGCTTTGCCCATGAGTGGCGCTATTGCAGCTGGCGGTCGTGGATAGCCACAGGCGATCTCTTCGGTGGCGAGTTCTGTTATCACAAGATGCCAGACGAGCTGGACGTGTTTGACAAAGAGACGTTCGACAGCAATCCGATGGAATACTATGCCGTATGTACCGACGTGGAGACGGGCGAGGCGGTATACAAAAGACTGATGAAGTGTTCGCCAGAGACGTATGAATATATACGTGCATCGGCATCGATGCCAATGGTGTCGAATATAGTAGAGGTGGGAGGCAGAAAACTGCTTGATGGCGGTGTGACCGACTCCATACCGTTGCGCTTCTTCCAGCAACAGGGCTATGAGCGCAATCTGGTGATACTGACTCAGCCGGCAGATTACCAGAAAAGGCACAACCGTCTGATGCCGATACTGAGACTGTGGCTACATCGCTATCCGAAGATGATAGAGGCTCTGGACAAGCGCCACGAGATGTACAACCAGCAATTGGAATATGTGCGCGAGGAGGAACGAAAGGGCAACACCTACGTGATACGTCCGCCACAGAAGCTCGTCATCGGACATATATCGCACGATGAGAACGAGATGCAGGGCGTATACCAGATGGGACGCAGAGTGGGAGAGGGACGACTGAAGGACATCGTGGAGTTCTTAGAGAAGTGAAAGTGGATTTTTCGGAATGCCGGAATAAAGAATAATAAGAAAAAGGATGAGAACTTTTGGACAAATATTGATAGGCATAATCCTCGGAGCACTGGTGGGCGGAGGCTGTATGTGGGCATATATTGCCTACAGCGACTACAGACAGGAACAGAAGGAGCTGGCACAACAAGAGATGGACCAGCGACAGGCTCACAAGGACTCTTTAATGCGCATCCGAGCTATGCAGGACGAGCATTTGCAGGTAGAAGAGAAAGTTGAGGCTGAGCGTCAGTTGATGTGTGAATACCTCACCACTTTCTATCGGGAGGAGATCCTTGATGATCACTCATCGTCGCTGAAGCCATTCCTCGACGACAGCTGTCACGCCGAGCGCTCGGACTTCCTGCCTTACACGAGTGAGAAGCTCTCGAAAGACAACCGCAGGATAATGGAAAAACGGCTGCGCATAGCCCACGACCACGACGACTGGTACAGAGTGCACTTGGTCGTTGACGGTGCTACGACGTACCGATATGTCCAGGCAAAACGTAAAGGGAAAGACATCGTGATATATAACATTAGATAGACAACAGTACACGACAAGGAAAAATACAACTAATACCATGAAACAGACAAAGATAGTATGCTCGATCAGCGACCGCAGGTGTAGTCAGGAATTCTTACGAAAGCTGTTCTTCGCCGGAATGAACGTAGTACGTATGAACACAGCCCATGCTACTCCAGACGGTATACGGGAGATAATAAGAAACACAAGGGCGGTGTCGCCACATATAGGTATACTTATCGACACAAAAGGTCCTGAGGTCAGGACGACAGGACTCGTGGAGAAATACCGAGAGACGGGCATTAGCTATAAGACGGGTGATGTGGTGAAGATCTTCGGACGACCAGAGATGGATACCAGTCATGATATAGTGAACCTGTCGTACGCAGACATCACTAAGGATGTACAGGTGGGCGACCATCTGCTCTTCGATGACGGAGCTCTGGACATGGAGGTGATGGAGAATACGGGTCCAATGCTCATCGCTACGGTGAGAAATGATGGCGTGCTTGGCGCGCACAAGAGTGTGAACGTGCCTGGACGACATATTGACCTGCCTGCCATTACTGAGAAGGACCGCAAGAACATTCTGCTTGCCATAGACGAGGACATAGACTTCATTGCCCACTCCTTTGTGCGTTCTGCCGATGATGTGAAGGCTGTGCAGGATATTCTTGATGAGAAAGGATCGGACATAAAGATAATATCGAAGATAGAGAACCAGGAGGGCGTGGATAATATCGACGAGATAATTGACGCCTCATACGGTATCATGATAGCACGTGGCGACCTCGGTATAGAGGTGCCGCTGGAGCGAATACCTGGAATACAGCGTGACATTATAAATAAATGTATACGTGCAAAGAAACCGGTGATCGTGGCTACGCAGATGCTGCATACCATGATAAACAATCCGCGACCCACACGTGCTGAGGTGACTGACATCGCCAATGCCATATATATGCGTACCGACGCTCTGATGCTCTCGGGCGAGACTGCCAGCGGCAAGTATCCCGTAGAGGCTGTGGAGACGATGTCGCAAATTGCTGAGCAGGCAGAGATCGACGCTCATACGCAGGGACATGTAGCGCATCCGCTATATGACGGAATAGAACAGCGTGAATATCTTGCCAAATGTGCTATTGAGTCGACTGAGTATCTTGGTGTGAAGGGTATCATCACCGACAGTAAGACTGGTCAGACGGCTCGTCATCTGAGTGCCTTCCGCGGTCCTACACCCATCCTTGCCATCTGTCTGATGGATAAGACTCAGCGATGGCTCAACCTGAGCTATGGTGTGATACCTGTAGTACAGAAACAACAGGTGTCGGCAGACTACCAGTTCTATGCCGCCATACGTATGCTGAAGCAAAAGGGATATGTAGGTATGGAGGACAAGATTGCCTATCTGAGCGGAACATTCGACGGTAAGGGTAACACTACCTTCCTTGAAATAAACAAGGTATGTGACATCTTCGACAACAAATATAAATTCCATGTGTCGGAGAAGTGAGATTGAGGAGATGAGTAATAAGGAGTTAAAGGAGTTAAAGGAGTTAAAGGAGTTAAAGACGATAGGAGATTGAGGAGGTGAGGAGGTGAGGAGACAAAAAAAAGGACTTGGTTTGCTGCCAAGTCCTTTTTTTAGTTCTATCTGTTGAGCGTCATCATAAATTTCTGATAATTAAGTCTCTTCGTCTTGTCTGTGACGTTGATGATGTCGATGATGGTCCAGATATAGCATGCACCACAGGTGATGAGTTTCAGAATGCCAAGACCGATGTCGCCAAGGAAGAAACGATCGAGACCGGCAATGCCAAGAAGACCGATGAGTGACAGGATGAATGCTGTCTGTGGATCCTTCAAGTCCATGTAGTGGAGATACATCTCTTTGTCTTCTGGCAGATTCTCCAGTGCTCGTTGTACTTCTACGAGTCCTTCCTGAGGGAAGTATGTGGCATGACTCATCATGAACATGTCAACTTTACTTTTTTCCATAGTGTTGTGAGTTTTGGGGTTATTACTTAATTGCAATCTTCTCTACACGACGCTGGTGACGTGCGCCCTCGAAGGTGGCGTTGAAGAAGGCATCGAGCATCTTGCCTGCAGTCTTGTTGTCGACGAAGCGTCCTGGCAGTACGATGACATTGGCGTCGTTGTGCTGACGAATGAGCTCAGCGATATCCTTGTTCCAAGCCAGTCCTGCACGCACACCCTGATGTTTGTTCAGGGTGATAGTCATACCCTCGCCGCTGCCGCAGATAGCTATACCTGGGTATACTTCTCCGCTCTCGATAGCCTCTGCCAATGGGTGGGCATAGTCTGGATAGTCTACACTGATGGTACTGTTGGTACCGAAGTCCTTAACTGGGTATCCCTTCTCTTCGAGATACTGCATCACGTATTGCTTTAGTGGGTAGCCTGCGTGGTCGCAGGCTACACCTACAGTCTTTATTTCCATAATCTTTATTTTTTTTGTTTTATAGTATTTACCGTATCTATAGTGTACCTTATCGTATCTATGGTACCTATATATAAGATTTTTCTTATAGCATTGCCTTCACTTGCTTGTAAACGTTCTCTCCCGTATATCCGAGTTTCTCGTCAAGAACCTTGTATGGCGCAGAGAACCCGAAGCTGGGCATGCCCCATACCTTACCGTTAGGACCTACAAGTCCTTCGAGCGTGACAGGTAGTCCAGCCGTCATTCCGAAGACCTTAGCGCCTGTAGGAATGATACTCTCTTGGTATTCCTTGGATTGTTGGCGGAAGAGACCCTCGGATGGAACGCTGACAATACGTACCTTAACACCGTCCTTGCGTAGTAGCTCGGCACCTGCAACGAGTGTCGACACCTCAGAGCCACTTGCCAATAGGATGATGTCATAGTCTTGGTCGCTGCCTGCTACAATATAAGCACCCTTGCGTGCCTGCTCGTAGTCGTTGCCTTCAGGCAGTTTGGCTATGTTCTGACGAGAGAAGATGAGGGCTGTCGGAGTCTCCATATTTTCCATAGCCATAGCCCAGCAGACGGTAGTCTCGTCGGCATCGGCAGGACGGAACACACGGATGGAATCCTTGCCGTGATGGTTTTTCAGTTTCTCCATGAGACGAATCTGTGCTTCTTGCTCCACAGGCTCGTGGGTAGGACCATCCTCACCGACACGGAAGGCATCATGAGTCCAGATGAACTTGATTGGTACCTCCATCAGAGCTGCCATACGTGCGGCAGGTTTCATGTAGTCAGAGAATACGAAGAAGGTACCGCAGGCAGGAATGACACCGCCGTGCAGATACATACCGATACACATACATGCCATAGTGAGCTCAGCCACACCAGCCTGGAAGAATGCGCCCTCGAAGTCATCGCGTACGATGCTCTTGGTCTTCTTCAGGAAGCCGTCGGTCTTGTCGGAGTTGCTGAGGTCGGCGCTGGCGCATATCATGTTGGGCACCTGCTCAGCCAGTATGCCAAGACATGCTGCTGATGCCGCACGTGTGGCACTACCTTCCTTTTGAACCACCTGGCTCCAGTCTACCTTTGGAGCTTTGCCGCTGAACCACTCCTTCATCTGTGCAGCCTTCTCAGGGTTAGCTGTTGCCCATGCTTGTTCCTGAGCCTTGCGCTCGGCAACAATCTTCTTGAGTTCTTCTTTGCGTGCTGCATATAGGGCAGCCACTTCCGGGAATATCTGGAATGGATTCTCGGTATCACCACCGAGGTTCTTGATGGTGTTCACGTAAGCATCACCACCGAGAGGTGCACCGTGGGTGTTGATACATGCCTCGTAGCTGGTGCCGTCAGCACGCAGCGCTCCTTTGCCCATGATAGTCTTACCGATGATAATGGTTGGTCGGCTTGTCTCCTTATTTGCTTCGATGAGTGCCTGTCGTATCTCGTCAGCATCATTACCATTGCATGTCAACACGTTCCATCCCCATGCCTTATACTTAGCAGCGGTATCTTCAGACATAACCACCTTACATTCTGTGGAGAGCTGTATGTCGTTGGAGTCGTAGAACATGATGAGGTTGTTGAGACCAAGATTGCCAGCGATGCGTCCAGTACCTTGTGAAATCTCTTCCTCGATACCTCCGTCGCTGATATATGCGTATATCTTATGCTGCATCACCTCCTTACCCAGTTGGGCTGCGAGGAACTTCTCTGCCACAGCAGCACCTGCTGCAAAGGTGTGGCCCTGTCCGAGTGGTCCGCTGGTGTTCTCTATACCACGTGTGAGGTCGCGCTCTGGATGACCCGGGGTGGGGGAGCCCCACTGACGGAACTGCTTCAGTTCGTCGAGGGTAAAGAATCCTTGCAGTGCCAAAGCGGAATAGAGCATTGGCGACATGTGACCTGGGTCAAGGAAGAAACGATCTCTGCCAGCCCAGTCGGGATCAGCAGGGTCGTATACCAGAAACTCGGAGAAAAGTACATTGATAAAGTCGGCGCCGCCCATTGCTCCTCCTGGGTGACCGGAATTGGCCTTCTCTACCATAGATGCTGCTAATATGCGGATGTTATCAGCAGCTCGCATCATAAGTTTTTTGTCGTTCATATTATTTATGTATTATGAATTGTTTTTGTCAAATGATGTATGTAAAAATGTCATTTCGTTCGAAAAGTATTGCAAAGATACTTGAAACATTTCGTTTGACAAAGTGATTTGTGCAAAATGAGACAATAACTTGTGTTTTTGCAACAAAATCAGATGGTGAGCACGGTGATACTCTTAGCAGGTAGTTTCACTTCAATAGTTCCCTTCTTTGCCTTTGCTTCCTTGAATGGTGATGGCTTTATTGTTTCGGGATGATCGAAATCGTTGAAGTCTCGCACATCCTTACAGGTGAGTATGCGACCAGTGATGTTCTTGGCAGAGATGCCATTGATGATTATCTGCTGACTCTTGTCAAGACTCGTGTTGACGAGAGCTATCACGATTTTTCCGTCAGTGGTCTTTGCCGCTGATGCAGATACAAGTGGAACATTCTTACCCTCGGTAGTAGTGATACTGTCGCACTGGATGTCGAGTGGCAGGAACGTTGCCTCTTGGAACTGACGGTACATCTCGAAGACATGATAGGTGGGTGTGAGTACTATATGTCCCGTACCTTTCTGGTCGGTGAGTATCATCGACTGCAGGACGTTTACGACCTGTGCAATATTTGCCATCCTTACTCGGTCGGTGTATTTATGGAACACGTTGAGCATCAAGGCAGCTACCATAGCGTCGCGCATGGAGTTCTGCTGGTACAGATGGCCAGGTATGGTGCCCGGCTCTTCATCCCACCATGTGCCCCACTCGTCGACCATCAGTGCTATCTTCTTCTCAGGGTCGGTCTCGTCCATAATGGCACAATGCTTAGCTACGACATTGTCAACATCAAGACATTTGTCGAGTGTAAGGTAGTACTCTTCGTTGGTGAAGGCAGTAGCCTTACCCTTACGATTCCATTCCTTCACGGTATAATAATGTACTGAGATGCCCTGCATGCGGTCACCAATGTTCTTCATCAGCACACGTGTCCAGTTATAGTCGTAGTCGCTGGCACCGCTGGCTATGCGGAAGAGCTTGTTGTCACCCTGATCACGCAGGTAGGTGTTAAACTTGCGGAACTCGTTGCTATAGTATTCAGGTGTCATATTGCCTCCGCATCCCCATGCTTCGTTGCCGATACCGAAATATTTTACTTTCCACGCCTTGTCTCTACCATTTTGTCGGCGCAGACGAGCCATTGGGGTGTCGCCCTCACTGGTCATATATTCCACCCATTGTGCCATTTCCTTTACTGTGCCGCTGCCTACATTGCCGCTGATATATGGTTCGCATCCCAGCATCTCGCATAGGTTCAGAAATTCGTGTGTGCCAAAAGAGTTGTCCTCAATGGTGCCACCCCAGTTGTTGTTGCGCAATGATGGGCGTTGGCTCTGTGGGCCTATTCCGTCCATCCAGTGATAGTCGTCAGCAAAGCATCCGCCAGGCCAACGCAGTACGGGGACCTGCAGTGCCTTCAGTGCATCGAAGACATCCTTACGATAGCCATTGATGTTGGGGATTGGGGAGTCCTTGCCAACCCATAGACCACCATAGATACAGGAACCGAGATGCTCGGCAAATTGTCCGTATATCTCCTTGTTGATTTTCCACTTGCCTTGATCGGCATGTATCGTTACTGTGGCATCCTGTGCAATAATGGTAGTCGTTGAGGACAGCAGACATGCCATGATGATGAAGATAATCTTTTTCATGGTGTTAAAGGTAATTTTGTTGAAGTTTTTGTGGTACGTGTTATTTGTAAATAGAATAATCTGAATTTCCCGTTAAGAAAACCCAGATTATCTTATTCTTTCAGTTCGAAGTGTTGAAAGTCTTTGCATGACGTCCATGAGCCTCCCCATTCGAAACCATTGCTGGTGAAGAGTTGATAGCAAAGGTCGGTTGTGTCAATCTTGTAGGGAAAGGTCTTGTCGCGGTTACAATACTCTGCAGCTATTGCAGGCTGTATGAAGCGTGTACCATCGGTTCGATCTTTGTAGTAGGGGTTATACAAAGTGTTAATGTCTACAGCAAGTCCGCGGGCATGTTTTGACAGTTTGGCTGTGCCAGCGATGGCACGGTAGCAGAAGCATGATGTGTTGTTGTCGCGCATCTGTTTCTCGTCGTCGGCATCATAGACATCAGGCAGTACCATGCGCTGTATAGGGTACTTTGCGTCATAGAGCTGACGAAATATCTTCACCAATGTGTCTGCAATCTTTTCGCTACATATCATCTCTCCGATATGTATCTTGTTGTCATAGTCCCAATGGAGCACTCTGATGTGGCGCAGGTCATCACGCTTGATGTAAGGGTTCTCCTTATACGTCTTGTCCTGCATGCGCTGCCAGACGTTGTCGGGAATTTCCTCTGCCTCAAAGCACTTGTCGAGTCCACCAAAAGCATTGATAGCCTCGATGGTGGTTGTGGCTCCTGCCGTCCATTGGTTGAGCGGAGTGATGTCGCTTCCACCATCGGTAGTCGATGATGTGTCGTCCTTACCCTCTACGGTGATGATGACAGGTGCAACTCCATGACCAATCATTCCCAGATCCTTTGCAGCCTGCCAGGTCAGGTCGATGATTTTACCCTTTGCGTATGGTCCTCGGTCTACTACCTTGACAACCACTTCTTTGTTGTTGTTGAGATTGCGTACACGCAACATGGTGCCAAAAGGGTGTTTCTTATGAGCGCACTCATAGCCGTAGTTGTTCAGTCGTGAACCACTGGCGGTCTTATGGTTGTGCATGTACTTGGCATAATGGGTAGCCTTGCCTGTCTGTTGAGACATGCCACTCATGCTCACTAAGAGCATGAGTGGCATGATTAAAAGTTTCTTAATATTGTGCATGTGTATTAGCAAACTTTGTGAGAGCCTTGACCGATGACAACATCGATGACTTTCGGCTGTTTGTTGTATTTTTCTGCATATTTCTTCTTGGCTGTCTCAATGAAGTTGTCGTAGAGATCGTCCTTGACGAGGTTGATAGTGCAGCCACCGAAGCCACCGCCCATGATACGTGAGCCAGTAACGCCACACTCCTTAGCGA
Organism: uncultured Prevotella sp.; assembly: GCA_900316295.1. Classification (GTDB taxonomy): domain Bacteria; phylum Bacteroidota; class Bacteroidia; order Bacteroidales; family Bacteroidaceae; genus Prevotella. Next base: position 11,584 of record ONCJ01000005.1, read on the forward strand.
TGTCGTTTAGGAAGTCGAGTTCTTCACAGCTTACTTCATATTCCTTAGACAGTCCCTCGTGGGTCTCATACATCTTCTTGCCTACGGTCTCGTAGTCGCCTGCAACAAGTGCGTCACACACTGCCAGCACACGGTCCTTCTCACCGAGTACAAAGTGAGCACGCTTGTAGTCTTCCTCACCAACTTCCTGACGTACCTCTTCGAGTTGCTCCCATGTGCAGTCACGCAGAGTCTCGAATGTTGCCTCTGGATGCTTGGCTGCAATGTGTTTCACAACATTCTCGCATGAGTTGCGGCGGTCGTTGTATGGAGATCCTGCCAACTCGTGCTTAACGCATGAATTGAGCAATACCAGTTTGTAGCCCTCTGGATTGAATGGGAAGTACTCGAACTCACGGCTGCGGCAGTCGAGGCGCATCAGCTTACCTTCCTCACCAAAGACGCTGGCAAACTGATCCATGATGCCGCAGTTGACTCCGCAGTAGTTGTGCTCTGTAGCCTGTCCTGCAAGCACCATATCCCACTTGCTTACCTTGTTCTCACCGAAAAGGTCGTTCAGTCCACATGCGAAACAGCTCTCCATAGCTGCCGATGAAGACATACCTGCTCCGAGGGGCACGTCACCCATGAAGGCGATATTGAATCCCTTTACGGGTACACCGAGCTTCTGCATCTCCTTGGCTATACCAAAGATGTAGCGTGCCCAAGATGTGCGTGGACCATTCTCGTCATTCAGGTGGAAGTCTACGCGGTCTTTCAGGTCGATGGCATAGCACATCACCATATCCTCGGTACCATTGACACGCATCTCAGCAAGGATGCCTTTGTCTACAGCTCCCGGGAAAACGAATCCGCCGTTATAGTCGGTATGCTCGCCAATGAGGTTGATACGACCTGGCGAGAAGTATATGTTACCTGTCTTTCCATCGAAATGCTTGATAAAGCGTCTTCTTACTTCTTCAATTGCTATCATAGTGTTTTTTTTTAGTTTTTAGTGTTTTGTTTTTAGTTTGCAACTTCTTAGTCGATCTTGATATCCTTGTTCACATTCTTTGAACCGATGAGGGCATAATAGCACATATATGCCATAGCAAGCAACGGTACAATATATGATGTCATGTATGTGGTGTTGTCTGCCACGAAGTTCTGTACGAGTGGAAGTACGCCACCGCCTACTACCATCATCATAAAGATACCCGATGCAGCTGCAGTATACTTACCCAGTCCCTCAGTGGCAAGGTTGAAAATGCTTGACCACATGATACTGGTACATAGTCCGCAAAGTACAAGGAACAGAGCTGCGATAGGTACGATGACAGTCTCGAAAGAAGAGCCTGTGAATACGGGCATTGACACCTGAGAACTCTTACCCAGAACCATTGCGAGTGCGATGAAAATCATACCAGCAATGGTTGTGACGGTCATCATGGTCTTACTTGACACCTTGTCGGCGATAAAGCTGGAACTCATACGGCCAACAAGCATGAGCAGCCAGTATGTGGCAGCTACGGAACCTGCAATGGCAGTTGCATTGCCAGTCAGTCCACCACCAGCTCCAGACGTGTCTGAGAGGTAGAAGATCAGGGTACCAGGAATACCCACTTCGACACCTACATATACGAAGATAGCGATGGTGCCAAGAACGAAATGGCGGAAGCTCCATGGTGAATGCTCGAATACGGTGTTGGCGTCAGTCTTGCCCATCTCTGGATCCTGAATAGGAATGAAGAGTAGGACGATGAATGCACATGCGAACACTGCCATTGCGATATAGAGCACCAGATTGACATCAGCCATCTTTGTGCTGGCACTGACAGTACCGATGAGCGCACCTACGAACAATGGTGTCAGTGTACCAGACAGTGAGTTCAGTGTACCACCGATAAGGTTCAACTGGTTACCGCGGTTGCCACCACCACCAAGTAGGTTAAGCATTGGGTTGACAACGGTGTTGAGCATACATACAGAGAATCCGGCAATGAATGCGCCAAGCAGGTATACTACAAATCCTGCGGTGCCAGCTACTGAGCCAGATATGAATTGAACCAAGACACCAACAAAACCAGTACCAATTCCGGCAAGAGCCGTCTTCTTGTAACCAATCTTTGTAAGCAACTTACCTGCAGGAATTCCCATGAAGAGATAAGCAAGGAAGTTCATTGCGTTGCCAAGCATACCAACTGCGTTGGAACCTTCGAATGCGCCCTTCCAGATGACACCGATAGGAGCGGCAAGGTTGGTTACAAACGAAATCATCGCATAGAGGAACATCATCGTTATTATCGCAACGATGCTGCCATTTGTTTTCTTTTCAGTCATTTTTTATAATGGTTATTTAGTTATAAGGTCATTTCACACCAAACTTATACACAGTACGTTGTGTGTATTTTCCCTCTGGAGTCAGTATGACTGATGGGAAATATGGGCGGTTAGGTGAGTCAGGGAAGTGCTGGCACTCAAAACATACTGCCGAGCGGCGTGGGAATGTTGCTCCCTGCTGTCCTTTGTATCCGTCAGCCCAGTTGTCTGTATATAGTTGTACGCCAGGCTCGGTGGTATATACCTCGAGAGTTCTGCCGCTTACAGGCTCCTCAAGACGTGCTGCGAAGCTCAGTTCGCCCTCTTCCTTCTTGTTCAGTACATAGCAATGGTCGTAGCCTGCACCGTTCTTTATCTGCTCATTGTCGGCATCAATGTCTTGTCCGATAGCCTTTGGCTGACGGAAGTCGAATGGTGTGCCTTCCACCTTGAGGATCTCTCCTGTAGGTATGGAGTTTTCATCTATAGGCAGATAGAAGTCGGCATTCATCTCGCATATCTGATTGTCTACGGTTGGAGTGGGGTTGGCGATGCCTTGCAGACTGAAGAAAGCGTGGTGTGTCAGGTTGATGATGGTTTTCTTGTTGGTCGTAGCCTGATATTTTATCACGAGCTCATCATTGTCGGTAAAGGTGTAAGCCACCCATACGAGAACTTCGCCTGTAAAACCTTCTTCTCCATATGAGCTGACGTACTTCAGTACGACAGCGTGGTCGCTGACCTGATTGGCATCCCATACGCGTGCATGGAAACCCGTAGGTCCGCCATGAAGTGCGTTCGGACCATTGTTGATAGCCAACTGATATTCCTTGCCGTTAAGTTGGAATTTTCCTTCCTTGATACGGTTGCCGTATCGTCCGATAAGTGTTGAAAGGAAAGGTTCTGGTGAATTGATGACGTCTTGGATGTTGTCGTGTCCCTGGATAACGTTGGCTAACTTGCCATCCTTATCTGGTACCATGATTGCTACTATTGCACCACCGTAATTGGTTACTGCTACTTCGTGTCCAAGACTGTTTTTCAGGATGTATAGGTCTGTTTGTTTTCCGTTGATAGTGGTCTGAAAATCGGCTCTTTTCAGGCCACAGATGTTTTCAGTTTCAATTGTGCTCATAAGCATATAGGTTTTTAGTGAAAAAATAGATTGTTGCAAAGTAACGAAAAAATAATGAGAGTGGCAAAAGAATGTACAAAAAAAGCGTTTTTAATCGAGTTAAAAACACTTAATTGCAAATGAGTAGAGTCGTGATCATGTGGAGAGGGAAGCGAGCAGGTCAGCCACAACATAGCTGCTTCCGCCTATGAATATGAAGTCGTGTCGGTCGGCTTCTTTTCTGGCAGCGGCATATGCTTCAGCCACCTTATTATATATTGTGCCACGGAGTTGATGGCGTCTACCTTTCTCTGCCACCATCTCGGCAGGTATGGCGCGGTGATTGTCTGCTTGTGTCCAATAGTATTCAGCCTTTTTGGGCAGCATATCCATTACGGTGTCAATGTCTTTGTCGTCTACCATACCGAATACTATGCGTAGTGTCTTACATTTTTGTTTGGATATCTGTTGGCTCAGGTATTGCCATCCACCTACGTTGTGTCCGGTGTCGCAGACTACTTTCGGTTTTTCACCTATAGTCTGCCATCTACCCAGGAGCCCTGTGTTCTCTGTCACATGAGCAAGACCGTTGGCTATATCCGTAGTAGCGAGAGGGCGTGGTAGCGAGTGGGCGAGAACAGACACAGCAGCCAGTATTGTCTGCTTGTTGCGTCGTTGATAGTCGCCTTTCATTTCGAACTCAATGTCCTTACCCAATGGCTCTAAGTCCTGCGCAAAGGTGATGGGAGCCTGTAGCTCTTTTGCTTTCTGTTCGAATACGGGTCGGGTCTCTGGAGTGTATTCGCCTATCACCACAGGTACACTTTTCTTGATGATTCCCGCTTTCTCACCTGCTATCTGTGCCAGCGTGTTACCGAGAAATCCTGTGTGGTCGAACGATATGTTTGTTATGACTGACAATATCGGAGTAATGATATTGGTGCAGTCGAGTCTGCCTCCCAGTCCCACCTCAACTACGGCAATGTCGACTTGTTGTTCGGCGAAATATTTCAGTGCGAGGGCAGTGGTCAATTCGAAGAACGATGGGTGTAATGGTTCAAAGAAATGGCGCTCTTGCTCTACAAAGTCAACAACTCGTTGCTTGCTGATAACCTGACCGTTAACCCTTATTCGCTCACGAAAGTCTACGAGGTGTGGCGAGGTGTATAGTCCTACCTTATATCCCGCCTCTTGCAAAATGCTGGCGATGGTATGTGAGCATGATCCCTTGCCGTTGGTGCCCGCTACATGGATGGTCATATATTTGCGATGTGGATGACAGAAGTGGTCGTCAAGAGCCAGAGTGTTTTCCAGTCCCTCCTTATATGCGGATGCACCGACATGTTCAAACACAGGTGTGCTGTTATATAAGTATGTGATAGTTTGCTCGTAAGTCATTCTTTTTTATCCTTTCTTTCAGTTTTGAGCTACAAAGATAGTGTTTTTTTCTTATTTTATGTATATTTTTTTTGTAACTTTAGATAAGTTACTCCATCTCGGCATAAAAATAAACACGTTTATTTTGTTCTGCTCTCGATTTTCTATAACTTTGCAAACAAAATGAAAATACAACGATACTTTTATATAGTATGTGCCTTTCTGTGTTTAGTAGGTTGCACTGGGGTAGCGAATGACTCACATGAAGATGGCGAGTCGCGTCGTGGTGATACGCTACGCACCAAATCGTCACAAGCAGCCGTAGATAAAGGAAATCAACCGGCTGTTGATGACATGTCCGAAAAGGACGTTATGGTGTTTACTCCCCAGTGGATGGCGCAAGCACAGTTTGCAGGCTACTATGTAGCCGAGGCAAAGGGATTCTATCGAGAAGCGGGCGTGAATGTTCGTATCGAGCATCCGTCGCCTACGTCTCCAGCTATCAGTCGTTTGCGCAACGGTCAATGCCAAGCAACGACGATGCAACTATGCCAAGCTCTAGAGGTTGTAGATGGAGGAATTCCTTTGGTGAACATCTTGCAGACGTCTATGAACAATGCTATGGTCATTGTCTCGGCACGAGACAAGAACCCGTTGACACAGAAGGGTGGACGTGTGGGAATATGGAGCGTCGATTTCGGTCAGTTAGCTATCTGCATGAGTATAAAAGACCACCTCGACTATCAATGGGTGCGCTTTGCTCAGAATATAAACCTCTTTGTCGCAGGAGCCCTTGACGCCACACTCGCTATGAGCTATAACGAATATTACCAGTTGGTACAGGCAGGCATCGAGATGAACGACAAGAACGTTTATCGTTTTTGTGATCATGGCTATAATGTACAGGAGGATGGAGTATATATGACCCGCGACTATTATGAGAAGCATAGTGAGTATGCCAAGAGATTTGCACAGGCAAGTAGAAAAGGGTGGGAGTGGACTGCCAGTCATCCCGACGAAGCACTCGATATTGTGATGGAATATGTCAATAGGGATTATGTGGCATCTAATGAAGTCCTGCAGCGCCTGATGCTCCAGGAGGTGTTGCGTCTTCAGGTAGATCGTGAGTCTAAGAAGCGCGAATTCAGGTTGCGCCCCGACATGGTGCGACTTGCAAGTCAGCTTATGGTTGAATACCAGATGCTGAGTCGTGAGATTAAGTATGAGGAACTGATAGATAATTGACAATTGATAATTGACAGCTATGAAAGATATCATACAATTTATCCGTCGTAAACTCTCTGTGAGAGTCAGCCTGTGGGTGGTGTTCTTCGCTGCTATTATCTTCAACATAGCTCTCGGCTTTTTGTTCTATCAGGCTCGTGATGCCGTGCGTCAAGAGTCAATCAGCAGGGCTACTCAGATATTGGATAAGACCTCTCTGCATGTAGAGAGTATTCTCAATCGTGTAGAGGTGGCTACCAATATGACTGCATGGCTCGTACAGCGTCATCCCGAGAATGCCGACTCCATGTTTGTCTACAGCCGTGGCGTGTTGCTCAATAATCCCGACTTCTACAACTGTTCCATAGCCTTCGAGCCATATTATTTCAAGGATAAGGGACGCTATTTCTCTGCCTATACCAGACATGATGGCGACAGCATCCGTACTATACAGGGTGGTAACGACAACTATCAGTATTTTTTTATGGACTGGTATCTGATGCCATCGCTGCTCAATAAGCCGTGTTGGACCGAGCCATACATGGATTACGATGTAACCACTAATTCGAGCGAGATGGTCAGCAGCTACTGCCAGACTCTCAAGAACAAGGAGGGTAGAGTGATAGGAGTTGTCAATACCAGTCTCTCACTGAACTGGTTCTCACAAACGATTTCAAAAATAAAGCCATATCCCAACTCTTACAGTATCATGATAGGTCGTGGTGGTACTTATTTTGTCCATCCAGACTCATCTAAAGTCACCCGTCAGACCATCTTCACTCAGACAATAGAGCAGCCCGATACGGCACTCGTGGCATTGGGACATGCCATGCAGCGTGGTGAAGAGGGCATGAAGCAAATGACTATTGATGGCAAGAACTGCTATGTATTCTATAAACCCCTTGGCAAGACAGGATGCTCAATGGCGATAGTTTGTCCTGAAAAGGATATCTTCGGTGGCTTCGACAGACTTCGCAATAGCGTCAGGGCCATCGTCTTGGTGGGTCTGTTGATGATGCTCTATTTCTTTATTCGTATCATCACACGCGAACTTCAGCCTCTTCGTAGATTGGCACAGGAAGCTGAAACGATAGCTTCGGGCCAGTTTGATGCCCAGTTACCTGAATCAAAGCGTATTGATGAGATAGGTCAGCTGAGCCAGTCGTTTGGCAATATGCAGCAGTCGCTTGTGAAATACATCGAAGAACTCAAAGACACCACAGCCCAGAAGACGCTGATAGAGAGAGATATCCGTATCGCCAGTGGCATACAGATGGGTATGTTGCCTAAGACATTCCCCACAAAGGAAGATAGTGACGACGTACAACTCTACGCCTCACTGACCCCAGCCAAGGAGGTAGGTGGCGACCTGTTCGACTTCTATTTCCGTGATGAGAAGCTCTTCTTCTGTATCGGAGATGTGTCGGGCAAGGGTGTGCCAGCCTCACTATTCATGGCAGTCACACGTTCTACCTTCCGTACTGTATCTGCCCATGAGTCGTTGCCCGATCGTATTGTGACTACGATGAACAAGACCATCGCCGACATGAACAAGACCCACATGTTTGTCACGCTCTTTGTTGGTGTGCTTGATTTGCCCACGGGTCGTCTGCGCTACTGCAATGCGGGCCACGATGCTCCGTTGTTGGTAGGTGCTGGTGTCGGCGAGATGCCGTGCGATGCTAATATTCCCGTGGGTTTCATGCCATCCTGGAAATATTCGTTGCAAGAGATTCATATCTTTACTGGTACTACTATTTTCCTGTTTACCGATGGTCTTACCGAGGCCCAAGACTCACAGACCAACCAGTTCCAGATGGAGCGCGTCATCGATGTGGCACACCACGCCCTCTCTTTGCAACAGCAGGAACCTCGCCAGTTTATTGACATGATGACAGAAAACGTCCGTCAGTTTGTGGGTGATGCCGAACAGAGCGACGACCTCACGATGATGGCAATACAATACATCCGCCAGCAGAGCGACATCCGAATGCGTAAGAGCATAGTGCTGACTAATGACATCAAGGAGGTGACTAAGCTGATAGCTTTTGTTGAAGATGTCTGTGAGACAGTCCAAATGGATGAGGCTACAACTATGCAGATGAAGATTGCTATCGAGGAGGCTGTGGTCAATGTTATCAACTATGCCTATCCCGTCGGTATGCGTGGTGATGTGACCATTGAGGCTGCCTCCAATGACGTACGTCTGAAGTTTACCATCATTGATAGCGGCAAGCCCTTCGACCCAACAGTCCATGCAACCGTCGATACAAAGCTGTCAGCCAAGGACCGCCGTATCGGAGGCTTGGGCATTCACATCGTACGCCAGATGATGGACTCGATGAACTACGAGCGTGTTGGCAAACTCAACGTGCTCACTCTTAGGAAGAAAATAAATAACAAAAATACAAACAATCAGTAATCTATAATCAAAATGAAAACAACAATCCAAGAACAAAACGGCAATATGGTTGCCATTCTTGAGGGACGTCTCGACACCGTCGCCGCACCAGAGACTGAAAAGGCTATGAATGTACTCAATGACGTTGAAGACAAGGATATCATCATCGACTGCACCGATCTTGAGTATATATCTTCGGCTGGGTTGCGTATCTTCCTTGGCATCCTGCAGAATGCCCAGGAGCGTGGAGGACATGTATATATCAGAAATATCAACGACCAGGTTCGCACCATCTTCACCATTACGGGTTTCAGTAATATCTTCGAGTTTAAGTAAAAGGCAAACATCAGTCTGATGAGCAACATAATACTTGACCCACATGGCGAGGCTCTGATGAAGCAATTCCGTGAGCTGCGCCCTACGCTCGAGGCCATCTCTGATAAGGCCTACGACATACTGGCTCGAGCCCTGAAAGATCAGGAAATCTACGTCACAGCCATCGAACACCGCATAAAGACAGAGAAGTCTCTGGCAGGCAAACTCGAACTGAAGGGTGTCAAATACAAGACCATCGATGACATTACCGACCTTGTCGGTCTGCGAGTCATCACATTCTATACCGACGAGGTAGATAAGGTGGCAGCCATTGTCAAGCGTATCTTCGACATCGACTGGCATGAGAGTGTTGACAAGCGCAAGCTACATGAGCTCGATGCCTTCGGCTATAACTCCCTGCATTTCGTCTGTAGGCTGAAGCCGCAAGATGCTATTGACCCAGATAGGAATCCGAGGTTCGAGCTACAGATGCGCACCGCCCTGCAGCATGTGTGGTCTACCATCGAGCACGACACAGGCTATAAGGGCGACGTGAAGATACCACGAGAGTATAAGAGGCAGTTCAGCCGTCTGGCAGGAATGATGGAGCTTATCGACGACGAGTTCAGCCGTCTGCGTACAGTCCTCACCGATTATCGTCGAAACACGTTGTCACTTGTCAAGAGTGGCAAACTCAATGAAGTGCCACTCTCTCGTGAGAACTTCCGTAACTACCTCGACCTTCATCCCTTCGATCGCCTCAACCTTCGTATTGCCGCCGTCAATCAGGCAGAGATCTATCCCGTATCGGTGATGTCCTATCTGCCCGTACTCGAATCCTTCGGACTGGAGACCCTTGGCGACGTCGAGCACTTCATCGACGACAACGGCGAGGATGCCTATCAGCTTGCCGTCTCTCAGCTTGCCATCACCGATCTCGACCTCCTCTCGTCCAATACTGCCATACAGTATCTATGCCTGGTCTATGTGTTGAAACACGGCGGAGGATGTGACGGTATCAAGTCGTTCTTCGACGTCATCAATGGCGAGTCTTCCACTAACGACATGTTGGCAGAGATGATGATGGAGCAAGCCTATACCTTGCCATTCATGCATAAGAAATAATATTAGTGAAACACAAATCAACATTATAGGAAAATGAACAAAAACGAGAAATTCGTCATCACCATCAACCGCGAAGTCGGTTCTGGTGGACGTACCGTGGGACGCAAATTGTCAGAGAGGTTAAATGTAAAATATTTTGATAAGGCTATCGTCGACGGACTTACTGAGAAGTTCGGACTCTCCATAGAGCGTATAGAGAAGATAAAGTCACAGAAAAAGTCGTGGTGGAATGACTTCAATAACTACTACCAGACGCTCATCAATAGCGCCTCCTTGCCTATGGAGGCAGAGGTGAAGCTCGACAATGCCACTATGTTTGAGACCGAGAAGCGTATCCTCAGCGAACTGGCAGAACAGTCATCATGCGTCATCGCTGGTCGTACGGGCTTCATGATCTTCCGTGAGTGGCCCAACCACCTGAACATCTTCATTCAGGCATCAATGGAGCATCGCATCCAGCGTGTCATGCGCCGCCAGAACGTCGGGGAGACTGAGGCACGTGATATCATAGCAAAGATGGACTCCAGCCGTGAGACCTACATCCAGAAGTACGAGGATACATCACGCTACGACACACGCAACTACCAGCTTGTCATCTCTATGGACGATCTGAGCGAAGACGATGCTGTGGAGGTTATCATGGAATACATCAATCGTACCAGCAAGTAAAGGGAATTTGCTTCATATAACAAAGATGAAAAACAAGTCGTTAGACACCAAGCTGCTCGATCGTGCCATAGAGTTTGCCGTCCATGCCCACGCAGGCATCGAGCGTCGTGGCAAAGGATTTCCCTATATCGTTCATCCCATGGAAGCCGTAGAGATAGTAGCCACCATGACCTCCGATCAGGAGCTGCTGGCGGCTGCCGTACTCCACGACGTCGTCGAGGATACCGACATCACCATTGATCAGATACGCAGAGAGTTTGGCGAACGCATAGCCTCTATCGTAGCTGTGGAGAGCGACAACTGCGACACCACCGTCAGTCCCTCCACCACATGGCACGACAAGAAGCAGGCAGCCATCACTCGCCTGTCACGTGCTCCCTACGACGCAAAGATGGTAGCCCTGGGCGACAAGCTCTCCAATATGCGAGCCATAGCCCGCGACTATGCCGTACAGGGCGATGCCCTCTGGAGCCTCTTCCGTACCAATGACCCCCATGAGCATGCGTGGCACTATCAGGGACTAGCCCGTGCCCTGAGCGACCTTCATGACACACCTGCCTATCAGGAGTTTAGCCATCTCGTCGATCAGGTCTTTCATTCTAAGGAATAGATCGACAAAGTCATGATATTGATGTCTTACAATTCGGCACATATTAGCTCGCAATATGTGCCGAATTGATAGGCAAAACGATAGGTATTGAGTCGCAATATGTGCCGTTTTTATAAGGAAAATGTGTCTTATTCAGTGCAGGATATGTGCCGCCTACCAGTGTAGGGGAAAGGTAGTGATACCATAAGGTGTCTACATTCGGACAAATATACAATATCTATATACGAAAAATAGCAGCTACATTCGAGATTGTAGCTGCTATTTTTTTCTTCCTCCGATGACCGCTTAGAAGGCGAGGACTGCTCTCACCCTGCTACTTCCAAAGCCATATTGCTTGAACTGAGGACCAATCTCTATGACTATCTGGTCTTTGTCGAAGTACATGGCATAGGCCTGTTCGTTGCTCGACTCGGATGATGTCCAGTAGTAACGATAGTCGCCTGTGGGGATGTCGAGTGGTGAATAGTTGCCACTACCGCTAAGACTAAGATACTCATTGATACGGCTGATACAGTTGTTGATGTCGTCAGATTTGTTCCAATAGCCTTCGGTAGCGCTGATGGAAAGGGTACGGAGCTTAGTCCAGTTCTGACGGTCGGCAGAATAGTATACTTCCACAAAAGAGATGGTGCCAAAGATGCGAGCGGCATCAAAACCAAGAGTCTCCCCTCTGCTACTTCGAGCAGTGGAGAGATGAGTTTTGTTGCATCGGTGTTGTTGTTTATTGCGTAATATTTGTTGTCTCCAAGGACAAGATTGTTAGACTGTTACCATCCATTCTCAGCAATCATGTTGACAGGCATGGTGTTGTCCGAATAAGTTAGCTCGTGGGAATAAGTCAGTTATATATAGCCAAAGCGGTTCCGCACTAACTGAAGTAGTTGCGGAACCGCTGGAAGATGCGTTGTTTGACGGATGCGTCGCCCTTGAAGTTGTCGCTATGCTTGAAGGCTTCGATGGCTCGCTGCTCGTCGTGCGACAGATGTTGGGGTACATATACGCTGATGTTCACTATGAGGTCGCCCTTCTCGTTGCCATAGCCCTGTACGGGTCGCAGACCCTTGTCTCTAAGTCGTAGCGTCTTGCCAGGTTGTGTGCCTGGCTCTATTTTTATCCTTACGTTGCTGCCCTCGATGGTTGGAATCTCTACCGTGCCGCCCAGTGCTGCCGTGGGGAAGTCGAGCAGGAGGTTGTAGAGGAGGTTGTTGCCGTCGCGCACGAAGGTGTCGTTGGGCTCCTCCTCAATATATACTTGTATGTTGCCATTGATGCCGTTATGTTTGCCTGCGTTGCCCTTGCCAGGAACGTTGACTACCATTCCCTCAGCTACTCCTGCGGGGATATTGACCTCGATGACCTCCTCGCCCTTGACAACACCTTCACCGTGACAGTTGTGGCACTTGTTCTTGATGATCTTACCCTCGCCACCACATACATGACAGGTGGTCTGGGTCTGCATCATTCCGAAGATGCTCTGCTGGGTGCGTATCTCCATGCCAGATCCATGACAGTTGGGGCAGGTCTCGCTGTTGCTGCCGTTCTCAGCACCACTTCCGTGGCAATGAGGACAGGCGACGTCTTTCTTTACCTTGAACTTCTTGGTTACTCCAGTGGCAATCTCTTGTAGGGTGAGGCGTACCTTCAGACGCATATCGGCACCACGATGTTTGGCAGCCTGACGCTGAGCGCCTCCTCCGAAGCCTCCAAAGCCTCCAAAGCCTCCTCCCCGGCTGTCACCGAAGATGTCGCCAAACATGGAGAAGATGTCATCCATGGAGAATCCGCCTCCACTGAAGCCTCCACCAAAGCCTCCCATGTTGGGACCGTCAAATCCGAACTGGTCATACTGCTGGCGCTTCTGTGGGTCATGAAGCACGTCGTATGCTTCAGCTGCCTCTTTGAACTTCTCCTCAGCCTCTTTGTTGCCAGGGTTGCGGTCTGGGTGGTATTTGATGGCTATCTTGCGATAGGCTTTCTTTATTTCGTCTTCGGTGGCGTTCTTGTTGACGCCCAAAACCTCATAATAGTCTCTTTTTGCCATAGTTGTTGAATTTTAAGGACTTTAAGAACCTTAAGGATTTTACTGTCCCACTGCCACCTTGGCGTGGCGAATCACTTTGTCGTTCAGGGTATATCCTGTCTGTACGCAGTCTATGACCTTGCCTTTCTTCTCGTCGCCCATGCCAGGCACCATTGCTATTGCCTCGTGGAAATCGACGTCGAAGTCGGCATCTTTGGTGTCAATCTTCTTAACGCCCAGCCCCTCGAGAGTCTTGACAAACTTATGGAATATCAACTCCATGCCCTCCTTTATGGCTGCGGCATTCTCGCCCTGACAGGTATCTCCTGTTGTCGCCGAGCGGTCGTTGGTGTCAGCGATGGCACGCTCAAAGTCGTCGAGTATTGGCAGAATGGCAGTGATAGTCTTCTCGCCGCCATTGAGTATGAGCTCGGTTTTCTCTTTGAGTGTACGCTTTTTGTAGTTGTCAAACTCGGCAATGGTGCGCAGCAACTGGTCGCGTAGCTTAGCATTCTCCTCCTGAACGGCCTCTAAAGGATCTTTCTCTTCGGTGGGTTCTGAGTTGTCGGAATTCTCGGAGCTTTCTGAATCGTCTGAATTGCCTGAATTCTCGGTCTCTGCCGTGTTCTCTGTCTTTCCTGTGTCAGGGGCTTCCGTATTTACTTGCTGATCTTGTGTCTCTTCTATTTCAATTTCTTTTTCTTTGCTCATGGTTATCTTCCTTTTTTTATAAACCTCCATGCAAATATCATGCCAAAGTTTTCAAACTAAAAAACCAAAACTATGCCCTATACACTATGAATACATCTTTTCTTTCTGCTCCTTGATAGCAGGGTCGTAGATGTAGTCGTCATAAGTCATGAGCTTGTCGATGGTACCTTTAGGCGTGAGTTCGATGATACGGTCGGCAACGGTGTTGATGAACTCATGGTCGTGAGATGCGAAGAGGATGTTGCCCTTGAAGCCGATGAGGTTATTGTTGAATGCCTGGATGGACTCCAAGTCAAGATGGTTGGTAGGGGTGTCGAGGATAAGACAGTTAGCGTTTTTCAGCTGCATACGAGCTATCATACAACGCATCTTCTCACCTCCAGAGAGTACGTTGACCTTCTTTTCTACCTCTTCTTGCTTAAAGAGCATACGTCCGAGGAATCCCTTCATCATCACCTCATTGCCCGTACCATACTGGCTGAGCCAGTCTACGAGGTTGAGGTCGCTCTGGAAAAACTCGGTATTGTCGAGTGGAAGGTAGGCAGTGGTGATGGTAACACCCCACTTGTATTCACCAGCGTCGGCTTGGCGATTGCCGTTGATAATCTCGAAAAGGGCGGTCATCGCCTTAGGATTGTGGGACAGGAAGACAGTCTTCTGACCTTTCTCGATGGTAAACGATACGTTGTCGAACAGTACCGAACCGTCGGTGTCGAGGGCTTTCAGACCTTCTACCTCGAGAATCTGATTGCCTGGCTCACGTTCCATCTGGAAGATGATGCCTGGATATTTACGTGTAGATGGTGTGATCTCTTCAACGTTGAGTTTCTCCAACATCTTTTTGCGGGAAGTCGTCTGCTTAGATTTTGCGACGTTGGCAGAGAAACGGCGTATGAATTCTTCGAGTTGCTTGCGCTTTTCGTCAGCTTTCATCTTCTGGTTTTGTGCCTGGCGCAGAGCGAGCTGGCTGGACTCATACCAGAAAGAATAGTTGCCCGAGAAGACTGTCACCTTGCCAAAGTCTATATCCACGGTCTGTGTGGAAACAGCATCGAGGAAGTGGCGGTCGTGGGACACTACGAGCACGCATTGTTCGAGGTTGCTGAGATATTCCTCCAACCACTGTACGGTGTCAAGATCGAGGTCGTTGGTGGGCTCGTCGAGGAGTAGGTTGTCGGGATGACCGAAGAGAGCCTTTGCCAGCATCACGCGCACCTTCTCATTGTTGGACAGTTCGGACATCATGCGATAGTGCTCGGTCTCCTTCACTCCGAGGTTCTGCAATAGCTGGGCAGCCTCGCTCTCAGCCTCCCAACCATTCATCTCGGCAAACTTCAACTCGAGGTCGGCGGCACGATTGCCGTCCTCCTCGGTCATCTCGGTCTTGGCATACAGAGCCTCGCGCTCCTTCATGTTCTCCCATAGGGGCTGATGGCCTTGAAGCACTGTGTCCATCACGGTGAAGGCATCAAACTTGAAGTGGTCCTGGTCCAACACTGAGAGTCGTTCGCCAGGTGCCAGCTCCACCGTTCCCTTGTTGGGCTCCAACTCGCCGCTGATAGCCTTCAGGAGAGTCGACTTTCCTGCACCGTTGGCACCGATGATGCCATAGATATTGCCTGCCGTAAACTTGATGTTCACGTCCTTGTATAGTACTCGCTTTCCAAACTGAATCGCCAGATTAGTAACTGTTATCATAATCCTCTAATACCTTATTATATTTATAATTGGGGTGCAAAGGTACAAAAATAAATGCGTAATGCGTAATGCATAATGCGTAATTTTTTTCTCTTAGGCAAAAATCTGTGAAATCAGTGTAATCTGTGAGAGAAAAAATCATGTGTGTTTTCTTTTCAAAAACAAAAAAGAATAGCATCCTTGACAGAGCAAAGATGCTATTCCCCTTAAATATAAGTTTGCGTATGAAAAAACGTAATATTAGAACCTCATGCCGAGGACTATCTGAGCATTCCAATGGCTGTAGGTGATTGATCCGTTCTTGTCACCAGTCAGCGTGTTGGTCATCACAAAGCTTGCTCCTCCGTAGAACTTGCTCCAGTTGCGTACGAGAGCCACTCTCTCGGTGGTCATGGCGTCGGGGAAGTGGGCATGCGATTTCTCCTGATAATTTTCGCCTTCGTAGCTTACTCGTGTGGCGTGGCGGGCATATACTATCAGCGATGGCAGCGCGGATACGTGAAGCAGCCAGTTGCGATGGAACACCCAGTTGTAGGCATATCCTCCGCCAAGTGCGACGAAGGTGGAGTGCAGGCGTGCGTTGTATGTATCATTGGGGTCAGGATTGTTTTTCAGCGTGGTGTTCTGGAATGTCGCACCTGCGAGCCACGAACCTGCCGAACGCTTCTGCAGATAAGTATAGTTGAAGGCGGCAGGATAGGAGAATTTCTTACCGTTGAAGACGTAGTAGCCGTTGATTCTCAGGTTGTTCATCTTCATGTCGCCCTTTTCTACAGGCCAGCGGTAGCTCAAGTAGTTCTGGTATCCGTGGAAGCTCTTGATGTGCTGGTATTCTACGTCAAATCCGAAGTGGTTGTCGTAGTAGTTCATGGTGTACTCCTCGTCCTTGTATTTTTTCGAGTTGCTCGTAGGATTGATGCTGAAACCCAGCGAGAGTCCGCTGTAACCCACCTCGACACCGATGGTTCTCATGTCGTCTGATTTGAGCTTGCCTCGCATGCTTTCTCCAGCATACTTGCCGTAGTTATTAAACAGGGAGCCACCGATATTGCCTTTCAGCTTCACGGTCCACAGAAGGTCGGGTCTGCCTATGTACTCTGTGTCATAGTTGACCTTTGCGTAGTTCTCCTTCAACTTTTGATCGATGCGCTGCCAGCGGGTCTGCTTTGTAGAGTCGTTTTGCGCACTTGCCGTCATGCAAAATCCTACCGCTGCGATAAGACTAATGCTAAAAAATACTTTTTTCTTCATCATTTTGCAAATATACAAACTTTTTCTTTATTTTTTATTACTTTTGCAAAAATTTTTATTTAGAAATAAAAAAACCGCTATTTATGCGTAGATTTAACGGAAATGAAGACCGCTACGACCACTATGTGGTGCAAGACGAAAGACCGCTGCTGGAGTGGCTGCTCGCCAATCTGGGACAGAGCCGCTCTAAGGTGAAGGCCATCCTGCAGGGTAGGGGCATAAAAGTCAATGGCAAGGTGGTGACCCAGTTTGACTATCCGCTCACCAACGGGATGAAGATAGCCGTTAGTCAGACTAAGCGCAACGACCAGTTCAAGAGCCGCTATGTGAAGATAGTATACGAGGACCAATACCTTGTAGTCATCGAGAAGAACATAGGCATACTGTCGATGGCGGCAGGTCATAAGTCGCTGAATGTGAAGTCGGTACTCGACGACTACTTCCAGAAGACCCGACAGGGATGCAGGGCTCATGTGGTACATCGGCTCGACCGCGACACCAGCGGACTGATGGTATACGCCAAGGACATGCAGACCGAACAGATACTCGAGCATGAGTGGCACCAGATAGTATACGACCGACGCTATGTGGCTGTGGTCAGCGGAGAGATGGAACAAGACCAAGGCACCATCGCCAGCTGGCTCAAGGACAACAGTGCATATGTCACCTATTCGTCGCCAGTGGACAATGGTGGTAAATATGCTGTCACCCACTATTTTACTCTTGACCGCACTACCGACCACTCGCTGGTGGAATACAAGCTGGAGACGGGACGCAAGAACCAGATTCGTGTCCACTCGGCTGACATCGGTCACCCCGTTTGTGGCGACATCAAATACGGTAATGGCGACGACCCCATCCACCGTCTCTGCCTGCATGCCTTCCTCCTCTGCTTCTATCATCCCATTACTCACGAACGCATGGAGTTTGAGACTCCCGTACCCACTCTGTTTAAGTCAATTATGAAGAAATATTGAAATTATGAACACAGAATATTACATAGCCGTACTCATTGCCATCATCGTTGGCGTGATACTGATAAAGAAGGTGGCAAGTTGCCTGTTTCGCATCGTCGTGGGCATCATCCTCCTTGTCGTACTCGCCTACTGCCTGCGCATGCTGGGATATGTGTGAGAGGAAGGGGACGGAAAGTTGAAAGTTAAATCAAAGTGAAAAGTGAAAAGTGAAAAATGCACTTTGATTTTCAAGCGTGATTGCTTTGTTCTTAAAAAGGGGCACTTTTTACGGTAAAAAGTGCCCGTTTTTACGGTCTAAAGCGCCCCTTTTGCTTTCATGTCTCACGCAGAAATCGCAGATTCTCCCTTTTATCTCGACTGCACTTTTGCACTTCAATTCATGTTGCAAAAGTGCAGTTCTTTGTCAACTATCGGGAAAGAGACGTTCGAATACTTGGCGCAGTTGGTCGGGCTGGGCTATGATGCGGCGTATCTCCTGCAGGCTCTCGGCATTGGGCGAATTGGGCAGCCACAACTTGATGTATCCGTTGGCAGAGTATTTCTCCTGCATGTGTTGGCAGAACCGTTGCCAATGTTCTTCTCTGCTCTTCTCTGGATAGTGGTCCAGTCCGTATTGTATGGTGCGCAGGAAGACGCTTTCGGGCTCGAGGTCGCGGTCAGCCTCAGCCACTATCTTGCCGTATATGCTACGTGGAGCATGACTGGCAGAGGCTCGATGGTCCTCTACTGCTTCCTTCATTATCTTGATTTGTTCTGGTGAAAACCATCGACGCAGACGTGCGTCAGCCATGAGTATCTTACCGCTGGTGAGATGATGGATTGCTCGCGGGCCAGAGAGTCCGAGGTCATGATAGGCGGCTATGGCGTATGCCATATCCACGTTAGCTCCTAAGCGCTGGGCGAGAGCTATCGAACGGCGTATCACACTATTGGCATGTGACAGGTTGTGTGCCTTGTCAAAGCTAGCATAGCGTGGCAGTATCTGCTTCTCGATAAATTCCATAAGGTCGAGGCTCACTCTTGTGTCAATCATATCTCGGTGTGCTTAGGTTGTTTCTGTCTACAAAAGTACGAAAATAATGCGTAATTCGTAACGCTTAATGTGTAATTTTTAATTAGTAATGAGTAATTCGTAATGCCTAATTCGTAATTTTTAGTGCGTAATGAGTTTTTTTTGTTATTTTTGCACCCTAAAAAAGGTGACTTGACAATGGAGATACGACAAAACAACTGTAGGGCTTGGATGCTGGCAGCACGTCCGAAGACGCTGACGGGTGCCGCCGTACCAGTGATGATGGGTCTGGCGTTGTCGGTACCCAACTGGAACTGGGTGCCTGCGGTGTTGTGTATTGTGTTTGCTATGCTCATGCAGATAGATGCCAACTTCGTGAATGACTACTTCGACTGGAAAGACGGCATGGACGACGAGCATCGTTTGGGACCACGTCGAGCATGTCAGCAGGGGTGGGTCACTCCGAAGGCTATGCGATGGGCTATCGCGTTGACCACGCTGGCGGCATGTCTTACGGGTCTACCTCTGATATATTATGGTGGATGGTGGATGGTGGGTGTCGGAGCGGCGTGTGTGGTGTTCTGCTTCCTGTATACCACGTTGTTGTCGCGCATCGGACTTGGCGATCTGCTAGTGCTGGTGTTCTTTGGTGTGGTGCCAGTTTGTGCTACGTACTTTCTTCAGCGTCATACGGTGACAAGGGAGGTGCTGCTCTCGTCTATAGCGTGTGGAATGGTGATAGACACGCTGCTGGTGGTGAACAACTATCGTGACCGTGACAACGATCGCAGGGTTGGCAAGCGTACACTGGTGGTAATGATAGGCGAGAGAGCTTCCGAGATATTCTATTTCTTGCTCGGACTGATGGCTTTCCACATGGGTCTCACCTTCTTCTTTCAGGGGCAATACTTCACCTTCTTCCTGCCCTCGATATACTTGATGCTACATGCACGTACATATAGAAAGATGAAAGCCATCAAGCACGGAAAGGCGCTTAATGCCATCCTTGCGGAAAATGCCCGCAACATGTTTCTTTATGGTCTTCTGTTCTGTGCGGGAGTGTTACTGGACGCTTTTTTAGCGCATAATTAAGGTCCTTAAAGTCCTTAGGGTCCTTAAGGTTTTAAAGTGCTTAATTGAAGAACGTCCAGCTGACGCCAAATCTAAGAAGCCGCTGATTGATGGGGTAGTGGGGTGTGAGGAAGCATTCGCCACCACTTCTATAGTTGACGTGACTCGCCATAACAAAGAATCGGGCATTCTTCAACTTGAAGTTGGCATAAAGATTGAATATCGGATAGCCACCAGTCTTTGTCCTCACCTCAGTATTCTGTTGAACTCCGAACTGTCCCATTGATGGTATGTATTCAGGTGCGTAGTATTTAGCAAAATAGCGCATGTCGGCACCTAAGTCGCAGTCGAGCACTCGTGCTATCTTGAAGTGTAGGTAGAGGTTGGTGTAGATGTTATACTTAGGTAGCGCCAACACCTCTTCCTTGCTCGAGTTCTGTAGTGTGAACACGTTCTCCCATCGGAAAATCTTCCACGCAAAGTCTTGTTGTAGTTGTAGGGTGAGCACATTGATGGGGTCCTTGCTTTGCAGAGCGGTGATATTGTTGCCTGTATGTAGTCGGTCGTTGTCGTGGGGAGTAATGTCGTATGTCACTCCTAAGTATGGATAGTTCTTGAGTTCGTCGATAGCCACGCGGAGTCGTGTTTTGGTACGTTGTAGCGAGAACATACCCTCGATTCGAGTGTGGATGAATTTGTCCATCTCGTTTTCTATCATAGTGTGCTTAGAGCGGTAGGTGTCCATATAGAACGACGGAGCCAGGCTACGGAAGAATCCCTTGGCAGCAAGCTGTATGGTGTCGCCGAGGAGTCGGAAGTTGACGTCAGCGTCGCCCTCTACCCATATGTCGCCAGCGGCATCGCCAGCCACAGCCACCTCGCCCAAGACGTTATAGTGGAGCACACGTCCCTGCTGTTTGCTCAGTTGTCCGCCTACGTAGAAGTTGTTGTCGTTGAACGACTCATAGAGTCTATCCAGAGCAGGTATTTTGTAGTGTATCAATTCGTGAGTGACGTATGCCTTCAGTCCAGCCTTAGCCCATTTGTTGAAGCCTTCGAGAAGTGCTACGGCGAATGTGTTCTGTAGTCGCCAGTAGTTGGTACGGTCGTAGATGGAGTCACCCTCATACTTGCCTATGGTCTCGTATGTGTTGAGGAAGTAGTTGTCGGGCACGGAGTAAGACTGAAATATATGTCTGCCATAATCAAAATTAGCTGTATGGATGAAGCTTGTCACTGGTACATACTCGTCCTTCATCCACGTGGTGTCCTCCTTAGCTTTCTGTTCTGCAGCTATCAAGCTGTCACGCACCTCCTTGCTGTCTACAACGATACGTGTAGTGTCTGAATTGGCTGCAACCTCACGCTTAGGAGAGTTGCTGGCGATACGGGCGTTGTCAGGTCGTCCCTTCGAGCGCACCTCGTTCTGGTATTCCTCCTCGTCCCATTCCTCACCATTCTCTTTGGCTCGTTTCTGGGCTTCCTGTCGGCGTTTCTGAGCCTCTTGCTCTTGTTGCGACTTTATGGCAAACTTACGAGCCTCAATTTCCTCTGGGGTCATCGGCACCTTACGGCTGAATCCGAGGCTGTATCGCTGGTTGAAATATAGGTGATGATGGTCGTTACGGTTCCATGTCTTCTCCAGAGCTACGGGAATCTCCTCTTCTGTGTATTTCTCATTGAATCGCTCAGGATGGCTGATATAGTCATCATTGGTCACACCGCCATTCTCCGCAACCTTTTGATGATAGGTAGAAGCCACAAAATGAGCTTGGTAGCGGTCGCCGAGATATGAGCCGTAGAGGGTGTAGTTGAAGTGGGATGTGTTCTGATTGGAGTAGTAACCACGGCCATACAGATAGTCGAACTTCATGCCCAGTCCGAGTTTTTTGCCTGCATTGACGGCAAAGAGAGCCTTGAAGTGGTCCTCACCATTAGTACGATTGCCACAGGTGTTGAACGAGACATTGGTGATAGGCGAGAGCGTGTTGGTGAAGTGGAGCTCATCTACGGGTGTGATAAAGAAGTCGTAGGGTGTCAGGAATGGATAATCGTCGTCAGCATTTCTGCGGTCTATGAAGATACGATTGATGCGAGGCGAACCAGCATTGCCCAAAGAATTGTACTCACCACGAAGTCCTGTGGTGAAGATGGAGTTCATGAACATGTGTTGGAGGGTGTCGGGTTCCACCTCAGTACGGTCGCCAAAGAGTGGGTCTATGGTCCACGTCTTCAGTCCCTTGGGCACTTCTTTATGTTGACTCTGTATGCTATCCGACCGTCCGAAGTTCTTGTCTCGGTCGGTGGCTGCAGTGAATGTTCCGTCGTCAGTAATCTCGTTATACTGCTGTGCGTAGGCAGAGCAGCATACTAATATAAATAATGTGATGATGGAGAAAAACTTCTTCATGTCTTATTTTAGAAAGCGAAGAACACACTCTACTATCTTGAAGATCATTGAGGCGAGTATGATGTATGTTCCGGTAGTGTTATTGACAAGAAAATAGACCGCCATACCGACTACGGCTCCTACCAT
The DNA here is from genome assembly GCA_900316295.1 of uncultured Prevotella sp. GTDB lineage: Bacteria > Bacteroidota > Bacteroidia > Bacteroidales > Bacteroidaceae > Prevotella. The sequence goes on from ONCJ01000005.1 coordinate 33,993, forward strand.
AAAGATGATGTTGAGCCACTGGCGTAGTTTCATATATGGGTCTTTCTCACGCTCAGGTCTCAGATGCTCGCGAGTTGGTTTCTTTGCCAGTTGTTCTGTATTTTCTTCGGTCATTTTTTTACTTTTTATTCTTTTACTTTTTCATCCATTTACCTTTCCTAATGCACTTTGCATTTTTATTTCAGTTGCGACTGGAAGATCTCAAACAACTCGTTCTTTCGGTCGATAGTCTTACGACGGAACTTTCCGCTGCTGGGGTATAGACGAGTGCGCTTCTTGTTGACAGCGTTCTTGTCGTTGATCCATTCCTCAGCCTTGTAGAACTCCTTCTTACCCTGCACCTCATAATTATATGTTATGCGGTCAAGGATGAGCTTCAGGTGACCATCACTACACAGGGCTTGCAGAACATAGTTCATCTTGGTACGGTCGAGCACCAGTGCGTTAGATGTGAATGTGAGCCACTCCTGCATTGTTGCGACAATGTTGTGCTCCTTCTCGTTGGTAATGGCTATTTTGCTTCGCTCCAGTTGGATAGGCTCCTTGATGATGTTGTCGAGGATGGCAAGCGTGCGCTCGTATATCTGCTGGGCTGTTTTCCCAGCTACGTCGATGTCGCAAGTCCACTGTATCTCACCATTAACCTCTGGAACGGCGTTTGGTGCAAGGTATATGTTCTGCATCTCCTCCTTAGTCATCTCTGGCTTCTTCTCAGAGTTGATGGTCGACGACCAGAGAGGGGCAGGAGACTCCTTTACTACTTCCTTTGTCGCTGGAGCCGGAGCAGGGGTGGTCGCCGGAGCCGAAGCAGGAGTTGGTTTTGGAGTTGTCGTTGCTGGAGTTGGAGTTGTCGTTGCGGCACTCTGTTGTTTCAGTTGTGCTGCACGAGCCTTCATCTCCTCGGCACGAGCCTTTGCCGCAGCTGCTTGTGCTTCAGCCTCCTTAGCTATGCGTTCAGCCTCAGCGATGGCAGCCTGAGCCTCGGCTTCTTCTTTGGCTTTGCGCTCAGCCTCTGCCTTTGCTTTTGCTTCGGCCTCAGCCGCTTCCTTTTCGGCTTGTTCCAGTGCCAGTCTTGCTGCTTCTTCAGCTTCCTGAGCCGCCTTCAGCGCTTCTTGTGCTGCTTTTGCTTTAGCTTCTGCCTCAGCCTTCAGAGCGGCGATGCGCTCATTGGCGGTCACGTTTGACTGTGCCGATGCTATCAACGGCATTGCCAATAAGAGTATGATAAGAAATTTTTTCATGCTTTTGTTTTGTTGTAATTAGCTATTGTCGTTATGTGTCTTTCGACCTTCAATGCGCAAAAGTAGTAAATTGTAAATGATTATCGTTGATTTAAGGATAATTTAACCATTTTATTTGCTTTCCAACAAGTCTTGCAGTCTTATTATCTCGTCGCGATATTGTGCAGCTTGTATGAAGTCGAGGTCTTTGGCAGCCTGCTTCATCAGAGCCGTAGTGTTGGCAATACTCTTCTCCAGTTGTTCCCGAGTCATCTGACGAATGATAGGATCGGCGGCGAAGGCACCCTCGGTATTGGACGAAAGAGTACCTTTCCCGTCCACTCCATAGGAGGAAGCCTTTTGGTTGAGGGCTGTTGGGTGCTGGATGATGGTGGCGGCTTCTTTTCTTTCGCCCTTCGATGCGAGCGAAGTACCCACCGCCTTTTTGATTTGTTGGGGAGTGATATGATGCTCCTCGTTATATCTCAACTGTTTGATTCTCCGTCGGTTGGTCTCGTCAATGGTCTTCTGCATACTCTCAGTGATAGTGTCGGCATACATGATTACTTTTCCGTTGACATTTCGAGCTGCACGTCCTGCGGTCTGGGTCAGACTACGATGACTTCTCAGGAATCCCTCTTTGTCGGCATCGAGAATGGCAACGAGCGACACTTCAGGCAGATCGAGACCTTCGCGCAATAGGTTGACTCCCACCAATACGTCGTAGAGTCCTGCTCTTAGGTCGGTCATTATCTGTACTCGGTCGAGTGTTGCCACATCGCTATGGATGTAATTAGCGCGAATGTCGTGTTGCAAGAGGTATTCGGTCAGCTCCTCTGCCATACGTTTAGTCAGCGTTGTCACCAATACACGCTCTTCTCGTTCGCATCTTGTCTGGATTTCTTCCAGCAGGTCGTCTATTTGGTTTTCGCTTGGACGTACCACAATTTCTGGGTCGAGTAGTCCAGTTGGGCGTATTATTTGTTCTACTACAACACCTTCGGCTTCAGCCAGTTCGAAGTCGGCAGGGGTAGCCGAGACGTAAATCACCTGATTGGTCATCTCTTGGAACTCCTCAAAGCGTAGCGGACGATTGTCGAAGGCTGCTGGTAGGCGGAATCCATATTCTACGAGATTAGTCTTACGGGCTCGGTCGCCACCATACATCGCATTAATCTGAGGTACGGTGACATGACTCTCGTCAATAACCATCAGATAGTCTTTCGGGAAGAAGTCCAGTAGGCAATAAGGTCGTTCGCCAGGCTTTCGCCCATCAAAATATCTGGAATAGTTCTCTATTCCCGAGCAATGGCCCAGCTCCTTAATCATCTCCATATCGTATTCTACACGTTCCTTGATGCGTTGAGCCTTGATGTTGTCGCCCATATCTTTGAAAAACTCAATCTGCATCATAAGGTCGTCCTGAATGTCGTGGATGGCGTGCTCGGTCTGTTCCTTAGAGGTGACGAAGAGGTTGGCTGGATATATCTCATATTGTTCAAATGAACCCATCCGATGATAACTTATAGAGTCTAACTCCTCGATGCTGTCTATCTCATTGTCCCACCAAGTGATACGCAATATATAGTCGCTATATGCCATTGCTACGTCTACAGTGTCGCCCTTTACTCTAAATCCACCACGTTGCAAGTCAACGTCGTTACGTACATATAGTGCGTCTACAAGTTTGCGTAGGAACATATTGCGGTCGAGTATCTGACCCTTAGCCAGATGAATGACGCTCGACGACATGCTGGCTGGTCCGCCCATACCATAGATACATGATACTGACGACACCACCACTACATCCTTTCTGCCCGACAATAACGATGAGACTGCCGATAGTCTCAGGCGGTCGATCTCCTCGTTTATCGCCAAGTCCTTCTCTATATACGTATCGCTTGATGGCAGATAAGCTTCTGGTTGGTAGTAGTCATAGTAACTCACGTAGTATTCCACCGCATTTTCGGGGAAGAATCCACGCATCTCTTCATACAGCTGAGCTGCCAGCGTCTTGTTGTGGCTAAGGATGAGTGTTGGCTTTTGGATGTTTTGTATCACGTTGGCTACGGTAAATGTCTTGCCCGAGCCTGTCACTCCCAACAATACCTGCGCAGGATCGCCGCGCCTCAGTCCGTCTGTCAGTGCACGTATCGCTTCTGGCTGATCGCCAGTGGGTTGGTAGTCTGATGTCAGTTTGAAGTCCATATCAATTTGCAAAGATACGGAAAGTCGAGAGAAATACAAAAGGAAAGCTTGCTTTTCTTTTTATTTCCGAGACGGAGTATCTTCGGTGAAGCCAAAGTAGCGGAAAGTCGAGAGATATACAAAAGGAAAGCTTGCTTTTCTTTTTATTTCCGAGACGGAGTATCTTCGGCGAAGCCAAAGGAACAAAATAATGCGTAAAGCGTAATGTTTAATGCGTATTTTTGTTGTTTTTTGCTAAAAATAGTAGTCATATCTTTGGCGTTAATATTATTATGTGTACCTTTGCACGATAATTTGCGATATGAAGAAGAATATTCTTATTTTGTTTCTCGTAGTACTCATGACCAGTTGTGCTCATGAGTTCAATAGCGTATACAAGTCGAGCGACTATTCTTATAAGTATGAATACGCTAAGGAATGTTTTGCTTCGGGACGCTATTCCAATGCCGTCACGCTGTTGCAGGACTTGGTGATGATGAAGAAAGGAAGCGAAGAGGCACAAGAGTGTCTGTATATGCTGGGCATGGCTGAGTATGGACTGAAGGACTATGATAGCGCCGCGGAGACCTTCCGCAAGTATTATCAGACCTATCCGCGAGGTATCTATGCGGAGATGGCGTCGTTCTATACTGGTCAAAGCCTCTATATGAGTACGCCTGAACCTCGTCTTGACCAGAGCGCTACGCTCGCAGCGATAGCTGCTTTCCAGCAGTATCGTGACCTCTTTCCTGACGCTAAACTCAAGGGAACGGCTGAGCAACGACTCTTCGAACTACAAGACAAACTGGTACGTAAGGAATATCTGTCAGCTAAGCTGTATTATAACCTCGGAACATATTTCGGCAACTGTACCAGCGGCGGTAATAACTACGAGGCATGTATCATCACGGCTCAGAATGCCCTGAACGACTATCCCTATAGCGACCTGCGTGAGGACTTCGCTATATTGCTCATGAAGAGCAAGTATGAACTTGCTCAGATGAGTGTTGAGGAGAAAAAACAACAACGACTACAGGATGCTGAAGACGAATGTTATGGATTTATCAACGAATATCCTGATTCTAAAGAACGTTCTACGGCAGAGAAGTTTATCGAGAAATGTAAAGAGCAGCTGAAGAATTGAACCGATGGAGCAGCGAGAGCAGACTAAAACTTGTTTTAAGTATGCCGAGTCGCGACAGAAGAAGACCTAAGGTCAAGAATTGAAATTACGCATTAAGAATTATACATTATATAAAGGTATGGATTATAAGAAATCAAAAGCACCAGTAAACACTGTAACACGTGACATTATGGATCTCTGCGATGAGACCAACAATATCTATGAGAGTGTGGCAATCATCGCAAAGCGTGCCAATCAGATCAGTGTGGAAATCAAGCAAGACCTCAGCAAGAAACTGGCTGAGTTTGCCTCATACAACGACTCTCTTGAGGAGGTCTTCGAGAATCGTGAACAGATAGAAATCTCACGCTATTACGAGAAACTGCCGAAGCCAACGTTGATGGCGACAGAGGAGTTCGTAGAGGGTGATGTTCATTGGCGTGACCCATCTCAGGATAACCAAGACAACTTCTAAGGCGAGATGATACAACGTAAGCAGTCTGTCTATCTTCTGTTGGCGTTCATTGCCTCCGTTCTGTGTTTATATCTGCCTTTAGGTAGTTTTGAACTTGCGGGTATGGGCAAGGAACCGGTACTGTACAATTTGGCAATCATCTCAGGCGATGGAGCGATGCAGTTCCGTTATTGTGTATTGTTCGTTCTGTTGTCAGCATCAGCACTCTTGTCGTTAGTCACGATATTCCTATACAAGAGTCGTAAGTTACAGATGCGACTATGCAAGGTCAATCTCCTGTTGCTTGTCCTTTGGTACGCAATGCTGATGTTTGTCGTACTGACTAATGCCAACTTCCGTCAGGAACATCAAGTCATCCTGCCATTTGCTTCTGCCGTAATGGTATGGCTTGCCCATAGAGGTGTAGCTGCCGACGAGCGACTAGTGAAAGCAGCCGACAGGATAAGGTAGGAGAGGTGTCGTCTCGAGTATGGTACTTTCTAAATACCGAGATTACGATATCCCGAAAACAATAACAAACAAAATAAGGAGCCAGTCGGCTCCTTATTTTTATCTTGTCAAATTAATGTGATTAAAGACCCAGTGCCTTCTTAGCGTCAGAAGCAGCCTTGTCTATCTGCTTGTTAGCCTTATCCTTGGCGTCGTTGACAGCCTCCTGAGCCTTTTCGTTAGCCTTTGCCTTAGCGCCTTCTACAGCTTTGTTAGCGGCATCCTTAGCAGCCTCGGGAGCGTTCTTTACAGCCTCAGCAGCCTTGTTTGCGGCATCTGCGGCATTAGCAGCAGCATCAACACCAGCAGCCTTAACGTCGCCCAGAGCAGCTGAGAGACCACTTATCACGTCGTCGGCAGAAGTCTCTGTCAGAGCACTAACTGCAGCACCTACGGCAGCGTTGTCACCTACGAGCGCTTTCACCTTGTCAGCATTCTCCTTAAGGAAGTTTTGAACCTTAGTGAGATACTCCTTAGCGAGGTCAGGGTTCTGAGCCAGGAACTCGCCAGCTTTAGCCTTGATGCTCTCAATAGCATCCTTCAGAGCGTTGGCGTCCTTACCCTTCAGGATCTCAGTAAGATTGCTGATAGCACCATCAGCAGCCTCTTGAGCCTGCTGAGCCACAGCCTCAGTAGAGTCTACAGCTGTAGAGTCCTCACCACCAGCGTTAGCTGCTTTGTTTCCACAACTTGCAAATGTCATCGCTACGGCTGCAATAGCCAAAATAAACAATTTCTTCATTTCTTTTCCTTTCTATTAAGATTAAACATGTTTATCGGTGACAAAAATACAAAATAATGCGTAATGCGAAATTATTTTCACACTTTTTACCATTTATTCTTTGCACATAGTACTTTTGCACTTTAATTTCACCTTTGACCTTCGGTCGACCTCATGCTAAACTCGCATCCACAATATTGCTGGTTATAAAATCCGAACTCTTTGAGTAGTTGGTTGCGTCGGTCGGAGAGTCCGCCCTTACGCCAGTTCTGTGACCAGAAACTTACACCTTCCACCTCAGCTTCAGCCGCCCTTCCTGCATGTTCTATCTGTTCGATGCTCTTCCATCGTGATGATGCGAGAGTTGTTGTGAAATACTTGAACCCCAGTTTTTTAGCCATCCTTGCTACAACCTTTAGTCGCATAGTGAAGCACAACTCACATCTTGGGCTCCTCTCTGGTTCGCCTTCGTGACCTCTGACACATAGTTGCCAGTCTTCGTGGTCGTAGTCACCGTCAATCCATCTGAGTCCTAAGCCCTCAGCGTGTCGTTTACTTTCGTTCTTCCTAATCTCGTATTCCTCGCGTGGGAAGATGTTTGGGTTATAATAGAATATGGTTGGACGGATGTCGTTCTGCATCATCCACTCCACTATGGCTGACGAACAAGGAGCACAGCATGCGTGCAGCAGCACCTCTGTGCAACCATCAGGCACATTTATCGGATTTCTTTTCTTCTTCATGTCGCAAAAGTACGATTAAGAGAGGACAATGCAAAATGAAAACAAGTAAAAAAAAACACTACTTTTGTAATTATTTTGAATTTTTTGCGACATATATAATGTACAACAACGATATTGACATGGCAACTAACGATTTGGAGAAGGAATTCCTTGACATGATAGAAGCTCAGAAACGAGTCATTTACAAGGTGTGCTACATCTATGCGCAAGATGGTGACGACCTGAAGGCATACCTCTCATGCTGATTATCGTCGGTGCCGACCTTATCAGGCAGTCGATGAAATATAAATAAGGGTAATTCTGCCCAGCAATACAAAGAAAAATCTTGCAGACAAAGTGAAAAAAATATGCATTATGCATTACGCATTACGCATTATTTATTACCTTTGTCCGCATGAAACAAGCAATGATTTTTGCAGCAGGGCTCGGCACCCGACTGAAACCGCTTACCGACACTATGCCGAAGGCGCTGGTCAGGGTAGGGGGCGAGCCTCTCTTGAAGCATGTCATATTGCGACTGAAGGCGGTGGGATATACACGCATCATTGTGAATGTCCACCATTTTGCCAGTCAGATAGTCGACTATCTGCGCCAGCAAGACAACTTCGATCTGGACATTCGCATCAGTGATGAGACAGAAGCCTTGCTTGAGACCGGTGGCGGTATCAAGAAGGCCATACCGTTGTTTTCCGATGATTCACCAGTGCTAATCCATAATGTCGATGTGCTCGACAATGTCGACTATGACTGGTTCGCACGTCAGCATCTCGACGACGAGGATGCCGTACTGCTCGTCAGCCGCCGAAAGACCAAGCGCTACCTGCTCTTCGACAATGCCATGCGTCTTATGGGATGGACCAATGTCGAGACGGGCGAGGTGAAAAGTCCGTACGACTGGATACGTACTGCGGAGATAACGGCTGTTGATTGGGAGAAGTACCAGTTGTCTTTGAGCAACAACTCCGTCCTTGCACCTCAATCCCCTCACCCCTCACCCCTAATATATAATATGTTTGCCTTCTCCGGCATCCATTCCTTCTCGCCCCGCTTGTTCCCGTTGATGGAGCGATTCCCCGACCGTTTCCCCATCATCGATTTCTACCTCTCCACCTGCCACCGTGCCCGCATCGTTGGACTCGTCAAGGACGACCTCCGCATGCTCGATGTAGGCAAACTCGACTCGCTGGAACTGGCAGAACGGTTCTTGGAAGGTACAATTTAGCAATGTACAATTTACAATTGATTTTGAAATTTTCTGATCTAAATATTTATGAATAAGCAAAAGATTATCATTCTTGATTTCGGTTCGCAGACCACTCAGCTGATAGGTCGCAGGGTTCGCGAGCTCGATACGTTTTGTGAGATTTTGCCCTACAACAAGTTTCCCGTAGGCGACGAGTCGGTTATCGGAGTGATCCTCAGCGGTTCGCCCTATAGCGTCCACGACCCCGAAGCCTTCAAGGTAGACCTCAGCCAGTTTGTCGGCAAGGTGCCAGTGCTGGGAATATGCTATGGAGCACAGTTTATCTCCTATGCCAACGGTGGCAAGGTAGAGAAGGCTGACTCACGCGAGTACGGACGTGCCAACCTGCAGACGGTGGACACGCAGAACCCACTGTTCAAGGGCTTCGAGCAGCATTCACAGGTGTGGATGAGCCATGGCGACACCATCACCGCCATTCCCGACGGCTACGAGTGCATCGCCTCTACTGCCGACGTGAAGTTTGCAGCATATTCTAACGGTAAGGATATTTGGGCCGTACAGTTCCATCCCGAGGTGTTCCACTCGCTTCAGGGCACCCAGCTGCTCCGCAACTTCGTCGTAGACATCTGCGGCTCGCGTCAGGACTGGAGCGCCGCCTCCTTCGTCGACACCACCGTGGCAGAGCTGAAGGAGCAGATTGGCAACGACCGCGTCATCCTTGGACTATCGGGCGGAGTTGATTCCAGCGTTGCTGCTGTACTGCTGAACAAGGCCATAGGCAACCGCCTCACCTGTATCTTCGTTGACCACGGCATGCTGCGCAAGAACGAGTTCCAGCAGGTCATGGAGGACTACAAGGTCCTCGGTCTGAACGTTATCGGTGTCGATGCCAGCGAGAAGTTTTTCAGCGACCTTGCAGGAGTAACCGACCCCGAGCAGAAACGTAAGATTATTGGTCGCGACTTCATCGAAGTGTTCAATGCCGAGGCTCGTAAGATTACCGATGCCAAATGGCTTGCACAGGGCACCATCTATCCCGACCGCATCGAGTCGCTCAACATCACAGGAAAGGTCATTAAGAGCCACCACAACGTCGGAGGACTGCCCGAGGAGATGCACCTGCAGCTCTGCGAGCCCCTGAAGTGGCTGTTCAAGGACGAGGTGCGCCGCGTGGGCCGTCAGATGGGCATGCCCGAGCACCTCATCACCCGTCACCCCTTCCCCGGTCCAGGACTTGCCGTGCGCATCCTTGGCGACATCACCCCCGAGAAGGTACGCGTTCTTCAGGATGCCGACGACATATACATCCGTGGTTTGCGCGAATATAAGGTCAGACTCTCAGGCGAGGAGGCCCGCCGCGTCCTTGCCGCTGGCGTGCCAGCCCAGATGCAGGATGGCGAGATAGAGGTATCCCTCTACGACCAGATATGGCAGGCAGGCGCCGTGCTACTCTCCACCGTCCGCAGTGTCGGTGTTATGGGCGACGAGCGCACATACGAGAACCCCGTAGCCCTGCGTGCCGTCACCAGTACCGATGCCATGACCGCCGACTGGGCACACCTGCCATACGACTTCATGGCGAAGGTCTCCAACGAGATCATCAACAAGGTGCGTGGAGTCAACCGCGTATGCTATGACATCTCTTCAAAGCCACCCTCGACAATAGAGTGGGAATGATTTTCAAGGAGATGAGGAGTAAGTAGTTGAGTAGTTGAGGAGATGAGAACATGAAGTTTTCTCCTTTTATAATAGAATTATTGCGAGAGAAGTCGGGTCATGAGATCCGACTCTCTCACGATTGTGATTTGCTGACACTCGACATAGAGTCTATGACGGGTGAGCATATTGGTGTCAACACCATGAAGCGACTGTTAGGGTTCATTGCTGACGAACGTACTCCTCGCATCTCAACACTGAATATCATCGCCCGCTATCTTGGATATGCCGACTGGGAGTCATTACGATTGGAAGATGCAGCATACAGTAATTTTGTTTTCGACAATCGTGACGAACTGTTGGCTTGTTCTATGTTGAGAGGCCAGAAACTCTTGATAACCTATTCTCCCAATCGCAAACTGGTGATAGAGTATGTAGGTGACAACCACTTTCGGGTGATAGAGAGCGAGAATAGCAAATTATGCCAAGACGACCTGCTGACGCTCACGCATATCGTCCGCCACTATCCGTTGCTCGTCTCTGAAGTGATTAGAGAGGGCAAGAGTCTTGGCGCTTTCACGGCAGGCAAAGCGCAGGGTATCGACTTCAAACCATTATAGCATACCCATGGACAGCACTTCGTCGTTTTCCGAGAGTCAACAGATGTTTTCGCATGCCGAACGGCTGCAAGTAGGCGGCACCACCTGCGAGTGCTTTCGTGTGAAGATGTATGGCAAGTTGCACTTCTTGAAACGGCTGAAGCCTGAACTGCGTACCAATCCCCACTATGTTGCTGCCCTGCAAAAGGAGTTTGAGACAGGCTATCGCCTCGACCATCCCCACCTGGTACACTATGCAGCCAAGACCGACGATGGCGTCTTGATGGACTATGTCGATGGTGAGACGCTCAGCCAGTTTGTAAAACATCATCCCGACTACTTCCGCAATCGCAAGAATGCCGACCGCTTCCTCCGTCAGCTGCTCAGCGTGGTGGGCTATCTGCACGAACACCAGGTAGTACACTTAGACCTGAAACCAGACAATATCCTGATAACCCGCATAGACTATGATGTCGTGCTCGTCGACTTAGGCTATTGCTATACCGACAGCTATATCGACACGAAAGGTCGAACGGACAAATATGCCGCACCCGAACAGATAGGCGGTTCGGCAAAACCCGATGCCCGGACGGACATCTATGCCATTGGCCGCATACTGCAGACGCTACCCTGTGCCGATATATATAATAAGGTGATACGTAGGTGTACGGCAACCAATCCCTCTATGCGCTATCAGCGTGTCGCCGATATTGATGTGGCAATCAGCAGAAGGCATCCTTACTGGTTGGTCGTTGCCATCATTATGGTGTGCATAGTGTTGTCAATAGTTCTCTTTTGGCGAAATCCTTTCCAAAAGGCACTGGCTCCATCACATCAGCATAATGCCGATAAAGACTCCGTGAATACAGTCATTCCTGTTCAGTCGTCAGACATTGAGGATTCTTCGTCCCAGACGACCAAACTACCCATACCCCAAATGACCAGTAGCCAACGGTCAGTGAGTCCTCAGCCTCAACCAGAAGCCCATTCCTCAAAGCCAGAGCCTTCTGTTCCTAACCCCCATTCAACAAAGGCGGATCTTCCAGCTGCTGATACACCTTCCTCTTCCATTAGCTATACAGCAGTCGATGTTGCTCAGGTGCATCGTTTATTGGACGACGCCATTCGTCCCATTTACGAACAATACATGGGCTCATATCGTAATGCCGATTATTACGCTATGAATCAGTCTGAGATGAAAGCATACGATCTCCAGCATGTCGCATTCGGAGAAGCCTGTATGCGAAAATATCAAGAATTGTGGCAGAAGAACCAGCAAAGGTTCGACAAAGAACTCTTCTCCAATGAGTTCGAGAAGGTTCGCGAGTACTACGACAGTCAGACATTCCTGCCGTCTCGTAAGAAGCAGTAAAGGCTCTGCCAACCTTGTTCAAGTGGATGAAATGGATGATTGCCCTTTCCAATAGTTTGTTTATCTTTGTGGCAAGTTAAATCCTTAAAGTTCAAAAACAATGATAATGAAAAAAGTCGCTCACAAATTTGCGTTTCTGAAAAATACTTCTTATATTTGCAGTGCCGCATAAATAATTGCGGCAGACATAATTAGGAAGCGTTTAGCTATTCCATAATGGTGAATCTCGACAACTCACTGTAAGGAAGGAATACAGAAACGCCAACCTGAGGTTAGTATCTATGTATTAATCTACATATACTGCCTGAGGTGTGAGCGACTTTTCTTATTCTCCTTACAGGCAGTCGAGAGCCTACCATTAGAATATGTTAAGTAGGCTCACACTTCTTTTTGTGCCTTTAACAAAGAAATCTACTAACCGCATCCGATGAGCCGAGGGATGCAGAAATTGTTGTTGTTATGGATAAGAATAGAGTTTATTGTCTTATTAGTACAGTAAAAGATTGGTCAAACGAAAGAAAAAAAGATGCAATCTGTATTCTTGAAAGTCTTCGTGATTGTTTTTTATCAGATGAGTGCCTTTTTCAAAATGTAGAAGAAGATGGAAAAAACACTATGTCTGAAGAGATTTTAGTTGCCACTGAATTGACGGAGATAATTAACCAAATAAAAGAATCAATTCAATAATATAATAATAATGGTACATGTATGTTAGATTGGATTCAAATGGGACTGCTCGTCACCGCATTAATAACTATTGTTGTGTCTTCTTATTGGAGTGCAAAAACAATAAATGCGACTCAAAAACAGGCAAAGAGGCAATACGAATTTCAGTTTTTTGCAGAATATACGAAACGCTATCAAGATCTTATGTTGAAAATGCCAGCTGATTTGGATACGTCTTCTGTTTTCAATATAGATGTTGACATTTATATGCGTCTATATTTTGACTTGTGTAGTGAAGAATACTACTTACACACAAAAGGTGTTATTGATGATGTCGTTTGGGGACTATGGACTGAAGGTATTCAGATGGCTTTGAAAAAGAATAATTATAGAATAGCGTGGGAGTTGTTGGGAGAAAACTATAATGACACTTCTTTTAGAAGCTATATGAGTAATTTGATAAGAAAGAATGAACGTTACTCGAAGAATACACATAACGTCTAAAACATTTAAAGAAATGATTAAAAGAAAGCATATAGTTACAATGTTCACCATCCTCCTGAGCCTGGTGAGCGCCACAGGCTTCGCCTCGAGCCCAGACGGCGGTGACAACCTCTTCGTCTGGTCGAAAGGCAGTACAAAAGCTGTAGTCTATTCGTTAGACGACCTTGACAAACTGACGTTTGAAGACAACGTGCTAGGCATCTGGAAGAACAACGTCAAGACCAGCTATGAATATGGCACCATCTCTCTTCTGACCTTCAGTGAGCGGATGTATCCCACAGCGATAGAAGAAGTGACCGTTGCTACCGACGGCGATGTTCAGATTCGCTATGACAGGTCAGTCCAACAAGTCAGTGCAGAGAGTCCAAGGCCACTGTCGGCCATACTGGTCTTCGACCTTCAAGGCAGGATGGTGACCTCCGTCAAGGAAAACGGCAGCCGCCTGCAACTCTCCTTGACCACCTTGCCGAAGGGAATCTATGTTGTTAAGGCACAAGGTGCCGGTATTGGCAAGAGCATAAAAATCATCAAGTAAAAGCAGGAGGACGTCACAATGAAGAAATATCTATTCGCACTTGCATGCCTAATGATGATGGGCCTGCATGTTCAGGCTCAGAAATTCCTTGATTTCTACTATCAAGGAAGCGTTGTCAGTTCCGTGAATGCCTCCGATATTGACAGCATGGTCATCGGTACGAATCCCACCAACAGGACCGTGGATTTATATAAAAATGGTGATATCTTCCACAGCACGACAGCCGCCAGAGTTGACAGTGTTAAGGTGTTCAAGCCTGAAAATGCACCCTTGGTCTATCTCGGCATCATAGGTTTCAATCAGGAACTCTACAAGAAGGAATTCGGCATCTTGTCCACGAGCACCGCCAGCGGCTTTAATACCTTCGTGGGCAACCTGACGTGCAAGGACGGCACCTTGTTATATTATGGTGTTGACAAAGCACTGGACATGCTGAAGAGCACCTCCTTCCCCACACAGGTAAGCAGCGTGAACCTCGTCACCTTCACCGATGGTCTGGACCAAGGCTCCATGATGATGAACGGCAGCTATACCACCGATGAACAATACCTCAATGCCGTCCACCAACTCATCGTCAACACCCGTGTGAAAGGTCTTCCATTGACCGCCTACTCCTTAGGTCTGAAGGGAAGCGACGTAACGAATTATACATTGTTCCAGAACAACCTGACCAAGTTGGCGAGCTCTTCCGACAAAGCCATAGAAGTCAGCAGCATGAGTGCCGTACGGACCCGCTTGCAGGAAATCTCCGACCAGATTATCAGCATCAGCAACAAGCAGACCGTCAGCATGAAGATCCCCGGTCCCAGTAATGGCACCATCATCCGTTTTACGTTCGACAATGCTACGGCAGCCAACAGCAGCATGTATATCGAAGGCACGTTCAACCTCTCCGACCGTTCATTGCGTAATGTCAAGTATTACGGCATCAATGGCGGAAGCGGAACCATCGTTCAGGGCAAACAGGAGGGTATCTTCGTCACCTATACGTTCAGCGGACTGCAACGAACAGACGGAAACGGTCTGATACCTGTAAATAGCATCAGAGAATTCTACCGTTCGTCCACCACCAATACATGGCAGGAGAACTCAGAGTTTACTCCCGCCAACAATACCCAGACCAACATCACCCATTCCGGTGCCATCATCCTGCTAGTGCTCGACTGCTCCAGCTCATTGGGTTCACAATTCAGCAACATGAAGAGCTATGCCCAGGATTTCATCACCCGCGTGGCGAACAATGCCGAACCCTATGAACGGCTGTTGTCACCTACGAATGTCAAGGCATCGATAGACGAAAATGATTTGGTCGTGAACGTTTCTTGGAATGGGGTGAAGTATGCTGAGAGTTACAATGTCTATCGCAGCAGCAGTTCAAATGGCACTTATGAACTGGTTGCCGAAGGAGTCACCTCAACAACCTGGACAGACAGTAGTCCATTATCGGGAAGTAACTATTACAAAGTATGTGCCGTCGGTTATGGCATCACCAGTTCTCAAAGCTCATACTCATATGTGAATGTCAGTCTTGCAGCTCCTACGCATGTCAAGGCTGTGATGGCCGAAAATGATTTGGTCGTGAACGTCTCTTGGGAAACGGTAAAGTATGCACAAAGTTACAATGTCTATCGAAGCGACAGTAAAACAGGGATGTTTGTTTTAGTTGCTGAAAATGTTACATCGACTTATTGGAAGGACAGAACTCCGTTGTCAAAACGAAATTATTATAAAGTTTCAGCATTTGGAAATGGCATGGAAAGTATAAAAGGATGGGCAGTTCCTGCAGTTCCTGCGTCTGAAGTACAGAGCTTTGCCGTAGATGGTGTAACGTTTACTATGATTAAGGTTACAGGTGGCACATTCAAAATGGGCAGTGACCGAAGCAGTGAGAATGCTACACCGATACACGATGTCACTTTATCTGACTATTATATAGGTGAGAATGAGGTAACACAGGAGCTATGGCAAGTAGTCATGGGTTATAATCCTAGCTACCATAAAGGCTCAAAACGTCCTGTAGATAATGTGAGTTGGCAAGATTGTCAAACATTCATAAAAAAGCTGAATGAGTTGACTGGTCATGTCTTTCGTCTTCCTACAGAGGCTGAATGGGAGTTTGCAGCGAAAGGTGGAATATGGAGTGAAGACTTCATCTATAGCGGTAGCAATGACATCGACAATGTAGCATGGTATGGTGGCAATTCATATTACTCGGGTGACTATGAAACAAAGAACGTAGGAACGAAGGCACCCAACGAACTTGGAATCTATGATATGACAGGCAATGTAGAAGAGTATTGTCAGGATTGGTATGGTGAGTATAGTGGTTCACATCAGATAAACCCTACTGGTCCGGTGACGGGATCTAAGCATATTCAGCGTGGCGGATCATTTGCAAGCAGAGAATTTGCTTGCACGACAACATTCCGCCATGATGATTATATAGGGCCTTTTTATTATGATGGGCTGCGTATAGTATCTATTTGTTCCAAGTGAGAAGATGAGCAATGTTATTATCAACAGACTAAAGAAATCTAAAAAATGTGCTATTAAGGTAGAAGCCCAAGATGGTGGTACCGCAACTTACACTTTTAACACAGAAGGATTAGAATGGGATTATTAATAACGTCTCAAACGTCATAGTAATAACTAAAAGCGATAAGACTTATGGCAATAATCAAATGTAGCGAATGTGGGCATGAGGTATCTGATAGAGCTTCGGCATGTCCTAATTGTGGATGCCCGATAGCGAGCGAACAACCTGAGGCTCAGAATGATGTGATAGAGGCTGAACCTGTATATTACGAGGAAGAAGAGGCGACAAATAAGTGGTTGTATGTGATTATCGGTGTACTTGTCGCAATCATAATAATGGGTGGCTTCTATGGTTATTCCAAGGGCTACTTCTTTGGTGGCGGAGGCAGTACAGACTCTCTCCTTGTAGATAGTGCGCAGGTAGATACTGTGTCGGTGGATAGTGTTGTCGTGGAGATTCCTGAAGATGTGGTCGAAGATTCTGTCTCGTGGATTGTGGACGAACAGGAGGCGAAGGAGGAAAGTCCTGCATGGCTGCAAGGCACTTGGACTACACGGGTTAGGATTATGGGTGAGACGAAAACGGCTAAATTGGTTGTTGACGGCACTCATGCTACATTCTATTCGGATGGTTCGATTCTTGATAGCGGAAACTTTGAAATCCGTGACGGGGAAATACATTTTGGCAGCACATATTTCAAGATAGATGAGGCAAGACAACGTATAATGTTTGACGACAACACCTATTTTGAACATTCCTCACGCCCGAGTGGTGAGGCGGTGAGCATCACGTCACCGTCGCAGGACCGCGAGATGAGGATCATGGCTCGTCTGCATGAACTGGGCACAAAAGGGCAGTCGCTCGTCTCTGAGCTGGCGATGATGAGGCGTAGCGGTCAGATGGATCCAGCGAGATACATGTATATCAAACAGGCTCTGCTGCAATACAAGGATGAGCAGATACAACTCGCTCGGCAGTTGGGCGACGATGACTTGGAAAGGGAGTATCGTCAACAGAAAGATGGCGTGATGGAGTCATTCCGTATGATAGAGAACGGCTATTGAGAGCTCTCTCAAAACAAACTCACAGAGAACTTCAAAGCCACCCTCGACAATAGAGTGGGAATGAAAAGTGGAGAGGAAAAAGAGCTGGAATAATTTGCATTTCCAGCTTTTTTCTTTATTTTTGCATGCGGAATCTTGTTGGAAGCTTCGCTTACTTCGAGGCATGAGGAGGGAGGAGGGAAGAATGTGGATGTGGAGCATCCGAAACTTAAACAACAAAACGGTATGACCATGAAGACAATGACGATACGTGTGGATAGACTCCACAAAAACAGTTTGCTGATCTTTGGCGTAGTCGTGATGGCTTGCCTGCTCTCCTGTGGGTTTCTCACGGGATGTGCTACCTCCAACCGACTTTCGTCGGCAAGGCAGAAGAAGAATATCGTGATACTATATGAGAACGACGTACATTGTGCCGTCAAAGGCTATAGTAGGCTGGCGGGACTGCGCGACGCTATTGTTGCCAGTGACACTGCGTATGTGGGCGTGGTATCCTCGGGCGACTTTCTCAATGGTGGAGTGGCAGGATCTATCTCGCGCGGACAGTATATCGTAGATGTCATGCGCAATGTAGGCTATGATGCGGTTACGCTGGGTAATCATGAGTTTGATTTTGGCGAACCACGCATGGCGGAGATGGTGGCTCAGATTAAGTCGCCCATCATCTGTACCAATCTGTTTCAGGCAGGAGCTTCGCGTCCGGTGTATCGTACGTTCATCATCAAGAACTATGGCAGCAAGCGTGTGGGATTTGTCGGTGTATGCACACCTGAGACCATGACGGCTGAGGCATACGCGTTCTACGACAAGGATGGTAATATGATCTACGACTTGCGACCAGACGATGTGGCAAGACTCGTACAGCAGTCGGTAGACTCAGCCCGTAATGCAGGAGCTGACTATGTGGTGCTGTTGTCTCATCTGGGCGAACTGGCAAACGGCCAATGGATGGACTCACATCAGCTTGTAAGAATGACCAAGGGTATCGATGTGGTGCTCGACGGTCATACCCATTCGGTGATACCCCACGACGAGGTTGCCAATCTTGAGGGGAAGAAGATAGGCATAACGCAGACGGGAACCCAATTTGCCAACATAGGCAAGCTGGTCATAACACCCAAAGGTAAATTCACCACCTCGCTCATCCCCCTTGCCGACATATCATATTCCAGCGCGAGAGTGACACATACCGTCGATAGTATCACACGGCTGATGAGCTCAGAGACCGACAGGGTGGTGGGGCGATGCGACTTTGAACTGACCATTAACGACAATGACGGCAAACGACTCGTGCGCAAAGGCGAGACCAATCTGGGCGACCTCTGTGCCGACGCACTAAGGGAGGCAGTGGGAGCTGACATCGGAATGGTCAATGGTGGCGGCATCAGAAACAACATACCTGCTGGCGCCGTCAACTTCGGTATGGTCATAGGTGTGATGCCATTCTATAATCTCACATGCAAGATTGAGGCTACAGGCGAGATGATTGCCGAGACGTTGAGGAAATGTACTGAGACCTATCCCAACGAGAACGGCGACTTCCCTCAGGTGGCTGGACTACAATTCACCGTACATGTCGCCAGCCATACCGTCAGCGACATTATGGTGCTCGACCGCCAGACAGGACAATACAAGCCCTTACAACCCCAAGAGAAATACACTATTGGTATCTCTGACTACTACTCTTCTGGAGGATTCAAGGGAGTGCTCAAACCTGCCTCTGTCATACAGATGACTGACGAGCAGGCATGCAACACACTCGCACGATACATCAGAGACTCTCTCGGCGGACAGATACCTGACAAATACCGCCAGTCGCAGGGACGAATCACGATACTCGAGGAGTGATTTTCGAGGAGATGAGGAGATGAGTAATGAGGAGATGAGTAATAAGGAGATGAGTTGAGTAATAAGGAGATGAATAATGTCATGAGGATCATACTGGTATGCGTGGTGATGGCGACTGTCGTCTGTGCTTGCACCAAGAGAGAGAGGGGCGAGCGAGGCTTGAGGTCGGTGTACTACTGGAGTACGGTGTATGAGCTGGACTCGGCAGAGAGGGCATTCCTTGAACGGGAACATGTAGGAAGGATATATCTGAGATACTTTGACGTGGTGGTAGACGACGAGGGTAGGGTGATGCCTAACGCTACGGTGCGCTTCCGCTCGGAGCAGCCTGGTGGTGTGGAGGTGGTGCCTACCATATATATAATGAACGAGTGTATGAGCCGTGACGTCAGCCAGCTCGACTCGCTGCTGCTCCGCAGGGTGATGCAGATGAGTGAGACCAATGACATCACGGGTGTGAGGGAGATACAGATTGACTGCGATTGGACGATGACTACGCGTAAGACGTATTATGACTTCCTCATGAGACTCGTAGAGAGGGCTCGAAATGAGAATATACAGATTTCGACGACCATACGACTTCACCAACTCTCGCAACCCGTACCACCCGTGGAAAGGGGTGTGCTGATGATGTATAACACGGGCGACGTGAGGCAATGGGACGGTACCAACCCCATACTCGACATGAGGGATGCAGGACCCTACCTGCGCTATCTCAGCGACTACGACCTGCCGCTGTCTACAGCCTATCCCGTCTTTGAGTGGAGAGTGTTGTTCCGAGACAAAAGGTTCATAGGCATCATGCATAGCGACGACGACTATCCCGTACTCAGTGGCGACACTATCGTCAGGCGTGAGGCTTCGGCCGAGGTGGTGATGGAGGCGCGACGTGCCATTGACAACCAGCGTACCGACGCCAACGACGAAGTGATACTCTTCGATCTAAGTAAAACGAATGTTCAACGAATAAACAAATACCATTATGAAAAGGCTTTTAGTGATTAGTATTATGGCTCTGATGCTATCTGTCGAGGGCTTCGCCTGTGCAGGTATGGGCACCCACAACTATTATCTCTTCAGCGTGTTCAACAGGGAGAAAATGGGTCAATCGCTGTTCACCGAGCGACTTGATGCCTTCTGGAAAAACTATACCAACGGACTCGTGGACGAGTGGCGATGGCACGACAAGGAGATATATGCCTACGCCCAACAGAAAGGCGACAAGGACATGGTAGCTTATCTTGACGAGCTAAAGAAATATCTCGACATCAGCGACCAGATGCAGGAGACGTGGGACTATCCCACGAAGGAACAACTCGCCGAGCGCAAGCAGACCCTGCAAAATATGATAGTCAAGGCGGATGCCCACCGCAACGGTAAGATGGGTGTCCAGTGGCGACTCCTGCGCATGAGAGCCAATATGGTGCTGGGCAAACATCAAGACAATCTGACATATTGGCACAATGTGGCTTCACAACTGAGCCCCAGCGTATATAAGGACATGATGCAGAATATCTATGCTGGAGCCTTGATGAATACAGGCAACCGCATCGAGGCATGCAACGAGTTTGCCCGACAGGGAGACATGCTCAGCATGAAGTGGGGTATGCGCAACTATCGCAACATTGCCGGAATAAAGACAATATACGCTGAGAATCCGAATATGGCTGTACTCAGCTACCTGGTACAGGACTTTGTCAACAACGCGCAGGAAACACTCGACTCTTATACCAAGGACGAGAAAGGCGAGATGATACCTGTCGATGACGAATGGATGAGAATGGTCGACGCACGTGTGGCAAGCAAACAGGATGTAGACGAGTTCATTGGTTTTGCCCAAAAAGTCTTGAAGGAGAAGAAGACCGACTCGCCAGCCCTCTGGAAGGCTGCCATCGGCGAACTGCAATATCTCTATGGTCATCACGACGAGGCGATGAAGACACTCGACGAGGCAGTGAAGATGGCTGGTACCAAGCGTATGAAGGACAACGCTCGCGCCATCAGACTCGTAGCGTCGGTAGGTAGCAAACGATTCCAGAAGTCCAGTTATCAGAAATGGGTAGTCGAGGAGATGCGCTGGCTCGTGACAAAGAGCAAGGAGGATGGCGGATACTATAACCACTATCGTGAGGTGATGGACCGACTCATATATACCGAACTCTCGCCACGATATGAGAAGATGGGCGACAAGAATCTTGCCAACGCGCTATTGGCTCTCTACGAGAACGACTCCGTGATGTGGGGCGAACAGAGCGAGTCAATGCCTGACAACAGTTGGAACCCTAACTATTCGGGATATTACTACTACGAACTAAGCGAACTGAGTGCCGACCAGCTTGTAGACTACTACCAATGGCTTAAGACGAAGAGCAAGGGAGAGCTGGAGGCGTGGGCTAAGCAGGCTGTGAGAATGGAGGACAACTACTACCTCGACCTCATTGGTACACGATACATGTCGGAAGGCAAATTCGACAAGGCTATAGACTACCTGAAGAACATACCTTGGAGCTTCCTCGAGGGGCAGAATATTTCCTACTATATGGCTCATAGAGACTATAGCAAACCACGATGGGAGGGCAGACAAAGGTTCGGAAAGGACGTAGTGACGGAAGGTGCCCATCTCGCAACACTCTCAAAGAATCCGAAACTGGACTTCTGCAAGGACATCGTCAACATGGAGGCTCAGCTGCCAGTAGCACGTCAGGGAGTGAGGGAAGACCTCGCCTACAAACTTGCCACACGCTACTTCCAGGCTTCGGTATATGGCGACTGCTGGTATCTCACCGACTATGGTTGGAGCTCGTATATCGACACCCTCTCCACGAAAGAGCGACTCTTCGTAGACAAGACTATCGAATACCTGAACATCAGCAAACAGAGCACCGACATGCAGATGAGGCTCAAAAGCCTCTATGCACTCGCATATATACCAGTGGAGCCGTGGTGTGACGAAGACTACGACTGGCAGACGGGAGCAACTACCTACCTGCCTCTGCGCGATAACCACCAGTATAAAGCTCTGAACGAACTTGACCACTTCCTGAGCATACATAAAAACATCAGCACACCGAACTATGTGTCTAAGTGCGATGTGCTGAAACAGTTCAGAAAGACGTTGTAATATTAGGGGACAAGGGGCAAGGAGCAAGGGGCAGGAGTTTTGTTTTCTCTGTTGAGTTCACAACCAAAGAAACTTTTCTCCTGCCCCTTGCCCCATTCTTCTTGCCCCTCCTTACAACGGATACTCTTCGAAGGCATATAGAACGGTGGACAGATAGCGCTCACCAGTATCGGGCAGGAGGACAACAATCTTCTTGCCCTTGTTTTCTGGACGACGGGCAATCTCAGATGCGGCATATAGGGCCGCTCCTGCAGAGATGCCTACAAGCAGACCTTCCTGCTGGGCTATCTCGCGACCCGTACGAATGGCGTTGTCATTCTCTACGTCGAACACCTCATCGATAAGTGTGGCGTCATAGGTCTTCGGAACGAAACCTGCACCAATACCCTGAATCTTATGGGGACCACTCTTGCCACCATTGAGCACAGGACTCGATAGTGGTTCCACGGCAATGATCTTCACATCGGGCTTCTGCTCCTTGAGATATTTAGCCACACCCGAGATGGTACCGCCAGTGCCCACACCACCTACAAAGATGTCAACCTCGCCATCGGTCTGCTTCCATATCTCAGGACCTGTGGTGGCATAATGCTTGGCAGGGTTGGCTTGGTTTTCAAACTGCTGTAGTATGATACTGCCAGGGATAGAGTCGCGCAGGGCTTCAGCAGCACGGATAGCTCCCGGCATGCCGTCCTTGCCTGGCGTGAGACGTACCTCAGCACCGTATGCCTTGACAAGGTTCCTACGCTCCACACTCATGGTGTCGGGCATGGTCAGGATGAGCTTGTAGCCCTTAACGGCGCTCACCAGAGCCAGTCCCACACCGGTGTTGCCGCTGGTGGGCTCGATTATGGTGGCACCAGGCTTCAGAAGTCCCTTAGTCTCAGCATCCTCGATCATTGCGAGTGCGATACGGTCCTTCACGCTGCCACCTGGATTAAAATACTCAATCTTTGCGATGATGGGTGTTTCTATGTTTTTTGCCTTAGAGAACTTGTTGAGTTCCAGCAAAGGAGTGTTACCGATAAGCTCGGTGAGCTGTTTTGCAATCTGTGCCATAGTCTTTATTCTTTTTGTTTCTTATTGTTCTATTTTTTTTCGGGATACCGTTCTCTCGTTCTCTCGTTCTCTCGGGATTTCGGGATTTCGCTCCCTCGCTCTCTCGTTTTAAATCTTATCAAATGCCTGCTGCAGGTCTTCGAGGATGTCGTCGATATGCTCGGTTCCGATGCTCAGACGGATGGTCGATGGGGTGATGTGTTGCTCAGCGAGCTCTTCGGGCGAGAGTTGTGAGTGGGTGGTGGTGTATGGATGGATGACGAGGCTCTTCACGTCGGCAACATTGGCAAGCAGAGAGAATATCTCCAACGAGTCGATAAATCGCCAAGCCTCTTCCTGTCCGCCCTTGATCTCAAAGGTGAAGATTGATCCCGCACCGTATGGGAAGTATTTCTTGTAGATGTCGTGGGTGGGGTGGCTGGCAAGTGAGGGATGATTGACTTTTGCCACCTTAGGATGGTTGGCAAGAAATCCCACTACTTTCAGAGTGTTTTCTATGTGGCGCTCCACACGTAGCGACAATGTCTCAAGACCCTGTAATAGTATAAACGCATTGAAGGGCGAAATTGTTGCACCAGTGTCCCTCAAAATCACCGCACGGATGCGAGTGACGAAAGCTGCTGCGCCTGCTACATCGGCAAAGATGGCTCCGTGATAGCTGGGGTCGGGCTTTGCGAGCGTGGGAAACTTGTCGGCATTGGACTTCCAGTCGAACGTTCCACCGTCGACGATGACGCCACCCAGCGAACTTCCGTGACCACCGATGAACTTAGTAGCCGAGTGAACCACGATGTCGGCACCATGTTCGATGGGTCTTATTAAATAAGGTGTACCAAAGGTGTTATCGATAATCAGTGGAATGTTGTGTCGGTGGGCTATAGCGGCTACGGCATCGATGTTGAGCACGTCGCTGTTAGGATTGCCAAAAGTCTCAGCGTAAAGAGCCTTCGTGTTGGACTGAATGGCAGCCTCTATCGCCTCGAGGTCGTTGAAATCGACGATACTATTGGTGATACCTTGTGTGCTGAGTGTGTGGGTGATGAGATTGAACGAACCGCCATAGAGATTGTTGGCTGCAACGATGTGGTCACCGTTCTGGGCGATGTTCTGCAGGGCATAGGTGATAGCGGCGGCACCACTCGCCACGGCGAGTCCAGCCACACCGCCCTCAAGTGCAGCCACACGCTCTTCGAACACACCCTGAGTGCTGTTGGTCAGTCGTCCGTAGATATTACCTGCATCACGCAGACCGAAACGGTCGGCAGCGTGCTGAGAATTGCGGAATACATAACTGGTGGTTTGATATATAGGTACCGCACGTGAGTCGGTAGCTGGGTCAGGTTGCTCTTGTCCTACATGCAACTGGAGTGTCTCAAAACGATAATTTTTCTTTGTACTCATAACTTTGTCCCTTTCTTTTATTTTATGTTTGTTTTTTAGTTGTTTTCTGGGTGCAAAGTTATGGGGTTTAGAATTTTCTGCCAAAAAGTTTGTTTATTTCAGAAAAAGTACCTAATTTTGCAGCTGTAACGAAGTGATTTTTCTTTTAAAAAGATTTTGGCATAACTCAAATAGAAAATTATTCTATGGCAACTATCGAAACCCTTGACGAGATTGATTTGCAAATACTACGTACATTGCAAAGGAACGCTAAGCTAACTACAAAAGAACTGGCTGAGGCTGTGCACCTTACGCCTACTCCGGTCTTTGAGCGACAGAAGCGGTTGGAGCGTCGTGACTATATAAAGAAATATGTGGCAATACTCAATCCTGAGAAATTAGGACAAAACCTTTTGGTCTTTGTCAAGGTGAAGTTGAAGCAGATCAACCATGAGATAGCCAATGCCTTTGAGCGTCGCATCAAGCGCTTACCCGAGGTGATAGAGTGTTATAACACATCAGGTCAGTATGACTATCTTCTGAAGGTGCGTGCGAGAGATATGCAGCAATATCAGGAGTTTGTGCTCAATAAACTTGGAGAAGTAGAAAACCTCGCTTCATTAGAAAGCATGTTCGTAATGAGCGAGGTTAAACAGAGCTTTGGGATAAACATCTAACCCACTATCTCTCGGGCTCTTGCCAGAGCGAGGTCGATGTGGTTGCAAATGTTGGCTTCGCCTAATAGCTGGTTGAAATTGTTGCGTTTCAGTACAGCCTCTACCTTCGGATTGACTCCCGAGAGTACCACCGTGACGCCTTCCTTCTGACTCATCAGACACATGTTCTCAAGATTGTGCAGACCCGTTGAGTCGATAAATGGCACCTTTCGCATACGAATGATGCGCACCTTGGGATGGCTTCCGTAGCGTGCCATGATGTCCTCAAAGCGGTTGCCTGCTCCAAAGAAGTAGGGACCGTTGATTTCGTATACCTCCACACCCTCGGGTATGGTGAGGTGTTCCAGATTGCCCCGCTCCATATCAGCGTCATCGTTGAGGTCTATCTCGTCGAGAACGGCATGCACGTCGGTGGTCTCTGCCATACGACGCATGAAGAGCAGGCAGGCACAGATGAGTCCGAACTCGATGGCTATGGTGAGGTCGAAGATAATTGTTAGGATGAAGGTGAGCAGCAGGACGGTGACGTCGCTCTTCGGATTGCGCATCATGGCGAGGAACGAGCGCCAGCCACTCATGCCGTATGCCACCACTACTAGCACACCTGCGAGACATGCCATAGGTATATATTGTGCCAATGGCATGAGGAAGAGGAAGATAAGCAGTAATACTATCGCATGGATGATACCCGCAATGGGAGTCCTACCTCCGTTGTTGATGTTGGTCATGGTGCGTGCTATTGCTCCAGTAGCAGGTATTCCACCGAACAATGGCGACACGATATTAGCGATACCCTGACCGATAAGTTCTGTGTTGGAGTTGTGATGGTCGCCGATGACACCATCAGCCACGGTAGCCGAGAGAAGCGACTCGATGGCACCGAGCACGGCGATAGTCACCGCTGGACCCACCAGCCCCTTTACTGTCTCCCAAGTGAGCTGAGGCACCACAGCATCGGGTAACGACGAGTTGATGCTGAAACGGTCGCCAATAGTCTCAATGGTAGTCACACCAGCATACTCCTTCAATATCAGTGCGGCTACGGTCATCACAATTATTGCAACCAACGAACCTGGTAGAGCCTTCAACGGAGAGAGATGGAACAGTCGGGCGAGCATAGGCCATGAGGCTATGAGTGCGACACTGACGATACCAACAGCCGCACTCCACGGGTCGATGTTACCAATATTATATATGTATGCGCCCCATTTCTCAATGAAGTCGGCAGGTACTTTGTCTATATGCATTCCAAGAAGGTCCTTCACCTGTGTGGTGAAGATAGTTATGGCGATACCGCTGGTAAATCCCACGACGATAGGGTAGGGAATATATTTGATGATAGTACCCAGACGGAGCACACCCAGTAACACCAAAAAGACGCCTGCCATGAGCGTGGCTATGGTGAGTCCCTGAATGCCGTATTGCTGTATGATACCATAGACGATGATGATGAAGGCTCCCGTAGGTCCGCCAATCTGTACCTTAGAACCGCCAAAGAGCGATATGAACATTCCGGCAACAATAGCCGTGATGATACCTTTCTCGGGTGTCACTCCGCTGGCTATACCGAAAGCGATGGCAAGTGGCAGCGCCACGATGCCCACTATCACTCCCGCCATAAGGTCGGCAGAGAATGTCTTGCGGTCGTAATTCTTTAATACCGAAATGAATTTCGGTTTGAAGTCTATTGTCTTAACCATGAGGATGGTTTGTATTGTATATGAAATTTGGGAATAAAAAAGATAAGGTGGCAGTCTTTACGTGTCACCTTATCTGACTTAATCAGTAGGCGGAGAGCCTCACTTACTTCTTCTTCAGGATCTCTTTGATGTCAGCAAGCAGCTCCTCGGTGGTAGGTCCTGCGGGTGCCTCTGGTGCTGGCTCTTCCTTCTTCTTGAACTTGTTGATGGCCTTGATGACGCAGAAGATGGAGAAGGCGATAATGAGGAAGT
Organism: uncultured Prevotella sp.; assembly: GCA_900316295.1. Classification (GTDB taxonomy): domain Bacteria; phylum Bacteroidota; class Bacteroidia; order Bacteroidales; family Bacteroidaceae; genus Prevotella. The sequence continues at coordinate 61,124 of ONCJ01000005.1, forward strand.
CGATGATGTTCTGGCAGAACATACCATACTTGATTTCTGCATCGCCCACCTTGGCAGAGAGCGTAGTGAAGTCGATACCACCAGTAACAACACCTACTACAGGCATGATGATGTCGTCGACAAGTGAACTGACGATTTTGCCAAATGCACCGCCGATGATAACGCCGACAGCCATGTCCATTACGTTGCCTTTAGAGGCAAACTCCTTGAATTCTTTAATAAATCCCATAATCGTAAAAAGTTAAATGGTTTATGTATTAATAATGTGTGATATACTACTTTCTGCGTATTTGTTAATTTTGCAATCTTTGTTTTACAATATTTTGTTCCATTGCTTGAGCAATATCAATTCTATGGCACTTAGTGTAATATTTTGAATTATTTAATGTTCAAATCTGATGCAAAAATAGAAAAAACTTTGTAACTTTGCGAGCGAAATAAGAAAAAAGTGCTCTTTAGAGTGTGATTTTCTTTAAACACTATCAATAGGATAATAGAATTAATAATCATTTTTATACAAAAAGTAATAAGCAATTATGACAAAAGTAGCAATTAACGGCTTTGGCCGTATCGGTCGTCTCGCATTCCGTCAGATGTTCGAGGCTGAGGGTTATGAAGTAGTAGCTATCAACGACTTGACAAGTCCAAAGATGCTGGCACACCTCTTGAAGTATGACACCGCTCAGGGTGGTTTCTGTGGCAAGATCGGTGAGAATAAGCACACTGTAGAGGCTGGTGAGGACTACATCGTTGTTGATGGTCAGAAGATTACTATCTACGCTAAGCCAAACGCAGCTGAGCTGCCTTGGGGTGAGCTGGATGTAGACGTTGTTCTCGAGTGCACAGGTTTCTACACATCTAAGGAGAAGGCTTCTGCACACCTGACAGCTGGTGCTAAGAAGGTTGTCATCTCTGCTCCTGCAGGCAATGACCTCCCAACTATCGTTTACAATGTAAACCACAAGACTCTGACTCCAGCAGATACCGTTATCTCTGCAGCTTCTTGTACAACAAACTGCTTGGCTCCTATGACCAAGGCTCTGAACGATTTCGCTCCAATCCAGAGCGGTATCATGACAACTGTTCACGCTTACACTGGTGACCAGATGATCCTCGACGGTCCTCAGCGCAAGGGTGATGTACAGCGTGCTCGCGCAGGTGCTCAGAACATCGTTCCTAACTCTACTGGTGCTGCTAAGGCTATCGGTCTCGTTATCCCAGAGCTCAACGGCAAGCTGATTGGTGCTGCACAGCGCGTTCCAACTCCAACAGGTTCTACCACTATCCTGCACGCAGTTGTTAAGGGTGAGGTTACTGTTGAGGACATCAACGCTGCTATGAAGGCTGCTCAGAACGAGTCATTCGGTTACACTGAGGAGAAGCTCGTTTCTTCTGACATCATCGGTATGAAGTTCGGTTCTCTCTTCGACGCTAACCAGACTATGGTAAGCAAGATTGGCGACGGCAACTCTCTCGTACAGGTTGTTGCTTGGTACGACAATGAGAACTCTTACACTTCTCAGATGGTACGTACTATCAAGTACCTCGCAGAGCTGAAGTAATAAAAGAGTCAATAACTCAAATATTCAGACCACTCGAAATGTCGGGTGGTCTTTTTTTTGTTCATTTTTTCAGCAAAAATGTTTTTATTTAGCAAATAATGATTACCTTTGCGGTGTAACCATTTACTATTAACCCTATGAAACGACTATTATTCCTATTCATCATGCCAGCATTAGTGCTAACAATGCAAGCACAGGACAGAACTTTTGAGAGTTGTCCGCTCGAACTGATTGCGGAGAATTGGAAGAATAAAACCATCGAACATGTAGTGAACGGCAGCTTGGGAGTTATGCTTGAGGCATTCGACAAGACATGGCCCACGTACGTTGTCGCTGAGGCTCGTGACGTTATGGAAAAAGGACTCGAGAAGTATGTAGACCCAAATGACGAAACCGAGCGTACTGTTATCAACGATGCAAAGAACGGCTTCGTAAGGGTCTATGATGCTGGTACCGACAGCGAGTATATGTCGGCATGCGTGTGGAATCGCTCTGACGGTCATCGCCTGCTTGCTGTATGCCTCGGCAAGCCCACCGATCCGGAGATAGAGTTCGTATGCTTCTACGACTATGAGGAATATACATGGACTCTGCGTCCGGAACCAAACATCCTGGTTGGACTGCCGCCAAAGCCAAGAGATGGTCAGCGCTACTTCAGTCTGCCACAAAAAGGCAAGGACCTCATCGTCACTGACTTCGTTGACGGCAATCGACATGAGCACTTGATGAAATGGAACGGCATGCGTCCCATCTATACCTCCACTACAATAAAAAAGGGATATAACGACGACGAGAAGTAGATGTCGTTGACGATAACTCAACGCTAACTTAACGACAATAGAATATTAAACTAAAAAACGCTCTCACCATGATGAAACGAATACTGTTACTATTGATGCTGCCCGCCTTTTTCCTTACGGCACAGGCACAAGACGATGGCGACATGGCATATCGTGTAAGCTTCACTGGTGCAGCCCCAACCATCTGCGATTTTGTCGATGCACTACTTAGTCATGCCGAGGATGAGGCTCTTGGGGTATTCGAAGGCTACTGGCAACTCTATAAGAAAGGCAATGGACTGCCGCCAGCCGTAAAGATTAAGGTAGACAAGCCTAATGGCTTTGTATCCTATAGCCATCTTTATGCCGAAGACAACTCAAAGCAGACCATCGAGACATGCTACTGGAACTGCAAGGATGGTCGCCACAAGATAGTTGGGCAGGTCATCGCCACCTATCAGAATGGTCGTCCCGTCATGGGTCAATATGACGGTATCACCTTTTATACCTACGACTCCAAGACCCGAATGATGGAGTGGACTCCAACAGGCGATGTCTGCGGCGACGAGTTCAATGAAATAGGACTCACCGACGGCACCGTCATCAATCTTCCAGACAAGGGTAAGGACATCAGCCTGTGGCTCAATACATCCAATGGAATGAAACACTACACACTGAAGTGGAACGGTGGAGGTTTTGATTTTATAAAGAAATAATTACTAATCAAAAACTATAAAGATTATGAAGACAAACAAAAGTATTCTGAAAACTTTCATGGCTGCAGCCATGATGTTTGTGTTTGCTTCTACGGCAAATGCACAGTTCCCAAAAATTGGCAAGGGAACAAACATCGGAAAGGTAATCAAGAACAAGGCAGAGGGTACGGTCGAAAACATAGCGAACAAGGCTGTGGATAAGGCTCAGGAGAAAGCCCGTAAGAAGATGTACGAGATTGTGAAGAAAAAGGTGCTCGACGGCAAACAGATGCCAGAGTGCCCGTGGCCTATGCAGGAGGGAGTGACCAAGTCGTACACATGGCCACCATCGGCAGATGAGAGCAACATGAACATCACATGGTATCTCTATAATCTGCCAAACACCAGTGTAGATGAGGTGAAGGCTATGAAAGAAAAGCTTGATGCTCGCTTCCAAGCCAATCGTAAGATTCTGATGGCCGAGAATACCGGTTTGTTCTCGCAGTTGGGTGGCTATACCACCAGTCTGCTCCTTGAGGTTGAGGCAGAGCAAGAGCGTTGGGATGCTTTCTATGGTGAGATACAGCAGCGTATGAACCTAAGCATGCAGGGAAAAATTTTAGGAAATGATCCAAAAAATTGGCAGATAGAGTGGGGCTTCGGCGACATCATGGTAACTGGCGACAAGCAGATCCTCACCGTTAATAAGAATCAGTCAGGTAAGTTCCAGTTCTATGGTCTTGCAAGTAAGGAGGGCATGTTTGCTGGTCCTGAGGATGTACGGCTCATCAAGGAAGATATCAATCGTATGAATAAGATATCCCTTCTTCTTGAAGGTCTCACCACCGAATTCGATGGTCCTAATCCAGCTCCAAACAACACAAATGTTGCTTTCCGACTGTTCTTCAGAGCAAAGTCCTTCGTATATTATGTAGGACAGGCTCTCGAAAGTAATTCTCCAGAGAATATTGAGCGTCATCCGATGCCCAAGGCGGGCAAACTCAATGGTTCACTAAAGGCAAAGGCTTTGGCTGAAGCTAAAAGTGAGGATCCGAGCGTTATCGATGTTGTCATCACCAGCAACAACTGGAATGTTAAGCCTTTGGAGCGTCGTACCGTCAGTGGTTATGTCATCAAGAAGGATGAATATGGCAAGCGTGCTTTCAGTCGTACATGGTGTCAGGACTACATGGGAGGTGGCAAGTATGGCTCACTTCGCAATTATGGAGTAGGTATGGGTTCCTTCTATCTGAAGTAATAAACGCTAAAAAATAAGAAAAAAAGCCGTCTGTTCTTGTCAGACGGTTTTTTTTTGTACATTTGCAAGGAAAACATGCGAAAATAACTAAATACAGAATAATGAACGACATTTGGATAAAACCATATCGCGACGTAGTGGAACAGCAGTTTCGGCTCACGGATGAGGCGCGGCGTGACTTCGACGACCTCTTTAGTCGTATGGGAAACCTTGCCGCTCAATGTCCCGATCAGGCAGTCTTCGCTACTAAGTTCATGCAGAGTCCGTTATACGGTGAGTATACTCAGTTGTTTCAGAAATATCAGAAACTCATAGTTACTCCAGAAGGAAAGAGCGTTGCTGATACAGAAAAAGACATCAAGAAGGAACAGGTGCAGAGTGGTGCCAAGGAATATGTCAAGTCAATGGCAGGTATTGAGGCGAATGCGGTTATCTCCCACATGCTTCCTGACGAGGTGAACCGACTGCGATGGGGCGGACTGAGAGTGGTTCCTGTGATAGGTCCAATCATCCAGTGGATAGACAACATCCAGTGGGTACGACGGATGTTTAGTAAAAATAAAGGTTGAGTGGATTCTAAAACCTGAAGAAAAACAGAAAGGTTTTGTATTCTGAAATTAAGCAGATGATAGACAACAATCTACTGATAACCATACTCGGACCAACGGCAAGTGGGAAGACCTCTCTTGCTGTGGCTCTTGCTGCATACTTGAGCGAACATGAAGGTAGAGCAGCTGAGATAATCTCTGCCGACTCCCGTCAGGTATATCGTGGAATGGATATCGGCACTGGTAAGGACTTGGAGGAGTACGGGACCATCCCCTACCACCTCATCGACATCTGCGAACCAGGAACTAAATATAATCTGTTCCAGTATCAGCAGGACTTCCTTAATGCCTACGAAGATATCAAGGGCAGGGGAGTCCAACCGATATTGTGTGGCGGAACCGGGCTGTATATCGAAGCGGTCTTGAAGGGCTACCAGCTCTCTCCCGTACCACAGAACCCAGAGCTGCGTGAACGATTGGCAGACAAGAGCCTCGAAGAACTCACCGAGATGCTCAGGGAGTTGAAGCGGCAGACTGGCACATGCATGCATAACACCACTGATGTGGATACCGCCCAACGTGCCATTCGTGCTATCGAGATAGAAACGGCAAAATTGGAGGAGATGCGTGACGATCACAAGGGTAAGTCTCCTCTTACTCCCTCACCTTTCGGAGAGGGCAGGGGTGAGGCTCCTCCATATATAATAATAGGTGTAGACATTGACCGTGAGGAGCGCCGCAGGAAGATAACCGCTCGTCTGCGTCAGCGACTCGACAATGGAATGGTGGAGGAGATACGAGGGTTGCTTGATCGTGGCATACCTGCTGAGGACCTCATCTACTATGGTCTGGAATATAAGTATGTTACAGAATATGCCATCGGCAAGCTCTCCTATGATGAGATGTTCCGTCAACTTGAGATAGCCATCCATCAGTTTGCCAAGCGACAGATGACATGGTTCCGAGGTATGGAGCGGCGAGGCTTTACCATCCACTGGATAGATGCTATGTTGCCTATGGAAGAGAAAGTTCAATGCGTAATGCGATATGCATAATGCATAATTTTCTATGAAAGTGAAATAAACGAAATATCAATATTGTAATAATTACGCATTATGAATTATGCATTAGAAGATAAGTGGGGCATACTCTATTGCCCTAAGGGTGGAATCATCAACAGACCACAGCGCCGCTGGGAACGGATAGAGAGGGCCTTGCAAGAGCAGGGCATCGAATATGACAAGATTCAGAGCGAGAGCGTGGGCAGTGTCGAACGACTCATCAAGATGATGATCAATAATGGCTATAAGACCATTGTCATCGTCGGAGGTGACTCGGCGCTCAATGATGCGGTCAACTGTTTGATGCAGGTCGAGAAGAAGGTGCGCGACGAGATTGCTATCGGCGTCATTCCTAACGGTATGATGAACGACTTTGCCCACTTCTGGGGCTTTGACGAGGGCGAGATAGAGCAGACTATAGCTTGGCTCAAACAGCGTCGCATTCGCAAGATCGATCTCGGTTGCATCCGCTATAAGAACCGAAAGAATGAGAACTGTCATCGCTACTTCCTCAACTGTGTCAATGTGGGACTCATCGCAGCCATCATGAACCTGCGTCGTCAGACCCGTCACTTCTTTGGCTCGCGTACGTTGTCTTTCTTCTTCTCTTTCTTATTGCTCATCTTCCAGCGTATGGAGTACATGATGAACATACGCATCGATACCGAGCGCATCAAGCGTCGTGTGATGACAGTCTGCGTGGGCAATGCCTCAGGCTATGGTCAGACACCTAATGCGGTACCATATAATGGTCTGCTCGACGTCTCTGTGGTCTATCATCCCGAGATGACTCAGCTCTTTGAGGGTATATACTTGTTCCTTAAGGGTAAGTTTCTCAACCATCGCAGCGTCCATCCTTACCGCACACGTGAGCTCACCTTCGAGCAGGCTGAGCATGCCATGGTAGGAGTAGATGGTCGACTGATGAGCGGAGCTCCTGTTGGTGAGTTCCGTATTACGGTCGAACAGGAGGTCATCAACTTCCTTATTCCAAACTAAGACGTGAGAGGGTGAGAAGAGTGCATAAAAAGGTAAAAAGTCATCGTTTTTTCAAAAAAACGATGATTTTTTTGTACAAACAAGAATAATTTCATACTTTTGTGAGGACTAATACTAATTAGAACAAACATATATAAAAAACCTAAACAAATATGAGTTATCTACGATTCGAAAAGGCCACTATGACCAACCTGGAAGAATCGCTACCGAAAGAGTTGCTTCGCACCAACCGTTCGGGAGCGTATTCATGTTCCACGATTGTAGACTGTAACATCCGTAAGTATCACGGGCTCTTGGTTGTACCTGTGCCCGAGCTTGACGATGAGAACCATGTCCTCCTCTCGTCATTGGATTGTACGGTCATTCAGCATGGCGCTGAGTTCAATCTGGGACTACATAAGTACCAGGGTAACAATTTCAGTCCTAAGGGACACAAGTACATCCGTGAGTTCGACTGTGACAAGGTACCCACGACGCTCTATCGTGTCGGCGGTGTCGTTCTGAAGAAAGAGTTTCTCTTCCAGAACTATGAAGATCGTCTGCTGATACGCTATACGCTCGTCGATGCCCATTCTGCTACTACTCTGCGCTTCCGTCCGTTCTTGGCGTTCCGCAGTGTGCGTCAGTTCACCCATGAGAACTCTACGGCTTCACGCGTCTATCATCAGGTAGATGGTGGTATCAAGACGTGTATGTATGCCGGCTACCCCGACCTGTATATGCAGTTCTCAAAGAAGAATGAGTTTATTTTCCAGCCCGACTGGTATCGTGGCGTGGAATATCCCAAGGAGCAGGAGCGTGGCTATGCCTCTAATGAGGACCTCTACGTACCTGGCTATTTTGAGATGACCATCAAGAAGGGCGAGAGCATCGTCTTCGCTGCTTCTACCAGTGAGATAAAGACCACACGTCTGAAGAAGCTCTTCGACGAGGAGGTTGCTCTGCGTGCTCCACGCGACAATTTCTTCCATTGTCTGGTCAATGCCGCTCACCAGTTCCATATCCGTACCAAGAACGACGAGCGATATCTGCTTGCTGGCTATCCTTGGTTCAAGTGTCGTGCCCGTGACACATTCATAGCTTTGCCGGGACTGACCCTTTCTATCGAGGAAGACGACTACTTCGAACTCGTTATGGCAAGTGCGGAGAAAGAGTACCGCAACTTCATGGCAGGCAAGCCACAGGGTCGTATCTATGAAATAGAAAAACCTGACGTGCCACTGTGGGCTATATGGTCTATCCAGCAGTATGCCAAAGAGGTGGGCAAGGATGCTTGCCTGAAGAAGTATGGTAAGTTTGTACAAGACCTTGTCGACTTCATCCTCGCCGACAAGCACCCCAACCTCACTGTAGAGGAGAACGGACTGCTCCATACTGAGGGTAAGGACGTTGCCGTGACATGGATGAACTCCACAGCCAATGGCCATCCGGTTGTTCCACGTACTGGTTATATCGTTGAGTTCAACGCCCTGTGGTACAACGCCCTGAAGTTTGCTGCGTCGCTGGCTGAGGAGAAGAAGAACGAGAAACGTCAGCAACAGCTCGACACACTCGCCGAGCAGGTGAAGACCTCATTCGTCGAGACATTCCTTAACGAGTATGGCTACCTCTTCGACTATGTCGATGGCAATATGATGGACTGGAGTGTTCGTCCCAATATGATCTTCGCTGTGGCACTCGACTATTCGCCACTCAACAAGGAGCAGAAGAAGTCAGTTCTTGACATCTGTACCCGTGAGTTGCTCACGCCAAAGGGACTCCGTTCACTCTCTCCAAAGAGTGGTGGCTACAATCCTATATATGTCGGTCCGCAGAACCAGCGCGACTACGCCTACCATCAGGGTACAGCGTGGCCTTGGCTCGGTGGATTCTATATGGAGGCATGCCTCAAACTCTACAAGCGCACCCGTCTCAGCTTCATCGAGCGTCAGATGGTGGGCTATGAGGACGAGATGAGCTATCATGCCCTCGGCACTATCAGTGAGCTCTTCGACGGTAACCCACCGTTCCATGGTCGTGGTGCCACCTCGTTCGCCATGAACGTCGGTGAGATACTACGTACCCTCGAGCTATTAGAGAAATATCAGTATCAATTTTAATAAGAGGAGGAAGCTACTATGAAAGTACTAATGTTCGGATGGGAGTATCCTCCCCACGTATTCGGAGGACTCGCAACAGCCAATTACGGTATCTCCGAGGGACTCAAGGCCCAGGGCGACATCGAGATAGCGCTCTGTCTGCCTCATCCTTTTGGCGACGAGGAGCAGCATGCTGCCCGCATCATCGCCATGAATGCAGTCCCTATAGCATGGAGAGATGTCAGCCGCGACTATGTTCAGGATCGGGTGGGCAACATCATGAATCCTGATTACTACTATCAGTTGCGCGACCATATCTATGCTGATTTCAATTATATGCATGTCAACGATCTCGGATGTATGGAGTTTGCCGGAGGCTATCCCTCCAATCTTCATGAGGAGATCAACAACTATTCAGTCATTGCTGGCGTCGTAGCCCGCACCGAGCAGTTTGATATCATCCATGCTCATGACTGGCTCACCTATCCTGCAGGTATCCATGCCAAGAATGTCAGTGGCAAACCGCTGTGCATTCACGTCCATGCTACCGACTTTGACCGCTCTCGTGGCAAGGTGAACCCCACTGTCTATGGCATAGAGAAGGATGGTATGGACAATGCTGACTGCATCATGTGTGTGTCTGAACTCACACGTCAGACTGTCATCAACCATTATCATCAGGACCCACGCAAGTGTTTCACCGTCCACAATGCAGTCTATCCGCTCAAGCAGGAGCTGCAAGACATTCCGCGTCCCGACCATACGGGCAAGGAGAAGGTGGTCACCTTCCTCGGGCGTATCACCATGCAGAAAGGTCCCGAATACTTTGTCGAGGCAGCCAATATGGTGCTCCATCGCACCCGTAACGTGCGTTTCTGTTTCGCAGGTAGTGGCGACATGATGGATCAGATGATCTATCTTGCTGCCGAGCGCGGCATAGCCGACCGCTTCCACTTCCCGGGCTTCATGCGCGGCAAACAGGTGTACGAATGTCTCAAAGACTCCGATGTCTATGTAATGCCGTCAGTGTCTGAGCCGTTCGGCATCTCACCTCTCGAGGCCATGCAGTGTGGTACCCCCACTATCATCTCCAAGCAGAGTGGATGTGCTGAGATTCTTACCAACTGCATCAAGGTAGACTATTGGGATATCCATGCTATCGCCGATGCCATGTACTCCATCTGTCACAATGAGAGCCTCTTCAAGTATCTGCAAGAAGAAGGCAAGAAGGAGGTAGACCAGATCACATGGGTCAAGGTAGGAGCCTGGATCAGAGAACTCTACATGAGAACCATGGGATGGGTTTGAAAGGCCTACCCCCTAACCCCTTCCAAAGGAAGGGGAGAGATAAAAGATACGTAATATTATTTAGAAGTTTAACAATTAAAAAATGGAGACCCAGAACCCTTAGCAAGAGTAACCGGAAAAACTCCCCTCCTTTTGGGAGGGGCTGGGGGTGGGCTTTAATTTATGAAAACGATTTGCTTATATTTTGAGATACATCAGATTATTCATCTGAAGCGTTACCGTTTCTTCGACATCGGTACCGACCATTACTATTATGATGACTACGAGAATGAGCGTAGCATCAGTGACATCGCCGAGCGTTCCTATATGCCTGCTCTTACCACCCTTGGTGAGATGATTCGTGAGAACGGCAAGTACTTCAAGGTTGCGTTCTCTCTCTCAGGTGTAGGTATGGAGCAGCTTGAGATGCACGCTCCACAGGTGCTCGAGAAACTGCAGGAGCTCAATGAGACAGGTTGCGTAGAGTTCCTTGCTGAGCCTTATAGCCACGGTCTTTCATCACTCGTCAACGAGGAAGCCTTTGCCGCTGATGTGAAGAAGCAGTGTCAGAAGATTAAGGAATACTTCGGACAAGAGCCAAAAGTATTGCGCAACTCCTCTCTTATCTACTCTGATGACATCGGTCTGCAGGCAGCCCAGATGGGTTTCAAGGGTATGCTCACCGAGGGAGCCAAGCATGTGCTTGGTTGGAAGTCGCCACATTATATATATAACTGTGCCCTTGCGCCTAACCTCAAGCTCCTTCTCCGTGACGTCAAGCTCAGCGACGACATCTCTCTGCGATTCAACAACAGCGAGTGGGCGGGCTATCCACTCTTCGCCGATGCTTATGTCAATGAGATTGCATCCCATCCAGAGGGGAGCCAGATCATCAATATCTTCATGGAGCTGTCGGCTCTTGGCATCGCCCAGCCACTCTCCAGCAACATCCTCGAGTTCCTGCGTGCCATTCCGGCATGTGCAAAGGAGAAGGGCATCACCTTCTCAACACCTACTGAGATATGTATGAAGATGAAGAGCGTTGGTGCTCTTGACGTGCCCGACACCCTCTCTTGGGTCGACGAGGAGCGCGACGTCAGCTGCTGGCTCGGCAATCCTATGCAGCGTGAAGCCTTCAACAAGCTCTATAGCGTTGCTGACCGTGTGCGTATTGCCAACGACAAGCGCATCAATCAGGACTGGGACTATCTGCAGGCTTCCAACAACTTCCGCTTCATGACCACCAAGCCCAGCAACGTGGGGCTCGATCGTGGCATCTACAGCAGTCCGTTCGATGCCTTCACCAACTACATGAATATCCTTGGCGACTTCATGAGCCGTGTCAACAGCCTCTATCCAGATGAGATTGACAACGAAGAGCTCAATGCCTTGCTCACCACCATCAAGAATCAAGGTGACGAGATAGCGATGAAGGAAAAGGAGATTCTCCGTCTTCAGACTAAGTTGGAAAAGGTTGAGGCTTCTGTCGAGAAGAAAAAGGCTGCGGCGAAGAAACCTGCGACCAAAACAAAAAAATCATAACTCAACTTTCGGAAGTTGAGAGGAGTTATAAGAAGTCAAAGGAAGATAGCCGCTTTCAGCGGCAGAAGTTAAAGGACAATACATTAGTAAAATGGTTATAAAACCACAAAAACTAACGTCTTTAACTCCTTTAACTCCCTTAACTCCTTTAACTCCAAAATATAGGGAATATTCAAGGAAAAAGACTAACGTCTTTAACTCCTTTAACTCCTTTAACTCCCTTAACTCCTTTAACTCCCAAAAGTTGAGCGAATGCGAAACTTAAAATAATGACACAAGAACAAGACATTCGACAAGCAATCGAAGTACTTCGGCGGGGTGGAGTGATACTCTATCCCACCGATACTGTTTGGGGCATAGGGTGTGATGCCACCAATAGCGAGGCAGTACGACGTGTGTACCAGATCAAACAGCGTGATGACTCCAAGGCTCTCATCTGCCTTGTCGACTCCGATGTGCGCATGCAGCGCTATGTACGCGATGTTCCAGAGGTGGCTTGGCAGCTCATCGATGCTGTCGAGGAACGAGGAGCGAGGAACGAGGAACGAGGAGCAAAGAGTAGGGTGGGGTCTCCCATCACACTTGTGCTCGACGGTGCCAGCGGACTGGCTCCCGAGCTTCTTGCTGAGGACGGTACCGTTGGCATTCGTATCACCCATGAGCCCTTCTCCCGTGAGCTGTGCTACCGATTCCAGAAACCACTTGTCAGCACCAGTGCCAACATCAGTGGCGAGCCGGCAGCGCAGAACTACCGTGACATTTCCGAGGCCATCCTCAATGCAGTCGACTACGTCTGCTTCTCACGCCGTCAGGAGCACCAGCCGCACCAGCCTTCCAGCGTCATCAAGATAGGACGGGGTGGGGAAGTAGTGGTGATAAGGAAATGAGGAGTTAAGGAGATGAGTAATGAGGAGGTGAGGAGTGAGAGTTCTACGCATTACGCATTACGCATTACGCATTACGCATTAAGCATTACGCATTAAGCATTACGCATTAAGCATTACGCATTAAATAATATGCAATTACGCATTACGCATTACGCATTACGCATTAAGCATTAAGCATTAAGCATTACGCATTAAATAATATGCAATTACGCATTACGCATTACGCATTACGCATTAAGCAACTCCTTTCCGACAAGGGAGTAGTCCTTCTGTTGGCATTCCTCGTGGGACTCTTTGCCAGCGTAGCCGGTTGGGTGCTCCATCTACTCATCCATGAGATACAACATCTGTTGCGTTCAGGCTTCCGTATAGAGTCTTTCAACTGGCTCTACCTTGTTCTACCTGTTGTCGGCATCTGGCTTACCTCCTTGTTTGTCAAGTATGTTGTCAAGGACAATATCTCTCACGGCATCACCCGTGTGCTCTATGCCATAGCCTCCAAGCAGTCACGTCTGAAGGGTCACAACACGTGGAGCTCTGTCATCGCCTCTGCCATCACCATCGGCTTCGGTGGTTCGGTAGGTGCCGAGGCACCTATAGTTCTCACAGGTAGTGCCATCGGCAGTCGGTTGGGACAGTTCTTCCGTATGGACAACCATACGCTGATGCTCCTCGTGGGATGTGGTGCCAGTGCTGCCATTGCCGGCGTCTTCAAGGCTCCCATCGCGGGACTCGTGTTCACCCTCGAAGTCCTGATGGTCGACCTCACCATGGCGTCACTTCTGCCCATCCTTGTAGCCAGCGTCACCGCCACCTGTTTCTCCTACCTCTTCAGCGGTACCGACAGCCTCTTCTCCTACGAGATGGAGTCAGCATGGCAGCTCCAGCGCGTGCCAGCCACCGTTCTCCTTGGTGTCGTCTGCGGCCTCGTCTCACTCTATTTCATGCGTGTCATGACATGGTGTGAGAATGGCTATGCCCGTCTTGCACGTCACCGTTATGTGCGTCTTGCCATCGGCGGTCTGGTGCTCAGCAGTCTCATTTTCCTCTTCCCCTCACTCTATGGCGAGGGCTACGACAGTCTCTCCATCCTCATCAACGGTAAGACCGAGGCAGACTGGGAGCAGCTGCTCCAGCAGTCGCCCTTTGCAGGTCATGGCGACCTGTTATTATTATATGTGGCTTTCGTCCTTTTCACTAAGGTCTTCGCCACCTCAGCCACCAATGGTGGTGGCGGATGCGGTGGTACCTTCGCCCCCTCACTGTTTATTGGTGGTTTCACTGGCTTCCTTTTCTCTCGTCTGTGGAACCAGCATCAGATAGGAGTCAATGTTGCCGAGCGCAACTTCACCCTCCTCGGCATGGCAGGTGTGATGGCAGGTGTGATGCACGCACCTCTAACAGGCATCTTCCTCATCGCTGAGCTCACTGGTGGCTATCAACTCTTCCTGCCACTCATGATTGTCAGCGTCTGCGCCTACCTCACCATCTCCGTCTTCGAGCAGCACAGCATCTACGCCATGCGTCTCGCCCGTGAGGGTCGTCTCCTCACCCATCATACCGACCATTCCGTGCTCACACTGATGAGTCTCGATCAGATTATAGACAAGGAATATACCGCCGTACCTCGCGATATGGAGATGGGACAGCTCGTCCATGTTATCAGTCGCAGCCATACCATCTACGTGCCCGTCACCGATGATGCCGGTGCACTCCTTGGCGAGATCGACATCACCAAGCTACGCCATGTCCTCTTCCGTACCGAGCTCTATCATCGTTTCAAGGTCTATCAGCTCATGACCCCGCCACCCGCCGTGCTCAGTGTTGGCGATCCCATGGAGGATGTCATGGCAGCCTTCGACCGCACCAGTGCCATCTTCCTACCAGTTGTCGACATTGACAACCACCTCGTCGGCTACATCTCCCGTTCCCGTCTCTTCACAACCTACCGCCAGATGGTAGCCGACTTCTCGGCAGAATAGTCTTTGGTGTTTAGTGTTTAGTTTTTAGTGTTTAGTTTTTAGTTTTTAGAATCATCCGTGTGCGCTCGAGCTTTGCTCGCTCATTCCGAAGGTCTTGAGAATCCGTGCTATCCGTGGTCGGTACAGTTTTTAGTTTTTAGTTTTTAGTTTTTGGAATCATCCGTGTGAATCCGTGATATCCGTGGTCGATACAGTTTTTAGTGTTTTGTTTTTGGTTTTTAGAAAAAATCCGCGAGATCTGCGAGATCTGCGTGACCCAAAATCATCCGAATCCGTGTCAATCCGTGGTCGTCTTAATTATCCGCGTGATCTCGAAAAGAAAAATCCGCTTTTTCTGCGTAATCTGCGGTAAATATATTACTTTTGCAGAGTAAACCAAAAAACAATACCATTATGAGAAAGACTGTTCAGTGGACAAGCATGACGAAATATCATCTCCTCATCTCCTATCGTCTTTAACTCCTTTAACTCCCAAGTTTATCAATAGCTCATCCCCTATCGTCTTTAACTCCTTTAACTCCTTTAACTCCTTTAACTCCTTTAACAATCATGCGAATAATCTTCATGGGCACCCCCGAATTTGCTGTAGCTACTCTCAGTCGACTGGTTGAGGGAGGTTACGATGTAGTATGCGTAGTAACCCAACCCGACAAGCCCGTGGGCAGACATGGCAGCGTGCTGCAGGCACCCCCTGTCAAGCAGTATGCCCTCGAGCATGGCATCCCTGTGCTCCAGCCCGAGAAGATGCGTGACCCCGAGTTCCTCGACCAGCTTCGCAGCTATCGTGCCGACCTGCAGGTAGTCGTCGCCTTCCGTATGCTGCCCGAGGTCGTTTGGGCTATGCCCCCTTACGGCACCTTCAATGTCCATGCCTCCCTGCTCCCTCAGTATCGTGGTGCCGCACCTATCAACTGGGCTATCATCAACGGCGAGACCCAGACCGGTGTCACCACCTTCTTCCTCGACCACGAGATAGATACTGGCAGGATCATCCTCCAGCGCCCCTTCGCCATCCCCGACGATGCCGATGTAGAGTATGTCTATGACGGACTCATGCACCTTGGTGCCCAGGCTGCCATCGACACCATCCAGCTCATCCAAGAGCATGACGGCAACCCACCCACGATAAGTCAGGACGATGCTCGCGAGAATTACGCATTACGCATTAAGCATTACGCATTATTAAGCCCCGCGCCTAAGATCTTCAAGGACACCTGCAAGATAGACTGGAGCCAGCCTGCCAAGCGAGTCTACGACTTCATTCGTGGACTCAGTCCCTATCCAGGAGCATGGTGCTCCGAGCATGGTGGACTCAAGATATACAAGACCCAGAAGACTCCCCGTCCGTCGGATGGTGCTCCAGGCGAATGGTCAGTTGACGGCAAACACCTATACATCAACTGCCAAGACCTCCAGCTCGAGCTCCTTGAGCTCCAGCAGAACGGCAAGCGCCGCATGCAAGCCCGCGACTTCATCAATGGTATGAGAGGGTAGTGGGCTTTTGCGAAAGAAAAGAGGAATCATTAAAAATGTCGAGTTCAAAGCTCGGCATTTCTTTTGACATTGCTGGCTGATCGCTATACTCATTGTTTGTTCCGAAATCAGAACTGGTGGCAAGCGATTCTTCCACATCGACGCGAAGTGTAATTAGTGTTGGGACGGTATAGGTTCTGCGACCTTTATGTGTTAGTGTCATTATTCCTTAACTCTTTAATGTATTACTATCTTTCTTCCGCCCTTCGTAATGTATATCCCCTTGTCTATAGAGGACGAATATCTATATGCCCTGCCGTTAGTGTCATATATCCATTCGCCTGCCTTGGGTTGTCCGTCCATTGCGTCATCCATTGGCATCATATCTATGCCATTTGCAATATTGTCAAAAACAAACCCCTTCGCACCGGCGGCTACAGGAGCAGGAACAGCCATAAAAGCCTTGCCATAGTCAATGTTTATAGAGTAACCATCCTTAGCGTCCCAGAAGAATCCTATGGTCTTATCCGTACTATTACGATAGCTCACCTTATAGTAATATGTGTCCTTGCTGCTCACCTCCGTACCCGTGGCACATTGTAGCAGGTTAGGTGTCGGAGCATCGGTAGCGTCGTCAGATGTAGTATAAGCATACGTACCAGCATTACCACGCAGCAATAATGGAGTTTTGGCAGGCACCATACTTCCAGCCTCATACGTCATCCCGTACACCACCTTGCCGTTCGTCACGTCACTTATCGTATATCCAGTAAGTCCCGTCGGCATGGTATATGCCCGCTCACACCAGAAAGTGGCGTAGGTAGAAGATGACATTGTTATTGAGCGGTCGTAAGTGACGGCGATGGAAGAGAAATGGTTTGTATCTGAAGAGTAGAACGTAATTTGTGTAAGATCTCCTGTCCACTCTGCATAATCTTTTTTAGAAGAAAGTGTTATTGCTTTATTGTCGACAGTTATTCTTGAGTAGTCGTTTTCTTTACTTAGAATAAATTTAACTCTCTTTATATTACCTATTTTAGACGAAATTCTAAATTCAGCTCCAGAGCTTATTCTGTAGTTTTGTTTGTATGTATTGTTATTAAAATCTATACCTCCTCTTACTAATGATATTGTTATCCCTTCTTTTGACAACGTTTTTTCGTCAGTCCTATCCACCGAAGCATCAAATGTCACGATTTTATTTTCTGCCTTGCTCGTCAAAGAGCATATAAGCAGAATGAATAATAAAAGGTATTTAGTTTTCATGTCTGTGTAGTTTGTTATGTATGTAGTTTTAGTTATATGGGGCGCAAAATTACTAAATGTTGAGAAAAATGCAAAGAAACCTAGACTTTTTTTGAAAATCGGACAACAACTTGGCCCATATTAGAATGCAAAAAGGGCCGTTTTGGAAATCAAAACGACCCTTTTTATAATTTATTAAACATAATACCAATATTAATACATATACATGGTAGCAAGATTACCGCATAGTGGTATTAGGATTACCGCATAGTGGTAACAAGATTACCACATAGTGGTATTAGGATTACCACATAGTGGTATTAAGAGTACCGCATAGCGGTCAAGTGCAGACGTGTAGGGATTTGCGTCGTTGCTTATTTTCTGTCCCGTAGTTCTTTGATGGTCTCTTCGAGTGTTGCTATTTTCTCGAGTGAGTCGCTTTCCTTCTTGCGCTCGAGGGCTACGACTGCCTCGGGTGCGTTGGCGACGAAACGTTCGTTGGAGAGCTTCTTACGGATGCCGGCAAGGAAGCCTTGGAGGTGCTGGAGCTGGGCTTCGGCTTTGGCTATCTCTGCCTCTACGTCGATCATGTCGCCAAGGGGTACGGCATACTCGTGGGTGCCAACCATGAAGGAGGTGGCGGTGCTGTCTTTCTCGCTTACTGTAGTGATGCTCTCGAGGTTTGCCATCTTCATGACGGCTTCACCGTAGGTACCGGTCAGTTGCGAGTTGACAATCTGCAGGGAGAGTTTTTCTTTTGGTGCAATGTTCTTCTGCGAACGGATGGTACGTACACCGCTGACAACCTGCTTGATGGTCTCAACATTGTCTATAAGGGTCTTCTCATCTTCTTTGGCTGCATCGAGCTTCAGACTCTCACGCATGATGCTCTCACCATCCTTGCGCTCGTAGAGTGCTTGCCAGAGGGCTTCAGTGATGAACGGCATGAAGGGGTGGAGCATCTTCAACAGCGTGTCGAAGAAGCTGAGGGTGGCATCGTAGGTCTTGCGGTCGATAGGCTGTGCCTTGCCGTCGACGTATGCTGGCTTCACCATCTCGAGATACCAGCTGGAGAACTCATCCCAGAAGAGCTTGTACACAGTCATGAGTGCATCGGAGATGCGGTACTTGGAGAAGTGGTCGTTGAGCTCGGCATTGGCTTCCTTCAGCTTAGCCTCGAACCATGTGACTGCCAGTTTTGAGGGTCCTGTCTGCTCTATGTCGGCAACCTCCCATCCCTTGACGAGTCGGAAGGCATTCCATATCTTATTACAGAAGTTACGTCCCTGCTCGCAGAGGGCTTCGTCGAAGAGGATGTCGTTGCCGGCTGGTGCTGAGAGCATCATACCCATGCGCACGCCGTCGGCTCCGAAGCGGTCGATGAGCTCGATGGGGTCGGGTGAGTTGCCGAGCGACTTCGACATCTTCCTGCCGAGCTTGTCGCGAACGATACCGGTGAAGTATACGTTGCGGAAGGGCATGTCGCCACGATATTCGTAGCCTGCCATAATCATACGTGCTACCCAGAAGAAGATGATGTCGGGACCGGTGACGAGGTCGGCGGTGGGGTAGTAGTAGCGTATCTCGTCGTTGTCGGGGTTGTTGATGCCGTCGAACAGGGAGATAGGCCACAGCCATGAGGAGAACCATGTGTCGAGAGCGTCCTCGTCTTGATGGAGGTCGGAAGCCTGCAGCTGGTTGTCGCCTGTCTTCTCTCGGGCAAGGGTGAGTGCCTTCTCTGCGGTCTCAGCCACGACATACTCTTCGCTGTCCTTGATATAGTATACTGGTATGCGGTGACCCCACCACAGCTGACGGCTGATACACCAGTCTTGTATGTTCTCGAGCCAGTTCTTGTATGTGGTCTTATATTTAGCTGGATAGAATTTCAGCTCATCGTTCATGACGGGGGGCAGTGCGATGTCGGCAAAGTGCTGCATCTTGAGGAACCACTGCAGGCAGAGGCGTGGCTCTACGGCGGTGTCGCTGTTGCGCTCGGAGTAGCCCACCTTGTTGACATAGTCCTCGATACGCTCCATGAGTCCGGCAGCCTGGAGGTCCTTGACAATCTGACGGCGACACTCCATGCGGTCCATACCTACATAGAGAGGGCTCTCGGCAGAGATGGTGCCGTCGGCATTGAAGATGTCGATGGTGTCGAGGTTATGGGTCTTGCCCAGCATGTAGTCGTTGGTGTCGTGGGCAGGGGTTACCTTCAGACAGCCCGTACCGAACTCGATGTCGACATAGCGGTCTTCGATGACGGGGATGACACGACCTACGAGAGGTACGATGACCTTACGTCCCTTGAGCCACTGGTTCTTCGGGTCCTTGGGGTTGATACACATCGCGGTGTCGCCCATGATGGTCTCTGGACGGGTGGTGGCAACGACGGCATAGTAGCCTCGGTCGTCCTTGTGGATGATGTTGCCTGCCTGCTCTGCGTCAGCAGGTATATGCAGGTTCTCTGGGTCAGCCACATAGTATTTCAGATGGTACAGGTGGCTTTGCTCCTCACGATAGATCACCTCCTCATTAGAGAGGGCGGTCTGTGCCTTCGGGTCCCAGTTTACCATGCGTAGTCCACGATAGATGAGTCCTTTGTTATACAGGTCGACGAAGACCTTGATGACGCTCTCAGAGCGTTTCTCGTCCATGGTGAATGCTGTACGGTCCCAGTCACAGCTGGCACCGAGGCGACGTAGCTGCTTGAGGATGATGCCTCCGTGCTCGTGAGTCCAGTCCCATGCGTGTTTGAGGAACTCCTCACGTGTGAGGTCGCTCTTCTTGATGCCCTGCTCGGCAAGCTTCTTCACCACCTTGGCTTCGGTGGCTATGCTGGCGTGGTCGGTTCCAGGAGCCCAGCATGCGTTCTTGCCCTCCATGCGAGCACGACGCACGAGGATGTCCTGTATGGTGTTGTTGAGCATGTGACCCATGTGGAGTACGCCGGTGACGTTAGGTGGCGGTATGACGACGGTGTATGGTTGTCTGCCGTCGGGTTGGCTACTGAAGAGTTTGTTGTCCAGCCAATACTGATACCACTTGGATTCTACCTCTCTTGGGTCGTACTTTGTTGCTAATTCCATCTTGATATTTAATAAATATGTGTATTTAAGTTTCGCATTCGCTCAACTTTTTGGAGTTAAAGGAGTTAAGGGAGTTAAAGGAGTTAAAGACGATAGTCTTTTTCCTTGAATATTCCCTATAGGAGTGGAGATTTAAGAAGTAAAGCATTTCTCTTGCCCCCTGCTCCCTGCTCCTCACCACTAAGGAAGCAGAGCTTCCGAAAGTTGAGTATATGTATAAAAACGGGTGCAAAGATACGGAAAGTCGAGAGAAATACAAAATGAAAGCTCGCTTTTATTTTTATTGTCGAGCGAAAGTGACTTCGGCGAAGCCAAAGTTAATAAAATCTCTCACAGATTACACAGATTTACACAGATTTTTTCACTAGCCTCTATATATGACCACGGATTGACACGGATTGACACGGATGATTTTGGGTCACGCAGATCTCGCAGATCTCGCAGATTACTCAGATTATTATAACTCATCTCCTCATCTCCTATCGTCTTTAACTCCTTTAACTCCTTTAACTCCTTTAACTCCTTACTCCTCATCTCCTCATCTCCTCAACTCCTAACGTCTTTAACTCCTTTAACTCCTTTAACTCCTTTAACTCCTTATTACTCACCTCCTCATCTCCTCATATAGTTACAAAACCTTAAATTGCGTGATATTTTCGTTCTAAGGCTTTTCTGGGTGGGGAAAAAAGCGTACCTTTGTACGTTGAAAGAAAATGCTAAAACGGCTTAGAACGAAAAAAAACGGCTTTTTGGGCGATTTTAGATAAAAACATTATAAA